>JAOARW010000121.1 GCA_025210475.1 Carboxylicivirga sp. | reverse complement strand
TTCTCCTCAAAGAGAAGGAGTAGTTTTCAACAAACAACAACCGCTATTTTAATTTCCGGCACTCCGTATTTAACACTTCCTCTCCTATTAGGAGAGGATTGAGGTGAGGTGTTTTTGCCTAAATATTCATTTCCCCCTTGGAGAAGGGGGCTGATTACCTCCATTATTCGTTATGTAACTTTGTGGGGGATTGAAATAGGATACCTCCACAAACCAATTATCACCTCATCCCGACCTTCTCCTTGAGGAGAAGGAGTGGTTTCCAATAAACAACAACCTCTATTTTAATTCTCTGCACTCCCGGCTTTAACACTTCCTCTTCTAGTAGGAAAGGAATACCACTGGAAAATAAATATGCGTAATTCAGGGCGATTTGGTAATTTTAGGCTCCATACATTAAAAAACATTTCAGTGTTTTGAGAGTTAAATGTCTAGACATCCCATACAGTTCCTGTTCGAGCCGATGAAACAATGAAAAATTAAAATCCTGAATTATGACGAAGAAAAATACGAAACGAATTCTAAGGATAGTACTTATCGTTGCATCCATAGCATCCTTGTTCTTTGTTCCCTGGCTATTGGTAAAAGCATGGATTCTTCCCCTGCCCGATACAATTCAGGAGCAAGCAGATGAAGCCATCAATCACGGATTTGACGGCATGCTTGTTTATGTGCATCAAACAGGTAAAACACCTCAGTATTTTGCTTCCGGTTGGCACAATCGTGAATCCAAAATCCCGGCCACCCCACATGCTTTATTTAAAATTGCCAGCATCAGCAAACTGTATGATGCAGTAGCTGTTACCAAATTAGTTAGTAATGGACGTCTTTCCTTAGACAAAACCATCGCCGATTATTTACCAGAGCTTAAGGGAAGAATCGAAAACGCGGAGAAGATCTCTTTGAGGCTAATGATCCAGCATCAAAGCGGAATGCCAAATTTCACCGACGCTCCTAACTTTTGGGCGGCGCCCACACAAAGCTACGAAGAAAGCCTGGCACTGATTCTGGACAAACCTGCAAACTTTGAACCCGGTGAAAGCTATGAATATTGCAATACAAATTATTTATTAATCAATAAAATAATGGACGATGCGCTGGGTTATGGCAACTTTCAATACATACAGGAAGAAATATTAACGCCACTAAATCTAAATAACACCTATGGTTCACTGAGCGAAGTAGACATGAAAAATGTGATGAGTGGCTACCATGTGGGATATCCGCATGATTTAAAGGCTGATGAACATGGCATGCTGGCTACAGCAGAAGATGTTGGTATATTCCTCAAAGCATTGAATGATGGATCATTATTTAAACAGGGAGAGCAGGAAATATATGCTTCAATTTATGAATACGAGCACTCCGGTTGGGTTCCTGGCTACCAAAGCTTTGCCGAATACCATAAAGATATTGATGCTGTTGTTGTGGCATTCTACAGCACAACCGATCCTAAACTCTACAACTGGAACTTATCGGAAATTATTAATAATCGAATTGCTAAAATTCTGAAAAGGCAAGGAAGCTAATAAAATAAACAGTTACCAAATCAAGATATGATTATGAGATGGCCTTTTATACTGCCTGCTTTTGTTGCTTTATTTTTGACTCTTTGTTTCGGTGCCTGCAACACGAATGAACATAAGTCCGAAAAACCATTCATCAAAGGTGTTTATGGCAATCCGGGCACCTTACTGAAGGCCGGATATACCTTTAATGAGTTGGGTGTAAATGCCCTATTTGTAAGAAGCCATTCGCTCAATGATGAATTGTACAAAACGGCACTCGAACAGGACTGCAAGGTTTTTGTGGAGTTTCCGGTGTTAAATGGCAAGCAATTTCTTAAAAACAATCCCCAATGCTTGCCCATCGAACCCAATGGGCAAGCATCGCCACCGGCCGACTGGTTTATGGGCATCTGCCCTACCTGCCCTGATTTTAAAGAAGACCGAAGGCAGCACCTTAAAAGCATTCTTAACCGTTATAAGGTAGATGGCATTTTTCTTGACTACCTGCATTGGCATGCTCAATTCGAAACACCAGAGCCCATATTACCCGAAACCTGTTTTTGCGGGCGTTGCACCGATATGTTTTCGAAAGCCTACCATATTGAACTCCACAGAGATAGCATTCCTGAGATAGCCAATCAGATCTTGTCTTTTCACAAAAAAGAATGGCGACAGTGGCGTTGCAGCGTATTAAGCAATTGGGTAACCGATCTGAAACAAATCCTGCTTAGCAAGCAGCCCGAATCCTTATTGGGTTTATTTTATTGTGCCTGGTATCCCGATGAATACGACTCTGCTCTTTATCGCAACTTGGGTATCGATATAAATGATTTCGCCAAACAAGCCGATGTATTGGCCCCTATGCTGTTTCACCAGATGAAAGATCGGCCCCTTGATTGGATTGGCGAATATACCAGGTGGCTGGATTCAATCACCAACTCAATACCCCCGGAAAACAAACCTGAAATATGGCCCATTGTGCAGGCTCATAATCATCCGGGAGTCATTAGTCCCAATGAGTTTCGGGAAGCAATGCTGCAAGGCAGCTCCTCGCCGTCCAGCGGGATTATGATGTTTTCGGACCAGTCATTGCTACAGGATCCACGAAAGATAGAAGTTATAAAAGAATTATATTTAACGGATGATTAATGAAAAGACTAAAAGCTACTGGCTTTTTATCGATCGCACATTAAAAAATTATTAATTAACACATGAAACGACCATACAAACTTGATTATCCAAATTTACACTCAGGCGGATGATCAAATTTATTTGGGAGTTCCATCCCGCCCGGCGGGACAAGTTATGACAATTGAAAGAAAATATAATCAGATGAAATCAACCTTAACACAACAGCAGAAAACCGGCATTTCGGTTTTACTCTTATCAAAACTATTTGAAAGATTAGCCTTTTATCTAATCATAACAATACTCACGCTGTTTTTAAGCGAGTCGCTGAATATGAAAGCCACATCAACAGGCGTTTATTACAGCATATTTTATGGCGCCATTTTCTTTTTGTCGCTAATCTCGGGATATTTAGGTGACATCGGTAAGCGAAATAAAATCGTAACAACAGGCATGATGATCACAATAGTCATGTATTTATCGCTGGCTTTTCTTCCCCATATAAATGTTGTAACACTAATTGCCTTAATTATTCTGGCACTAGGACTGGGGCTTATTTCACCCAATATTGTTGTGCTTTTAGGAAATAGTTACAACGAAAAAGACAATGAGATAATTGGTTTGCCCGGCTTTATTTTATATTCCATTGTAACCAGTGCCGGGGGATTAATAGCACCATTTATCTCCGTTTATTTACGCAGCAATTTAGGTTTCAGCGCCGTATTTCTATTGGCATCGGTTTTTGGTATTATTTCCTTAATTCTCTTCAATAAATTCAGGCACATTTCAAGTCAAACTAAATTAGAACCAGATAAAAGTGAAAGCTATAACAGCCAATCCGTCAGGAAGCTCAATAAAGTCATCTTGTTTTCAGTGCTTTTTATCGGCATCTTAATCAGGTTTGCCCTTAATCAAAAAGATTTGGTCTTCAGCTTCTCTGTGAAAGATTATTTGGAAAATGGCTATCAACTTAATCAAACTTTCCAGGATTTAAGTACCTATGCATTCCTTGCGTTACTAGCTGTTTTTGCCATTATAATAACCAGAATAAAGCCATTAACCTGGACGAAGATTTTAAATATTGTTTTAATTGGTGTCATTCTTTGTTCCTTTGCATTTGTTACAATGGCGGGTTTTGATTCACTGGTCCCAATTGTTGGAGCCAAAACAATTTTCATTAAGTCCTTTTTTATTCTGCTAATCGCTGAGACCATACTATCACCATGCATTTTTTATATTATTTACAGAAGTTCTCCAAGCAATCGAAAAGGCCTGTTTCAGGGAATCTGGTTTCTGACAATAGGTATCTCCAACCAATTGCTATTCATAGGTGCAATGCTTTATGAGGAAAGCCAAACGATCGCCTATCTGGCATTTAGTTCATGCCTGATTATTAGCGTCATTTTAATTCTCGTTTTAAAAGATTTTGTAAAGAAAAAATTGCACGAAATGACAGTGGGCAGTAATCCACAATAAAACAACCTTAAATTGTTATTAATTATTACAACCTAGCGCGGTGAAAAACTAAATGTAGAAATGGCAAATTTGCGCTATTATAAGGTGATATGTAATTTGACAATTGTTTGACAAATGAAAAAAATAGAAACCAAATATTTTACCGAAAGAAAGAAATGGAGAGAATGGCTCGAAAAACAGTTTGAGTCAAAGGATGAAATTTGGTTAGAATATCCTTTAAAAAATACCGGTAAAGAACGAATCCTATACAACGACGCAGTTGAGGAAGCTCTCTGCTTTGGTTGGATTGACAGTACGCTTAAATCACTTAACGCTGAAACGTCTATTCAAAGGTTTTGTAAAAGGAGAAACAATTCAAACTTCTCGCAACCAAACATCGAACGATTAAGATGGCTTTACCAAAAGCAACTGATTCACAACTCCATTGAGCACGAAGTTGCGGAAATAATTCAACAGGCATTTATTTTCCCAAAAGACATCATCGCTCAGTTAAAAGCGGAGCAATCGGTCTGGGAAAACTATCTTAACTTTTCAGAACCCTACAAAAGAATAAGAATTGCCTACATTGAATCGGCACGGAAGAGGCCGGACGAATTTGAAAAACGACTGAAAAACTTTATTGAAAAAACCAGGAACAATAAACAAATTAAAGGATTTGGTGGAATTGAGAAGTACTATTGAGAAACAATATGGAACATCTCAATGCTTCTCTATTTGAAAGCTCATCAAATTGCATTATGTTACCCATGTCCATAACTTCATTAGCCAACATAAACAACAAATCATTCAAAATAGAACATTTGTAAAATTGTGCCTTTTATTAAATCATAATTAATAATTTAGTAGTCGATAATTGATGGAAAAATACGTTTAACTAACGATACAAAAACCCACGATTTACGCCTATTAATGCATACTCTTCCTTTTATCACAACTAAAGAGCTGAATATCAGCTAAGCTAAATTCTTACTTAAAAGATAAAATGAGAATAGAAAAAATCAACCAAAACAAAAAGCAATACCTTGATTTGTTACTCCTAGCAGATGAGTCGGAAGAAATGATTGACAAGTATTTGGATCATGGCGATCTATTTGCCCTGTACGATGACGACCTGAAGACGATTTGCGTAGTAGCTTCAATTAATGAAGAAACCTGCGAATTGAAGAACCTGGCCACATATGAGAAGTATCAAGGCAATGGCTATGGCAAAGCAATAATCAGGTTTATTTCGGATTATTACAAAAACGACTATAAAACGATGCTCGTTGGAACGGGTGAAACACCAGCAATTTTGTCATTTTATGAGAGTTGTGGATTTGAGCAATCGCATCGATAAAAAAACTTCTTTACAGATAATTACAAGCACCCGATAATTGAAGACGGCATACAACTTGTTGATATGATCTATTTAAAGAAGCAATTATAACTGCAATAGAAATCAACTGTTTATAATCTTAATTTTAATCACTCCAGAATACAAATATGAACATTTTAAAACCACTTCTAATCATTAGCCTATTCCTATTTAGCAAGCAACTAATGGCACAAGATTTTTACTTGCTTGGCGGAACCAATATCTCAACTCTATCGGAACTCAAGGATAAAGATAACTTGGATCGAACAAAGCAATTGGGCTTTCAGATAGGCGGCTTATTGGACTTACCAATAGGTAATCGCTTTTACTTATCCCCTCAAGCAAGTTTTGCCTTAAAACGCGAAAGGAGCAAATCGAATATTGTGTTTTATTTATCAGATGGATTTACCAATAATTACCAGACAATACAGATTGAGTCGCAAATCAATAATTATTACATTGACCTGCCAATCACCATTAAATATAAATTCTCGCTTGCGAGTATAGACATTTACCCTTTTGTTGGCCCTTATGCCAGCTATTTATTATTCAACAATTCCAACTCAAAAATGTATATAAATGATGAGCCATATAAGCCAGATTTCGAAATTGAAGGAAAGAAAATCAACAATCTCGATTATGGCATATCTACTGGCATTGGCTTAAATAGTCATTCCCTGTTGGTGAACCTGGCTGTTGATTGGGGCTTAAATCGCGAAATGAAATATGAGAATTTCAAATCTGACGAGAAATTTAAAAACACGGTAGTAAAACTAAATTTCGGATTTAAGTTATAAAAGCTACACCCTATTCTTTATGGCATCAAAAGTACACTTATTCATATTTTAAAACTTACAACCACTAAAACTCATTTTTTATCGTTTTTTTGGACAATAATGCTTCATCACCTACATTTGTCAGACAATATGAATAAGTAGGGATGTTAAAATCAAGTTTAAGAGTTAGCCAGAAACCATCTCTTGTAGATCAGGTTGAAAGTAAGTTGCTCAATTACTTTAGAGAAATGAGCTTTAAACCAGGCGACACGATGCCAGGTGAAATTGAACTAAAAGATGCGCTGGGTGTAGGAAGAAGTGTTTTAAGAGAAGCGCTTAGCCGGTTTAGAATGGTTGGCTTAATCGAATCGAAGCCTGGAAAAGGCATGATTTTAAGAGAACCGTCCTTATTTAGCGGACTCGAACGGGTTATGAACCCACATTTATTAAGCGACAGTAAATTAATCGACTTGTTAGGTTTCAGAATTATGATTGAATTGGGCGCTGTTGATTTTATATTTGAAAATGTTGTACCACAAGACATTAAAGATTTGGAGAAAATTATAGCCCAACAAGTTGAAATAAAAGCCAATCAATTCACACCTCAAAGTGATTATGACTTTCATGTTCGCCTATTGCAAATAGCCAATAATAATACTGTGCAACAATTTCAAAATATCCTCTACCCCATCTTTGTATTTGCTAAAGAGAACTTCGATATTTTGATAGAGAAAAGTGATTCTGCCAATTCCGTTTCTCACAAACATCTACTTACCTTACTTAAAAACAATAAAAAAGAAGAGTTTCGTGAAGCCATGAGAAATCATCTGCAATTATATTTTGCATTAGTAAAAGGTAATACTCCTTAAACAATACAAATGAATTAATAGAAAACGCAAAACTCACTTTGTCAGACAATATGTCATTAGGTCAACAATTTTTAATAAAACAATCAGGCATGCAACGGAAAGCGAATAGAGACTTCTCAATAAAAAATATTGAGACATTAAGTCACAGTGTTTCTTATCAAACTCATAAAAGCTTTGCGTCATTGCGTCCCTGTGTTATTTTCGTTATTCACAAATACAAACTATCATTAAAACTCTTATAATGAACACAATTAAAACAATAAATACCATTGCATTTATAGGACTCTTACTTTTCATAAGCGCTTGTAACAGGCCACAACAAAGTGAGAAAATTGACAGTGTATTTGTAAACCTTCCTATTTTAAAGTGGAAAAAGAATAACCCGGCTTTACAAGTACTTATAGAAGGTGATTCGATGAATACCCAAACAGTTACAGAATTATCTTTTACCTTGAATGACAACATTATTCAGAATGTAAAATCAGTTCAAGTATTTTATTCGGGTACAAAAGAGAATCATTTTATCGATGATCAAACGTTTGGCAAGGGCATATCTCCCCAGAAACAACTTATAGTGAGTGGTAAGCAAACGTTAAAGCCAGGTAAAAACTATTTCTGGCTAAGTTTTCAATTAAAGGACGACTGCGATTTGCTTACCAAGCTACAAGCTAAGCTAGCCTACGCCACAGTTAACGAACAACGGCTATCTCCATTAAATCCTATTGACGATTCTAAATTTTGGCGAACTGGTGTCGCACTTCGTCAGCATAGACAGGACAATGTACATACCTATCGTATCCCGGGCCTTGCAACAACAAATAACGGCACCTTGCTTGCAATTTATGATGTTCGACGAGAAAGTGGCAGAGATCTTCAGGGACATATCGATATTGGTGTAAGCCGATCAACAGATGGCGGCGAGACCTGGGAAGCCATGCACATTGCTCAAGACATGGGGCAATGGGGTAATCTTCCTGAAAAATTTAATGGCGTAAGTGATGCCTGTATTTTGGTTGATAAAAATTCTGATAACATATTTATTGCAGGCCTTTGGATGCATGGTGTTATTAACGCTGAGGGTAAATGGCTGCAAGGCCTAAACGAAGAAAGCTCCGCGTGGAATCACCAATGGCGTAACCGAGGATCGCAACCCGGCTTAGAGGTTAATCAAACCAGCCAGTTCATCATCTCAAAAAGTACGGATGATGGACAAACATGGAGCAAACCTGTTAACCTGACAGAAATGTGTAAAAAGAAAGAATGGTGGTTATGGGCTCCTGCTCCGGGCGCCGGCATCACCATGAAAGATGGCACATTGGTATTCCCAACTCAGGGACGCAACCAAACTGGCTTACCATTCTCAAACATCACTTATAGTAAAGATGGCGGAAAAACTTGGATTACTAGCAATCAGGCCTTCACGAACACAACAGAATGCTCTGTAGTAGAATTAAAAGAAGGTGAACTAATGCTCAATATGCGCGATAATCGTAACCGAAAAGAAAAAGGAGATAATAATGGACGTGCTATTTTCACCACAACAGATATGGGTGCTAATTGGACGGAGCACACCACTCATCATGGGGCTTTAATAGAACCTGTTTGCATGGCCAGTTTATATAAACATGAGTACAAAACAGAAAGTGGCGATAAAAAAAGTGTCTTGCTTTTTTCAAATCCCAACTCTAAACAAGCCCGCATTAAACAAACCATTAAAATGAGTTTCGATAAAGGCCAAAGCTGGCCGGAAAAGTACTGGATAGAACTGGATGAATACAGGGCAGCAGGATATTCCTGCTTAAGCTCCATCGATAATCATACCATTGGAATTGTATATGAGGGTAGCCAGGCACATATGACTTTTCAGAAAATTGATATTACTGCTTACCTTGAGGATTTTCAGAAGTCGAACGAATAAAGTATAAAGCAATATCTTTGAAATAATTAATACATAAAATAAATGGCTCCTGAGTAAATCAAGAGCCATTTATTATTTTGCCAAGTTGGTCATAAATCACCTTTAATATTGCTACAAAACTATTTTAAGCACTGCATTGTATCAATAGAAATTACTTTTTCAGAAACTTACCAACGCTAACTCCTTGTTTAGTTTTTAAACGGTATATATACAAACCTTTCTCAAGGAATGATAAATCATATTGCTTGCCTGCCAGCTCTGCTGAATGTACCAAACGACCATCCTGGCTGTAAATCTCCATGTTGCCATTCAACATTTCGGAGAAATAGATTTGATCAAGTACCGGATTCGGATGAATACCAATAGTATTTGTGAGAGTTTCAATGTCTGTGGCACTATTGTAAACCTCGTTCTGCTTATCGCCGAACACATAATCTGCCAATTCTGGATGGTCAATAAAAGGATTACGATTTAACTGCCATTCGTAAATCACATTATTACGGTGCATTTCATAATCATCGGCTTCATCTGCCATATGCCATTGAAGCAAATAGTTCAGATCGCCCAGTTGCCCCACAGTTGCATCATCCGGATCACCTGATACTACATCGAGGGAATTGTATCGTAAAGCCATGTACATCACACTGCGAGCTACATCACCTTTCCAACTACCGGCATTCCCCGTTGGTCCGGCGTACTGTGTACCATAATCCTTATTGCTACGGCTGGAATTTTCTTGCGAATCAGCCGGTCGCAAGGCATGAGCATCCGAATGGCCATGTTCGGTATGCGTTGCATCGGTATACATGTATATCTCTTTTCCGTCAGCACTCCTGGATGTACCATCGGAAAAACCACCTCTTGATTGAGGGTAAATATGTTCCCGGTTCCATTTTCCAATAGGAGATCCTGTTGATTGCTGTGCACTCTTAAGACGCCCTTGTTCGGTATATATTAACCACACTTGGTCTTCATTTTCCGGATTAACATCTGCCTCCTTCAAGATATCCCAAACATCACCATAGGTTTGGGCCCGTACAACATTCGGATCTGAAATCAAATTTGTAATCGCTGCACGAAGCGCCTGACCCGATAAACCATTCAAACTTTGATAATACGAATCGGGCGCAGTTGAACTCACATTTCCATAGGATGGAGCCACTGGAGTTCCATATCCATCAACATCGTAATCATTGTCCCGAATCATTACCGGATAGTCATTATTAACTATCTGGTAAGCCGATCCTAAATCATCAATGTGCAACACCAGGCTTTCGGTGCCTTCAATATCTGTGTCATCAACCAGACTAACGCTTACGGTCGAAGAAGTGCTTCCGTCTGCAATTGTCGAAGTAAGAACAGCATTATAATCGGTACTCGTAAAGTCACCATTAGCCAAGGTATAATTAATGACAAGATCTCCTTCTACGGCCTTCGAACATGTAAACTTCACATCAAAGCTCTCACCTTCGGTATATTTGCTTTGATCCGTTGATATCGTTACAGAAGTCGTTGTGCTACTCCCTCCATCATTTAAAGCGCCCGGTGTCGGCTCCTTTGCCTCAAAGGTACCATCTGCTTTACGTTGGTTTGAATGGTTGTCCTTGTCGCCACCGGCATTTTCATCGTATTGGATGGTCACCCCAAAACCGTTTAACAGTCCCGAGTCATCCCCATCACTGGTGTCGTATATGAGCACATCTAACAAACCAGATTTTGTAATCGGTGTGTCATTGGCAAAATCGCTGGCATTACCACTATAAACAGCCACAGCATCGGGACCATTCTGCACCATATTACTGGCTTTTGAAAAAACCAAATCAGGCGATGGGACAACACTACCTGTGCCCAAAACAAATAGTCCGTTGGCATCACTGGTATAGCCATCCAGATCAAAGGATTGATAACTTTTATCGTCGCTACCATTAAACAACACCACCACATAACCATCTAAAGCCATGTTGGCTGTTGTCGTTTTTAATTCTATAAATTCATTGGTATCGGTTCCAGGTGTATCGGCATCAACTTCATTTATGACTATCTGTGCTTGTACCTGAAAAAACAAACACATAGCCCACAAGAGTAGAAAATGTTTCATTTAGATTTGTGTTAGTAAAACGGGCCTAAAAATAGACCATTTGGTCGGCATCTTGTTAATTTTTACCAACTTTTTCTTGAACAAGCTTCTTTTTCTTTCTGATACATCGTATATACCAGCTGGTCACAAGTTAAACTTTTCTTCATACCTAAATCTAAGCTCTCTACATAACAGTAATTTCAGCTGCTTTCTGTTATTAACCACAATTTTTATTTGTAAACATCACGAGTACATGATTCAATAAAAACCCTCCTCTTAAACTCTCATTACCAACACCATTTAGTCAAATTCGATCAAATACCCCAATTCTTATTTAACATACACTTAGAAGAAGTATTGTGTTTTACCACCCATATCAAATCGCTTTTACATCTTCTTAAGTGCATACATTTTGACATAATTTAGTTCTATACATCAGGAACACTCAGCTTACTATCGCCTATTTTTATGTATTAGATAATATTGTTCAACATCAAATCAGCACTCTTATTTATATTGTTAATACATATATTTAATTGAAGCAATATCAAATCCATACATCTTCAAATCAGAAAAAAGCAAACGTTATACCGAAAAGATTCCAACATCACTTTAACAACTACTAGTCTGTATATATGAACATTAGAAGCAACATCAATCACTAATTAACAAAAGACATTTTAATCCTTTATTAAAATTTAATTCATTAACTATAACTTTTTATATAAATCGACGTATCACGGGTTTGAATTTGAAAAATAATCGGATATGTTCAAGAAGAATAGCGTGGTCAGTGAACTACTTATTTTAGTTACACTGGCGACTGCTTTATTAGTTTTTATTTTGACCGGGAGTAATATCTACTCCTTTAATAATGATTTTAACGAAGAATATCAGAACAATGCCAGAAATGCCTGTTTGTTGATGAATTCTGTGATTGAAAACATCTCTGAAGAGATGAACTACGTCACCAAACAAATGGCTGATAACGAAAAACTAAGGCACGATCTGGCCAATAACGACACAGAAGCTATTCAGGAATTTTTACTCCACATACATAACCATCATGAAAGTGCAGAAAATGTATTCATTGCAGAGGTAATGCCCAACGATGGATTTTCAATTAAGTATGATGCCAGAAACGTTAGTCAAGGACTTAAATTTGCCAACTCAGGCGATTACCACGAAAACTACCTGGCAGCCCTGGAAAATAAAACTTGCACCAGTTATCCGAGTTTAAGCCCGGTAACGCATCGCACCGTGTTATTAAGTACCACTCCGGTACATATTTCGACTGACTCCAGTAAATACGTCATGTGTTTTGCCAACTACCTTGATGCAAAAATTCAAGATGTTATTAATACTTTTAAGATTGGCCAGGGAGGTTATGCCTTTGTAATGCGCACAACCGATGGCATGATGGTAGCTCATCCCGACACCAGCTTAAATTGGTCATTAAACACTTCGGCTCTTGATTTACCTGAGGAAGTATTTAAAGAGGAAATGAAGCTTCAGGCCATTAATTATGAGTTTAAGGGAGATAGCAAAATTTTACTTCCTTTGGTAAACGAGCATTTAAAAGTGGCCATTCTTGCCAGTTACAAAAAGGAGGAGATTAACAGCCTATTGCGAGGTGTTGTGGGAAGAAACGTTATCATAGGCTTAATTGTTATAATCGCTTTATCCGCATTTATTCTAATTACCTTCAACAGAAAATTCAAACCACTGGTTGACTCTGAACTACTGCTTGAAAAAGTAAGTGATGGTAATTTGAATGAAAAATTAAACATTCCAAATTCCAATAACGAAATTGCCCGTTTATCGCTGAGCCTCAACAAAACCATTGATGTGGTCGGTCAACTACTTCGGCAAACAATATTAAGCGTTAAACACTTAAAGGTAGGTAGCAGCGAACTAAGCAAAGCCGCTGCATACATTAGCGAGGGCGCCAACCTGCAAGCGGCTAATGTGGAAGAAATTGCAACTACCATGGAAGAAGTGAACGCTACTGTTGAGCAAAACACCGGTAATTCGGAGGTTAATGTGATGCTTACCAAAAAAATCAATCAAAAGATTGAGGTGCTGGAAACCACAAGTCGTAAGACCGTTGAACAGGCCAAAAATATGAATGGCTTTATTCGCAGCATTGGCGAATTGGCCGATCAGATAAAACTGTTATCCCTGAATGCAGCCATTGAAGCAGCGCAGGCCGGTGAATATGGCAAAGGCTTTTCGGTTATTGCCAACCACATTCGCAAGCTGGCTGAAAATACGCAGTTAATCAACAAGAACATAACCGAAATTGGTAATGAATTATCAAGCAGCGCAACTGGCACACTTGATGTTTGTAAAGTAGTTATTCCGCTCCTGGAGAAAAATGCTTTAGCCAGCGACGAAATTCATGTGGCATCTAAAGAACAAAGAACGTCAATGAATCAAATCAGCATCGCCATCAATGAACTTAATAAGGTAACTCAAAATAACACCAGTACCGCTGAGGAACTTAGTGCCAACTCAGAAGAGTTAAGCCAACAAACTGAGCAATTGAGTGAGGTGGTTAATTTCTTCGATGTCAGCAAATCAACTGACAAAAAAAATACGGCTTTAACCAGCACTCCAAAAGAACCAAAGCCTGCTAAAAATGAGCAAAAGCCATCTAACAAACCTAAAGTACCAAGTGTAACGGGTGTACCTATTAATCTTAACCAGAACATCGAACTGGAAGAATACGAGACATTTTAATCGGGAACTTGTGATTACAAGTGGCAGCACCATTCCAATCTATCGCCCTGATAGTAATGGATTGGTGCTTTTTCATCCCTTAAAATATGAGTTCAAAAAGCTTCATGAGTTTATTTCTAAACACTGCGATATTGCTTAGGCGTTTTAGAAACATGGTGTTTAAAGTATTTACTAAAGAATGACTGGTTCGGAAAATTTAAATAATCGGCAATCTGCATAATGCTCATATCTGAATATTTCAGCAGTGTTTTGGCTTCCAAAACAATGTAATTATTTATCCAATCCGAGGCAGAGCTTCCACTGACATCTTTCATTAGTGCGGATAAATATTTTGGCGAAAGACCTATCTTTTTAGAATAAAAACCAACACTGTGTTGCTCTCTGAAATTAAGCAGTAACAACTCCATAAATTTCATGAAGTAGTATTCCTTACTTTTGGTTTTGATATTAATTGAGGGAATCCCCATCTCATCCAGATCATTTGACAATTTATTGATCATTGAAATAATCAATCCTTTTACCACCTCATCTTTTCTATTGCCAAGCTCATCGTTAAGCAATACTGATAATAACTCAAAATACTGAGCTATCACCATTACCTTAGCAGCATCCATTTTAAAACACGATTGAATCCGAATGTAAGCATAGTAGGGCATAACATCCTTCAAATCGAGACTTATTGAGCGCAGATAATCCATCGAGATTAGCATGGCATATCCTTTGAAATCATCACTTATCGTGTCCAATCCAAAAGTATTCTCAGGCAAGCCAACGAAATACATATTTTCAACAACTGTTACTTTCTTCAGATTAACAGAAAAATCAACCGAACCCTTGGCACAAACCAGCAACAATATGGCATCAATACGAACGGGAAACTTAAATAAGTTAATGTACTCATGCACCTGCGAGGTGATAACAATTTCGCTTCCCAGGCCACTACCAATGTTATTTTGCAACAAATATTTTATAGAAATATTGAATAAAACCTTTTCGCCCATTTCTCGTGCTTTTCTCAAAAATAATTAAATCCATTAAGCCCATTGCTAAATTTCGACTTTTAGAACATTTAATTGGCACTTTAGGTCTAGAATGAGTGATCTATGCTCTTTAGTTTTGCAGCACAACTGATCTATACAAAAGTATCTATTTAATTAAGAACAAAGATCAAAGAAGTTCATTTATGAGAAAAGCAGGTCTCTTTCATTTTATTTTTTGTGCACTTATTCTTTTTAGTTGCACCTCTAAAAGCAGCAAAAAAGAACAAAAAGATGCCGACCTTTATGTTAAAACATATCGTATTCAACTTCAGGACGAGCAAAGCAATAAAAATTTCGTTGGCGTTGTACAAGAAGACATGGCAGCAGCTATCAGCTTCCCACTTGCCGGTAATATTGCTAAACTGAATGTTAGCGAAGGGCAATACATTCAGCAAGGCCAGATTCTGGCACAACTGAATCCCTATAGTTTAGAAAATGCGCATAAAGCTACGCAGGCTACTCTTATGCAGGCAGAAGATGCCATGAAAAGAATTCAGATGCTATACGATAACCAGAGCCTTCCGGAAATTCAATACATTGAAATGCTCTCGAACCTTGAACAAGCCAAGGCAGCAGAAGCCATTGCACGAAAAAACCTGAAAGACAGCAAACTTTATGCGCCGTTTAGTGGCATGGTTGGTCGCATTCGCATTGAAATGGGCGAAAACGTATTACCGAACCAAACGATTCTGTCGCTCCTAAAAATTGATCCGATAGCTGTTAAAATTTCTGTGCCGGAAAAGGAAGTGAACCATATTCAAATTGGACAACAGGCAGAAATTAAGGTATCAGCTGCCAATGAACAAGTTTTTACGGGCGAGGTATTTGAAAAAGGCATCGTTGCCGATCCTATTTCACACACATACCCATTACGCATAAGGGTTAAAAATCCGGATAACATTTTGCTACCAGGAATGGTGAGTGATGTCAGAATAGAAGATACACAAGTAACTCAAGCACTTACAATTCCTAACCGATGTGTTTTAAAAGATGGTTCCGGCAAATCGTTTGTCTGGAAGGTGATCAATGATAAAGCTCAGAAACAGATTATCCAAACAGGAAAACAAAAAAATGGTGGTGTTGTGGTGACCAATGGCTTATCACTTGGCGATGAAGTTATCACCGATGGTTACCAGAAAGTGTCGAATGGTTTAAATGTTGTGGTTCTATGAGAAGAAAGGTGAGTTATATCGAAAAGGTAATGCGTCAGCATCGCCTCATGTTCTTTTTAATAGGAGTACTCTCTCTTTTTGGCGTTTATGCCTTACTTAAAATGCCCAAACAAGAGTTTCCAACCTTTACAATTCGGCAAGGTGTAGTGGTGGGAGTTTACCCGGGCGCATCATCTGCTCAGGTTGAAGAACAACTGGCCAAACCCCTGGAAAACTTCCTGTTTACCTACAAGGAAATCAACAGAGATAAAACCTACTCCATGTCGCGCGACGGCATTGTGTATATAATGGTTGAGCTGGAAGATTACGTTAACAATAAGGACGAGGTATGGTCGAAAATAAAGCACGGCATCACCTTGTTTAAAGCACAATTGCCACAAGGCGTATTGGCCGTTATTGCCAATGATGACTTTGGCGACACCTCGGCCCTGCTCATCGCTCTCCAATCAGATACCCGATCGTATCGCGAGCTGGAAGACTATGCCGATATACTGGAAAACAAAATGCGCCGCTTAAAATCGGCATCCAACTTTCGCCGCTATGGCCTTCAAAGCGAACAAATAAGCGTGTATTTGGATCGTGATAAACTGGCCACCTATGGCATCAACTTTAGAACCCTGGCCACGAATCTTTTTACGCAAGGACTAATCACCTCATCGGGTATTATTGAGACAGCTGATGTGAATATCCCAATACACCTGTCTGCTGTTTACGATTCGGAACAAGAGGTTGCCGAGCAAATAATTTATTCCGACCCGGAGGGCAACATAATTAAGTTAAAAGATGTCGCCACCGTTAAAAAGGAATATAAAAAAGCGACCAGTTACACCGAGAACAACGGAAAGAAAGCCATCATACTCTCTACTGAAATGCGTGAAGGCTTTAACATTGTTGAGTACGGTAGCGATGTGGATGATCTATTGGCCGAATTCAGTGAGTTTATTCCCGCTGATGTCAACGTGGAACGCATAGCCGACCAACCCAAGGTGGTAAGTGTATCGGTTAAAGACTTTCTGCGCGACTTAGTTTTTGCCATCATTATTATCATCCTGGTGATGATGATTCTATTCCCCTTTCGTTCAGCGCTTATAGCCTCAACCACCATCCCTATCACCGTCTTTATTACCATCGGCTTTATGTACTTCCTGAAGATTCCGCTCAACACGGTGACTTTGGCAGCCCTGATTGTTATTCTGGGAATGATTGTGGATAATTCGGTAGTGGTTATCGACGGCTATTTAGAATACCTGGAAAATGGTGTTTCGAGATGGCATGCTGCCGTATTAAGTGCCAAAACCTATAGTGGTGCTATTTTTCTGGCCACCATCTCTCTGTGTACCATCTTCCTGCCGGTGTTGGCAATTTTCACAGGTATCTGGGTCGATTTTGTACGACATTTCCCCTGGACCTTCAGTCTGGCCCTGATGGTTTCTTTCTTGTTGGCCATGTTCTATATTCCATTTCTTGAGTATCTCCTGATTAAGAAGAAACCGGCTGGCCAAAAGAAAAGGTTTAACCTTAACCAGTATATTCAAAAGATTTATGTAGTAGGACTCGACTGGACCTTTCGTTGCCCTAAACTAACGCTTTCGCTGGTAGCAGGCATCGTTGTTTTTTCGGTGTATATATTCTTTTCTCTCGATCAGCGCATGTTCCCCTTTGCCGACAGGGACCAGTTTGCTGTTGAAATTTACCTGCCACAGGGAACACCTGTTAATCAAACGGAACAAGTGACCGACAGCCTGTATAAAATTTTGGAAGACGATGAACGGGTCAAATCAATTACATCGTTCATTGGCATGTCATCTCCCCGTTTTCAGGCTACCTATGCTCCTAATTTGGGCGGTGAAAATTTTGCCCAGTTCATAGTTAACACCACCTCGGTTGAAAATACGGTTGAATTGCTGGATGAATATGCCAATAAATACCACAATTACTTTCCCGACGCCTATATCCGATTTAAACAGCTGGATTACCAATTGGCGCAAATACCCATCGAAATTCGTCTATCGGGTTATGATGTTGGCGAGCTAAAAAATTATGCTGATACCATCATTAATGAGCTATCCGATTTAGAAAGCCTGGTATGGTTACACACCAATTACGAGGAGGCATTGCCTTCGATGGAGGTTAATCTGAATACTGCAGAATCATCGCGCTTAGGCATTGTGCGTAACCTGGCCGACCTGGAACTGACAAGTTACTACACGGGCATACCAGTTGGAACCGTTTGGGAAGAAGATTACCCATTATCGGTGGTGATGAAGACTCAAAAAGAGGAAACTTATGACCAACCCGATGAAGTAGGTGACATTTACATTTCAACCTTGATACCCGGTACTGCAGTGCCACTGAGACAAATTGCCGATGTAAAACCCGTGTGGAACGAAGGACAAATTGTGCGAAGAAACGGCATACGCACCATAAGTATAATAGCCGATGTTAAAAGAGGCTACAGCGAAAATATGACCTTCAATAAGGTAAGAGATATGGTTGATAGCAAAATAGCACCGGCATTGCCCAAAGACATTAGTTACGAATATGGCGGCATGCACGAAGGTGATATGGAGATCATCCCATCCATTGTAGAAGTTATCCTTATTTCCATCGCCATTCTGTTCCTGTTTCTTCTTTTAAAGTTTAAGAAAATAAACGTGGCATTGGCCGCCTTGCTTTCGCTTAGTTTGATTCTACCGGGCACATCCTTTGGTTTGTGGGCTTCAGGAACGCAATTAAGCATGACTGCAATTTTGGGTATTATCAGTCTCTTTGGTATTTCCATACGTAATACAATCCTAATTTTTGAGCATGCCGAGGATTTACGCATTAACAAGAAAGTTGCGGCACGCCAGGCTGCGTATGATGCCGGGCTAAGACGCATGGTGCCTATCTTCCTGACTTCAGCTACTACAGCAATCGGAATCATCCCAATGATTATGGCCAACACATCGCTGTGGTCGCCAATGGGCATCGTTATATTTTGGGGAACCAACTTTTCGATGATTCTATTGGTACTATCGCTGCCGGTAATGTATTGGAAAATATTTGACAAAATGAAAGTCAAGACTGTCAACTACAAATAGCTAAACAATAAAATGTAATGAAACTAATTATATATTCCATATTCCTCTGCTTACTATTTATGCCGGCTCAGTTAAGGGCGCAATCCTACACGCTTGAAGCCTGTAAAGATTCTGCCTTGCTAAACAATATCGACATCAAAAACAAAGCATTGGATGTAAAAGCTTCCGAGCAGGTTAAAAAGGCGGCTTTCACCAAATATTTTCCTCAGGTCGAAGCTTCTGCCTTTGCCTATCGTTTTAGTGATCCATTGATTGAAATGGATGTGCCAGCTATGGACCTTCCGGTGTACGATGGCAATCCTCAAAACATTCCCATCGCCACTGAATTTGCCCATTTTCCGGGCATGCCCATGTCGATGATTGAAAAAGGAAACATCGCAATGGCCACCGCTACCCAACCACTTTATGCAGGCCGACAAATTGCCAATGGCAATAAACTGGCCAAGATTGGCATTGAAGTGAATGAAATCCAGTTAAAGTCCATTCGCAAGGAAATATTACTGGAAACCGAGCGCCAGTACTGGCAGATCATTTCTTTGTATGAAAAAAAGAAAACGCTTGAAAACTATTTGACACTGCTGGATACACTGCATCAAAATGTAAGCATAAGTGTAATAGCGGGCATGATAACCCGAAACGATTTGTTAAAGGTTCAGCTACAACAAAATGAATTGCAGATGAACTTGAGCAAACTAACAAATGGCATAGAGCTGGCACAAATGGCTTTTTGTCAGTATACCGGTATCGAATACCAGGCTGGTGTGTCGTTTAACGATCAGCTTGTCATCGACAAAAACCCTGAGGAATACTTTGTTAACCATCAGGAAGTATTAAGAAACCGCGAAGAATATCTGCTGCTGCAAAAAAGTACCGAGGCCGAACAATATAAAACCAAGTTACAGCGTGGTGAGTTTTTACCACAGGCAGCGGTTGGTGTTGGTGCTATGCACTTCGATATAATGGATGATAGCGGTAGCAATGTGGCAATGGCTTATGGTACTATTAGCATTCCCATCTCAGGCTGGTGGGAAGGCAAACACAAAATGAAAGAGCGCAAATTGAGAGAAACCCAAAATACCAATATGGTACGCAATACCAATGAGCAGCTGCTTTTGCAGATGCAACAGGGATATAACAATTTAAATGAAGCCTTTACACAGCTTAAACTATCTAAAACATCAGTTGAGCAAGCCCGTGAAAACCTGCGCTTGAACCAAAACAACTATGAGGCAGGTATGATTAACGTGTCGGACATGCTTGAGGCACAGGCACAGTTGCAAGAATCATTGGATGCTCATACCGAAGCGCAGACACAATACCGCATCGCCAAGATGCATTACCTAAAAATAACCGGGAGATAAATTACGAATGGACAAACGCACTTGTTTTGTCACGTTTCCTATGAATTGTTTGTCTATTCGAGAGCCTGATTTCTGATCAGGCTCATTTTCTTACTAGACGTTTTCTTCGGCTAAGTGTTTATTCTATTATTTAGTGTTCTATTCCAATCAACAGCTTAACGAAAACACAAAGGCACAGAGAAAATTATATTTTAAAGCCATTAATATGACTTTGTTTTTACAGTATCCGAATAACCATTAAAACTAATGACGACCATTAACAAAGAGTTCACAGAGGTAAATCCTAACGGATCTGATAAATCAGCACCAAAATACATTACCAATTAATCTCTGTGTCTTAGCACCTCTGTGTTACCTTTTTAACCTTCTGCTCCAAAGTTATCTATACTAATATAGCTTTAGCAATCCACTAATATACATCAAAACTTATAGCGTATTACCTGAATCAACAACAAACACCATCCTACAATCATTAACAGGCCACCTAATGGAGTAACAGGGCCTAAAAACTTAAGATTCGCTCCCAAAACCGATTGAAGCGACAAGAAGAAGATACTAACCGAAAACAGAAAAGTACCACTGATAAAACTCCAGCCCATGTAGGTTTGCAGTCGCGTATCGAACGACAGAAAAAAACCAAGCACCAAGAGCACAATGGCATGATACATCTGGTATTTCACCCCAACTTCAAAGCTTTGCAGTTGAGCTTCACTCAATACCTTTTTAAGAGCGTGGGCACCTAAAGCACCCAATATAACTGAAAGACCGCCATAAATTGTGGCTGATATAAGAACAATTTGTTTCATGATTATTAGACATTAGAGAATAGACATAAGATTAAGACTGCAGACGCAAGATTACAATCTTAAGATATAAGATTATAGACAAACAAAACTGATTAATGTTTGGAACATTCTTATGCAGGCAAGCTCCCCAAGAGCAAAAGACCATATCTTATGTGGTTACCTCTTATTCATTAATAACATACTACTTAATGTTCTTCCGTTTGGGCAAGTATCGCTTCCAATTGGTTAATATATGGTTCAAAGCCTTTTTTTGTTAATAGTTTTCCGAGGTGATAGCTCAATGGACTTATAATAATCATAGATAATAGAACTACCTTAAAAAAATGAGTATTGTTAAATGCTTCGGCTATTGAATGGCCACCTATTATTTTTGAATATAACATACTACATATAATAATAATGGGACCGCAAATTGCATAATAGATACGCTCTTGTCTGAAGGCCTTATTAACTATCGATAGGGTTAGCTTAATGTGTGCTTTTACATTATTCTCTTCCTCAGATTGTACTCGTAACTCTTTTGTTTTGAAACGAAGGAGTATAAAGCCTGCAATTAGTATACAATTTAGAACTCCAAGAGTCAATAGCGCTTCCCAAGATCCTCTTGACAATAACATAAGCGAAAAAATACAGAAAATAATTGCGATACCCCAATAAGCATTCACTCTCAGACTTCTGATTAATTGACTGACAGCCAATTTCGACTCAGTCTTAAACGCCAATTTCATATCCTCTTCACTAATTGTAGATTCGGAAAGTTTACTCTGATGAAGTTGTTCCCATTTGGTCTTAAGATCCATAACTTCTTGATTTTAATTGTTCAACAATTCTTTTTTTTAGTCGATGAAGCTTAACATTAATATGATTGGCATCCAAACCAGTCATTTCTGATATTTCATGGTTTTTAAACCCATCGAGGTGCAGAGTCATAATCATCTTATCAACCGCATTTAGTTGCTTTATCAAATAGTACAGCTCTTCATAATCTTCCCTTCTTTCATTGGCTGCATCTGAGGCCTTAAGCTCAGCACCTTCAGTTTTAATTACTCTTCGTTCTTTTCGTCGAAAAGTCAACGTAGTATTGAGAGTTATTTTATAAAGCCAGGTACTAAATTTTGATTCCCCTTTGAAATTTTTGAAAGATTTCCAGGCTTGCATTAGCACTTCTTGATATAGATCTTTCTCATCTTCTGCATCATCAACATAGAGATTGATTATTTTATGTATAATCTTCTCATTAGCCTTAATCTGCTGAATGAAGTATTTCTCGTTATTCAATGCTTGGTTAATTTATTGGTTTATTCCATTAGTAGCAGAAAATACATAAAAATTACAGCGTGATACTTAAATTTTGGATTTATACTAGAAGCCCAAACCTAACATAACCTTAAATTAATAGAACATGAACAATTAACCACTCATTGGATACTTGATTTATCACACATAGCTATAGAACAAAAACATAGCCGATTTACAAATACAGAATCCAAACGCAGGCAAATACGACGTTAACAAAGCATTAATCTTTGCTACACAAAATAGTATCTGCATTTACCCCTTCACATTCACCAAATCCTTAATCTCAAACTTCAACTTTTGAGTAAAATCAATCTTCAATGATTCAAACTCCTCATCCATTATAAATTTATAACCTTCAATCACCTGACTCGGAAGTGGTTCTTTACCTTTATACTTTTTACGATAAGCTTTTATTTGCTTACAGTCGTTGCGCTCAATAGCCACAAGGCATTCCTGCACAGTATTTTCATATATTTCATAATCGCTTTTAATATTTCTTAGTATTCCCATGATATATTTGCTTATTTGTTGATGTGTTAATTTGATAAATTGCTGAATCGCTTAATTGTCGAATTGCTCAACTGCAAGCTCGAAGCACCTTGTATGAAACACGGTGTACGCAATTCTTAGTAATTACCACTCCGGCCTGCGGACTTAATTGACTCTTCCCAGAAACTCCAAGCGTTCATTGGCTGCCATCCCATTGGGGTTGCAGCCCGGGCGGCCTTCGGGAATTTCAATTCCTAAGTCGCTATAATGCTTAATCCAGCCTTCATGAAATTCACCGCTCTGCGGATCAATAAAAGTCATGGGTTCTAACTGAAAGACAGAATCTTCAGCAAAGATCTCATATATGTACTCGGAACAGTAATAGCCTTCATCTTCCATTATATAGGAAAAGTTATAAGACTGTCCCAACTGCTTATGAGCTTTACTTAAAGCCTTTTCAAAATGAGCATCACCCAGATCTTTAATCCGATAATGACCAACCACCGTTGAATCATCCCCATTCAAACAAAAATCAGCCAATAATTCCTTACAAACACCTTTCACAGGGGTGGCATGTAAAACCCATATCGTATCTTTTTCAACAGCAACAACCCCCATGTGGGTATAATGATGTTCCTGACTGGTCTGAGTTACCGCATCAATAGCTTGTGATAAAGAACTATTTAATCGTCCCCTAAAAAGAATATCGCCCGATTTAAAACCAGAATCCGAAGGCTTATAGTTGCAACTCATAGAAAAACTTAAAATCACAAGAACAAGCACAATTATCATTCGGTTCATTTCCATGATACATTAATTTCGATAGGTTGAGTACTGAAATCATTCATCATAAAACGAAGGCTTCTAATGCCTTTTTGTTTAATCTGCGGCAACCATTTTTCAAGTGGTTTTCCTTTAGAATTCCCTTGCCCATCAATTACCTCCAACAAAACATCTTTGCATTTTACGCGAGATACCTCAATCGAAATAATTTTAAGTTCTTCGGGTAATTCCACTTGTTCATTACGATGCTTTGCCGATAGTTTTACTTGTACTTTGTTTTGCATACTTGCAAAAATAGTTAAAATGCTTTACTCTCACTGAACTCCTGCACGATGACGATTTATAGTTGTGAGGCTTCTGCTTTCAAAAAACTATTATTCAATCAAAATCAAATCCAATAATACATTGTAGGCTTTCTTTTTTGTAAACTTGGCTTTCATCCAGGCATAATACACCGAAGCATGTAAATCCTCCTGTTCGATTGGTATCCAGTCAAAGCCTTCTTCCACCTGATCGTAAAAGGCTTTTGTTTCTGCAATTTCCGGATCATCCACTATTTGATTAATCAGCTGAAGAAAAACCTTTACCCGCTCCATCTGCGGCAGATTATCAAACATTTGCTTCTGACGCAACAAAGCCCGAATGCGGTTGGAAGCAATATCGTACTTCCCTAATTCAAACTGAATAAACACCTCCAGTATGTCTTTTTTCACCACCCACTCTACTCCGGCTATTTTAGCACACCAGTTATTGCTGTGCTCTATGCTCATTAACACCTTTAGTGCCACCCGATAATCTTCGTTAAAAAAATGGTAGATCGCTTTATTCAGCTTCAGATTAAGCACTTCTTCGGGCTTCAGCCTTAACTTCTCCATAAAAGTAGCGTCTGCCATTCGAATGGCCTCGTCGATGTGCCCTGTGAAAAAACGCAAGGCACAATACAGCTGAGTAAAACGGGGTAACAGCTTTGTATATTCAGCCCGTGAAACAGTTCGCAATTGTTCGCGCAACAGGTAAACATACTCCAGCGACTGATTAAATTTCTTGTTCCGAAACAAGGTGTGAGCAATCATATACAACAGGCGAGCCACGTATACTTTGTCAGTACCTGAATGTTGCTCAGCAGCGTTCATATTTTGATAATAATGCAGCAAAAGGGGCTCAAAACCATAATAATCCTTGGCCGATTTGGCCGCACTACGAGCAATGGCCATCAAACGATACACCATGGAAGGACGGTAAGAAATAGCCACCTGCAATTCAAATTCCGCCAATGTTTGTTCAATTATTTGTTTCATATCCGGCCCATCGAGCTTGGTTTTGGAGTGCTGCAGATGGTATTGAATAATCTTATAGGCCGTATCAGCTTTATCATCTTCAATGGCCAGTTGCAAATACTCTTTCTTGCGGGCTAAAACATCGGATAGCTTTTGTTTTAACTGATCCAGAGGCATCTCCAACTGAAGACGTGCAATTTGATTAGCCATGGCATACAATTCGAAACTCACCGCCATTTGCTCAGCCTTCTTAAGGTATTTCCAGGCCAGGTGGTTAATATCAAACTCTTTTAAATACCGGGCCAGGCCAACATAGGCTGACACCTGTGTTTCAGCAGTCACATCTTCGCGCAACTGTTTGAAATAAATAAATTCAGTTAAATGCTTTAAAAGCTTCTTTCGAAGCGCATGGTAGGCCACCTGGTTGCCATCGGAATAAAGCTTCTGAACGATGTTCTTTTGATCCAGTTCTCCTTCTTTATGCAAGATATTGAATAGCTCTAAATCCTTCCGCTTGTCTTTTTTCTTTAAGCGGTTAATAAAAGAGGTAAACTCGATGGCATCGGCCTTAGAAAGGGTTTGTATGATTTTAACCAGTGCATCCATAGGTATTTTTAAAAGTCCTTTTCAATACTCCAAATCTACTAAATAATAGTCATTCTATAAACATTGCGACTTTTTTCAAAAGTCCTTTTTTACACATTATTGGTTTGTATTGCCATGCTTTACCATCGTAAGTTTGCCTTGTCAATTATCACAAAAGTATAACCCAAATTTGATGATCATGATTGATTTAATTAAGAAACATTGGATTACCACACTTGGAATCTTGTTCTTGTTTTCGTCGTTCACCTATTTCCTGAAAATAGCGTTTGAGAACGACTGGTTTCCTGCCGAACTGCGAGTTCTATCAGGCTTTGCCATTGGCGTAACGCTCCTTTTTGCCGGTTACAACTACTACCGAAAGAACAGTCTAAACACCTGCCAAATGCTGGCTGGAAGTGGCATGAGTGTCATTTATGCAACCTTTTCGTATGTGGCCTTTAGCGACAGCCTTACCTGGCCTTATAACATTACCTTTATTTCGGTATTGAGCATTACGGCCCTGACCACTTTTTTAAGCTATCGTTACAATCTGCGGGCACTCATTTTTATTAGTATCATGGGAGGTTTGCTTTCACCAATTTTTATGAAAGCCGAAGTGCATCACGATCTCTTGTTATTCGCCTACGTACTAATACTGAATGTGGGAGCCCTGTACGTCAGCATTTCCAAGCGATGGACCGAATTACGTGCCATGGCCTTTGGCATTACTGTACTGATTTATGCGACCTACTTTATTTATTTCGATCCTGAATCGTGGGGACGACCGTTCTTCTACGCAGCTTCATTGTTTGCCACTTATATGGGTGGAATTATTTATGCTTCCTATCGCGAAAAAGATTTATTTACCGGATGGAACCTGTACCTGAGCTTAATCAACGCCATGTTGTTTATTTTCTGGTCGATTTACATTCTGGGCAGCTTCGAAATCACCTTTACCATTCCATTGCTGATTGTTGGTACAGCTTTTATGACAGCCGCTATCTTCATATTCTATCTATCGAATAAAAAGGCATTTCCTTCAATTATATATGTATGTCTTGGCTTGTTGTTATTTACCATATCAGCAGCCAACATCGAACCAATGTTTATTAATGGACTGGAATACGTGGTAACAACATTGCTGTGGCTACTGGTTGTTGTTAGTACTTACGCCATCGGACGCTTTACCAAAACCAATGAACTGGTTTATATCAGTTATGCTGCCTGGATGATGCTGCTTATTTACTGGTTTACCGTGGCCTGGGATGTACAATGGATGAAGCTATTCGGTTTGAAATACATTCCTTTCCTTAATGCAGGTGCATTAACGTGGATTGCATTGGCGGCATTTGGTTTCTATGCTTCTAAAAAGGAGCAGAAAGACAACAATGGATTGAGCACTTTAATGGCCATTGCTGCCAACATCATCGTTGGTGGATTATTTACCGTGCAAATCAAAAACTTATGGATTGCCTATGACATTGAATTTATCAGTCGCTCCATTGCCATATCTATTTCTTACATGGTGTATGCTTTGTTGATTTTTATCTGGGGAGCGCACACCAAAGCCATCTCTTTCAGAATAATGGGATCTGTAGTTTTAATCGTAACTGCCATCAAGGTATTCTTCTGGGATCTGTCGGGTGATGCCAGCCTAAGCAAAATGATCTTCTTATCGATCATTGGCTTATTAACCCTGGGAATAGCCCGTATCAATAAATACTGGATAGATAAAGAAACTATTCAAAGGCCTGTTGTGAACAATGAGCACACAGGTGAAGAATAGAGGTGTATGAAGAGGTGAGAAGGGAGAAGAGAGAGGTGAGAAGGGAGAGGTGAGTTTCGCGCACTGTGCACTAAGCACAAGGCACTGAACTCACTCCTCTCCTGCCTTCCGTCTTCGGTCATCGGTCTTATGTCCTTTATCTTCTGCCATCTGCCTTCAAACTACTATATTTGCATTTGACTAAAACATAAAAGTTGCACGTCGCTTAAAACCTGAATCATGAGTAAAAAACTTCATACCGAATGGTTACCGCTGTTTATCACCAACTTTCTGGGTGTCTTAAATGACAATCTATTAAAAACTCTGATAGGTTTTGTTTGTGTGGTTTGGCTTGGTGCCGAAAGTAAAGCAACGCTGGTTTCGTCGGCAGCGGCATTACTGGTACTTCCTTATATCTTTTTATCGCCTTGGGCGGGTAAATTGGCCAAGGATCATAAAAAAGCCACCATCATTCAATGGGCTAAACTTGGCGAAATACCAATTATGGCCATTGCTGCACTGGGCTTTATATTCAATAGCATAGCACTGGTTTTAACAGCCATGCTGCTAATGGGTTTGCAAAGCTGCTTGTATTCACCCAGTAAATATGGAATTATCCGCGATATCGGTGGAAAAGAAGGCATCTCCTTTGGTACAGGTGCCATGGAGATGATTACTTTCATTGCTGTTCTTCTTGGTACATTTATGGGCGGTTATTTATCAGATATACAAGGATCTGCCATGAACTTCAATCGCCAAACAATTGTTATCGTGCTTTCAATTCTGGCAATTGCATTGATTGGCTGGTTGTTCAGTTTGAAGATTAAACCCAAAGAATCACATCCGGTTGACGACCCCGACGATACGCTTAATCCTTTTTTATTCCCATTAAAATGGTATCGATGGAGCAAGAGTATTAAAGGCATTAACTATACCGTTCTTGGCCTTTCTGTTTTCTGGCTTATAGGCTCAATGATACAGATGAACCTATATATTTATTGCGAAGAAGTATTAAAACTATCCAATACGGCAACTGGTTCGATTATGGCCTTTGTTGCTATTGGAATTGGAGCGGGCTGTTATGCTGCCGGTGTTTTATCCAAACACCGTGTCAATACGCGACTGGTTACTTTCGGCGGTATCGGCATGACACTTTCGATGCTGGCCATTATTTTATTACCTCCCAACAAAGTAGTTTTTACCGGCCTGATTATTCTGTTCGCCTTTTTTGCCGGTCTTTTCAAAATTCCCCTTAACTCCTTTTTACAGGATCGAGTTCAGGGAAGAGCATTGGGACCTGTGATTGCTTATAACAACCAAATGGTGTTTATCGCCATATTGATATCAGCCGGAATATTTGCGCTTGTGGAAGAATACCTCGGAACTCTTTCTGTATTTGTGACTATACTTGCTGTTACCATAGCCATTACAACGGTACTTTGGCTGCGTATTCCGGGAGCAAGAAAAGAAGGGAAGGGAGAAATGAGATGAGAGAAATAAAAAGAGATGAGAAGTGAGAGGTGAGAAGAGTTTTGCATCCATGCATCGAGCATCATGCACTAAGCACCAAAATCTCTTCTGCCTTCTGTCTTCCAACTTCTGCCTATTAATCACTGACTAAATCAAATACATGAAACAACATCATCCATTCATAGTCGGCTTAGCCAAATTCCTGTTTGCTGTTTTGCGCATGATATTGCGCTCGCGCTATCGGGTAAGTGTTAAAGGAGAAGAAGTATTAAGAAATGGGAAAGCCAAACTGATACTGCCCAACCACCAGGCCATCATGGACCCCATCCTGTTGTTTGCCTGGCTGTATCGTTACACCTCGGCGGTGCCGGTGATGCTGGCTTCGTATTTTGATATACCTGTAGCCAAAAATCTGTTTAAGGCATGGGGAGCCGTGCGGGTAAGCGATCTGGAAAGTGGTAGTCGTAACACCAATGTGTTGCAGCAAATTGTTGACTCGGTTGATAAAGGGCTGGAGATGGATAAAAACATCGTGCTCTACCCCAGTGGACAGATTGCCGGGCAAGGCTACGAGCGAATTATTAACAAGCAGAGTGCCCAGTTAACTGTATTAAATGCACCCGAAAAAGCAGAGATTCTTGCCGTTCGTATATCCGGCCTGTGGGGCAGTCGCTGGTCAAAAGCCTGGATGGGTAAATCACCGTCCTTCTTCGCAACACTGCTTAAGTCGGTAGGCATTGTACTGAGCAACCTGTTGTTTTTTCTGCCTAAAAGAAGGGTAACACTCGAATTTGTTAATATCACCCAAGAGGCCAAAGCCAAAAGCACCGACGGAAAAGCCATCTTCAACCGCTACCTCGAACAGGTTTATAATAGCAAGGGCGAAGAAGCGGTATTATACCTTAAATACCACTTTCTGGCACCTCGTTTAAAACGAGCATTGCCCGCTAACATTGTGGGTTCGGATAAAAGGCTTAACGATCAAAGTGTTTCAAGCACCCAAAGCATTCCCAACGAAGTATTGGATCAGGTGAAAAGCTGTGTGTCCAAAATACTGGAGATAGAGCAGGATAATATTAAAGCAGAAAGCTTTTTGCAATTGGATTTGGGTGCCGACTCGCTCAATATTGTCGAGATCATCTCGGAGGTGGAAAACCAGTTTACGACTTTCTCAGCTCCCCAAATCAACAAAATAAGAACCATTCACGACTTGTGCCTGGTGGCCTTGGGACAGTTTAAAAGCGATAGCGATTTAAAACCATCTACACTCGATCGGCCTTTAAGCGATATCCATCGACTAGCCATCAGTGCCGACGGCACCATTCTGCAACAGTTTATAAAAGCATTTACCACTAATGGAAACGATGCCTTTTGCTACGATGCCATGTTGGGTTCTACTACGCGCAAAGAGTTCTTTCTGAAGGCCTGCGTGGTTTCCGAGTTTATGAAAAAAGAATTTAAGGAAAAGCACATTGGCATTATGTTACCGGCACTACAAAGCACCACCCTGCTGATAGCCGCCTGCTACCTGGCCGGCAAAGTTCCGGTGATGCTCAACTGGACCGTTGGTAAAAAAGTACTGCTGCATTGCATCGAAACGGCAGGCGTGAAAAACATTCTATCGGCCGGTGCTTTTATAGAGAAAATCGAAGAGCAATTGCCCGAAGCCATTAAGGAGAAGATTACTTTGCTGGAAAAGAAAGTGCCACATATTTCACTGGCTACGAAGCTAAAGGGCGCCCTAAAAGCCAAGTTCCCACAACTATTTATTAATCCTCGTAAAATAGCCGTTAACGATACGGCCGTAATCCTGTTCACCTCGGGCAGTGAAGCGCTACCCAAAGCAGTGCCGTTATCGCATAGAAACATTGTCAGTAACCTTTCGGCAGCCTTTAAGATGATTGATGTGGACAACAACCTTAATTTCCTGTCGTTTTTACCGCCTTTCCACAGCTTTGGCTTTACGGTGCTTAACATTATGCCCTTGCTGTCGGCCGTTAAGGTGGCCTACACACCCAACCCCACCGATGCCCGTGAGGTACTGCGTATTTTAAAGCATATAAAAGCCAATGTTCTGGTGGGTACACCTGGATTTTTGAAGTTATTGCTTGCCGAAGGGTCAACAGCTGCCTATGCCTTAAAAACGGTGAAGTATGCCATATCGGGTGCCGAAGCCATGCCGCCCGCTCTTAAAGAGCAGTTTGAGGCAGTAACCAATAAGGGGCTTATTCTCGAAGGCTATGGCATTACCGAATGTGCACCGGTACTAACGCTCAATCCGCAAGTGCGACAAAAACTTAACAGTGTGGGGCAATTCCTGCCGGGCATCGAGGCAAAAATCATTGATTTGGATACTCATAAGCCAGCTAAGCCAGGCCAGGCAGGCATGATCTATGTGAAGGGCTCAAATATTTTTAGTGGCTACCTGAACCAGCCCGAGCTAAATCCTTTCGAGGAAATTGACGGACAACAATACTACAAAACCGGAGACTTAGGCTATGTAGATGAAGATGGTTTCCTGTTTATCACCGGGCGTTTAAAACGTTTTATTAAGATTGCCGGCGAGATGATTAGCCTGCCTTTTATTGAGAAAATACTACTGGAAAAATATGGCAGCGACGAAGAACAGGTTCTTGCCGTAGAAGGCACCGACAAAAGCAATCCACCCCGCATAGCCCTGTTTACCAGTCAGACAATCGACTTAAATGAGGCCAATGCTTACCTGATTAAAAATGGTGTAGCGCCCATTGCCAAGCTGCGCGAAACTATTCAGGTTGAAGAAATACCCGTTTTAGGTACGGGCAAAACCGATTATAAGGTGCTTAAGGCAATGCTAGAGAAGAGCTGATTTAAACATCCTAAGACTTAACAGGCTTCGAAAACCTGTTAGGTCTGCATTCGAAAAACCGGAAGGTCTGCAACATATCCTTATTACCGGGCTTCAGGCCGCGCCATTATAGGGTCGTTCATAATTGCACACGGGTTCTTTTCTCAATTGTACTACCCTATCCATTAGTTGTCGCCAGCTGGCGACAAAAGCAATCGCCAATTAACGACACGACATGTCGCCACCTAACGACCAATTCGGTCGCCAATTGGCGACAAGTGACTGATAGCAGTGTAAAACACCCAATTGCATTAGCTTACAGTAAACAGGGTAAGGTACTTAACCTTTCGTAACATACGACTGTTGCGAAACACCACTCTAAGCTCTATCATATATTCTCCCACAGGCATATCGGGCAATAGCAGCATTAGTTCCTTTGGTTTATTACCAATCAATTTGGTGGTTTTATAGGCCTGCCCGGTGGTATGGCTAATAAAGAACAAGCCTTGCTGCTCATCTTCCTCATTAATTTTAAGACGCTTACCTTTAATAATCATAAAGCCACCTGCCTGATCGTGCATGGGGTGAGGCTGCCGGTTTATATCCTTTATCGAACTGATAATGGGCGATACGCCTTCATTACTTTTTCGGCGCGTATTAATTTGCGATGCCAGCTTTTTTAATCGCTTGCCCGGTTGCACCTTAATTTTCACTTCGTTAACACCTTTGGTAAAACGGCTGTCGTGGTTTTCAAAAACACCTGCAATCGACGATTGAATAGTAAACATTTCGCTAACATAAATATCGCCATCCAAAAGAGCATTGCAAAGCTCCTGATGATAGGCTTCTATATTTGCCATGGCCTCGCCCCTGCTAATACCTGAGCCTTGTTGGCACATGCGTTCAATCAGGTCATTCTGTGTTACCGTTTTGCGCGATACCGGGGTGGCGATATAGCCATTGTTGTGCGATTTAAGGTTGCTACGAATCAACTTATATTTTAAGGGCATAGCGATGGTTTTAATAAGACAGTAACTAAATTAGAAAATTATATTGAGTATCGCACCTTAATTATTTAAGCGTTAATCTCTTCGGCTAATTAGACCTGAAAGGCTTTAAAAACCAGGAAGATATGCACGTGAATCCCAATCGCGCACTGTGCAATCGCCCAAATTACTATCTTTGCGCCTCATTTGAATGGATCGATTGATGAATCAGTATTTGCAGGACATTGTACTAAAAACCACAGGAGCCGATAAAATTATTGGCACGGAAACCATCCAGAACCTGTGGAGTGGTTATGGAAAGATATTACGGCTTCAACTAAAGGGTGGCAATTACCCCTCGGTGGTGGTAAAGCATGTAAAGCTACCTGATTCGAGCAATCATCCGCGCGGGTGGAACACCAATTTCTCGCACCAGCGAAAGCTTAAATCTTATCAGGTTGAAACGGCCTGGTATGAATTCTGGAATCAGGATTGTGACGATCAGTGCCGAACACCTCACTGCCTGGCTTTGGAACACCACGGCGAAGAAGTATTAATGCTGATGGAAGACCTGGATGCTTCGGGCTATTCGGGTCGATTATCTTCTGTTAGTTGGCGCGAGATACAAACCTGCTTAAGGTGGCTGGCCAATTTCCATGCTACTTTTTTAAACAAGAGTGCTGATCGGCTATGGGAAGTAGGTACCTACTGGCACCTGGATACCCGCCCTGATGAGTTGAAAATAATGGATGATCAGGCCTTAAAAGCAGCTGCGCCTGCCATCGATCAATTATTGCGCCAAGGCGCTTTTCAAACCCTGGTGCATGGCGATGCCAAGCTGGCTAACTTTTGTTTCTCAGAGGATGGAACACAGGTTGCAGCTGTCGATTTTCAGTACGTTGGCGGTGGCTGCGGCATGAAAGATGTTGCCTATTTTGTGGGCAGTTGTCTTTACGAAGAAGATTGTGAAGCGATGGAGAATAAACTACTTGATTACTATTTTAAGGAATTAAAACAAGCCATCAACAGCAAGCATCCGGCAATCGACTTTGAAGTATTGGAAAAGGAATGGCGCGAATTATACCCGGTGGCATGGACTGATTTTCACCGCTTTTTAAAAGGCTGGAGTCCAGACCATTGGAAAATTAATAGCTACAGCGAACGCCAGGCTCGCGAAGTGGTGGCAAGTATCCATAGCTAATAGCTGCCTGCCGATAGCTTGCAGCTTTTTTTAACAAACATATAAGCAATAACTAACGAATCATGCACCTCAACATAGAACAACTAAAAGAACTTAGTAACATTGCCATCGAAGCAGCACAAAAAGCAGGTCAGTTGGTGACTGAGCGAAGCAAAGAAAAACTGACGGTTAACACAAAAGTAGGTGGTGATTGCCTGGCTTCACAGGTTTTTACCGAAGTAGACCTGGCTTGCGAAAAGCTAATTCTGGATGCACTTCATCCCACTTTGGAAAAGTTTGACTTAGCCATGCTTACGGAAGAATCTGCCGATGATGGCAGCCGTTTTCAGAAAGACTATTTTTGGTGCATCGATCCACTGGATGGCACACTTCCTTTTCTTGATCAAACGGATGGTTATTCGGTGTCCATTGGTTTGGTGGATAAAACCGGAGTGCCGCATATTGGTGTAATCTACAATCCAGTTGATGCTACATTGTATCACGCCATTAAAGGAGTTGGTGCATACAAAAACCAGCAGAAATGGCAACTGAATACCCCTGCCCCCACACTCACCTTAGTTTGCGACCGCAGCTTTCTCGATCACCCAAGGTATGACGAAGTTGAGGCAAAGCTTAACACCTTATCAGCCGTTCAACTCAAAAAGATTTGCCACGGTGGTGCAGCCATGAACGCCATGTGGGTGCTTGAAAATCATCCTGCCACCTATTTTAAGTTCCCCAAAAAGGAAGATGGTGCAGGTAGCCTGTGGGATTATGCAGCATCTGCCTGTATTTTTAATGAGATTGGTGCTTATGCATCTGCTTTTAACGGCGATCAACTTGATTTGAACCGACCTGATTCAACATTTTTGAATCACCAGGGCATTTCTTATGCCTCTGATGCAGGCACACATATTAAAGTAAGAGAGCTACTCGGCTAAAGGACTAGTTAAATTTATTGAAGCAGGCTGAGTAGCTTGATACTTTGATACTCTTCTGGCTTGTTCAGTTTAAGACCGATTACTTAATAGGAATAGACAAGCCAAAATAAATTTGCCGTTGACTATCTCCCTGGCCGAATAAATTTCCGAGTATTGTGGTTGAGCCAATGTATAAATTTCTATAGCGGGCTGATATGCCTGTGCTCCAACCCAAAGCCGATGAATAGGATATGGGAAGATATGCACCCCATTTTCTGGTTTCGTAACGAACAGTCAGATTACTTCGCCAAATATTTTTTGAAACCAACTTTACCAGCGAATTGTAATACTTTGGTCGAAATACAAGTGTTGAATTAACAAACCAATGGGGTCGAAAGCAATAATCAACATTGGCCGAAAAGGTTAATGGCAAATTGGTTCTAAAACTCCCTTCCTTTATTTCCTCGTAGTCAATCGATTTCTCTATCGAATCTTTAAGTGCTTCCAGGGTTTCAATTCCCTGAAACCGACTGTATGGCACATTATCCATTTGCACATTATACGATGCCTGATTTTCGGTTTTCCGGTTATTAATACGGCCAATATCCGACACAACAAAACCCAACTTATACCGATAGGGCATTCCTTTCACCCCAATTAAATGATCTGGTTGGTAGGAATATCCTAGACCCAAATCCAGTCCAATTCCGAAATCACCAGATTGCTCGATTATATCGCCGCCGTTTATGGTTTTATTCAATCCTTCATTAAAACCATAGGACATGCGCATATCGAAATGCGAAATATGCTCCTTATCAAACATCACATCAATGTCATCCATCTCCAGGTAACCGGCACCAAAGCCTTTCAGTACCTTAACAACAACGCCACCCGTCAGCCAGTTATTGTCGGTTTTGGATAGGGTTGTTGACCAGGCAAAACCATATTCCATCCAGGTATTAACCAGCGATCGGAAATACTCTCCTTTTATATCTTCAAAGAATTCGGGATTTTCGATGCCTTTAAAAATCTTCAAAAACTCATCGTTTGATGAATTGTATACGCCATCTGCACGCACACTCATCGTTACACCTAAAGAGTGTCGATCATTGAGCTTATAAGTTATGGAAGGAATAATCACCCGACCTTTAACATACAATAAGGACTCATCTGAAGCCAAAAAGAATTTTAAATCCCCCAATCCGGCACGACCAATCAGATCCCAAAAGTCGCCTGAAACAAAGCTTATATTCTTCAACAATCCAGCTTTTGCTGATATTAAATTGATGTTCCATGTAGCATCATGCCGAACCAATTCGGCCGGTTGATTGGTAAGCCCGATAAATGGCAAGTAAGGACTCGTATGGACACCACCATACTCCTGCGAAATAACTTGATTAAAAGTCATTAAGAACAAGGCAATATGTAACAAGCTTCGTTTCATGCATCAATCAGGTATCACAAAAATAAATCAAAATACTGTAAATCAAATCTCGTTTAAATAACTTTATGGCCTTAAATTGAAATTATGATCGAATCACTAACTAACAAAATCTTTATCAATGAGCTTGATATTTCGGCCAGCCGAAGCAGTGGACCCGGAGGCCAGAATGTTAATAAAGTCAATACAAAGGTAACGGTGCGTTTTAATATTATGGCATCGGAAATCCTTAATCAATACGAGAAAGAACTAATAATCCATCGGTTAAAAGGGCAACTAACAAGTAAGTATGAACTAATCGTATCCAATCAACAATACCGTTCGCAATTACAAAACAAACTGGCAGCCATCGAACAGGTATATTTAATTCTGCGGAAAGCTCTTCAACCAATTAAAAAGCGTATAAAAACCAAACGCACAAAAGCCTCCGTTGAAAAACGCCTCAGCAATAAAAAGATTCAATCGCTAAAAAAAGCGAACAGGCGGCTTAAAGAATTCTAAAATAACTACTTTTGTATCCAATACACAACAATCATTACACAACACAATGAAAGACATCATCTTAGGAGAAGGACTTGGTGAAATTAAATTTGGACTAAATCGACAGCAAATATTGGATATACTTGGCGAGCCAAGCGAAGTTGAAGGTATGGATGGAGACAAGGAATCAGGCGCCATGGAAGCCTGGCATTTTGATGAAAAAGAATTGTCTTTGTCGTTTGAAGAAGATTGCAATTGGAAACTCACCTCGATAACAACTGCATCGCCGGATGTTCTTTTCGAAGGAATTGATTTGATTGGCCTAAGCCAGGGTGAAGTGATGGAACAAATGGAAGTGTTTAACCTGGGGGAGTTTGACTTGGAAGATTTATCGACTGATGTTATTCCTAATCAGAGCTTAGCAGCTAACCCCGACTTTAGCCTTAACTTGTTTTTTGATCATGATCTTTTGACAGAAATTCAGTGGGGTCCATTTTGGGATGATGAAGCAGAGCAACCTATCTGGCCAGGGAAATAGACTCTCTAATTAAGGATATTATACAACATAACAGTAATGGGTAAAAACTCTTTAAGTTCCATACGGGCAACTTTAAGTGCTTTGCCCATTTGGTTTTCAACCGTTTTTTCAGCGATTCCGAGTTCGGCGGCAATTTCTTTATAAGTTTTATTTTCAAATCGGCTTAACACAAACACATTGCGACACTGTGGTGTCATTTTCTCAATCGCACTTTGCAAACGTTCCATTATCTCCGCTTCCAATAATCGTTCGGCACTTTTATCTTTTAATGCGTCATAATTAAGGCTTAGCTCATTCATCTGGCCAGCATGCTTGTCAACAACCTTTAAATGCCTTAAATAATTCAAGCAGATATTACGAACCGATTTATACAAATAAGCATTTAAAACAGTACCAACTTTTATATTCTTCCGCTGTTCCCAAAGCTTTAAAAATGCTTCCTGAACAATATTCGAAGCCATATCAGTATCGATCACATACTCCTTCGCATATGATACCAAAGCCGGTTGCAGCTGGTTAAAAACACTTCGATAAAAGTGCTCATCGCCCTTATGCAAAAGCTTGAGCATCGACTTATCAACTGATATTGACATATTAGTTTTCCCTATATTCAATTACAATATTATAAAAAAATAAGGTTTCGAAAATCTTTTATAAGCTTTCTTAATCTGTATGAGTATAAAAAAACCCAATCAGCAGTTGATTGGGTTATTATATTATAAAGAAGCAGATCATACATTATAAGTTGTACTGGCAGTATCGCCTCCCCTGCCTGTCCAATTGGTATGAAAAAATTCTCCACGGGGCTTATCAACCCTTTCATAGGTATGCGCTCCGAAATAATCGCGTTGAGCCTGTAACAAGTTGGCAGGTAAGGTTTCTGTTCGATAGCCATCGTAATAACTAAGTGCCGTTGCAAACGCCGGAGTTGGAATACCATTCATCACTGCCATTGCAACAACTTTTCGCCATCCGGCCTGCGCCTTATCAATAGCCGCCTTAAAATACGGATCGAGCAATAGGTTGCTTAAGCCTGGCTGATTATCAAATGCCTCCTTAATCTTTCCTAAAAAGGCCGATCGAATAATGCAGCCACCCCGCCACATCAGTGCTATTCCTCCATAATTTAAGTTCCAGTTATTTTCATCGGCTGCAGCTCTCATTAAAGCATAGCCTTGTGCGTACGATACTATTTTTGAAGCATACAAAGCATCCTTAATTGCACTGATAAATTCTTTTTTATCGCCATCAAAGGCAGGTGTTGGTCCGCTTAATATTTTCGAGGCTTCAACACGTTCGTCTTTTATTGACGAAAGGCAACGTGAAAATACAGCCTCACCAATCAATGTCAGAGGCACCCCTAAATCCAATGCAGTAATCCCCGTCCATTTGCCGGTTCCTTTTTGTCCAGCTTTGTCAAGAATTTTCTCTACCAAAGGTTCTCCTTTTTCATCCCGATAAGCCATTATGTCACGGGTTATTTCAATTAGATACGAATCCAGCTCCTGCTCATTCCATTCTTTAAATACCTCGTGCATTTCGTCAGCCGATAAACCAAGTAAGTCCTTCATTATATGGTAAGCCTCGGTGATCAATTGCATATCGCCATATTCGATTCCATTGTGAACCATCTTCACAAAATGTCCGGCTCCGTTCTCACCTACCCAGTCACAACAGGGCGAACCATCCTCAACTTTGGCAGCAATAGATTGAAAAATTGGCTTTAGTGCAGGCCAGGCCGCTTTTGATCCTCCGGGCATAATTGATGGCCCCAGCAAAGCACCTTCTTCGCCTCCTGATACACCAGCACCAATATAATGCACTCCCTTACTTTCAACTAGTTTCACGCGTCGGTCAGTATCCGGATAGTGCGTATTTCCTCCATCAATAATAATATCACCTTGCTCAAGGTGTGGCAACAAGGCATCAATGGTGGCATCAACAGCAGGACCGGCTTTTATCATCATCATAACCTTTCGCGGACGCTCCAGAGAGGACACCAATTCTTCAATGGAATAGGTTCCTATGATGTTTTTGTCTTGACCACGACCTTTGATAAAATTATCTACTTTATCGGTAGAACGGTTATAAACAGAAACCTGATAACCTTTACTCTCCATATTTAAAACCAGGTTTTCGCCCATTACAGCTAACCCGATCAACCCTATATCTGATTGTTTTTTCATTTCAAATCGTTAATAAATAATCCAGATTCATTACAATTATCAACATCTTATTGGACCAGATGTTTAAAATGATTTCTTCAAGATCAAAGTTTTGCTATGTAAAATCGCTTCATCGATTAAAAATCAAGAATTTACAAAACAACAATAACCATCCTCAATATCAAACCTTATCGATGTTTACGAATACTTCGCAGGCGACGAATAAAATGACGACGTTTATAATACAATACAATTGATGGAATGTACGCTACAGCAAATCCAAGTGATAAAATAATTATACTGAGCTTTAGCATCCCTAAATTGCGCAACGCAAATCCTAATATGACAAACCCAATATTAATGGCACCAATAATTAAACTAATTTGCAGATGTGTGAATCCCAAAGCCAACATGCGGTGGTGGATATGATTTTTATCCGCCATAAAAGGCGAATTTCCTTGTGCCACACGCAGCATAAACACGCGCATAGTATCAACTATCGGCACAATAAGAATGGCCATCGCTACAGCAGGAGCACTATTCATGGTACTCACTAGCTTGTATTGATTGTCAGGGCGGTTAAACTCACTAAAATGAACAGCTACAACAGCCACTAAAAAACCTAAAATAAGAGAACCTGTATCTCCCATAAAAATCTTCTGGCGCTTTGAGAAAATATTGTAGTAAGCAAACGCAAACAATCCGCCCACAAGCGCTGCCGCAAGTGTTGGAATGTGGTAATCCTCGTTGATAAAGTACCAGGTTGAGAAGGACAACATGGTAATAATTCCGGTAATTGCCGCTAAACCATCAATGCCATCAATCAGATTAAAACCATTGATAATAAACACCATTCCGACAATGGTTAGTATCGTGCCCCAAAAAGGATCAGGCTGTAAACCAAAAAAGCCGTGAAAATCGGTTATTTGCAATCCTCCCAAACCAACAATTATGATCACAGCAATCAACTGCCCTCCAAGTTTCACCATTGGTGCTGTTACCAAAATATCATCCTTTATCCCTATTCCAAAAATGATTAATAAAGCCGGAATAAGAAATGGTATCTCAATAAACTTAAACCAATCAACAAACAAAGAATAGGTAAATAAAAATCCCACAAAGATAGCCAGCCCCCCCAATGTTGGAATGCGCATACGATGTACACTTCGTTTATTAGGTTCGTCGAAAAGATTTTTAGAATGTGCCACCCGCAAGATGGTTGGTATCGATAGAAATACCATCATAAATGAAAGAAAAGATGCAAAAGGCACCAGCAACTGAATAGTGTAACTGTTCATAGATAATGTTTCAGCAATAACAGTACACAAAAGTAATAAAAAGGATGACAGCATTGATATCTGTGTATAAATATCACTGCGGCAAAACCCATTCTGTTTGAAGAATATTACAGCTGATCAAAGTTTTTTATCTTCGCACTTCATTTTTTAAATTATGGACAAACTTCAACTGATTAAACGCCTCCTGCCCGGCTTTCTGCCCATCATTGTATTTATAGTGGTTGATGAAATATGGGGAACTGTTTACGGCTTAATTACAGCCATTATTATTGGAATAATCGAATTAATATATGGCTATGTAAAAGAACGACGAATTGAACGCTTCATTTTGTTTGACGTAGGCTTAATCGTTGCATTGGGGGTTGTTTCCATCGCTTTGGATAATGACTTATTTTTCAAATTAAAACCTGGCATTATCAGTTTAATGATGACAGGACTCATTGGTTTTTCGGCCTTCTCGAAACACAACCTAATGTTGCAAATGACTCAACGCTATATGAAAAGTGTTGAAATGAACACTTACCACCTCTGGATGATGCAACAAAGTATGAAACGGATATTTTGGCTATTACTCATCTATTCCTTGGCCACAACAGCTTCTTCTTTCATTAAAGATGATACGCTGTGGAAGTTTCTTGGAAGTGCTGGATTATTTGTTGTTATGGGATTTTACATGGCTTATGAATGGTTGATAAAACGAAAGCAAAACATTCGTTATCAAAATGAGGAATGGCTGCCACTGGTTGATGACACAGGTAAAATAACCGGTTCGGCACCTCGTTCCATTGTACATGCTAAATCTTTTTTAATGCATCCGGTGGTTCATCTGCATGTGATTCACAAGGGTAAAATATTACTGCAAAAACGCCCGGCACATAAATTGATTCAGCCTGGAAAATGGGATACTGCAGTTGGTGGACATGTTTCTGTTGGCGAAAGCATCGAAACAGCATTACAAAGAGAGACTTCAGAGGAAATTGGTCTGAAATCTTTTAAAGTCAGAGCGCTTGGACAATACAAATGGACTAGTTCGGTCGAAAATGAACTGGTATTTAGTTTTGTTACAGACCATCGGGGCCCTTTTAATTTTGACAAGACTGAAGTGGAAGAAGTTCGATTCTGGTCGTTCGACGAAATAATGGAAAACAAAGGGAAAGGCATATTTACCCCTAACTTTGAATTTGAGTTTGAAAAATACAAGCAACAATTCTGATGTTCGCCGGCGTTAGCTTACTTGGCCTCGTCTTTGCCCTGTTACTTAAGTTTGAAGATAAAAAGAAAGATTTTGGTGTAGAGCTACCGCTCAATAAAAAATAACAGTTGACAAACACTCATTTCCTTTGAGGATATAAGATAGTAATCCCAACATTCAGGAATGTTGGGATTATTTATATTAGACTTTTAATAACTATTATCTACTTCCAATAAAGCAACCACTTAGTAACTTTATCCATTTTACTTATTAATAAAGGTTTATAAATTTACAGGATAGTTAATAACACGGCCTCAGATGATTAAATTACTCTTGATTACCACATTCCTAATTATTATTCCTTTTACTTCATTATCTCAAAAAAGAAAATTTAAAGAGGGATATATAATAACAAATAAAGGTGATACAATTGAGGGCAACCTTAAGTATTCTGCAAATAATTCACTTTGCGAGACAGTCAAATTTAAAGATAATATGGGAAGTGATTCAATTAGTATTTACTTACCTGCAGACATATCCTCCTTTTGTTTTCATGGTAAAAATCGATTTTTCAAATCCCTTTCTTACATTAATAGCAGTAAAGACACTACACAAGGATTTGGGGAATTAATATTTGAAAATAAAGTGAGCTTATATAAGATTTATTTACCAATCTATGAACTAAACGACATCAAATATGTAAATGATATCGCTTATGTATTAGAAAAAGACGACCAAACATACACCCTTTTGCAAACCAGATCAACTTATAAAGAAAATGAACAGGTATTTTTTAACAATCAAGGATTTACTAATACACGATCCTATAATCCTGTTCGTAAAGAGTATTTAGGAACATTAACTTACATTTTTAAGGACTATCCTGCATTAAAAAAAGATATTCATAATGCTCGTCTTAATGATCATGATATAATCAGCATCCTTAAAAAATACCTTAAACTGGTTTCCGAGCAGTAAAGAAGATCAGGCAATACGGCACTTTATCAGGAAAGCATTATTATTCTCTCCAGTTTTTCTTTATTGGTGATTATCAGCTCGCGTCGGTCGAAACGTATAATGCCATCATTTTTAAATTCGGTAATCAACCGACTTACCGATTCCTTGGAAGTCCCAATCCAACGCGCCATATCCAATCTTGAGATCACTAGAGGAATAGCTTCATCTGCCGATGTTTTAAATAAATCCTGAAGCTTTAAAAGAAGATTAGCCAAACGCCCCCTCACGGTTCGTTGCGATAACTCAACCAATGAATTATAGGAGTTTTTTAACTCATCGCAAGTCTTCTTAATGAGTAAATCCGTCAGTTCTTTGTTTTCACTAATTGTCTTTTTAAAAGCTTCGCCCGGCACAAGACACACCTCACTATCAGTCAGACTTTCACACGCGGTCACCTCTGGTTCATCCCCAAGTAATGAGTGAAATCCAAACAGGTCACCCTCCTTAATCAATCGAACAATCTGTTGTTCTCCCTTGGAACCAATCCTATATATCTTTAACAAACCTTTTTTTACAAAGTAAGCGTGTTTCATATTCGTATCCTGCTCATAAACAACCTCACCACTTTTATAGTAAGAACATTGTTTAATCGCTTCATTCCACAATTGCTCGTCGGCCTGAATATGTTTGAGTATACTGCTTAATGGCATGTCTTTCTTAGCTAATTATTGTCTAATTGCCAACATACGAATTTCTTTTTATAAACTAAAAACTCTTTTATAAAAAATAGTTGTTTAATCACAGTATATCAAAGCGAAATTATTGGCTAAGCATTTCGTTTACAGAGGTGCAATCCTTTGGTCAATCCAATAAAAAACCTCCATAGTTATTCTTGGGCTAGAATGCTACAGAGGCGAAAGGTTGTTGATTAATGCATGTGTAATCGTCCGTTTCGATTACGAGTGTTTTATTTTTGCAAAATCATTTACATATACATTGCTATAGGGGTAATCGTTGATTTGTTTTGACCAACTGACGCTTCGCATTGATAAATATTAAATAATGGCATAAAAAAACCTCTGCAGTTTTCACTTGGGTTGGAATCGGGCTGCAGAGGTAAAAGGATGTTGAATAGTGTTGGGTGTTCAAGAAACCGTCCGTTTCAGTTTCCTTGAGTGTCTAATGAATTGTGAATTCGTTTTTGTTTACCCCACAAATAGCTCATTAGTTGTTTTCAATTGACGAACGGATGATATTTTGTGATTAATGATCTATTTTCAATGATTAACAACTTGACTTTTTCACTTCATTTATATATAAGTTCTCTTAAACGAGTTATTCTATTTAAAGCTCAAACGAATAACAAAACACCACATCCACCTGTACAACTGACACTTACCCGTAATAATCCTCAAATAGCAATATTAATAAATGCCATTATATAACTCAATATTGTTAAATCACTTTTACCCAATAAAGGCGTTCATCAAAAAATTAATGCAATCAGTCGAAAAACAGTAAAATAGGGAGTTTCAATGCCAGACATGCTGCATCAAACCGATTGCCCAATTGGCTAAAGATTCTTAGCTTCTTCCCATATTTCATCCATTTCAGCCAAACTCATCTTTTTCAGGTCTCTGCCGACCTTCAAGGTCTTTTCTTCGAGATAATTGAATCGTTTAATAAACTTACGATTAGTCCTTTCCAAAGCATTTTCGGGATTAACGCCATACAAACGCGCTGCATTGATTACCGAAAATAACAGATCGCCAAATTCAGCTTCCATGCGATCCTCATCATGTGCTTCAATCTCAACTTTTAACTCATCTAATTCTTCCTGAACCTTATCCCATACCTGCTCTTTGTGCTCCCAATCAAAACCTACACCGCGAGCCTTATCTTGTATACGATTGGCTTTAACCATAGCTGGCAACGAAAGTGGCACACCTTCCAGTACCGATTTATTACCACCTTTTTCTTTCAGCTTAAGCTTCTCCCAATTCTCTTCTACTGTCTTAGCATCCTTTGCTTCCACATCACCAAAAATATGTGGATGACGATAAATCAGTTTTTCATTTAAGGAACGAATCACATCTTCCATCGTAAACTCATCTGTTTCTGATCCAATTTTGGCATAAAAAACAATGTGCAATAACAAATCTCCCAACTCCTTTTTTATCAAAGTCGCATCTTGCTTTATTATGGCATCTGCCAATTCGTAGGTTTCTTCTATGGTTAATGTTCTCAACGATTCATTGGTTTGCTTTTTATCCCATGGACACTTCATTCGAAGTTCATCCATAATATTAAGAAGTTCATTAAACACCTTTATCGTTGATTCGTGTCGATCCTGGCTCATATCTCTTTTAGTGAATTAACAGTTAATAATTTGAAATAATTTGAATATTACACCCCACTTATAGGGCTTTTATCAGCTTTCAAATGCAAAAAATATTGTTACTTTGCAGTGTACAAAATTAAGGAATTAAACCACTTTATGATAGAAAAGTTAATCTACCTCGAATCTGTTGATTTAGTAGAGTTTTTAGGAATTAAAAATGCTAAATTAGAACTCCTGAAAAATCATTTCCCAAAATTAAACATTGTAGCTCGCGGCAATTGGCTTAAGGCCATTGGGGATGCCGAAGAAGTAGCTGACTTTGAAGAAAAAGTGAACCTCCTTTTAAAACACTATAACGAGTACAATGTACTTAAAGAATCATCTTTAAACGAAATACTGGTTGGTGAACGATTAACCCAGGCCGGAAGTGATAGTGACGTGGTGTTGTTCGGCCTTAATGGCAAGCCGATTAAAGCCAGAACTAAGAACCAGGACAAACTGGTTAAATCATTCAAGAAAAATGACTTATTGTTTGCCGTAGGTCCTGCCGGATCGGGTAAAACCTATGTAGCAATTGCCCTGGCCGTTGCAGCTTTAAAAAACCGTCAGGTGCGCCGTATCATCTTAAGCCGTCCCGCTGTTGAAGCAGGGGAAAAACTGGGATTTTTACCGGGAGATATGAAAGATAAAATTGATCCTTATCTGCAACCCTTATACGATGCGCTTCAGGATATGATCCCTCCTGTTAAGCTAAAGGAGTTTATGGAAAATGGCACCATTCAAATTGCACCATTGGCATTTATGAGGGGACGAACACTCAACAATGCCTGCGTTATTTTAGACGAGGCGCAAAATACCACAAACAACCAAATGAAGATGTTCCTTACCCGAATGGGGGAATATGCAAAGTTTATTGTAACCGGTGATGTCACACAAATTGACTTGCCAAATAAACAGCAATCAGGCCTGGTGCAGGCCATGCGCATATTAAAAGGTATAAAAAGAGTCGAAAGAATAAACTTTACAGTCAAAGACATTGTTAGACACAAGTTGGTTCAGGATATTGTAGAAGCATACGATAAAGAATAACAGAAACTAAGGGAAACAAATATTGATATAAACTAATGATTATGAGTAAAGCAATTGTTAAAACGGATTACAATTTTCCGGGACAAAAAAGTGTTTACAAAGGAAAAGTTCGTGACGTTTACAACATTAACGACGACTACCTGGTAATGGTGGTTTCTGACCGTATTTCAGCTTTTGATGTGGTGCTTCCAAAGGGCATTCCTTTTAAAGGTCAGGTATTGAACCAAATTGCAGCTAAATTCCTGGATGCCACAGCTGACATTGTTCCAAACTGGAAGATTGCTACCCCAGATCCAACCGTAACTGTTGGTCACATGTGCGAAACCTATCCTGTTGAAATGATTGTACGTGGGTATTTAACCGGTAGCTCATGGCGTTTATACAAGGATGGCGGACGTGATATTTGTGGTGTTCCAATTCCTGACGGCATGAAAGAACACCAGGCTTTTCCACAACCAATTCTAACACCAACAACCAAAGCTGAACAAGGTGCACACGATGAAAACATTACTCGTGAAGAAATTATCAAGCAAGGTTTGGTTTCTGAAGAGGAGTATAAAGAACTGGAACGTATTTCTTTAGAGCTATTTAAGCGCGGAAGCGAAATTGCCAAAGAAATGGGTCTGATTCTAGTTGACACGAAATACGAATTTGGTAAAAAAGATGGTAAAATTTACCTGATCGATGAAATTCACACACCAGATTCATCGCGTTATTTCTATGCTGATGGATACCAGGAGCGTTTCGACAAAGGTGAAAACCAAAAGCAATTGTCGAAAGAGTTTGTTCGTGAGTGGTTGATGGAAAATGATTTCCAGGGACGTGAAGGTGATACATTACCTGAAATGAAAGATGAGTTTGTTGGGCAAGTTTCTGAGCGCTACATTGAACTTTATGAAAGCATCACTGGCGATAAGTTCGAAAAAGCAGATGTTTCTGAAGTGGTTGGTCGTGTTGAGAAGAATGTGACTGACTATTTGAATTCGTTATAAAAGAATTGAAACATAAATAATATGGGGAGCTTTTCAGGCTCCCCTTTTTTGTGCGCTTTTCTACTACATCTTATTAATAAACTCTGCAAACAAGATATTCGCCATTGGAAACAGGCAAATAATAACTGCCATTACTGATATAATAATGTCTGCCTCTTACGATTCGTGTTTGACAATGCTGTGGTCGGTATCTGACAACAGGTATTTTCAGGTTCACTTGCCAATAGCCATAATCTGGTTGGAAAGAATAAAACAAACCCTCGCAATAGTAAAACACATCATTTCCATAGCGAACACTCACATAGTGCCTCGAAGGTAATCGACGGATATAGCGACGCGAACAAACATCGTGTGTGTTACAATGGTAGTGATGCTTGTAATGATGTTGTTTATAATGTCGACGGTTATTTACATCGCATCTTGAACGATGATCACAGCTATTGTAATGACTATGGTTATACTTAGGCTTTTTATAATGATTCGAATGGTAACGATGTGTGTAATGATCCTTCTTATTGCATGTATTTTGGTCATAAACTCTGTTCTTTTCGCAACGTACTCGCTCATCAGCTCTTTGGTGATGACGATGTGATTGCCTCTGAGCAACAGTTGAAACAGAAATAAGTAAACTAATTAATAAGGTTGGTATAATTGTTAAAGCTTTCATGACAGTCGATTTTAAGTTAGACAATTATTCTGGCCGGAACATTCATTTGTTACTGAAGCTAAAACAAAGGGCGTGCCAAAAATTAACACTCCTTAACAAGCCTTCTTAAAATTATACATTTCGCTATCAATCACACCACTTCATTTCATTGATAGAAAGACACTAATCTTAATCATTACAACTATAAAAAACCCGCATGAATAATTATCCATGCGGGTTATTGTATATCCTATTAATTATATGCTACTCGTTTATTCCCTCCAGCATCATCATAAAAGCATATTCCATGGCTGTTTCACGGTAACGCTTAAATCGTCCCGATGCACCTCCATGACCCGCTTCCATATTAGTATGCATTATCAGAAGATTATCGCCCGTTTTTGTATCACGGAGTTTTGCCAACCACTTAGCCGGTTCCCAATATTGCACCTGCGAATCAAATAAACCTGTTGTTATTAAAAGATTAGGATAGTCCATCGCTTTCACATTATCATATGGCGAATAGCTTAGCATGTAATCGTAATATTCCTTGTTTTTCGGATTCCCCCACTCATCAAACTCATTCGTTGTTAACGGAATTGTTTCATCCAACATGGTTGATACCACATCAACAAAAGGCACTGCTGCTACCATTCCATTATATAACTCAGGTGCCATGTTAGCCACAGCTCCCATTAATAAACCACCTGCACTTCCTCCCATGGCATATAAATGCTCAGACGAGGTATATTTTTGATCAATCAGATACTGACTACAATCAATATAATCGTTGAAGGTGTTTATTTTATTCAGCATCTTACCATCATCGTACCACTGGCGCCCCATTGCCTGACTTCCTCTGATGTGTGCTACAACAAATATGAAACCGCGATCTAATAAACTTAATCTGGTTGAACTAAACCAGGGATCCATCGTGGACCCATATGATCCATAGGCGTACAATAGCAATGGTGCCTCGCCATTTTTCTTAACCCCTTTTTTATACACAACCGACATTGGTACTTTAACACCATCTCGCGCCTTTGCCCATAAGCGCTCAGTCACATACTTTTCCGGATCATGTCCGCCAACCACTTCCTGTACTTTTTTAACATCTTTTGTTTTAGCCGACATATCATAATCAATTGTTGATGTTGGTGTGGTCATAGAGCTATAACCAAATCTTAATTTGTTGGTGTTAAATTCAGGATTAATCGAAATATAAGCTACATAAACATCCTCACCAAAATCCAGGTAATGCTCTTCTTTCGTTTTTTGGTTGATGATGCGTAAATGATTAAGTGCGTCTTTACGTTCACTCACCACCAGGTAATCTTTAAATACTTCAATCTCGTCAAGCAAAACATTTTCACGATGCGGAATTACTTCCTTCCAATTGCTCATTTCGGTAGCACCAACAGGTGTTTCCATTAAACGAAAGTTAGTGGCTTCATTATTGGTCGTAACAAACCATTTATCTTCAAAGTGCTGAATGAAATATTCGTGTTCTTCCGTACGCGGTGTAAATTGCTTAAACTCCCCTGTTGGATTATCCGCATCCAAAATGTGATAATCACAAACCAAAGTAGAACTTTCATCAATTACAAGGTATTTATCCGATTTGGTTTTATAAACGCCAATGTAAAACGAAGGATCTTTTTCGTGGTAAACCATCACATCCTTGTCATTACCCAATTTATGACGCCAAATCTTTTCACTTAATAAAGACACTTCATTTTTGGTCGTATAGAAATAAGTTAGGTTATCATTTGCCCAGGCACCCCCGGCTTCAGCATTAGTTAACACATCGGGTAATATCTCGCCTGTCTCAAGATTCTTAAACCGAATGGTATAGATTCGTCGGCTAACAAAATCTTCGGCAAAGGCCAATAATTTATTATCGATACTGATGGTTAAACTTCCTAATCCGTAATAGGCCTGACCTTCGGCACGCTCATTCTCATCGAAGAATACTTCTTCAGGAGCCTCCATTGTTCCTTTCCTGCGGCAATGGATGCGGTATTCTTTACCTTTTTCAAACTTAGAATAATACCAATAACCATTTGAGAAATAAGGCACTGACTCATCATCTTTCTTTATGCGACCAACAATCTCATTAAAAAGTTTTTCCTGCAATGCCTCCGTTTTACTCATTACAGTTTTGGTATATGTATTCTCGGCATTTAAATAATCTAGCACTTTTTGCGTTTGCTCATCCGGGTTTTCTGCATTCTTCTGTTCATCTGTCAATCGCATCCAAAAATAAGGATCAACACGCGTATGGTCATGCATTGTTAAAACAGAATCCTTCTTCTCAGCAACCGGCGCATTCGGTAAATTCTCTGGTATCATCGAAACTTTCTTTTTTTGTGGGGTACAAGCTATAAGCAGCGTTATAGCCATTAGGCCAAACATTTTTTTCATACTACATCTTTTAGGTTTAAATTTTCTCTAAAAGTAAAGAATCACATCGAACAATCGTTATATAAAGTCAAATTCGCACGATTAATATAAGGAGTAAGGCGTCCTGACTTTGCTTACCAGCGATTGAGATGTTAAAAATAATTAAATCTGCACCTGATTCTTATTTTCAAATATTAATCCGAAACAACAGATTTCGAAAGACACCATCATTTGCACCTCAGAAATTACACTCTCAAATCTCTTTTGTAATCTGCACATTACAATTTACATTCGAATCTTAAACGTCAATATTCTAAAATAAATGCATGCGCTCAAGTAGCAAAAACAGACCCAGCACTCCCCTTTATCCCTAATAATGAGGATTGCACAGTAAAATAAAAGAAGCTTACTTTGCCGTCGCAAATACAGAAAATAACGCACAAATTATAAATTGTACAGGATAACAGTTAAATTATGAGTAAAATTAATGAGACGTTCGTAAATGGTGCTTGGAACGAGCAAGTAAACGTTAGAGATTTTGTTCAAAAAAACATTACTCCATTTGATGGAGATAGTTCATTCTTATGCGGCGCTACCGAACGCACCAAAAAGCTTTGGGATATTTGTTTGGAAGCTATCAAAGAAGAAAGAGCTAATAACGGTGTTCGATCAATTGATACCGAAACCATTTCTACAATTGCATCACACGAAGCCGGATACATCCAAAAGGATCTTGAGTTAATCCTTGGTTTACAAACTGATGAACTATTAAAGCGCGCCATGAAGCCTTACGGTGGTATCGCTGTAGTTGAAAAAGCTTGTAGCGAGCAAGGTTTAGAAGTATCTGACCGCGTTAAAGATATCTTCCGCAATTACGCCAAAACACACAATGATGGTGTATTTGATGTTTATACCGATGAGATTCGTAAATACCGCTCATTAGGATTTTTAACTGGTTTACCTGACAACTATGCACGTGGCCGTATCATTGGTGACTATCGTCGTTTGGCATTGTATGGTATTGATCGCTTAGTAGCTGCCAAAAAATCCGATATGATAGGTTTGGTTGGACCTATGTCTGACGAAAAAATTCGCTTACGTGAAGAAGTTGCGGAACAGATTAAAGCGTTGCTTCAAATTAAAGAGTTAGGTGCTAAATATGGTTTAGATCTGTCTCGTCCGGCAGAATCTGCACAAGAAGCTGTTCAGTGGGTTTATTTTGCATATTTGGCTGCAGTTAAAGAGCAAGATGGTGCTGCCATGTCATTGGGTAACGTATCGTCATTCATCGACATTTACATGGAGTACGATTTGAAAAACGGTAACATCACTGAAGAAACAGCTCAGGAATTTATCGATCAATTCGTAATGAAACTACGTGTGGTTCGTCACCTTCGCATGAATGCATACAATGAAATTTTTGCCGGTGACCCAACATGGGTAACAGAAGCGATTGGTGGTAAATTGATGGATGGACGTCATAAAATTACTAAAACTTCTTACCGTTTCTTACAGACATTATACAACTTAGGTCCTTCACCAGAGCCAAACATGACAGTTCTTTGGTCACAGGATTTACCAGAAAACTTTAAAGCATTCTGTGCACAGGTTTCTATCGATACATCATCTATTCAGTACGAAAACGATGACTTGATGACGGAAACACGTAACTCGGATGACTATGGTATTGCCTGTTGTGTATCGTTCCAGGAAATTGGTAAGCACATCCAGTTCTTCGGCGCGCGTACCAACTTAGCAAAAACCTTACTATTGGCAATCAATGGTGGTCGTTGCGAAATGTCGGGTAAAGTTATTGTAGAGGGTATTCCTGCATTAAAAAGCGATAAGCTAGATTTCGACGAGGTAATGGCTAATTACAAGCTGGCGATGAAAGAAGTAGCTCGCGTTTACAACGAGTCGATGAACATCATCCACTTCATGCACGACAAATACTACTACGAAAAAGCTCAGATGGCCTTTGTGGATACTAATCCAAGAGTAAACTTAGCGTATGGTATGGCAGGCTTGTCAATTGTAGCCGATTCATTATCTGCTATTAAGCACGCCAATGTAACAGTGGTACGTAACGACGATGGCTTGTCTTCTCAATTCTTAATCGATGGAGAGTTCCCATGTTACGGTAACGATGATGATCGCGTAGATAACCTGGCTGTTGAAATTTCAAATCACTTCAACCAGTTATTATGCGGCTTAAATACCTACAAAAATGCCGAGCCAACCATGTCGATCCTAACCATTACATCCAATGTAGTTTATGGATTGAAGACTGGTGCAACTCCTGACGGACGTGAGCAGGGTGTGCCTTTTGCTCCTGGTGCTAACCCAATGCACGGGCGTGATAAAAATGGTGCAATTGCTTCATTGAACTCAGTTGCAAAACTTGACTATAAAAATGCTTTGGATGGTATCTCTAATACATTCAGCATCATCCCTAAGTCATTAGGTGCCGATACAGAAACACGCGTTGACAACCTGGTAACCATGATGGATGCCTATTTCTCAAAAGAGGCTCACCACCTGAACGTAAACGTTCTTAACCGTGAACTTTTAGAGGATGCTATGGAAAATCCAAATGAGTACCCACAGTTAACTATTCGTGTATCGGGTTATGCTGTAAACTTTGTTCGTTTAACACGCGAACAACAGCTTGAGGTAATCTCACGTAGCTTCCACAGCAACATGTAATAAAACAATAACAGGCAGAAGTAATTAGGCAGAAGTGAGATATACTCCTTCTGCCTTCTGCCTTCTGGCTCATAACTTAAAATAATATGTTACGAGTTCATTCCTTTGAATCATTGGGTACATACGATGGCCCTGGTATTCGATTAGTTGCCTTTTTACAAGGCTGTAATTTTAAGTGCTTGTATTGTGCCAATGCTGATACAATTGAATTAAAAGGTGGATCAGAAACTTCTGCTGAAGAGATTGTTGCCATGGCAAAAAATCAAAAACCCTTTTTTGGTAAAAAAGGAGGATTAACCTTTTCGGGTGGTGAACCACTGGTTCAGGCCAAACAGCTTCTACCTGTTGTTAAAGCATTAAAAGAAGAAGGTTTTCACATTTGTATCGATACCAATGGCAGTATCCTTAATGAAGATGTAAAAGCAGTCATGCAGTTCACCGACATAGTTTTACTGGATATTAAGCACATTTATAGTGAACAGCATGAGCGTTTAACTGGTAAAAAGAATGAGAAAACTTTAGCATTTATCAATTACCTGAAAGAAATTAACAAACCTGTATGGTTGCGCTATGTTTTGGTTCCAGGCTATTCCGATAACCCTGATCATTTGCATCAACTCGGAGCGCACTTTCAGAACTTTGAGAACATTGAAAAACTGGAAATACAGCCGTATCATGAACTTGGTGCTCACAAATACGAACATCTGGGTTGGGAATATCAACTTAAAGATGTGAAGGCCAATACTCCGGAACAACTCGATACGGCAAAATCAATCCTCACTAATTACTTTAAAGAGGTAGTAATCAACTAGCCCAAATCGTAAATTATCATCCTTTAAAAGTTATTTTAATGAATTATTATTCAGCAAAAGAAATTGTTGAACAGGTAAATGGTGTGGCTGAAAGTAAAGCCCAAACACCAGTTGCAAAAACATTTGTTTTGGCACTTTTAGCCGGCGGATACATCGCCATGGGCGGCCTTTTAGCAATTGCTGTAGGGGGCGGATTACCTGAATTAAGCGCAAATAATCCTGGAATACAAAAGTTACTTTTTGGAGCTGTCTTCCCATTAGGACTTATTTTATGCGCCATTGCAGGTGCCGAATTATTCACTGGTAACACAGCTTATTTTATACCAGGCTTATTATCTGGTAATCGTAGTTTTAAATCAATATTAAAGAACTGGGGCATCGTTTACTTCGGTAATTTTATTGGCTCAATAATTGTTGCATTCTTATTTGCTTACTATACTGATATGTTTGCAAAAGATCCCTGGTATTCAAGCGCTATTCATATTGGCGAATACAAAACCTCAGCACCATTTTTAAAGGCTATGATAAAAGGTATCGCCTGTAACTGGATGGTGGCTCTGGCCATGTGGCTGGCGTATGCAGCTAAAGATATTTCGGGGAAAATACTGGGTATTTGGTTTCCTATTATGGCATTTGTCGCCATGGGTTTTGAACACAGTGTTGCCAATATGTTTTTTATTCCAACTGCCATTTTTTATGGTGCCGATATAACCTGGACTGAATTTATTTTTAACAATCTTATTCCGGTAACGATTGGTAACATCATTGGAGGTGCTTTGTTTGTTGGAACAAGTTATTGGTTTATATACGATAAAAAGAATTGATTCTTACTAAACTTATTTCAAAGGCATCCAAAGGGTGCCTTTTTTTTGTATTTTTATTATCAACTCATCATAAGTATTAGTTCGCATTCAATTATATTTGAACTGCAATCAATAATAAATCCAGAATGAATAAAAAAGTTTTTGTATCCGGTTGTTACGATATGCTGCACAGTGGTCATGTCGCTTTTTTTAAAGAAGCAGCATTGTATGGCGATTTATACGTTGGCATTGGTTCTGACAAAACAATCAGCGACCTTAAAGGACGTGAAACCATCAACTGCGAAGCTGAGCGACTATACATGATCAAAGCCATCAAACATGTAAGAGATGCCTTTGTTAATTCCGGTTCTGGTATTATGGATTTTGAAAATGAAATAAGAGAATTACAACCTGATTATTTTGTGGTTAATGAAGATGGATTCTCGCCAGCCAAGGAATCGTTATGCAACGAATTAGGTATTGAACTAAAAGTACTTGAAAGAGTACCGGAAGCTGGCTTGCCTAAGCGCTCAACCACTGACATACGCACTTCAGACAATTGTTTATTACCCTACCGAATTGATCTGGCAGGCACCTGGATTGATCAGCCATATGTATCTAAACACCACCCCGGATGGGCTATAACATTATCTCTGGAACCATTAATTGAGTATAACGAAAGGTGTGGTTTATCTACATCAACAAGAAATGCCGCTAAGAAAATATGGCCATACTTCTTACCCATTGATCGCCCGGAGAAATTAGCAGAGATACTCTTTAAATATGAAAATTCACCGGGATCGGAGTTGATTTCCGGAGCACAAGATGCCATTGGAATATGTATGCCTGGCTTGGTTAGACATTATTACGATAACGCCTATTGGCCAACAAAATTTGAATCTATCCATGATGAAAAGGTTCTGACATGGCTGGAAGAACATTTATACATGGTGATGTTATGGCCTCGCGAAAAAGGTTTAGACTTATTGAAAGAAACCTACATTAATGAAGCCAATGTAAAGGCTTTAGCAGGTGCTTCTGAAAAAGCATGGGATGCGATTCAGAAAAGCGACTTAGTTTCTTTTGCTCAAGCATTTAAAGATTCTTTTAACGCACAAACAACCATGTTCCCTGCCATGGTTAATGATGAAATTAATCAAACGATTGATCGTTATAAAAATGAAGCAATAGCCTGGAAATTAGCAGGTGCAGGTGGTGGTGGTTATTTAATTTTGGTTGCTGAAAAACCAATTAAAGGAGCCATGCGAATTAAAATCAGAAGAAGAAATTCAGGAATTTAATTCCTAAGGAATACTAGAATGAAAGAACTAAAAACAGAAAACTATAAATTCTCACAGAACAAGAAGTGTGAATTTTTTCCTTGTCACAAAAGCAAAAACACCGAAGAATTTAATTGTTTATTTTGCTATTGTCCGCTTTACATGTTAAAAGATCAATGTGGTGGCAATTTCAAGTACAAAAATGGAATAAAAGATTGTAGCGATTGCACTTTGCCTCATGATAAAGGAGGATACGACCATGTAATGAGTAAAATGGGAATGGTTATTAAAATAGGAAGCGAAAAATAATTAAAACAACATAAAGGATTCATCGAAATTATCAGTGAATCCTTTTTTAATACTCTATTTCTTATACCTTTTACCCTGCCAGGTATTTCGCTCAGCCAATCGTTTCTCAACTTTGGCTACAAACTCAAAATTCTTTAAGCCCCAACGCGGTGCAATCAATAAATCATGCGGTGCCTGACTGATGAATCGCTCCATAACAATAGCCGGATTCATTAATTCCAGAAAATCAACCACCAACTCAATAAATTCTTCGGCAGTAAACAATTGAAAATAATCTGGCTGATTGTCATAAATATTGCCGAAAGCACTGCCTTTAACTATTTGCAACTGATGCAGCTTAAGAAAATTAATGGGAAGCTTTGAAACCTCGTCGGCATGAGCCAATAAAGCTTGACGATCTTCGCCAGGCAAGCCCAAAATCATGTGCAAACCAACAGGAATTCCTGCATTTGAAATACGATTGGCTGCGTCAACTGTTTCTGCAAACGAATGTCCCCGGTTGATTAATTCCAAGGTATCATCTGAAGTAGATTCAGCTCCTAACTCAATTGCAATATAATAGTCTTTTCGCCACTCGGCCAAAACCTTTAATAAATCATCAGATATACAGTCAGGACGCGTACCTAACACAATGCCAGTCACCTTTGGATGACTCAAGGCCTGCTGATATTGGTCGATTAAAAAACTGGTTTCCCCATAGGTATTACTATAAGCCTGAAAATAGGCCAAATATTGCTGAGTTTGATATTTGGGACGAAAAAATGAAGTTCCTTTCTCAATTTGCTCCAAGATGCTTAATTCAGGACCACAGTAGGATGGATTAAAAGTGCTGTTATTGCAAAATGCACACCCTCCAGTGCCCTTGGAACCATCGCGATTGGGACATGTAAAGCCCGCATTGATGGATACCTTTTGCACCCGCTCTCCAAATGTTCGTTTAATGTATGAACTGTAGTCGTTGTATCTTTTATCGTGTCCCCAGGGATATTGCATATTGTCAAAATTTCGAGGCGCAAAGATAATAATTAGAAACCAGAAGCTAGCAGCCAGATTCTAGCTTCTCATTTAAACAACATACAGACTGGACTTCCCGCCTTAATTTCACTCGAGAATGATAATTGCCCTGTTTGATCACTACGCTTAAAAGCCACCAAATTATTCGAATGCTGGTTAGCAACCACTAAATATTCACCATCGGGAGTTAATGAAAAATTACGGGGCCACTCCCCTTTTACATCCTGATGACCAATCAATTTTAAAGCTTGCCCGGTATCATCAAGCTTGAAAATCGCAATAGAATTGTGTCCCCGGTTTGAAGCATACAAAAAACGACCATCATTTGAAATGTGTATGTCGGCACAATAGCTTTTATCAGAATAGTTCATTGGCAATGTTGTAATTGAATTTAATAATTTCCATCCCTTATTATCCTTGGTCACCACCGACACAGTGCTATTAAGTTCGTTCACCACGTACATTATTTCTTTTGTTGGATGAAAAGTGAGGTGACGCGGTCCGGCACCTTGTTCCATCAACAAACTATCAGTCCTATGTAATTCATTATTCTTTACCGTATAGAAGATTAATTGATTGATCCCTAAATCAACAGCTACCAATTTATCTTCGCCCAACATCCATGCTGAATGAGCATGTGCTTTATTTTGCTGTTCTGGGTTGCTACTGTTATTATGCTGAGCTACATCCAACAAGTCACTTAAATTTCCGTCATTATCAATCTGAACATATCCCAGATTACCTCCGGTATAGTTAGCCATTAAAACATCACCCTTATCATTAGAAATAATGTGGCACGGGTGTGCTCCTCCACTTATCGATGTGGATGCATGCTTTAATCCATTGCCAGTAATTTGATACGAATCAACAGTGCCGGTTCCCTCAACATTCACTTCGCCAACAGCCAATAAGCTTTTTCCTTGATTTGCAAAGCACAAAAAGGATGGATTATTCGCTTCTGCCGCTAATTGCAAAGTATCAAAGGTGCCATCATTTTTTAATACTCCTTGATAGATTCCCTTGCTTTCACCATCTGTATAGGTTCCCAAATAAAATGGATAAGACTTATTTTCTTCTTTTGATACGCATGATGAAAGTAATGCTACAATCAATAATAAATGCAAGAGTTTATTTATCATCATCTTAAAAGTTACTATTTACTTATTTTACTGATTATCATTCTTATTTTTAAACCGCGCTTTTGCCAATAAATACCCCAGCATGAACGGCAGACCAAAGATAATAGCCACCAGCACAATGACAACTATAATAATTAACCATGATATCTGACGAACAAAACGAATAAGGTTATCGGTTGTTTCCTGAATCAACTCTTTTCCCGATTGTGTCATGTCGTCACGCAGGAGTACACGTTGAGTATTCAGGTATTCCTGTAATTGTGCACGTTCGTTGGATAATTCTTCGATACTGGAACGCATACCCGAATTAAGATCTGATACAATGGGAGATAATTCTTCCCGCATACGAACAGCAATGACTCCCATCATTTCGGGCGATTCCTGAGCTACGATGGCTAATCGGTTTAACATTTGTGAAAGTGAATCGATTCTTGCCAAATAAGGCTGAGCAATGCTATCGTCTTGAAAGGTTAATAATACCAAATCTTTCTCCCAGGATAATTGCGATTTTATTTGATCGTTATAAACACTTATACGGTCAGTAAAATCATTCATTACTTCAGCTCCCGTTCCCACAGTTGTCGTATATGCAGAATCGGGAATTTGTAAATGCTCAAGCAACTGCTGCCGAACATCCATTTTCGTAAATTGCCAATCCTGAAAATCATTCTTTACCGGGTAGTTTAGTACGAATTCCGACAACAATTCGAAATCCTTTTGATGATTATTTCTTCGAGCTATTTTCTGAATATCCTCATACAACTTCCCCGAACAAGCAGTAGCAATCTGTTGAAATTCGCCAAAAAATCCTTCTCCACGAGAATTTAAGTATTCATCCATCTGGCGTGTCAGCAACCAGGTTTCAACCAATGCCACTTCCGCATCTGTCTGAAAGGCCGTTCGCACACAAGCTGAGGTGGCCGCACCTTTCCATTTAATCGCTTCTGATTTTACCGCTAAATCATTGGACATGGAAAATATCGAATCAGCCGCTTGCATCACTTCACCACTAAAATTTTTATAGAATGACCGCACTGCCATACGTTTATTCAAATCTTGTTTAGGCAGCGCTTCACCGGCAAATTGTGGCTGTAATTTAAGAAGTGAACAGCCTGATAGTAAAATTGAAATAAGAATTACGGATAAAATAGAATTTGTCTTCATTGGGTTTTTAGGTTCAAAAGCTTAAAAATCTGGATATCTGATGATAAATATGACTAACATGACCTTTGTTAGCAAGCATAAATGTACCTTTTATTATTTTTAGCCTCAATAGAACATGTTTAAAAAGCTCAAAATCTCATGAAGAAACAATTGTCTTTTCTAATAATGCTCCTCATCTCATCAATGATGAGCATGCACGCACAAAGTATATTTGATCAGGTTAATGATCCTTATTTTGGAGAAAGTTGCACAAGTATAATGGTAAGCAAAGGAGCTACTGTTGATGGATCAGTAATTACTTCTCATACATGTGATGGACGTTACCGCACCTGGTTAACTGTAGAAAAAGGTCAAACTTTTAAGAATGATACAACCACGCCTATTTTTAAAGGTAAGCTTAAAACTGAAACACCTTGGGATATGCGTAAAGTACAACAGGTTGGCACAATTCCTCAGGCTAAGCAAACCTATAACTTTTTAAATACCGCCTATCCATGTCTGAATGAAAAACAACTCGCTATTGGAGAAACAACTTTTGTTGGTCCTAAAGAATTAGTTAACGAAAAAGGGATGTTTTTAATCGAAGAGTTGGAACGAATTGCCTTGGAGCGTTGCTCTACAGCTCGTGATGCTATAAAACTTATTGGCGAACTAATTGAGGAATATGGTTATGGCGACTGGGGCGAATGCATCACCATTGCCGATAAATATGAAGTTTGGCAAATGGAGATTGTTGGTGAGGGGCCTGATCAGATAGGCGGCATCTGGGCCGCTCAGCGCATTCCGGATGGTCATGTTGGTGTTTCGGCCAATATATCACGCATAGGCATTCTTAACCTGAAGGATAAAGATCATTTTATGGCTTCTAAAAATGTATTTTCGGCTGCAAAAAAATTGGGCCGTTGGGATGGCAAAAAGCCATTTAAATTTTGGAAAGCTTATGGCGACGTTGAAAAACCTTTTAAAATTCGTGAATATTTTATTTTAAACGCTTTAGCTCCATCTCTTAATATTGATTTTGAAGCTGATGAAATTCCTTTCTCGGTTAAGCCTGACAAAAAAGTTTCGGTTCAGGATATTATGGCCTTATACCGCGAAACATATGAAGGCACAGAATACGACATGACCCAAAATCTGCTAGTAACGAAGAAAAAATATAACGATAAAAAAGAGGAAATTGGTGTTGATACACTTAAATCAAAAATTGCGAATCCCTGGCTGGGTCGCAACGAGCGCAATTTATACAATGCATTAAAAGATGAAACGATCGAGTTTCAAAGAACAGTGGCAGTATCGTGGTGTTCGTATTCTGAAATTATTCAACTACGCGACTGGCTGCCCGATGCCATTGGAGGTATAGCTTGGTTTAGCTTCGATAATCCTGGGCAATCACCACGTATTCCAATCTATTCGGGTGCAACAGAGCTACCAGAAAGTTTTAACTTTTGCGGACAGAAACGTTATCGTGAAGATGCTGCTATCTGGCAATATCGTAAAGCTAATAAGCTGGCTACCCTTGAATGGCAAAGTACTAAAAAAGGATTGTTAGATGAAGTGGCTTACCTGGAAGAAAAAGGCCAGACTGAAACAAAGGAACTGGAAATTAGACTTGAAAAACTACTTAAAGCCGGAAAGAAAAAAGAAGCTCAGGATTTACTTAACAAATACACCAAAGATTTTACCGGTGCAACCATGTTGCGTTGGAAAGAATTAGAAGAAAAATACTGGGCCCGATTCGGTCTAGGATTCTAAACAAACTCGTTATTGATATTAATCCTCGTTAGTTTTTAATCTAGCGGGGATTTTTTATGCTTTGTTTTCGCTACTCACCAAACTTCCTAATTCCTTATCTATCATGTAAACACCACGACCTTCCATACCAATGATATCAATACGATCCAACATACTCATTAAAAGTGCTTCTTTTTCGTGCCTTTCTTCCATAAAAAACTGCAAAAAATTAAAGCAAGGAAAATCATTCTCACTCATCGACAACTCAGTTAATTCGTTGATTTTTAAACTCAGGTGCTTTTCGTGATCAAAGGTTCTCTCAATCACATCTTTCAAATTCTTGTAATCAATAGGCGGGGCATCAATCGCACCCATAATCGCCATGCTACCAGTTTCATTTACATAGTTATACAACTTGTACATGCGCGACATCTTGCGCCTGCTTAAATCATAAAGAAATTTGGCTGATCCATTTAATCTTTGATCGTTACACCACGATGACATGGCAAGGTAAAGGTTCGCTGTGTAGTGTTCTAATTGTATTTGTTCATTTAATTTCCTTAAAATGGTATCTCTTAACATACGTCCCGATATTTAATCTTTAAAAATGTGTGATACAATTTAATAAGTTTCATACAAAAAGTACAGACCTAATATTCACCTCTTTGATAAAGTTTGTTTCTGGATTTATAAAAAACACAAAAGGGCGACTTTTTACGGTCACCCTTTTGTTTTACTTTTTATACTGTCTTATTCAATAATTGTCATTTCATCTAATAAATAACCGGCACCTGCCATTTTATCCACAATAAACAATACGTAACGCATATCCAGCGAAATATTACGGCATTGCTCAGGATTGAACATCAAATCACTCATCACACCTTCCCATGCACGGTCAAAATTGATGCCGATTAGATGTCCTTCGGCGTTTAATACCGGACTTCCTGAATTACCACCGGTTGTATGGTTAGTTGCTACAAAACAAACAGGAACTGTTCCGTCAACTTCATAGCGTCCATAATCCTTGTTCTTATATAGCTCCTTCAACTTAGCCGGTACACGATAATCGTAAATATCAGGATTATCTTTCTCCATAATACCTTCCAATGTGGTAAAATGCTTGTAGTAAACCGCATCGCGCGCCGTATATCCTTTCACCTGACCATAAGAAACTCGTAAGGTAAAATTCGCATCGGGGTAAAATACTTTGTCCGATTCAAATTTCATTTGTGCAGCCATATACGCTTTATTCAATTCAGCCAGTTCAGATGAATACTTCTTCAGTTTAGGATAAACCTCATCTTCATAAACCGTTTTGAAACTATTATTAAGCACATAGGCCGGATCTTTCTCTAATTTTTTAATGGATTTGACAGAGAAATCATTAACAAAAGCCAATGTAGCTTCCTTATCATCAAATATCGATTTACTAAATAAATAATCAACAAACTTCTGAATATCACCTTTGAACTTTCCATTGATCAGGTCATAAACATCAGGCTGAAAAGCTTTATCAATATTTTCGGCATACATTGCTAATAATTTAGCCGAAAGTTCTTTATCAATTGGCTTATAATAATCTTTAAAGAACAATTCAACGCGTTCTTTTAACTTCTCTTTCACTTTGCCGGCAGCTTCTTCGTTTACCTCATCGGCACTGTACAAGGCTTTTAAGGCTTCCATCTGACTCGCCAGATAAGCTATCTCCATTCCATTGGAACGAATCATTTCGCGATAATACCCATAAGTAAGGTTGTAGTTGGTATAATCCTTATAAACCTTCTCGTATTTAACTAACAGATCTGAATATTCAACAGCGTTTGATTTAGCCCACTTATTAAACTCGGCTTCAAACTGTTGCTTTTTATTGATGGCATCCAGAATTTCCAATCCGCGATTTTCTCCAATCCATCGTTTCCAACTGTTTGAAATACGTGCATTTTTGGCCGCATATTTAATTCGTACAGCAGGATCTGCTTCTTGAAAACGATTCATTATCGCCAACTTTTCGGTACGCACATCAATCAATTTTGGATTAATGGTTTCCGTTAACATTTGCAGATGGTAGGAAGGCACATATTGGTAGGTACTTCCCGGATAACCAAACACCATTGTAAAATCACCTTCATTAACCCCTTTTAATGAAACCGGGAAATGCTTGGCAGGCTTGTAAGGAACATTGTCTTTTGAGTATTCAGCCGGCTTATTATCCTTATCAGCATAAATACGAAACATTGAAAAATCACCCGTATGTCGAGGCCACATCCAGTTATCCGTATCGCCACCGAACTTACCAATGGCCGATGGTGGTGCACCAACCAAACGTACATCCTTAAACACCTCATTGACAAATAAGAAATACTGATTCCCGTGGAAAAATGGCTTCAGAACCGCCTTATAATGTGTATCCTTAACTGCTTCGCTTTTGATCTTTGCAATATTCCTACCAATTATTTTTTGTCGCTCTTCATTGGTCATATCACTTGTAGTTCCTTCAAAAACTTTCTCTGTCACATCTTCCATTCGCTTTAGGAAAGTCACAGTCAAGCCCGGATTAATTAATTCTTCCTCAGGCGACATGGCCCAAAAACCATTGGTCAGGTAGTCATTCTCAACCGAACTATGGTATTGAATCTGTCCATAACCACAGTGATGATTGGTTACAATTAGCCCCTTGTCTGAAATCAACTCACCGGTACATCCGCGACCGAAAATCACAACTGCATCCTTTAAGCATGCCTGGTTTACACTATATACATCCTCAGCAGTGAGTTTAAAACCCATTTTCTGCATTTGCTCGATGTTGTATTTTTCGAGCAACATCGGAATCCACATTCCTTCATCAGCCTTCGCCATTGTTTGCATAAACAAGGCAACAAGCAATGTCAATAATGTTTTTTTAATCATTTCTGTTGATTTATTGGATACTTAAAATTTTAATAATTCTGTGTATAGTTTTTGCACCGGTAATCCCACTACATTGAAGTAAGAACCTTCGATTCGTTCGATACCAATCATGCCAATCCATTCCTGAATTCCGTAGGCTCCGGCTTTATCAAATGGTTGATAATTTTCGATGTAATACTCTATTTCATCCTCTGTGAGCTCTTTAAAGAATACTGTAGTACTGGCAGTAAAGGACTTTTGCTTTTCGGCACTGGTTAAGGTCACTCCCGTTATTACCTTATGCCCACAATTTGAAAGCATTTTCAACATTCGAACGGCATCTTCTTTATCTTTTGGTTTACCCAGAACTTCTCCGTTACAGCACACTATAGTATCAGCGGTGATCACCACAACATCCTTTTCCTGATAATCAGCTTTGTATGCTTCTGCTTTTTGTTTGGCCAGATACACAGGAACAGCTTCATTTGCCATTCCATCCGGGTATACTTCCTCTCCGCTATCTCTTACCACCACTTCAAAAGGTCTGTTTAATTGTGATAACAATTCCTTACGGCGTGGCGACTGTGATGCCAATATTAATTTATAATTCTGCATTTATATGATATTCTTCAATATTGCCTGTAATCAAAAAGGCAAATATATAATAATTGCGCACTTAATAGGGGCAATTTTTAAAGTAAGACCAGTGAAGTGTTTTAAAACATCTGCCCGGCTAATACAATGAAAATCACTCCAAAAAGAATAATAATTTTACTAATGGTACTAACGCCATGGTAATCTGACCGGGTTTGAGCTTTTAACCACTTGTACATCATTAATAAGTGTGGAAGGGTAAATGCGATAATGAAATAGGGCAATGCATAAGGAATGCTTTTAAAGGCATCAACACCAAAATAAATAATCCACAATGCCAGCAACGAGATTACTTGCAGAATGAGTACAAAAACCTTTGTTAAAGGTATGCCAAGTGCTATTGGCAGAGTTTTACATCCAACAGCCCGATCGCCCTTTAAATCTTCAGTATCCTTGATTATTTCCCGAATAAAATTGCAGAGAAATGCAAAAATCGCAAAACCGTTGGTCCAAAACCAAGCCAGTGAACAAGCTTCAGACCGAACAATTGCCTGACCGTGCACACGAACAAGCATGGCAAACTCGACCGATACAACCAAAATAACAACAATGGCTGTTAAAAAGGAAATAAGTAAATTTCCTATAACGATGTGCCGCTTAAATGTGGTGCTGTAATACCAAAGTAGAATTGGAACGGCAACAAACATTAACGCATAGGTCTCTTTTCGGGCCACATAAGCTATAAACAAACCGATTAAAATACCAAAGACGGTTAGTAATACATGCCAAAACAAAGCTGTTCGACGCGCAATACGTTTGCCAACAAGCACTTTGTCGGGTTTATTAATTCGATCGATTCTGATGTCGAAATAATCATTTATAATATAACCCGAGGCTGCGAGCAATAAAGTGGCTAATACTACCAAGGCAAAACGAAGGTGCGATAACACCGGGCTTACTTCAAAATGATTTAATATAGGTAAGATCAAACCATAGCGTAATGCATATTGCATAACACCAATCATTATTAAGTTTTTGTAACGGATAAGTTTTATAAAATCCATAGAGCCCAAGTGTTAGAAAGCAATTAAAGGTTTACCTGATATAATCTAAAGCCCACTTACCATGCGCCCGCAATACTTGTTCCATTACATCGCGAACAGCTCCTTCTCCTCCTTTTTTATCTGAGATATATTTACACAGTGATTTAATCTCCTCCACAGCATCAGATGGACAAACCGGAATACCAACACGTTTCATAACGGGATAATCCGGTAAATCGTCACCCATATACATAACTTCTTCAGCTTTAATACCTGCTGTTTCCATCCATTTTTCAAAACAAGGCCATTTATCCGAAATTCCAAGGTATACATCTTTCAAACCTAAACCTTCGTAGCGCTTTTTAACAGCTAGAGTATTACCCCCTGATATAATCGCCACCGGATAACCCAGTTTAACAGCTAATTGCAGAGCAAAACCATCTTTAATATTAGCCGTACGCATCGGCTCTCCACTTGGATGCATTGGTATCATTTGCGACGACAACACCCCATCCACATCAAAAACGAAAGCTTTCACTTTCATCAAATCTTCCTTGAAATTACTCATTTCTGCATTTTTTTGTTTAGATGCGAAGATATAAAAAAGGGTTTCAACACGGGTTGTGATAGCGAATCTTTAATATTTGAATCTTGATTTTTATAACTAAAAGCCTAAAATTTGTGGGCGCTTACTTCTGAAATTCGTGTTTTTTTGGCAGAATATTTTAAGTAAGCTGTAAATATTGATACTCATATCTCTGTACTTTGTACAATTCTGGCTTGTCCAGGTTAGGTATGATCTAAAATAATCCGCCATTCGCCATTTATCTTCTTCCAGATAAGCGAGAAATTCCCTTCTGCATTACCCACTTCCCTCTCCAAATGAAAACTACCAACAACTAAAATACAATCAGATGCCAACTGATTAAAATGATGAAAGGAATAGCTTAATACGCCACGATGTTGTTGCGTAGGGTAACCTTTTTTATAATTCCTTAAGGTGGAATGCCAACCTTTTGTTATACTATTCAACCCCATAAATGTTAATGAGTCGGATTGCCAGTACACTTTCATATAACCTTCAAAATCGCCCTTGTTCCAGCATTGTCTTGAGGCATCCATTTGTGCCAGAATTTTCGCTTTATCCTCTTGGGATACCTGAGTTATTGCGGATTGCTCACTTATTTTATTCTGACACGAACCGAATAATAAGCCAATCAAGGCAATAGAAATTAGATATTTCATATTTCCGTATAGTTTTGTTTGCAGCATAAACAAATATAAAGGTAGCATTCTCGCAGGTATTTTTAATGAGATATGTTATCATCAACAGAAGGATAAAGGTTAGAAGAAGATTAACTAGAAGTTTTCATTCTGATTTTCTGATCACTAACACCACTTCGCAGACTCAAAATTCAATTACAAAACATGTAAATGTCTGTGATTAATAAAAGTCACTCTAAAAATGCCTATGATATTTTTCTTATTTTCACATTCTGAAAATGCAGGAAATTCAATGACCGATCAGGATAAATACAAAACTATTGCCAAAGCCTCTGAAGGCATTTACAAAGAAAAGGGAAGTAAATTTATAAGCTATGCCTATCCGATTAGTAGCGAAGACGAAGTTAAAGATTTGGTAACTGACTTAAAGAAGAAATACTACGATGCCCGCCACCATTGTTTTGCCTGGCAACTGGGGCTTGATGGGAAGCGATTTAGGGCGAATGATGATGGCGAACCTTCTGGTACTGCGGGTAAACCAATATACGGACAGATACGATCGCACGAGTTAACCAACATTTTAATTGTTGTGGTTCGATATTTTGGAGGCACTAAATTAGGTACAAGCGGCCTGATTCATGCATACAAAGAGGCCAGTATTGACGCCATAAACAATACCTCGATCGTTGAAAAAACGGTTAATGATGTTTACCAGGTTAACTTCGACTATGGGGTGATGAATGACATTATGAAAATAATGAAGGAAGAAAATCCGGAAATAATAAATCAGGACTTTAACCTAAGGTGTTCAATCAAATGGAGCTGTCGACAATCATCTGTCGGACGAATAATATCAAAATTGGAAAAGATTGAATCAGCAGACCTCGAGTTTCTGGAAACTGTTTAATGCAATTAGTTTAATAAAATGGATAAAGTAGATATAATTGTTGCCGGCGATTGCAACATCGACTTGATTTTTAACAACTTTAATAAGTTACCCGGCTTTGGTGAAGAAGTTTTGGCAGATCATTTTGATGTTGTGTTAGGTAGTTCTGCCGGAATAACTGCGGCTCATCTAGCACGTTTGGGTTTAAAAGTCGCCTACATTGGTGCCATCGGCAATGATAGTCTGGGAGAACAATTTAAAGCCATGCTTGATAATTACGGTGTTTATACTGATTACCTTGTAATAAAAGAAAATTTTAAAACAGGTGTTACTGTGGTGATGAGTAAAGGTGAAGAACGCGCTAACATAACTCACGCTGGCGCAATGGCCAACTTAAGACCTGATGATATTCCTGATCAGCTTATAAAAAACAGCACCCATTTTCATCTCTCCAATCCATACGTTCTTCCCAATTTTAGAAACAAGCTCCCTGAATTTTTCAAAAATATCAAATCTCTTGGAACCAGTACTTCATTAGATCCACAATGGGATGTTGATGAAAAGTGGGATACCCAACTGAAGGATTTAGTACCCCATTTAGACGTCTTTTTCCCAAATGAAACAGAATTGGAACTTTTGTTAAAAGGAAACAATATGTCGCTTCAACAACTGTTGAATATCAATAACCATACAATTGCCAATACACTCGGCAGTGAAGGTGTGCGCCTAATCAACCATAAGGAAATTAAAACATACAATACCTATTACAATGCAAACCCGGTTGACTGTATTGGTGCTGGTGATGCCTTTACTGCAGGATACCTGACTGGCTTAATCGAAAAGCTACCTCATGAACAAATCATTGAATTAGCCTGTAAAAATGCAGCCTTATCAACCACTGTTGCCGGAGGAGCAGTCAGCTATGATTCGCGCGATGATTTTAATGTGAAATTTAATAACTCTGGTTTGTCTGATCGGAAGCGATGACAAATAGCCCATAACACAAATCTTTATCAAACCCAATTGAAGAAATGGATTATCAAGCAAGCATATTATCATTTTTCGGAGTTGTATGCACACTCCTGTCGATTTTAATGGCAGCGACTAGCTTTATTGAGCAACAAAAACAAGCTGCTGTTAAAGCTTTAATATTGCTAATTCCATTTCTAGCCATTTCCATTGTTCCAATGTATGTTCCTGCTGATTTTTATTGGATTCTTGCCTGTATTAATCTGGTAATAATAGTCGGCGCTGTTTATCTATTCCTTCCTTCATTCTTTTTCTCGTCCAAAACAGAAAATAAAGCCAATGGAAACATTGATGAACGTACCATCATGTTTGCCAGGTGCGAACTAAAACCCGGAACAGAACGATTTGATAGTTACTACAAAGAATTCCCCTCTCATAAAACCAATGACGACGGATTTAGAAAACTACCCGGCTTACTGGGACAAGATTCCAAATTCTATAACCCTTTATCTTTTGAAGCCACCAAATCTATTTTTCAAATCGTTGACGGCCTGCATGAGCATGTAGAAGGCGAAACTAAAAAGAATACGAACCAATTATCTCAGGAAGAATATGGTCAATTCATAAAAACCTGGGCCAAAAAATCAGGCGTTAAATCAATTGGTTTCACCCAAATGAAAGATTACCATTGGTATTCGGTTGGTGGACGTGGCGATCGATATGGCAAGTCAATTGAGCAAAATCACCACACTGGCATTGCGTTTACGGTAGAAATGGATCATGAGATGGTAAAAGCAGCTCCTAAGGCATCCATTATTATGGAGTCGGCCAACCAATATTTACAAGCTGGTATAATCGCTGTTCAGCTGGCTCAATTTATACGAAATTGTGGTTTCGAAGCCAGGGCTCATATTGATGGCAACTATCAGGTGGTAGCACCATTGGTTGCCCGTGATGCCAATTTGGGTGAAATTGGTCGTATGGGACTATTAATGACACCTGAGTTAGGGCCTCGCGTAAGAGTTGGAGTAGTAACAACCAATATGCCACTAGCACATGTTGAGAGAAAATACGATGACAGTTATGAGGATTTTTGCACCAAATGTCTAAAGTGCGCCATTAACTGTCCGGCCTCAGCTATTCCTGAAAAAAAACCACTTCTTATCAACGGAGTAAAACGCTGGCAAATTAATTCAGAACAATGTTTTAATTATTGGTGCACAGCCGGTACAGATTGTGGCCGTTGCATGAGCACCTGCCCCTACTCTCACCCCAATAATATCATGCACAATATGGTACGATGGAGCATTCGTCAGTTTCCAAATTTCAGATTCTGGGCCGTAAAAATGGATGATTTCTTTTACGGCCGTAAAGCTAAACCTGCTAAACTACCCAAGTGGCTTCAAACTAGGCAATAATACGTTCTTTAACTTTAACAGCCGGATTACCACGATAAATACCATTAGCCTCCAATGATTTTGAAGCTACACTATTTACAGCCAAAACCGAATGACTCTTGCATGTTACCCCACCTGTAACAATTGACCGGGCACCTAACCAAACTCCATCTTCAAGCACCACCGGGGATATTTGCAGATCGAAAGTTGACTTTTTATAGTTATGATTCCCTATAAGAATCAATGCTTCTTGCGATAAACAACAATTGGCTCCGATGATAACTTTATCAAGGTTATCAATCCATACACGTTCTCCAATCCACGTATAATCTCCAACTTCAAGATTCCATGGATATTTGATATTTACACCAGGCTTTATAACCACACCTTTGCCTACTTTAGCGCCAAAATATCGCAGTAATCGCACTTTAATTCCTGAAAGAGGATTCAGGGGATTAATCAAAAAAAGCGCATTGATCATAAACCAGATACTTCTTTTAAAAGTTCCGGCGCCCTCATCAAACCAATCGTTATTATATTTTGACAAATCAGTTGTGCTCATACTCAAGTTTAATTTTCTCACCGAAAGTAACACCTTTCAAGTATGAAGACAAATTTCTTGTGCAACATATCATGATGATATTTCATTCACTGACAACAAATAAACAATTAGCTAATTACAAATAATTGACTTACTTTTAATTCACCAATAATAACACTAACTAATAAATTATGGAAACTTGCGAATTAATTGACAAGTGCGGTTTTCTTATCCGCTACAGTCCGAGTAACCAACTGGCTTGTCAAGGATTTATAAATCGCTATTGTAATGGTGAGCTAAAAGATCAATGCAAAAGGAAAGCATTTAAAATGAAGAATGGAACACCTCCGCCTGATAATATGTTGCCAACAGGTACATTCTTATCATCGAACAACTAAATTATCCCGTAAAAATTATTAAAAAAAGCGTTACCCAATTTGGTAACGCTTCTTAATCTCACTCATTTAGCGATATCTCACTATCGTTTTTTCGTTTATCCACGATCCCACGGTATAATTTTCACCTTCCTGAATTCCATGGAAAAAACCGGTTTCTTTATCTGGTAAATATTGTGAATACAAACTAATCTGCTTGTTAGCTTCGTCCTTACATTCGGGATCAATACTTATAGCTTTTCTAAACTGATCGATAGCCACCCAATAAACTGTTTTATGCTCAAAATCATTTGCGCCATAATTAGCACTCTCCTGGGCATAGATATTTCCTATCAATATTAGCGGCTTTCCCCAGTTATTCTTTTTCTGAAGTGCATTTTTAGCATATTTTCTGGCCTCCGGACTATTCTTAAAGTGTGAGAATGTAACAACTGCTAACTCATAAAAACATTTGGCCTGTAATTCCTGATCGTCGGCCTGGCTGATGGTTTTCAAATAATACTCTTTGGCTTTATCAAACTGATTTTGCTTAATAAAATATTTAGCCAATAAGTACGATGCTTTTGCAGTTGGTGCCAATTGGTAATTCTGCTCTGCAGCCTTGGCATACAATTCGCTATTTGTACAATCTAATGAATTTAATAAGGTTAATAAACGCTCCAGTCCAGCTGGATTATCTTTTACTAATTCATATTTATCTGATAAAGCACTTTGTAAAGTATTACAATCATCCAACCCACTGTTTGATACAATTTCAACACACGTATTACTTGCTTTATTGAGCATGGCAATGTGTTTCTCACTCTTTTGTTTGGCAATGTGTGATGATAATACTTCATCCACATCCAAATACACATTCAATAACTCGACTTCTGTTCGATCGCCTGTTTTTAACAATGCGTTTGTTGCCTGCAACCAGTTAACAGCCACCATGGGCTCCACTTTAGTGGCAAGTTGCTGATGGGATGCTTCAAAACAATCAATGGCCATTTTAATGGATTCAACATCATTTCGACGATAGGTAACAATATCGATACCTTTTCGACCCAACACCCAACCTTCAGGATATTTAGGATGATCGCCAAAGTATTTAATACGTTGGTCGTAAACCATCATTAAAGTATCTATCAATGCTTCTTTTCTAACATTATCCGTTTCTTTTTTGATATAATGCTTATACAGCTTTACACCATCTGAATAAAGTCGAATGGTAACATCCGGACACTGATCAAACATGGTACGCCAGGCGTCAATCGAATAATCGTACATTTTTTTCTTGAGTGCTTCCTTATATAACGAATAGTTTTTTAAACACTCAACACTATCCATTTTAGACTCTTCTTGTGCAAAAGAGTTGGTCGTTCCCGCTATTATCCCCACTAATAGCAATAAACTTAATACATGTCTCTTCATGGTCATCAGGTTTAACTTAATAATGCGTCTCTCATTAAGCAAGTGATATGCCAAAAATACTTTAACCCTCACTTACTGAACATTAACTAAATCTACCCACTTTGTATTTGTACGCATTTATGCACCATGTGGGCGATTTCGAACACTTGCCAGAAATCTCCATTATCTTATATTTGTATACTTATCTAACTTTAAATGAGCCAAACAAAGTATTTTATTGATGTCAAGCGATCATTTATATCGATCAGAATCAGCTTTATTTCGATAAATCTTGCTGAAACTGATTTTAATTTACTGACTATATCTTAGAATCAATAATACTGAATGGCGCATAAAGCAAATCTATAGATTAGGAACAAGCAACAATGTTGAAAGAAAAGATTATTTCATGAAAAGCATAATTGATTTTTTTAGTGAAAGTGTTAAAAACTACCCGAATAATCCCTTGATGTGGGAAAAATCAGATGAAAAGTTTAAACCATATACATATAAGGAAATTCATCAGGAAGTTTATCAGTTGTCCAATGGTTTATTGGCATTAGGTCTTGAATCTAAAGATAGAGTTGCTTTACTTTCAGAAGGTAGACGACTCTGGCTAGTAAGCGAGTTGGCAATTTTGCACATCGGTGCGATCAATGTTCCATTATCTACAAAACTGGAAGCTGACAATGATCTTATTTTCAGACTCAATCATTCTGAAGCCAATACTATTATTGTCTCAAAAAATCAATTAAGCAAAATTCGGTTGGTAAAAACCAAGCTCAATCACTTAAAACGAATTATCGTTTTGGACAAGATCGAGGATTATGCTGAGAATGAAGTTGCATTTGAAGAAATCATTGCCCATGGTGCAGAATACTTGGAAAATAATCCTAATACACTAGAACAAGTAATTCAACAAATTACACCGAATACGCACGCAAATATTTGTTATACCTCGGGAACTACTGCTGATCCTAAAGGAATAATTCTGTCCCACAGAAATTATACGGCAAATGTAGAACAGGCTTTTAGTTATATAGATATTCCTGAGCATTACAAAACTTTAGTTGTTCTGCCTTGGGACCATGCTTTTGCACATACTGCATCACTTTATTCATTCATGCATAAGGGTGCCTCAATTGCCTCCGTTCAAATTGGTCGCAACCAACATGAAACCTTAAAGAACTTTGTTTCTAATATGCAGGAAATAAAGCCAGAAATTTTAATGAGTGTTCCGGCCCTGGCCAAAAACTTCAAAAAGAATATTGAAAAAGCCATCGATTCTAAAGGCAACCTCACTTCTAAGATTTTTAATACCGGAATTGCTTTCGCCTATTGGTATAATGGAGATGGGAAAAATGCCGGACAAGGATTAAAAAAATTAACTTATCCTATTTATGCTCTCTTTAAGAAATTAATATTCAGCAAAATTAAAGAGCGTTTTGGAGGAAACCTTCAATACTTCATTGGAGGAGGTGCTCTTCTGGATCTTGAGTTACAACGCTTCTTTTATGCGATAGGTATTCCAATGTACCAAGGCTATGGCTTAAGCGAGGCTTCACCAATTATTTCGGCCAACACGCCTAAACATCACAAATTGGGCTCATCAGGAAAAGTGGTTAATCAATTGGAGATTAAAATTTGTGATCATGATGACAATGCTCTTCCTACCGGTGAAAAAGGGGAAATTGTAATTCGAGGCGAAAATGTGATGCAAGGCTATTGGCGAAACGATGAAGCCACAAGAGAAACTATAAAAGAGGGTTGGTTATACACTGGCGACATGGGTTATCTTGACAATGAAAACTACCTTTATGTGTTAGGTCGTTTTAAAAGCTTACTCATTGGTGCTGATGGAGAAAAATACAGCCCTGAAGGAATTGAGGAAGCAATAATTGATCATTGCCAGTACATCGATCAATTTATTCTGCATAACAACCAAAATCCATTTACAAGTGGCTTAATCGTGGTTAATAAAGAAAAGCTCAATCTTTGGGCAAGAAACAACAACAAAACCATTGAATCGGACGAAACCATTATTGAAATGCTGAAATTGGTTCAGGCAGATATAGAGCAACTTAAAATACAAAACAATAAGTCCTTACATTTCCCTTCAAGATGGTTACCTTCTACACTAGTTGTTTTAAACGAAAGCTTCACAGAAAAAAACAAACTATTAAATAGTACAATGAAGGTTGTGAGACCAAAGGTAGAAGAACATTTTTCAAAAGAGATCAATTATCTTTACACCCCGGATGCGAAAAATTTCATCTCCGAAACCAACATTAATAATTTAAGACACTTTTTATTAACCAATGGATAAATACTTATTTGAAGTCTGCATTGACTCGGTTCAGTCAGCTATAAATGCCCAGGAAGCAGGTGCACATCGTGTTGAACTATGCGATAATTTATTTGAAGGAGGCACAACGCCAAGTGCAGGCATGATTAAAAAAGTTCGTCAGGCAGCACCGAACATTAAAGTGTTTGTTATAATTCGTCCACGAGGAGGAGATTTTGTATATAGTGACGACGAAATAGATGTTATGCTCTCAGATATTGATTTTGCAATCAAAGTTGGTGCAGACGGAATTGTTTCCGGTTGTTTGCTGGAGAATGGAGAGATTGATGTGGTCAATACAAAGAAACTTGTAACAGCCTGTAAAGGACTGCCATTTACTTTCCATCGGGCATTTGATATGTGTAAAGATCCAATTAAGGCAATCGACCAGCTTATTGATCTTGGTGTTAGCCGTATTTTAACTTCAGGACTGGAACAAACAGCTAATCTTGGAATCGATACTCTTAAATCCGTTATAAAACAAGCTGATCAACGATTAAAAATTCTCGTTGGATCCGGGGTTAAACCAGCAAATATTAAAATGATTGCTGATGCTACAGGAGCTAATGAATTTCACTTCTCTGCACGAAAGGAACAAGAATCGCCAATGCGCTTCAAAAATGACCGAATTAATATGGGTGGTATTTCGGGTATTCCAGAGTTTAGCCGATTTCTTTCAGATAAAGATGTAATAAAAGCAACAATTAATGCTTTGGTTCGTACATAGGTCTAATAAAATGATACTTTTATTTAGGAAAACAGTCTATCCATAAACTTTTTTTCATAAAGACGTATCTTTATTACAACTTTGGGATTAATAGATTTTTGTAATCGTAAACTTTTTTACATTTTTACACGAAATTAAAGCACATTCGAATGCCATTATCGTTAAGATATTTTATTGTTATAATCGTTCTGCTTTCAACTTTCCTACCCGAATCGAATGCACAACGTAGAAGAAAACCAAAAATCTGGGAAGGATTTAGTGTCACAGGTCGCGCGGGAGCCAATTATTTTTATGGCGACTTGGTTGACGATGGACGAACTAATATTTCACTTGGATTTACAGCTGAAAAAGAGCTAACCACTTTTCTTTCTGCGAGAGCCTCAATTATGGGAGGTATGATGAGCGGAACACAGCATGCCTATTCAGGCGGGGTAAGTGACCCAAATAGTGTTTATGCCTATTTTGATAACATATACACTGAGTTTAATGTGGGAGCTACCTTTAAACCCCTTAATATTCTTGTTGGTTACTTTAAACAACGATCTTTTAATCCATATGTGATCGGACAAGTAGGTATGATCTACTATAGTGCATCCGAATATTATGGTGCAGGATCAGGTAATCCTGATGGTAGCAAGTGGAGAGACAAAAGTGGTATTTCACCTTCATTTTCAGGAGGTTTTGGATTATCATATTGGATAAACTCGCAATGGAGCGTTAATCTAGAAGCTGTAGGTACTTTACCTCTATCTGATGAATTGGATGCACATAGCGAGTGGACAAATGGAGCAGGTGAAATTATTAAAACAGATGCCAACGATTTTTATTACACAACAAGCATCGGTATCACCTTCTTAATTGATGATAGTCGCTGGAAGAACGAGCCTAAATATAACCGTAAGGCATACTTAAAAACACGGTCTCAATATAAGAGCTCTTCCAAAAGGAATCTTAAGTCAATTAATCGAAAAAGAAGAAAAAGAAGATAGCATTATAAAATATGAACGAAAAGAGTTGCTTTTGCAGCTCTTTTTTGTTTTAATACCTTGGTTAAGGCATTTTATATGGAACTCAAAATAATATCCGAATTCAGTCCTACAGGCGATCAACCTCAAGCTATTGAGCAATTGTCACAAGGGATATTTGATAACAGTAAGCACCAATCTTTATTAGGAGTAACAGGTTCTGGAAAAACCTTTTCGGTTGCCAATGTTATTGAAAAGGTTCAACGCCCCACACTTGTACTATCGCACAACAAAACCCTGGCAGCACAATTATACGGCGAGTTTAAACAATTCTTTCCTGATAATGCAGTTGAGTATTTCGTATCCTACTACGACTACTATCAACCAGAAGCCTACCTACCAGTTACAGATACTTACATTGAAAAAGATCTGTCAATCAACGATGAAATCGAGAAATTACGCCTGAGTGCAACTTCAGCTTTATTATCGGGCAGGCGTGATGTTATTGTTGTTTCATCAGTCTCTTGTCTATATGGAATTGGTAATCCGGAGGATTTTCATTCCGGCGTCATACAAATTGAGCGAGGCATGTCACTCTCCAGAAATGCTTTTTTAAGGCAATTGGTCGACAGCTTATACTCACGGAACGAAGTCATGTTTGAACGGGGTAATTTTCGGGTTAAGGGTGATACTGTGGAAATATTTCTGGCCTATGCCGATCATGCTTGTCGAATTATATTTTGGGGAGATGAAATTGAGGAGATAGAAACCTTCCATCCTGAAAACGGCAAGCGAATCGAATCAATGAATGCTATCACTATTTATCCTGCTAATATATTCATTACTTCGAAAGAAAGAACACAAGAAGCGATTCGTCAGATACAAGACGATCTCACAGCTCACTTGTCGTTTCTTAAGGAGAATGGTAAAACGCAAGAAGCTAAACGACTGGATGAGCGCGTAAATTATGATTTGGAGATGATACGCGAATTAGGTTATTGTCCGGGAATAGAAAATTATTCCAGGTATTTTGATGGTCGAAAGGAAGGAACTCGCCCTTTCTGTTTATTAGACTATTTTCCTGATGATTTCCTGATTGTTATTGATGAAAGCCATGTGACTATTCCACAGATCAGAGCAATGTACGGTGGCGATAAATCGCGCAAGCAGAATCTGGTTGAGTATGGTTTCAGATTACCGGCTGCAATGGATAATCGCCCGTTAAAGTTTGAAGAATTTGAATCCTTGGTAAACCAAATTATTTACGTGAGTGCCACTCCTGCCGATTATGAATTGGAGAAATCAGAAGGTATTGTCGTGGAACAATTAATCAGGCCGACTGGGTTGCTGGACCCAGAAATTGATGTTCGCCCCAGTCAAAATCAAATTGACGACCTGATTAATGAAATAAATGATCGCATTGAGAAAAGCGAACGAGTTCTGGTAACCACGCTTACCAAACGAATGGCCGAAGAATTAACAAAATACTTAACGCGCCTTTCCATTAAATGTGAATACATCCATTCAGACGTTGACACGCTTGAAAGGGTTAAAATAATGGAGAATCTTCGATTGGGAACATTTGATGTATTGATTGGGGTAAACTTGCTTCGCGAAGGCCTTGATTTACCTGAAGTTTCACTCGTAGCCATATTAGATGCCGATAAAGAAGGCTTCTTACGTTCTGAACGTTCTTTAACACAGACAGCAGGAAGGGCCGCCCGAAACCTCAATGGACGTGTTATTATGTATGCCGATAAAATCACAAAAAGTATGCAGGCAACAATTGATGCGACCCTTTATCGACGAGAAAAGCAACTTAAGTACAATGAGAAAAACAACATCACACCAAAACAAATCAATAAGCAATTAAATTCGATCATCGAAGCATCATCAAACGCAAAAGCCTATGTTGAATCAGACACTGTGGATGTTGCTGCCGATCCTGTTGTTAACTACATGAGTACAGATGCCCTTAAAAAGGCGATTGAAAAGACTAGAAAAGAAATGCAAAAAGCAGCCAAAGAGCTTGATTTTATTACTGCTGCACAACATCGCGATGAGATTAAGCGACTGGAAGAATTAGTCAATAAAAAAGCCTCGAAATAAGTCGAGGCTTTCAAATATATACTTTTAAGATCTTATCCTAAATATGACTTCAAAAGTTTACTTCTTGAAGTGTGACGAAGACGACGGATTGCTTTTTCTTTGATCTGACGAACACGTTCTCTCGTTAACCCGAAACGCTCACCTATTTCTTCCAATGTCATCTCCTGACAACCTATTCCGAAGAATAATTTGATTATATCGCTTTCTCTTTCTGTTAAAGTTGCAAGTGCTCTTTCAATCTCACGTGCCAATGATTCGTTTATCAACGACTTATCAGCATTTGGCGAATCACTATTAACTAAAACATCCAATAAACTATTATCTTCACCTTCCACAAATGGTGCATCAACCGAGATGTGACGACCAGATACACGCATTGTATCGGCAACTTTCTCAGCAGGCAATTCTAGCTTATCGGCTAATTCTTCAGGTGATGGCTTACGCTCATTCTCCTGCTCGAATTTAGAATATGCTTTATTGATCTTATTTAACGATCCAACCTGGTTCAAAGGAAGACGAACAATTCGAGATTGCTCAGCCAATGCTTGTAAAATCGACTGTCTAATCCACCATACCGCATAAGAAATAAACTTAAATCCCCTGGTTTCATCAAACTTTTCAGCTGCTTTAATCAGTCCCAAGTTTCCTTCGTTAATTAAATCAGGCAGACTTAAACCCTGGTTTTGATACTGTTTTGCAACAGAAACAACAAAACGCAAGTTCGCCCTTGTTAATTTTTCCAAAGCAATTTGGTCACCTTTCTTAATGCGCTGAGCTAACTCTACTTCTTCCTCTACAGAAATCAGTTCTTCCCTACCAATTTCCTGTAAATACTTATCCAGAGATGCGCTTTCGCGATTAGTAATCGACTTAGTTATCTTGAGTTGTCTCATATTCCTTAAAAAAAATCCGGCACAAAAGTACTATAAATTCATAAGTTTTCCAACCTTTCGTGCCGATAAGCCGTAAAACATTTTATTCGTTAAGATTCACAGCATAATAAACCACCCTGCCATTTGGATAAATCCCGGTTAAGAATAATCCTTCATCGGCATTGGCTATCGCTGATTTAAAATCTTCAACACTCTTTATCGCAACACTATTAACCTTAGTAATAATGTATCCTTCCTTAACTCCACTTTGATGCAAACTTCCATTTCCAACTTCAACTACTTGAATACCGTATCTAATACCTAAACGCCTTAGGTTATCACTTGACACTGCTTCAACTTCTGCTCCTAGAGTTTCATCAAAATTACTGGAAGAGATAATACCGGTTGTTCCGCGTATATTACGTAAAGTTACAACAAAAGGTTTTTGTTTTCCATCTCTAAGTACAATTAAATTTACTTTTTCTCCCGGACGATGCAAACTTACTCTCTCCTGCAGCTCAGGAACCGAATTTACATTTTCGCCATTTACCGACAAAATTATATCTCCAGCTTTTAGCCCTGCCTCTTCAGCTCCTCCATCCGGAGCTACACTTCCAATAAAAACCCCTTCAATCTTATCGATGGTGACACCAAGCTCATCAGCCAACTCATCTGTTACGTTGCTTACTTCTAGAATACTAACACCAAGTAACCCGCGCTGCACCTCACCAAACTCCATTAAATCAGCTACAACCTTCTTAGCTATGGACACAGGCACCGCAAAGGAGTAGCCCGAAAAAGAACCGGTACGAGAGGCAATGGCCGTATTAATACCCACTAACTCGCCTCTTTGATTAACCAACGCACCTCCACTGTTACCAGGATTTACAGCTGCATCTGTCTGTATAAACGATTCAACTCCCAAGGTTTGATTTCGATTGGCTATTATATTAATACTACGCGCTTTTGCACTCACAATTCCTGCCGTAACAGTTGACGTTAAATTAAATGGATTACCTACAGCTAAAACCCATTCCCCAATCTTTAGATTATCCGAATCACCATAGGGTATAAAAGGCAGGTCATTTCCTTCGATTTTGATAACCGCAATATCAGAAGTCGGATCGGCACCAACCAATGTCGCCTCAAAAGTACGTTTATCATTTAAGGTCACCTCTATCTCATCCGCATTGTCAATAACATGGTTATTGGTAACAATGTACCCATCAGTTGTTAAAATAACTCCAGATCCGGCTCCCATTACCGGTTGTGGTTGTGGTCGGTTACCACCTCCTGGACCAAAAAAGAAATCATAAAATGGGTTGCCTGAGTAATAATCTTTTCCTCTGCTTTTGGTTTTAACATGAACCACTGCATGAACACTATTTTCGGCAGCTACGGTTAAATCGGGCAAAGAAGATTGTGCAGTGCTTGAAGTAAAATGCCCAACTGCAGGCACCTCTTCTTTTATAGTGATAATCTTAGGTTCGCTATTATTAATATGTGAGAAAACGTAAACACCAGTCACAGCACTTATCACTGCGATGGCAAATGTGTAAAAAACTCTTTTTGCATTCATATCATTAATCTTTTACGTGTTATTGTTAGGTTTAAAAATCAATTATCATCGTTGATGTGCTAGCTATAAATTGATTTTTAACATTTTTTATATCCACTTAATGTAAGATACAAATTCTAAAGATTCAATAATTATACCACATATCAACTTTAACTTGACCTTAACGTTTTTTTGCCAAACTTTAAGGGAATTCTGCCATATCAACTTATTTTTGTAAGCTAAACAAGACGATTTGTCAATTGTTTACATCGTATTAACAAACAAGAGAAACAATGAAGGCCATTTCATTTTATAAATATCAGGGTACAGGTAACGACTTTGTTATAATAGATAACCGCAACGGGCAATTTGATTCAAAAAACATCCAGTTAATCGAAAGGCTATGCGACAGACGGTTTGGAGTAGGAGGTGATGGATTGATGCTTCTGGAAGATCATCCAACATTAGACTTTACCATGCGGTATTTTAACAGCGATGGTCGTGAAGCATCAATGTGCGGTAATGGAGGACGATGTATTGCTGCCTTTGCTGTTCATGAAGGTGTGGTAAAAACGCCCGACGCTTTTAAGTTTATGGCTGTTGATGGCGAACACCATGCCAGTTATGATGATGGCATTGTTACTTTAAAAATGATTGATGTTGACAAAATTACTTTGGGCGATGCTCATACTTTTCTTGATACCGGTTCTCCCCATCACGTGCAGTTTGTCGATGACGTTAAACAAGTTGATATAGTTAAAGAAGGGCGAACAATTCGTCATTCAGAACTCTATTCACCTGGTGGCACCAATGTAAACTTTGTAAACTTTAATGGTGTTAATGAAATTACGGTACGCACCTATGAACGTGGCGTGGAGGATGAAACACTGGCATGTGGAACCGGTGTTGTAGCCTGTGCTATTGCCTCTCATTTAAAGGAACCAAAATATTCTGATTTCAATATTAATGTAATGGGCGGCAAACTTAGGGTTTTCTTCTCAAAACAAAATGATCTGTTTCAGGACATCTGGCTGGAGGGACCCGCGACATTTGTCTTCAGCGGCACAATTGAAGTTTAATCCTTAAAATAATTAGCACTAGACGATTTCACCTATGCTATACGGTTTTCGTCCAATGCAGTACATTTCCAAAACAAGTCATAAAAAAAGAGCCCCTAATTGGAGCTCTTTTATAATTATATGCTTGCGTTACTTATGCATCAATGTTTGCATAGGTAGCGTTTTCTTCGATAAATTCTCTACGAGGCGGAACATCATCACCCATTAACATTGAGAATACACGATCGGCCTCTGTGGCGCTCTCAATAGTAACCTGACGTAAAGTTCTTTCTTCAGGATTCATAGTAGTTTCCCAAAGTTGCTCGGCATTCATCTCACCAAGACCTTTGTAACGCTGAATGTGAAGTGCACTTTCTTTACCTCCACCCCATTCTTCAACCAATCTTAATCGCTGATCTTCGTTCCAGCAATAAGTTTGCTTCTGGCCTTTTTTAACCAAATACAATGGTGGCGTTGCAATGTATAAGTATCCGTTTTCAATCAATCCTTTCATGTAACGGAAGAAGAAAGTCATAATTAAAGTTGCAATGTGGCTACCATCCACATCGGCATCACACATGATAACAATCTTATGGTAACGTAATTTTGCGAGGTTAAGCGCCTTACTATCTTCTTCGGTACCAATCGTTACACCTAAGGCAGTAAAAATATTCTTGATCTCGTCGTTCTCAAAAACTTTATGCTGCAGGGCTTTCTCTACATTAAGAATTTTACCACGCAACGGCAAAATTGCTTGAAACTTTCGATCACGTCCTTGCTTGGCAGTACCACCCGCCGAATCACCCTCGACCAGGAATACTTCACAAGCGGCAGGATCTTTATCGGAACAATCGGCCAACTTACCAGGAAGTCCGCCTCCACTTAAAACACTCTTACGCTGAACCAGCTCACGAGCTTTACGAGCCGCATGACGTGCCTGAGCCGCCAAAATTACTTTGTTAACGATATCCTTGGCATCTTTAGGATTCTCCTCCAGGTAGTTGGTTAACATGGTGCTTACCGCCTGATCGACAGAAAGACTTACCTCACCATTACCTAATTTGGTTTTCGTCTGTCCTTCAAACTGTGGTTCGGCAACTTTTACCGATATAACAGCCGTTAATCCTTCACGGAAGTCATCACCGTTAATATCAAACTTAAGCTTGCTTAACATGCCCGACTTCTCAGCAAAAGACTTCAAAGTACGAGTTAATCCACGACGGAAACCTGTTAAGTGAGTACCACCTTCGATGGTGTTGATATTATTAACGTACGAATAAATATTCTCAGCAAAAGATGTGTTGTAAAGAATGGCAATCTCAACCGGAATATCATTTTTCTCTGTTGAAATATGAATTGCCTTATCGATCAGTTTTTCACGTGACTCGTCAATAAACTCAACGAACTCTTCAAGACCTCTTTCTGAGAAATACTCTTCTGTTTTTACCTCTTCGTTTTCATCCAACTCACGCTCATCTGTTAAACGAATTTTAATTCCTTTATTAAGGAAAGATAATTCTCTTAAACGATTGGCCAGAATAGAAAACTTGTAAGTAGTGGTATTGAAAATTGAATCATCAGGCTTAAAGGTAACTTTAGTTCCTGTGCGATCAGTGGTACCAATCTCTGTAATTTCAGTTACCGGCTTACCAATTGAGTACTCCTGCGTATGAACCTTACCCCCACGATGAACCTCGGCCTTAAGCATTGTTGATAAAGCATTCACACAAGAAACACCAACACCGTGAAGACCACCAGAAACCTTATAAGAATCTTTGTCGAACTTACCACCGGCGTGAAGAACCGTCATAACCACCTCAAGTGCCGACTTTCCTTCTTTCTCATGAAAATCGGTTGGAATACCACGACCGTTATCACTTACTGTAATTGAATCATCTTCGTGAATGGTTACTTCGATTGAATCACAATGACCTGCCAATGCTTCATCAATCGAGTTATCAACCACCTCATATACTAAATGGTGTAACCCTTTTTCGCCCACATCACCAATGTACATCGCCGGACGCTTACGAACAGCCTCCAAACCTTCCAGTACTGTAATGCTACTGGCGCTATATTCACCTTGTTTATTTACATTTTCATTTACCTGATCACTCATCTTATATTCTTTTGAAAAGCGTAAAAAAACCGGCTTAACCGGTTGATAAAGTCTTTCTTTTGGAAAGACTCACAAATATAGCAAAAATCATCATTTATTAAGAGAATAAATGATGATTTTTAACTGCAATTATGTGTAAATTTTTCTATGTAATTATGAGCTATTAAAATGAGTAAACAACCCCTGCTTTGACATTTAAACCTTGCATTGGATAACCATTCCATTTATAGTATTTAGAGGCCGCCAAATTATTGATCGAAGCCCAGAATGACCATTGCTTACTGAAATAGTATTCGCCACCAAAATTAACATCTACAATGCCTTTTAATTGCTTAACCTGATCCTGGGAAGAAACATCTAAAGCCGATCGCTCACCTAAATATTTAACTCCTGCCGAAGTAAATAAATTCTTCAGAATATTAAAATTGGCTTCAACACCAAATTCTACTTCAGGCATGTGCCAGGCCTCTTTTAAATCATCCAGATTCCAGCCATAATAAGCGCCATTTAACTCAATCTCCACACCCGTTTTGGGCTTAAACAACAACTCTCCCTTTACCTTTAGCAATGAACCATCGTCGTAGGCTACATCAAACAGGTTTGAATAATGGTAATCCCCAATTTTTGGTGACACCTGGTAGCCTTTATTCACCCAAAAATGCTCATTATTGAAAAAGCCATACTCAACTCCGGCAGCAAACGAAGTAGATGAACTAAAGTTACCTTTAATACCGGCAATCATATTTAAACCATATACCGATGATTTTACATTCACATCGGCCGAAGCAAACACGTTTTCGTATTGCATGGTGCGGTAATCATTTAAGTTAACCCGACCAGTAACACCTCCATAAATGGAAGCAATCCCTTCCGCAACAGTTAATTCTCCAAGGATGTCAGGCGTCAGATAAAACTCATCGCCTTGCGTGTCGATAACACCGGCAATCAACATTCCCACTTTTAAGGATGCCCGATCAAAATTGAAATTCAGGGATGGATTGACTTTAATAAGTGTTTGTGAGCGATCATTAAAATCATACATTGGTCCTATGTTGCCAGGAACACTGGTTTTATAAGTCTCGATTAAACCATCCAATTCAAGCGCCATATTGTTTATTGGGCGATAAACCTTACCCCCGATAAGAAACCCCAACTGGCTTACTCCGGTTTTATTTCCATAGGCATCAATACCTGCATTGGCCGAATACTTCGTTTTGCGTTCAGCCGTTTCATTATTAGCCAGACTAATACCAGCCTTGAAACCCGATAATCGTTGTTTGTTGTCCAGCATCAGGTTACTACCCGGAACAATCTCTCCAGATTCTTCCCCGGATGGTACCCAGTAAGCGTTATCCGTACTCAGCGTTTGAAAACCATAATAGCGATAGGTATTGTGAAGAAAATCAATATTAACGCTCAGGGTTTTATCATCGAAAAAATGTTTGAAGTCGGCCATTGCCCATGTATCACCATATGGCGCATCAGCCGTTTCATCATCTTCCAGTGTGATGTCACCAAATGAGCTAACATGGCCAATATTCAAGCCCAAAACATATTTTTCATTCTCCAGAATATTATAGCCCAGCTCACCTAATACAGTGCTATAATTACCAACGCCCCCTTTTATGTAGGACTTATGCAGATACTCCCGACGTCGTGTATTAATCTTTGCTGGAGCCAATAAAGCAGGCTCGTAATTGGTCGCCACCGAGGTGCTCAAAATCCGATAATTGAATCGCGGATTATACGAGGTGGAATCATCGAGCATCGGCATATAACTAATCTTAAAGGCATCCGATACAGTAGGTGTATAGGCCTTCACCACTTTCACATCCTGATTAATGCTTTCCTGCGCCAGGCTATTTGCAATGTTTAAAACGGAAATTATACCGATTGATAATATTGTGAGGAAATACTTCATCTGTTTAATTTTTTCTTTCAAATCCTATCCTACATTAATGGTATCTGACACCCCATTTTCTTGCTCTTTACTTTTCCAGCTGTTCAAATAAGCATCTACACGCTGCTCAATATCGTCGTCGCCCTCATAATTATCTTTGATGCTCTGCAGATATTGTATCGCCTGAAAAGTTTCTCCACGATCGTTGTACAACTCGGCCAGGAGAATAAAACTTCGTGCCAACCAATACTGGTGTGAGGTGCCTTTATCAATAAAATCAAAAATCACCTTCTCGGCCCCATTGGAATCTCCATTGTCATAGGTAATCTGAGCAACCTGGTATTTGGCCTCAGCCCCTTCGATACTCTTCGGGTTGGCCGCTACAATTTTATAGTTTTCAAGAGCTTTTGTGTTATCGCCAAGTTTCGCGTAAGATTTGGCAATGTTATAAATTGCCTCCCGTTTAATTTCATCTGCCAACTTGGATGTTCCCAGTAAATTCTCTGCAACACCAATACATTCTTGTGGCTTATCTACATTTGCCAGACAGCGCATCTTACCAATCTTAGCTTCTAAACGATTTTCGGCAATTTCGGCTTCCAGTTCCAAACGATTGAAGCTTTCGTAGGCCTTATCGTAGGATTCCTGCTGGAACAATAACTCACCCATACGAAGCAGCGCTTCCTCCGTAAACAGGCTTCTCTCGCGACCAGCCACATATTCATACGAGCTCAAGGCTTCGGAATAAGCTCCTGTTTTATATTGACAATCGGCCTTATAAAAATGTGCATTTAAAACATATTTACCTTCAGGAAACTTATTCAGGTAATTTTTAAAATGCGAGATAGCTCTCGAACAATCACTTTGCATGTAAAAACGCTCGGCCGAAACAAAGGTAAGACTATCCTGCTCTCTTTCATCAACACGTGCAAACGAACCTAATGACGATGTATACTTCATGTAGCCGTTAAGATCGTTATTATCCATGTAGATATTTCTGATTCCATTTAAGGCATCCTCGGCCTCTGGTGTGCCTGGGAATTCATTCACCACGCGCTTATAGAAAGTCATTGAGTTACGGTTATCGTTACTGTTGTAGTATACCAAACCAAGTTGCAACATCGCCTTTTTAGCATAACTTCCTTTCGGATATTTTTCTTTGGTTGATTTATAATAGTATATGGCCCGGTCGTTATTATTCACCGCCACATAAGATCTTCCTGTTTCGTATAATGCATCGTCGACATATGGCGATTCGGGATATCGACTGACCATATTTTCCAATACATTGATCTTTTGCTCGTATTGCCTCATCAAACCCAGACAAAAAGCTTTTTGAAACAAAGCATAATCCGGTGATCCTTCAGGAATGGCAGAAGCCAGCTCATAATATTTAATTGCCTGAGAAAACTGTCGTCCCACATAGAAACAATCGCCGGTACGATTGTAAGCATCTCCCAGCATCGCACGATCTCTTTCGTCGGTTAGCTTAATGTATTTCCTAAACCAACTTTGAGCCTCGCTATACTCTTTTTGTTTGAAATAAGAATAGGCAATGTTATAATGCGCAATTGGAAATTCTTTCATCTCGTACGATCCCGGCTGATAAATGTATTCTCTGAAATCGAGAATGGCCTTGGGGTAATTATGACTGCGGTAATAAGCCTCGCCACGCCAGTAATAGGCCCCAATCTTCAAGGACTTGTCATACTCGCCATATTTAAGACTGTAATCAAAAAACTCAATCGCTTCGTTGAAATTTAAATCGGTAAACAACTCAAGCCCTCTGTAATAGGCTACACGCTGGATGGCACGATAAACATCGCCCGTTTTACGCTGAATTTTCTCCATCGAAGCTAAAGCTTCCCGGTAATTTTTTGTTGTTAAGAATGCTTTACCTAGGTATTCGTATGCTTCATCAATCCTTTCGCTATTGGGGAAAAGCTCAATAAATCGCATAAATGAGTTGATGATTTCGTTAAAAGGCGAAAACGACAGCTCGTAATTAAGCTTGATGTAATTTAAAAATGCATCTTCCTGAATGGTTTTATCAAACTCAAACTTCGAAGCGGCCTCAAATGCCACACGTGCTCGTTTTTTATCATTGACCTTGAGGTAACAATCACCTAAATGATAATAGGCATTTTGCGCCATCTCATCCTCGGCCGATGTTACTTTTGATAAACCTTTAATGGCGTCTTCGTAATTTTTAATGAAGTAATTGGCAAATCCTAAATGGTAAAAATCTTCCCTTAATGGCTTATCACTTAACTCAATTACCTTTTTATAAAACACACCGGACTTTTCATACTCCTCCTGAGCATAATACGAATCGGCAATAATTCTGTTCATATCGGCCTGACGCTTGCGCGTACCTTCATTGGCCATTGGTTCAGCGTATTTTATGGCACCTTTGTAGTCCTCCTTTAAATACAGAATCTGAGCCACATAAAAAGGAATGACCTTTTTAAAGCCTTTATCATTTTCCAAAGCTTTAAATTCATCCAAAGCGGTTTGGTAATTACCTTTTACGTACTGAATGTGTGCATAATAGTACTGAACTGAAGAATTGTATTTATCGCTTTTTCCTTTAATGCGATTAAAATTAACCAATGCTTTATCGTAATCTTCGAGCATAAAATGCGAATAACCAGTCGAAAAGTAATACTCAACCTGGGCTTCATCATCCAATGACTTTGCTTTCACGCGATCGTACCAACGTATGGCCTGCTTATACTTACGCTTATCTTTGTAATAATCTCCCAGATGCATACGCGCATAATGAACACGATTACTATAGGGAAACTCCTTTAAGTAACTCTCCCACAAATACTCTACATCATCATTCTCTAACTTTTGCGCACAACGACGTGATAAATATGCCGCTTCAGCTACCAAGGAAGAATTTCCTTCTTTATTTTCATCAACGAACTTACTGAAGTTTATTCTTGCCAAGCCGTACTTACCGAGTCGGTACATTTCCATACCCTTCTCGTATAATTTATTTGGCGAGTCATACTTTAGTGATTGTTGTGCAAAAGAGTAATGCACCAGGCTGACAAAAAGCAATAATGCAATTTTTCTCATCATATGGATAAGGCCTTTAATTATTGATTATTTCCATTAAAACGTATCTTTTCAATTTTTATTGAAAAGTTGTGGGTGATAAAGATAACAAAAGTACATAAGCGATAAAGCAGGTAAGCACTTTATTCAAAATATTCCGAGTAGTTAAACGAAATAAGTTTAGTCTAGCAGATTGAAGTCAATCTCCTCTTGCTTTGATTCAAACAAGCGCGTGTCCTCGCAACGAATGGTTCGCCCCGGAAATTTTTTAAGTAAATTGTAATTATGAGTAGCCATAACCACCGTATTGCCCGACAAACAAATCTTCTTAAGTAAGTGCATCAGGTCATCTGAGGTGTCAGGATCAAGGTTTCCAGTCGGCTCATCTGCCAATATCAGATCGGGCGAATTCAGCAAAGCACGGGCGATACCAATACGTTGCTGCTCACCTCCTGAAAGCTGGTGGGGCATTTTATAGCCTTTATGAACCATATCCACATGCGACAGAACATCACGAATACGCTTGTCCATGTCCTTTTTATTTTTCCACCCGGTGGCCTTCAAAACAAACATGAGATTATCGTATACACTTCGATCCGAAAGTAATTGAAAATCCTGAAAGACAATTCCCATTTTCCTTCTCAAGAGTGGCACCTGACTGTTCTTGATGGTTTTAATCGGATAACCAGCCACAAAGCCATAGCCTTCCTGCAATGGCAATTCTTTGTACATGGTTTTTAAGAGGCTTGACTTTCCACTACCGACCTTACCAATTAAATAGACAAACTCACCCGGTTGGATGGTAAAGTTTACATCCTGCAAAATTAAATGCTCCTGTTGTCTGATACAGGCATTTTTAAACTCAATGATGTTTCCTTCGCTATTTGTGCTTTTAATTGGTTGTTTATTCATAATAAAACAATGGTTGGCAATTACAATTACCAACCAAAGAAACAATTTTTTTATGGGATATAAAACCTATATCTATTATGCTTTCAGTTATTGCAAACGTGCCAATGCATCTTTAACCCGATTAAATGCTTTGACTAACAATTCATCAGCAGCGGCATAGGAGAATCTCACACAATTTTCGCTACCAAAAGCACTACCTGGTACAGATGCAACATGAGCCTTCTCCAATAAATACATACTCATATCCATGGATGAATTAATGGTTACTTCCCCATCGCCTTTTCCAAAATAGGCGCTGATATCCGGGAAGATATAGAAAGCTCCATCCGGCACAGCTACCTTAAATCCATCTATATCTTTAACAATATCAAGAACTAAATCTCTACGCTTATTAAAGGCTAAACGCATATCTTCCACACATTCCTGATCACCAACAAAAGCCTGAATTGATGCAGCCTGAGCAATTGCACATACACCAGAGGTAAATTGTCCCTGCAGTTTAGTTACCGCCTTTGCTATCGCCAATGGAGCAGCAATGTAACCAATTCGCCATCCGGTCATTGCATATCCTTTTGAAGCACCATTAATCACAATGGTTCGTTCTTTCAGGGAGTCAAACTCAGCCAAACCAACGTGCTTACCTACAAAGTTTATTTTCTCGTAAATCTCGTCAGAAATGATATATACATGCGGATGTTTATCCAACACTTCTGCAAGTGCTTTTAATTCTTCATAACTGTAAACACTACCGGTAGGGTTTGAAGGCGAATTGAACAATATGGCTTTAGTTTGAGGCGTAATACTATCCTTCAATTGTTGAGCTGTAATTTTAAACTTGGTATCAACACCTGCCTCAACAATCACCGGCTTACCTTCGGCCAGCTTCACCAGCTCAATATAGCTCACCCAGTAGGGAGCAGGAATAATAACCTCATCGCCGGCATTCACAACACATTGTAATACATTGGCCAAACTGTGCTTGGCACCTGCCGAAACCACAATTTGGTCCGGAGCATACTTCAAACCATTATCCTTATCCAATTTTTCAGCAATGGCTTGTTTTAACTTCGGAAACCCCGCCACAGGAGGATAATGAGATAAATTATCATTAATAGCCTGAATAGCCGCGTTTTTAATGTGCTCAGGCGTATTAAAATCAGGTTCGCCTAGAGTTAAGTTAATCACATCTACACCGCTCTCCTGCAACTCCCGACTCTTCTGGTTCATTTGAATGGTCTGCGATTCAGATAACGATTTAATCCTGTTTGAAATAACATCTGTACTCATCAAAAACTCACTTTTACAAATTTCGACTTATTTTTCTATCCACTTATCGCTCTGCAAAACATTTTATATCTTGCAATCGAATAGGAACAAAATTAGTTAAAATTTATAAGCAACCAACACATGAAATCAAATAGATTCTAAATAATTAATGTTTTTTACTTACACATAAAAACTTTTAAAACGTATATTTTTTCGGATTAATTAGATTTCCACACCAAAGCTTGTAAATTATTATTTTACAATTTAACATACCTTATAACTGACAGGCCAAAATTTCACACACATGATTGAATTTGATGAAATTATCAAACTATTAAGTTTCACCTTGCTTATAACGATCCCCATCTTAATTATTCTAAGATGGTTTTTAAAGCACAACCTAAAACTTAAAGAACTTGAGTTAGCCAACAGCACATACAAAGAACTAATACCAACCCGACTGCAGGCATACGAGCGACTAACATTGTTACTGGAGCGAATCAACCCCGATACAATGGTACTTAGAGAAAACATTGCAGGCCTAACCAGCTTACAGTTACAAAAAAAACTCCTAAACACGGTTCGCCAGGAATTTGAACACAATTTTGCCATGCAAGTTTACCTACCGGTAAAAACCTGGGATAAAATTATCAAATCACGAGATGAAGTCATCAAACTTATCAATACATCATCAGCCGAAGTAGACCCGAATTCTCCGTCCATTAGTTTATCTAAAGTAATTTTGGAAAAAGGAGTGAATGAAACCACCTTTTACATACTGAAAGCCAAAGAACAACTCAAAAAGGACATTCAACTTTATTATTTCGACTAGATTCTATTACTAAAAATGAAGAAAGTATCGATCATCACAGTTAGCTATAATTGTGAGAAAACCCTGCTTGACACCATCAATAGCGTTTCAAACCAAACAGCACGTAATGCTATTGAATACATTATAATTGACGGCCAGTCAACCGATGCCACTTTAGATATTATCAAAGAAAATGAACACTTAATTGATCATTGGATAAGCGACAAGGACAATGGCATTTATGATGCCATGAATAAAGGACTTCAATGCGCACAAGGCGAATGGGTGGGATTCTTGCACGCCGACGACTTGTTTCACAACAACAACGTTATTGAATCCATTATCAACGAAATAAACAATTCCGATTTCAACTGCTTATATGGTAATCTTAATTACATACAAGAAGAACCTCCGCATAAAATTGTTCGACACTGGAAGAGTCAAGCTTTCTCCGATAAACTATTGAAACGTGGCTGGATGCCACCTCACCCAACTGTTTATCTAAAACGATCTCACTTAAAAGAACTGGGGTTATTCAACACCAATTATATAATTGCAGCAGATTACGATTATATGCTTCGAACTTTCTCTCACGAGAACACACAAAGCACTTTCCTCAATCAGGTACTGATTGACATGCGACTGGGCGGTGTAAGCAACAACTCTTTAAAAAATATCATCCAAAAATCAAAAGAGGATTACAAAGCCCTTAAATCAAATAAAGTTGGAGGACTATACGCCCTGTTTATTAAAAATTTCAGTAAGTTGATTCAGTTTTTCTAGGAACTAAGATTTCTGACCAAATTCATAATATTCAGAAGCATAGTAACCATATTCCTTTTCACTTACTGTTATATCATTTAGCAAAACACCTAAGCCGTGTACTTTTTCGCTGACCAAATTATCGACCGTTTGCTGCATATGATCCTTAACCGTATAGTTTGAACGCACAACAAACAGGTTACAATCTGAATGATGCATCAACAAACGAGCATCTGCAACTAAACCTATTGGCGGAGAGTCAACCACTACCACATCAAAATTCTTTCGCAAATAATCATATAATTGTTCGGTTTTTTCTCCAACAATTAACTCACTTGGATTAGGAGGTATGGGACCAGCAGGAATAACACTAACCCGCTCATGATTGGTTTTGTAAATAATATCGGCAATCTCAACTTGTCCAATGTAATAATTAGACAAACCCTCCTGATTTTGCAGGTCAAACAAGGCCGTTAACCTGGGCTTACGCATATCAAAACCGACCAATACCGTTCTCTTCCCAGAAATAGCAAAAACCGATGCCAAATTTTGAGCACAGAAGGTCTTCCCTTCTCCGGTATTCGAACTGGTTAAAGTAATCACCTGCAACTCATCCGCTCCGGCCATAAACTTCAGCTTGGTTCTTATCGACCTGAAAGACTCACTTATTATCGAATTGGGATGCTCATGAATAACATTCTCCACTCCATTTTTACTATGCACCACTGATCCAACCAATGGAACATGAGGAATTAGCGTTCGTAATTCTTCTTTACTCCGAACCTTGGTATTTAAAAACTCTTTTAATCCAATAAACACAGCCGGAATTAACAATGCAAGCATTAATCCTTTTCGGTAATCGTTCTGTTTATTTGGTGATAATAAGGATACCACCGAGGCATTATCTATAATCTCGTTATCGGGCACATTACTCGCCTTGGTAATCTGCGTTTCGGAATGCTTCTGTAACAAAAAGGTATAGATAGCATCATTCAACTTATAGGTTCGATCGATAATCAGATAATCCCTTTCCAATTCTGGCAACTTATCCATATCAGCCAAAATTGTCTTTAGTTCATTATCCACCTTTGTTTTTTGAAGCTTAAAGTTTTTAATCACCTGATTAATTGCCTTATTTAATAAATCAACCGTAACCTCAATGCTATTATTAATGGTTTGCAAGTATTGATTATCAGATGAAGCTGCCACTTGCGTCATCTCAACCTCTTTCTGAAGATCAATCAACTGCATGACCAACTCATTAATCAAAGCCGTGTTTTCATTATCCACAGCGGGTAACAAAAACTGCTCAAAATCATCCGTCTCCTGAAGATTCTCTTGTAAAAACTCATAATACTCAATCTGCATCTTCAGCAGTTTCATTTCGCTCTCCGTATCGTAATACTTATCGGCCAGTTTTTGAGAAAACTCAGAAGGCCCCATAAATCGATTGGCTTTTCGATAAGAAGATAATTGATTTTGCACCTTATCGAGTGTGTCTGAAATAGTTTCCAATTGCGATTCAATAAAAGCTATGGACCGAGTAGCCATATCATTTTTTTGCTCCAAATTATGCTCCATTATAACCTCGCACAACTCATCAAGAAACCTGACGATCTTTCCCCTACTGGTTCCAACCGAAGTAATAAATAAAATACTGGATCCTTCTCGATACGAATCAACACCCAAGCCACCACGAAATTCAGAAACGATTTGATTATGGGATTTAAACATAAAGTAGTAAGTAGCATCCGGAGTCAAATTTACCCGCTCATTCCTGACTATCTTAAATGAGAATGGTTGTTCCGTAACCTTCTCACCTTCCTGAACACTTTTATTCAGACTATAATTCCCAATGCTCCCTGCAAAATTTTCTTCTGCATAATTATGTAGAATTCCGCTTTCACAACTCGCACTCAATTCAATACGCCCACTTTGAGAAAAACGCACTTCTATAGGAACATTTAATAACTGAGGATGAATCGAATCAAACACCACTCTAAAAGGAGAACTTCGATATATTTCAGTATCCTTAAATCTTCCCTTGCGATAATATTCAACTCCAAAATCCAATTGGTCAACAGCCTTCTTAATTATTTTTCGTGAACGGATAATAAAGCTCTGATTTTCAACACTTCGCACCTCCGGCGACAATCCAAACCCTTCCATCAGGCTGGCCTGCGACATTGCCTTTGGCTCGCTACTCTTTAATAATAAGGTGGCTGATGCTCGATAAACCGGTACGGTATACCTATGGTAAATCATAACACTTCCTAAACAAATAGGAAAGGAGATAACAAACAGGTACCAATTCTTTTTAACTAAACGAATTAAACGATTAATATCAAACAGGTTATCACCTCCTGTTTTTTTTACTTGTGTTTCAAAACCTTGTTGCGTATTATCTGTATAATTCATTCATTAAAATTTGGCTTGCCAAATATAAATATTTTCAGGGTTTTAATAACGGTCAAAACTTGTTATATACAAGGACTGCGATACAAATACCTGCCTTTTACTTTATCGGCGCTGTAACTTTCGCCATTATACACCATACCCCCCTTAACAAACACAAACTCTACACGTCCTTCCAAAGGAAAAGACTTCACCTCTTCTTTATTCACCCCTGGCAGGTGACAATACAAATTACGCCTATAATCTGGATTCCAAATTATAATATCCGCATCACTCCCGGTTTGCAAGATACCTTTTCGAGGATAAAGTCCCATAAAACGGGCGGTTCTTACAGCAATCAAGTCCACAAGATCCACCATTGAAAAATTCTTTTCAGCCACGCCCCACGTATACAATACTGACAATAAATTTTTTAACAGAATATATTCATCCGGGCGATTATCAACCTGACTATCACTCAAAACTCCCTGCCCGGACAGTTTAACTTTTGGCCTGGAAATAAAATAGTTATCTTTTCTCAGGCATTTCCAGATATCTTCCTCCGACAGCAAGTTTAATTTGTTAATCAATGGAAATCCAGAATAAATTGAATTATTATCCACAAAAATTTTATCTGAATTGGCAATGTGAAAAGGAAACAAAATTTCAGCATAAACCAACCCGGAATCAGATAATTTTTCTATCAAATTGAGCTCCTCTTTAAAACAAACGTTCAAAACACAGACTATACACCCAGCTTCAACTGCATAATCCAACACAGCCCTTAGCTGACTCAAGTGATTTGTTATGGTTTCATTATAAACCTTCGACATTTCAGGCTGCCCCTCTTCTCCCTCGCCCGGCTTTTGCATATCAATCAAAACAGGTGTATTCGCTTTTGCCGCCGACTTAAGCAACTTAGGTATACCTTTTAACTCACCCTTTCTTACGGGCCAACGTAAATAAAAGGAAGCAATCCCTTCATGAGCATAACAATATTCCAAATCGTCAGAAGCAAACACATCCCAATTATTTATCGATAAATGAAACCCATAATCCGATTTGATACCAAAATCCATTTTCTTCCTCCCCTGCAGTTCTTCTTTGTAAGAAAAGGAAGTTAAAGGAATAATGGGCTCAATCACAGTTGTTGTCCCGCAGATTATTTGCGCCTGATTAAATCGCTTTAGTGCAGATACATCTTGCTTTATCAGATCACTAAAAATAATATTTGTATCCACAGCGCCGGGAAGTAAATATTTACCTAAAGCATCGATTACTGGAGTTTCAGGTTCCGGCCGTTCAATCGAATCTCCTATTTCAATTATTTTTTCATTGCCAATTAATACATCCTGTCGCTGCATAATGCCATTAACAACAATTTCTCCATTTTTTATCAAGACATAATCCATGACAATGTATTTTGTATAAATATATCAATTCACTCAGGCAAATTCAAATTAACACACACAACTTAAATAGGTTCTTAACAAATGGAATCAAAAAAACAGCTTATCAAAACACCAACCTTACTAAACTTAATCATTACACACTACAATCTAAATTACAGATAAATGCAAACCATAATATACATCACAAAAACCTCATCCACCCGATTATCAGAACCCTTACATTTCAAAACCCTTAATTATATTCACTTCTTAAGAAAATCAACTTTCACACCAAGTCCAATTTTCATGTTCTATGTTAATTAAATATTAATAATCGTTCATTATCGTACAGTTACAATCTCAAAATCGGACACATTCACTTGACTTCGAATTTGATAAAACACACCTACACTCCTGTATAAATGCACATTACACCCCATGGCACAAACATTGTTAATACAAATCCCGATTGTAAAGACAATCAATGTAATGCAAATAGCGCATAACAATAAAAAAACCTAACTTATTGCCCAGGATAATGAAGCAAACAAGCACTCTAAAGAAAATGGCGATTTCTTTACTACACTTATAAATGAGTTTAACTCATTATTTACTTCATTAAAAATCCAGGCGATTGTCTGAGAGTCATTCACTAACACGGTTTCTAGTGTTTTGGCGATAAAGGTGTAATTTCTCTTCAGGCATAGAGGCTGTAACCCAACCCAAAGAGTTCAGCCTCTTTTTTTGCCCATTCCACTCCTCCATCTACCACATTTACAACATTGTCAATAAAGCTGTTAATAACAATTAGCCGACGACCTTGGACAAACTATTAAAAACTATATTTTTGTAGCATAAAACATACTTAATAATTATATGCAGGATTTCTTGCACGCAAGCCACGACGAGGCTTTACATTCGATCGAACGATTTGAGAAGATGATAAGCGCTGATAAAATCGAATATTTTGATGTGCATCAAATAGAGAACATCTATGATTTCTATTTTGATAAAAATCAGATCAAACAAGCCGAGCACATTTTAAAGATAGGCTTACAACAGCATCCTCAAGCATCAAGCCTGCAGGTAAAAAGGGCCATGCTACTGGTTGAAAAAGGCCAGTCAGATGAAGCTCTTTTTGTTCTCAACAAGATAGCTCCAATTGAAAATAGCAACCCGGATGTTTTTTTAACATTAGGATGGATTTTCTTACAGAAAAGTGAAAGATCAAAAGCCATTAAGCACTATAACAAGGCTGTTCAGGTATCTTTTGAAGACAAAGAAGATGTTTTGCTGGAAATTAGCTACAACTTAAACCAATGCGAATACTACCAGGAATCCATTAGTTTTCTTGAGCAACTGCTGGATTTAAAACCAAATTATGAAGAAGCTTTATTCGAATATGCCTTTGCTTTAGACAAAACTCTGGAATACGAAAAAAGCATCTCGACATACAACCGCTTGCTAGAGGTTAACCCTTTTTCCGAAAACGCGTGGTACAATTTAGGAATCATTTACAACAAAACCGGCGCATTTCACAAAGCCTGTCATGCCTACAATTATACTTTAACAATTAATCCTACGCACGAAGAAGCACATTTTAACCTTGGCAATAGCCTGGTACAATCAGGACATTTTAAGGAGGCTTTAAACGCTTACTTTGAACACCTATCATTAACCAGTGATAAAGGATTGTGCTACCAATACATTGGTGATTGCTGGGAACAACTGGGCAATTACAGTTTAGCCATTCGTTTTTACAAGCTGACTATTCAACTGATGCCCAAGCAAGCTGATGCCTGGTACGGTTTAGGTACCACATTAATGGAAACCTGCAATTTTGCGGGAGGCCTGCAAGCCATTGATCAAGCCATTTCCATTAATCCTGTCAATGCCGATTATTGGTTTGCCCACGCAAGAGGTTTATTTGAAATGGAGAAAACTGAAGATGCCGTCAGAAGCCTTGAAAACGGACTTAATCTGGACCCCAATGAACTAACAGCCTGGTTTGAACTCTTAAAATTAAAACTGTTTTTGTCAGATAGATTCGATACCGCTCATTACCTTACTGAGTTAACACAAAGATATCCCGACACTGCTGCTGTTTGGTATCTTAATGCCATTGGTCACTTCCAATATTTAAAGAATAAAGAAGAAGCCATTGTAGCTTTTTACAATGCTATTTCAATAGATCCGGAAGGCTACAAGGATATTCAGGAGGACTACCCCGATCTATTGGAAGACAAGGATATAAAAAAAATAATTCAACAATACTCTTAGAATAAATTACGAATGAACGATTCCATTATTTCCTATATTAAAATTGCCATCAAAGGCGCTGCCATGGGTGCTGCCAATGTTATTCCGGGTGTATCAGGTGGTACAATCGCCTTAATCACCAATATTTTTGAACGATTAATTAATGCCATCAAGTCCTTTAATGGTAAAGCCATTCAATTACTTTTAAAAAGAGACTTTAAAGCACTGGCACAACACATCGACCTTTATTTTCTTATTGCTCTTTTTGCTGGTATTGGCATTGCAGTAGTTAGTCTCGCGAAATTATTTGAATATTTATTTGAAAATTACCCCATTCATATCTGGGCTTATTTCTTTGGCTTAGTATTGGCTTCGGTTTATTTTGTTGGCAAAACAGTAAAAAACTGGTCTGCTTCTTCAATTATTAGCGCCATTATTGGAACAGCCATAGCTGTTTCCATTTCTGTTTTAACACCAGCCAGTCAGGACGATTCATTTCTTTATTTAGTTTTATGCGGTGTTGTTGCAATTTGTAGCATGATATTACCCGGGCTTTCCGGCTCTTTCGTACTCATTTTATTAGGTAATTACCAGTTGGTAATGATTGATGCCATTAATAATCTGGAAATAAAAGTTCTGTTTCCGGTTGCTATCGGCGCCATAGCCGGACTCATTGCCTTCTCTCATTTTTTATCGTGGCTATTAAAGAAATACCACAATCAAACCATCGCCTTATTAACCGGCTTTATTGCAGGTTCATTGGGCATACTATGGCCATGGAAGCATGAAGTAACCAAACAATTTGGCGATAAAATCAAAACGGTAGATTTTGATTATTATACCCCCGAACTCAACCAGGAGTTTTATTTTGCAGCACTTTTTATTATTTTAGGTATTGTTAGCATCACCGCTACAGAATTATTGGCATCAAAGAAACAAAAGTAAGACATGAGAACATTTGGTTTAATTGGTTATCCGCTGGCTCAATCCTTTTCGCAAAAATATTTCACTGAAAAATTTAGCAAAGAAGACATCGATGCCAGATTCCTGAATTTTGAAATCGAGCATATCACTGAATTACCTGAAGTACTTAAGCAACATGCCTATATTTCGGGTTTTAGTGTAACGATTCCTCATAAAGAGAATGTATTTGAATATCTGGATGAATTGGACCACAGTGCCAAGGCTGTTGGTGCGTGCAATGCAGTAAAAGTCAACTGGGATAAAAAGCAACCCAAACTAATAGGTTACAACACCGATCTCATCGGCTTCTCAAATTCCATTAAACCGCTTTTAAAAGAATCACATAAGAAAGCATTGATACTAGGAACTGGTGGCGCTGCAAAAGCTGTAGCAGAAGCCTTTCGCTTAATGCAAATTGAATTCAAGTATGTGTCGCGCAACAAATCAGACAACAAGCTCACCTACAAGAATCTGAACAAAGACATCATTGATGAATTCACTATTTTGGTTAACTGTACACCACTAGGCATGTTTCCAAATATTGACACTTGCCCCGATATGCCATACGATCTACTCTCTGAAGATCACATTCTTTACGATTTAACATACAATCCTGAAACAACACTTTTTATGCAAAAAGGGATCAATCAGGGGGCGGTTGTTAAAAATGGATTAGAAATGCTACACCTTCAGGCAGAAGCAGCCTGGAGCATTTGGAATTCCTGATTAAATAAAAGGTGGCAGCTGCTTTTTCATCGGATTAAAAGTACTGTCCGGATATTCAATATCCACAAGAAATAATGCTTGCGCTGGCACTGATGTGCCGGCTGCTCCCCGGTCTTTCTTCTCAATCACAGCCTTAAACTGCTCGAGATCTAATTTTCCGCGTCCAACCTCTAGTAAAGTCCCAACGATGGCGCGCACCATGTTACGCAAGAACCGATCGGCCTTCACAATAAACACAATCCCATCAGTTTGCTGATGCCATTCTGCCTTAATTATTTTGCAATTATTGGTTTTAGTATCCGTATGTAACTTACTAAAGCTGGTAAAATCGTTATAATTGAAAAGCAACATTGCAGCCTCATTCATTTTATCAGTATCAAATTGGTAGAATGGGCGATAACTATAATCGTGCAAGAAGGGATTCTTTGTCGATTTCAGATAATAATGATAAGTGCGGGAAAGCGCATCAAAACGCGAATGAGCATTGTCCGCAACGCGCTTGGCCGTATAAACAACAATGTCATTCCCCACAATCCGATTTAATTTAAACACCAGGTGATCCAGATCTGAGATTGTTTGTTCACTATCAAAATGAGCTACAAAGTAGGATGCATGAACACCCGTATCGGTGCGACCACAACCAACCACATTAATTTTCTCACGGAGCACTTTCTCAAGGGCATCATTCAATACCTCCTGTACACTAATAGCATTGGGCTGTATTTGCCAACCATGAAACTGACTGCCATTATAGGCCAACTCTAAAAAATATCTACTCATAATCTATTTACCGAACGAGCGCAAAGTTAAGAAAAACCAAGTTGTACAAAGCAACTCACCACATATTGACATCAATATATCTATTAACTAACTTTAATATACTTAGATATAAATCACGATTAATATCTGTATCACCTAAAACTCTGCACCATGGAAACAATTAACAGTATCGGCATTGACAAAAAAACAGCACCAATCCTGGATGTCTTAGATCAACTTATTAAAGCCCAGGAGAAAGGAGACCTTAAAACATTTTCGAGCTGTTTTGCCCAGGATGAAAACACCGTGAACATCGGTACAGATTTGGATGAAATCTGGTACAACTGGGGTTCATTCTACGATTGGATGCAAAGCGCTATCCATAATAGAAGCGACTACTCAATTACATCAAAAGACACCCGAATACAACTTAGCAAGAGTGAAGATGTAGCCTGGTACTCACAGCTGCTGGATACCTGCCTCGAAACCAAAGGCGAACCATTCAGCATAGAAGGCTTCAGACACACAGGTGTTTTGGAGAAAAGAAATGGTCAATGGCTTATCGTTCAAAGTCACATATCAATTCCTTTTAACGCTAAATCGATCAACGAATAAGGCAATGTTTGTTTATTTGCTTAAAATATTACTATTACTAACGCTCCAGAATACCGATTCGATGCGAACAGAAATGGTGAACACACAATTGATTAACCGGGGTATTAAATGCGAATTGACCCTAAAAGCAATGAGTCAAGTTGAACGTCATCAGTTTGTTCCATACAATCTGCAGTCATTCGCCTACGACGACCGTCCTTTGCCAATTGGCTTTAACCAAACCATATCACAGCCCTATATCGTTGCATACATGACCGAACAGCTTCAGCTAAAAAAAGACGACAAAGTACTTGAAATCGGAACCGGATCGGGTTATCAGGCTGCCGTATTAGCAGAAATTGTAAAAAATGTTTACACCATTGAAATTGTCAAACCACTAGGATTGCAAGCTGATTCTGTTTTAAAGATGCTTGATTATGAGAATATCCATTGTAAAATTGGCGATGGCTACCACGGTTGGTTAAAGCACGCTCCCTACGATGCCATTATCATTACGGCCTCTCCTGAAGAAGTACCTAAAGCCTTGTTTGAACAACTGGCCGAAGGCGGACGAATGATCGTTCCGGTTGAACTAACACATCAACAATACTTAATGCTTTACACTAAAAAAAACAATAAGATCAGAAGCAAAAAACTGCTAGCCGTTCGCTTTGTGCCGTTTACGCGAAGCAAAAAGTAAACAAAAGTGTTTTAACCACGTTAATTTAATAACAGCTTAAGTGAGATTACAAAACATGCTTATTAAATAATAACCAATAAATAGCAGTCATTTTAAAACTAAATCCTTAGAAAAACTAAAAACAAAATTATAATTGATTTATGAAACAGCTTATTTTCTTATTACTAGCCGCATTAATTATTCCTGCGAGCCTTAATGCTCAAAGTTCCATTCATGAGTTTAAGGTAGAAACCATTGAGGGTAATGAGTTTGATTTATCCGACCTAAAAGGGAAAAAAGTAATGTTAGTTAATGTAGCCAGTAAATGCGGATTAACTCCCCAATACGAGCAACTTCAGGAAGTATTTGAGATGTATGGAGGTGACGATTTTACTATCATCGCTTTTCCGGCCAATAATTTTTTAAAACAAGAACCCGGAAGTAATTCTGAAATCAAAAGTTTTTGTACTAAAAACTATGGTGTATCTTTTCCTATGATGGCTAAAATTTCCGTTAAAGGAGATGATATCCATCCTTTATACAAATGGCTAACCAATGAAGACTTAAACAAACATGGGGATCATACCGTAAAATGGAATTTTCAAAAGTTCTTAATCAATGAAAATGGGCAAATCGATAAAGTGATTTCACCTAAAACCAAACCTAACGATCAGGAAATAATTGACTGGATCCAGGCATCCTAGCCAATCATATTTATGGAAAAGTTACCGGCTTTCAGACTTCTACTATCTTATATGCATTCTTTCTGTACTTCCGGTGGCTTTTCTTCATTTTTAGAAGTTATCAGCACCAAAAAGGAGGACACACTATGGCATCCTCCTTTTTGCATATTCATATAGATATTAGTTCAAGCCTCGCTTCGATAATAAAGGCTGTAATGAAGGCGCCTGCCCTCTGAATTTTTCATATTGAACCATACCTTCATCATCACCACATTCAGACAAACAGTGCTTACGGAACTTCCGTGCTAAATCCTTATTAAAAATATCTCCACTCTGCTTAAACGCGTCAAAAGCATCAGAATCCAATACCGCTGCCCAGATATACACATAGTAACCAGCAGCATAGTAATCACTACTGAAAATATGTCCAAAATAAGTTGAACGGTATCTTGGAATAATCTCCTCAATCAAACCGATTTTATCCATTGCTGCTTTTTCGAAATCCAATGAATTCTCTACTTTTTCCCCTGCTTTAAGATCGTGCCAGTTTAAATCAAGCAATGAAGCAGCCAGGTATTCTACAGTGACAAAACCCTGGTTAAAATGGCCACTTTTCTGAATCTTCTCAATCAAATGATCAGGAATCACTTCACCGGTTTTGTAATGTTTGGCATAATGACGCATTACTTCTGGCTCTGCTGCCCAATTTTCCATAATCTGCGAAGGCAATTCTACATAATCCTGAGGAACAACACCAGCTGTACGCTTAAAATCGCCATTGGTAAATGAAGCATGTAAAGCATGTCCGAATTCATGGAATAAAGTGCTTACTTCATCAAAAGTTAACAAGGCAGGCATATCACCTGTTGGTTTGGTGAAATTACATACGATTGATACCAAAGGCGAAGTTTTTTGACCATCACAGGTAATCGCCTCTCTAAAACTGGTTTGCCATGCACCCGGACGCTTACTTTCGCGAGGATGATAATCGAGATACAATAAGCCAATATGATCGCCGTTGGCTTCTTCTACTTTAAACACTTCCACTTCTGGATTATAAAGCTGAACATCATTCACCTTTTTGAAGTTAATGCCATAAAGTTTATTGGCCACCCAAAACATTCCATCACGCACATTATCCAACTGGAAATATGGCGTAATTTCCGATTCATCAAGGTCATATTTTTGCTTACGCAATTTTTCGGCATAATACCACCAATCCCATGATTTAAGTTTAAAATTACCACCTTCTTTATCGATAATGGCCTGCATTTCTTTCAACTCATTTTTAGCAACCTCTAAAGCAGGCTTCCATAAACCCATTAAAAACTCATCAACATTTTCAGGGGTTTTGGCCATGTTTACACTAATCGCATATTCAGCATGTGTATCGAAGCCCAAAAGCTTAGCTTTCTCACTGCGAATCATCGCCATCTTACGAATAATCTCTTTGTTGTCGAATTCATCACCATTATTACCCCTCATGAAGTAACCACGATAAATCTTTTCGCGTAGATCGCGATTATCGGCGTATTGCAAAAATGGAATCAAACTTGGCTTCTGAAGTGTAAACACCCATTTTCCATCCATTTTATTAGCCTTTGCAGTTTCAGCAGCTGCTGTAATTACTCCTTCCGGCAATCCAGCCAGGTCTTCTTTATTATCAATTACAAGTTTGAAGTTTGAATTTGTTTCCTCCAGCTGATTTTCACCAAACTTTAATTGCAGTGTTGATAGTTCGCTGTTGAATTTCTTCAATTGCTCTTGTTCTTGAGCTGATAATTCTGCACCGTTTCTAACAAAATCGTTATAATACTTTTCAGTTACACGTTTTTGAGCTTCATTCAAATTTAAATCCTCGCGCTGATCATACACTGCCTTTACACGCTTGAACAAACCCATGTTCATCGAAATATTATCCGAATGCTGGGTCATTTTAGGTGTTATTACACGTGCAATCTCTTTTATATCATCATTTGAATCCGAGCCCTGAACATTATAAAATACAGAACTAACTTTATTTAATAATTCACCTGAGCGATCATACGCCAAGATGGTATTCTCAAAAGTGGCGGCTTCCTTATTATTAACAATGGCATCCACCTCTTTCACCTGCTCTTCCATTCCCATTTCGAATGCAGGCATGTAATGTTCAATTTTAATTAAATCAAACGGAGGTGTTTGATAAGGCGTTTCATAGGTACTAAAAAAAGGATTCATGTCTTTTTTTGTCGTTTGTTGACATCCGCTTGCAAAGACTAACATCGCGAGCAGAAAGCTAAAAATTTTATTCATTTGAAATATTTTAGATAACACTGGATTTGAACCAAAAATATAAAAAAAAGACACCCGATTTTCGGATGTCTCTATGTTATAGAACCTAATTGTTGTTTACGACTTTAATTGAGCTTCAATTTCTTTAATCTGTCCTTTGAAATCCTTATCGGTTTCAATTAAGTTGTTGATTGCCTTACAAGCATGCAAAACAGTAGCATGATCTTTCTTGCCAATCTTTGCTCCAATGGTCGACAACGATGAGTTTGTCATACCCTTACTAAAGAACATCGCAATCTGACGAGCCTGAACAATTTCTCTTTTGCGAGTCTTCGATTGCAGAATATCCAATTCTAATCCAAAATAATCACAAACAGTCTGCGAAATAGAATCAATGGAAATCTCCTTGGTCGTTTTCTTAACCAGTTTATCAATGATCTGCTTGGCCGTATCAAAAGTGATCTCCTTTTTATTCAAGGTTGCCTGAGCCAATAAAGAAATCAATGCTCCTTCCAGCTCACGTACATTGTTTACCACATTACTTGCAATATAATAAACTACTTCTTCCGGCACCTTAAGACCATCCTTATATATCTTCTTATTCAGGATCGAAACTCGCGTCTCGAAATCAGGAATTTGTAAATCCGCTGCTAATCCCCATTTAAAACGCGATAACAATCGATCTTCCATACCCTGTAATTCAACAGGTGCTTTATCACATGTTAATATTAACTGTTTTCCTGACTGATGCAGGTGATTAAAAATATGGAAGAAGGTATTTTGTGTCTTTGTTTTACCTGCAAATTCCTGCACATCATCAATGATTAAAACATCAATCATTTGGTAAAAATTCAGGAAATCATTTTGCGAGTTATTTCTAACTGAGTCGGTAAATTGTGTTTGAAATTTATTGGCATTGACGTATAAAACCGTTTTCTCCGGTTTATTTCTTTTTACTTCAATACCGATCGATTGTGCCAGGTGAGTTTTTCCAAGCCCCGAATTACCATACAAAAACAATGGGTTAAAGGCGGTTTTTCCAGGATTTTTAGCCACAGCTAAACTGGCACTTCTCGCCAATCGATTACATTCTCCTTCTACAAAATTTTCGAAGTTATAATCACCATTTAACTGGGGATCAACATTTAATCGTTTAATTCCGGGGATAACGAATGGATTACGGATATCAGGCTTTTCCTGACTGGCCATATTTACAGGTCGATTACGAAGATCTGTTTTGTTACTGGTCGGGAAATTTAATGTATAAGGCTTCTGGTTAGCAACATGCGCATTATCCATTACAACATTGTACTCAAGTTTAGCAGTTGCCCCTAACTCTTTCCGCAGTGTTTTGCTAAGTAAGTCAATATACTGTTCTTCCAGGTACTCATAAAAGAATAGACTCGGGACTTGTATTGTTAATACGTCCTTATCAATTTTCACGGGTACAATTGGTTCAAACCAGGTCTGGTAACTAATTTGAGGAATGTTGTCCTTTATTACATTCAAACAATTACCCCAAATTCTTTTGTAATCGACTTCCATTCTTTCTGTTTCCTTAATCGTATTATGTTTGCTAACTACCTTAAATGCGAAAACAAAATTTGTGAAAAAAAAAATGAAAAAAAAACACCAAATCTCTTGACAAAAACATTGGGATGATTTGAGACCTAGTAATCAAGCATTTAAATGTAAATGGAGTAACTTTTTGATTATGTGCATCTTATCCTTTTCCCTTAACTTTAAGTTAATACTTGAAATGCCCTGTTTTTGAACCTTTTGGAATAATTTTCAAAAAAGACATGATTTTTTTCAAAAAAAGTTTTTAAGATTATTTATTAACATATTAAACGTTTATTAATCAGTCATTCGGCGAGCTTTTTTTATGCTAATTGGCACGCCATTTTCCAATGCAACAATAACTGATTCGTCATACTTTTCTTTTACTTCGTCTAATATTTCAGATGCTTCGTCAAAATTAGTCGTTTGCCCCAAAGTGTAAACATATTTGGAATTCCGATAATCTTCATAAACCTGGTACTTGCCATTAAGTATTGTAGTACCAAAATCAAGTGGTTTTTTAGACTCATTAATTTGCACTTCGTAAACAATTCCTCCAACACCATAAGCGCCTTCACTAACCACTACTTTTCTTCCAAAATTAACAGCAGAGAATGAGACATAACGATCCGGATGATGTCTAAAATCAATCAACAGACGATTAAGATTATTACTTACTGCATTTAAAGTGTTATATAATTCTTCATCGGTCATTAGCTTACCCATGGAACCTTTTCCCGCATTGATACTATCCAACAAGGTGCTTGTACTGCTTAAAGTCTTCCTTAATTGATCAACCGTTTGATCAATATTAGCCGCCTCCATTTGTCGGGTAAATCCAGCCAGATTAGAAAATGTAGAATCAATATAAGGCCGCTGTGCATTCATCATAGCCAGTAATGAGTCTGTTCGAAGAATCATTGAAGTAACTTCTCCGTCGTCTTCCATTTTTTTAGCCAGATTACGGCTTATGGATTCGAAATGACGCAATGAGCGATCGAGATTGTACATGCTGGATTTAAAGCGCCCTTCCTCTTCACCAAACATTTTACCAATGTTTGTAAGCACGGTATCCAATTTTACTATTAAACGCTCCGTTTTATCTTTTAACGGCAACACTTCCATACTCATTTTATCGGCTAAGTCACCAATCACTGATGTATTCATTGTATCGCCCACAGCTAACATCTGGTCACTTGAACCACTAACAAATTGCACCCCTTTTGAACCCATCAGGTCCAGGCTATAAATTTGTGCCTTTGAGTCAACCGGAATATCAATTTCATCATTTAGTGTAAATGTGACCAAAAAACGATTGGGCATCGAAGGGTGGAACTCAATATCGCGTACCGAACCTATTTTAAAGCCCCGAAAAAAAACCGGGCTCGCCTTAGTTAATCCATCAATTCGATCATAGACTCCATAATAGGAAGTACCTACTTCAATTATATTCCTCCCTTTAAGAAAGTTAAATCCCCAAAGAAGTATTAAAAATGCAACAAAAACTGTTAATCCTATTTTAACCTCTCTCTTCATGGTTGGATATTTGGTTATTTTTTAAAATCAATTTTGAATTACTATTTAACAATGCATCCCTAAGCTTAGTTCTTACTGCGTTGTATTTTTCTGGCTTCATTAACAGAGATTTTCTCCTCCCCTTTGAAGGCCACAACAAATGCATCGTTAACTTTATTTTTCACTTCCTTTAATGCAACTAAAATGGAATCAAAATCAGCATTACAGGCGGTAGTATATTTAAATCGTTCTCCTTCTTTAAACATCCACACATCATCAAATTTCTTATAAATCGAACTCCCTTCCCGAATTTTCTTCTTCGATGAAGCGATTTGAATTCTATAATTTATTTTTTCCTGTTCCTTTTCGAGCTGCTTTTGAGTAATATCCTCCATTTTACTTTTGGAATCAAACTCCACTTTATAATCCCTCACCGCCCTGAAAATTGCTGAAGCCATATAAGCTTGTCCCTTTTCTGAGGCAATAAACTTCTCTTCACTCTGATTCGTTAAGAAACCTAGCTCGACTAACACACTCGGCATTGCAGCTTCGCGCAACACAAGAAACCCGGCTTGCTTTACACCACGATCGCGGCGCCCTACACGGTCTTTAAACTGCGACTGAATCAAGGAGGCCATATAAATACTCTGGTCGATGTGTATATTTTGCATCAGTTCAAATATAATATACGACTCAGAGGAGTTTGGGTCGAAATTTTGGTAAGTCGTGGTATAATCCTCCTCAAGAACAATAACCGAGTTTTCGAGTTTCGCCACCTCTAAGTTTTCCTTAGTACGGTGCAAACCCAATACAAAAGTCTCCGAACCATATATTTTTGAGGTCGAGATGGCGTTGGCATGGATCGAAATAAATAAATCAGCCTTATTTTCATTGGCAATCTCCGCGCGTCTGTTTAAAGGAATAAACACATCTTTCTTACGTGTATAAACAACTTTCACCTCCGGCAAGTACTTATTAATATATTCTCCCAACTTCAGAGCTACATTTAAAACGATATCTTTTTCCTTCGACATCTTGCCAATTGCACCCGGATCACGTCCTCCATGCCCCGCATCAATCACAACTGTTTTAAAACTGATCGACTCCTGCCCCTCGCTTAAAGTGTTAAAAATAAATAAAACACATAATGCCAATAAAAAAACCAGGCGTGTTTTAAATGAATAAATTGTCATATTTTTACATTTATTACAGTTCAAAAATAGAAAAATTATACACACATTAAAAAGCCTCCATTCCGCATATTTTAAAGCATTGGTAAGCGTGTGAGTATTTTTTATTTATTTTTGTGGACGCTTGAAAAAAAATACCACTTTGACACTAATAAACACCAAGGCATATAAAGCGCTCAATACAATTGCGTTAACAGTTATCATTACGAGCTTCGTACTTGTTTCTACCAATTCTGTTGCACAGGAAACTGAGCTTCAGATGGCGGAAAATGAAGAATTACAAAATAATGATACCACCAAAGTTCATTCCGGTAGCTTTATTATCGATTCGGAAGTAAAATACCAGGCTACCGATTCTATTGACTTCGATCTGGAAACTCAAAAGACCTATTTATATGGCGACGCGCAGGTCAGCTATCAGGAAGTTCTTCTAAAAGCCCATACTATTGTTTTAGATATGGACAGCAGTACAGCTCTTGCATACGGAACGGTTGACTCCTTGGGTGCCGAGATTGGTTTACCTGTATTTACCGATCCGAGTGGTGAATACACCATGCGGCGCATGAAATACAACTTCCAGACAGAGAAAGCAATTATTGAACACATTGTTACCGAACAGGGCGAAGGCTTTGTGGTTGGTGACAAAGCTAAAAAGATTGAGGACGATTCTTATTGTATGAAAGATGCCAAGTATACAACTTGCGATCACCATGATCATCCGCACTTTTATCTTAACCTGACGAAAGCCAAAGTAATTCCTGGCAAAAAAACAGTAACAGGCCCCGCCTATTTAGTTGTGGAAGATGTTAAACTTCCTATAATAATTCCTTTTGCCATGATTCCGACAACCAGCTCTTACAGCTCTGGTTTTTTGTTTCCTTCGTATCGCGATGAGCAAATAAGAGGATTTGGACTGACTGAAGGTGGTTATTATTGGGCTGCCAATGATTATTTTGACTTTATGGTTAAAGGTGACATTTTCACCAATGGCTCATGGGCGATAAGATCTGGCACCAACTATAAAAACCGGTACAAATACAGCGGACGCTTTAATTTTCAGTACATAACCAATATCTCCGGCGAAAAAGATATCCCTGAAACATATCGAAAAACCAAAGATATGGCTATCAACTGGTCACACAGGCAGGATGCCAAAGCCAATCCTTACCAGTCTTTTTCTGCCAGTGTTAATTATTCGACCAGCTCTTTTGACCAAAATAACATCAACAACCTTTATAACCCGGCTAACAACAGCATTTCAACCAATACAAAACGATCCAGTATATCTTACACCAAAAGATGGGCAGGTCGACCGTTTAATTTTTCTGCCAACCTTTTGCACTCGCAAAATAGTCGGGATACAACCATCGACTTAACCATTCCGGATTTAACATTTACCGTCAATCGTTTTTACCCTTTTAAAAAGAAAGATAAGGTTGGCACAAAGGAAAACATGCTTGAGAAAATAAGTCTTTCCTATACCGGTAATATGAAAAACTTCGTTCATGCACGAGAATCGGAATTAGGTTTTTCAGGTGATGACTTTGCTAACCAATGGAAAAACGGTGCGCAACATAGCATTCCGGTTGCGATGAACCTTAAATTTTTAAGATATTTTACCGTTACCCCTTCCTTTAACTACAAGGAACGTTGGTATTTAAATAAAATAGAAAAAGGGTACGATTACGATAAACAAGAAATCGTTAACACAGACACCATCACCGGATTTAACCGTGTTTACGATTATAGCTTTAGTGCAGGAACATCCACGAAAATTTACACGTTCTTCAAACCGTGGCGTAAACTATTTGGTGACAAAGTAAATGCCATTCGCCACGTAGCTACACCATCTGTTTCCATGTCGTACCGCCCTGACTTTGGCAACACCAAATACGGCTATTACGACTGGTTTGAGTACTACGATGAAGAACGCGATGAAAAAGTTCGCCATGATTATTCTTACTATGAAGGTGCTATTTATGGTGTACCGGGACGAGGGAAATCAGGTTCCATGAGTGTAAGCCTTGGTAACACCCTTGAGATGAAAGTAAAAAGCGACAAAGACACAACTGGTTTTAAAAAGATAAAGATTCTGGAGAGTCTTAATTTTAGTTCCAGCTATAACTTTCTGGCCGACTCCTTAAAATGGCAGCCCGTTAACATGAGTGGCCGAACCAAGCTATTTGGAACCAACGTTAACTTCGGAGCCCGTTTTGATCCTTATGCATTGGATACAACCAGCACCGGACAAGTTATCCGGGTGAATGAATCGGTATTTTCGCAACAAGGTAAATTATTACGACTACAGAGTGCCAACTTAAGTTTTGGGCTTAATTTTGGCTCTGACACCTTTAAAAAGAAAGAAAAAGAGCAACCCGATCCTAACGAAACCGATGACGATCCAAATGCTCTTCCACCCGACCCCTTAAATGATCAGGAATTTGATCCAAGAGCCGCTTTCGAAGGCAGTAACGCCAGCTTTGCCATGGGCGATGATGGTTATGCCAAATTCGAAATCCCATGGAATATATCCATTAATTATTCCTTCAGATTAACGGAGGACCGGCAGAAATTCGATAAGCGAAAAATGGCGTATGACTATAAAATAACATCCGACATTAACCTTAACGGAAACCTATCTTTAACCCCTAAATGGCGCATAAATTTTGCCTCAGGGTATAGCTTCGATCGTAAGGAAATAGCCCACACAAACGTTGGTATTAGCCGCGATTTACACTGTTGGAGTATGAACTTCAACCTGGTTCCCGTTGGTCGCTATAAATCGTATTTCTTCACCATTCGCGTAAACTCAAGTATGCTGCAGGATTTGAAGTACGAAAAGCGCAACCACCCTCGCGACAATGGTAATTTCTTTTAAATGATTAATCCTTAAATAACTAATTAATATGAAAAAGATTATTAGCACAACGAAAGCTCCGGGAGCAATCGGCCCATACAGCCAGGCAGTTGAGGTTAACGGAACGTTATACATCTCCGGTCAGGTACCTGTGGATCCGGCAATTGGTAAAGTGGTTGAAGGCGGCATTAAAGAACAAACCGAGCAGGTGATGAAAAATATAGCCGCTATCCTTGATGAAGCTGGTTACTCATTTACCGACGTGGTTAAATCAACGTGCCTGTTAAGCGACATGAGCAATTTTGCCGCAATGAATGAAGTATATGGTTCTTATTACAAAGAAAACCCTCCGGCACGAGCAGCATTCGCTGTTAAAGAACTACCATTGGGTGTAATGGTTGAAATTGAAACAATTGCAGTAAAATAATCTGCTTCTCTGCTTCTAAAAAAAGATACTTTAAGCGGGCGACTTCCATAGGTTGTCCGCTTTTTTATGGAAAATCTTTAACCCTCTATTCGGTTTTCACGCCCTTTGTTTTTTCCTAAATTACGAAGATTATATTTCACCTACATACTTTTAAAAAATCTCAAAAAATAATTTCTTACCAAAACATCCTTTTTTTTGAACCATGGTAATCATACCATTTGTACATTAAAGCGAGTCTTCGTTAATTATGTTCATAATTCATAAAGAATTACAATTTCTTGTAATTAATAAACTGGGAGCTTATTATAAAAATAGTACGAGACTTTTTGAGAACTCTAGTGAGGCTTGCTAAAAAACTTCCCAGACTTTTTGAAAAACCTCCGAGGTTTTTCAGATTAACACATTAGTATCTAAAAATTGAAATCCCCCGTAATTCGGAACAGGACGTGAATTTTTTGCCAGAACATCTTGAGTAAGCTGTCATACTTTTTTCTTGATACTTTTTAGACTTGTCCAATTTAGGGCATAAGAAAACCACCATGTCCCCATGGTGGTTTATGTTTGTTTGAAAAATGTTTTAATCTATCCGAGATTAATAAAATGTTACTCGGCTACCACCTCAATTGAGATGTCAACCTTAACTTCACGGTGTAATTTCACAGTAGCTGTGTAAGTACCCAATTCTTTTGCATCTTCTTTCATCGAAATGTTCTTACGCTCTACGTTGAACCCTTCTTTTGTTACAGCTTCTGCAATTTGAATTGTGTTAACAGAACCGAAAATCTTACCAGTTGATGAAGCCTTAGCACCGATAGTAAATGACTTACCTTCAAGTGTTTTAGCAACTTCAAGAGCTTCATTTTTGATTTTCTCTTCTTTATGAGCTCTCTGACGCAAGTTTTCTGCGTGTACTTTCTTAGCCGAAGGAGTTGCCAAAATAGCAAGTCCCTGTGGGATCAAATAGTTACGACCGTAACCATTCTTTACCGTCACAATGTCATTCTTATGGCCAAGATTCTGAATATCTTCTCTTAAAATAATTTCCATCGTAAATCCTCCTTTTTCTTATTTCATCAAATCGGTTACGTATGGCAACAAGGCCAAGTGACGTGCGCGTTTAACAGCTTGCGAAACTTTACGCTGATACTTTAAAGATGTACCAGTTAAACGACGAGGTAAAATTTTACCCTGCTCGTTTAAGAATTTCTTTAAGAACTCAGGATCTTTGTAATCGATATACTTGATCTTGTTCTTTTTGAAACGACAGTACTTCTTCTTTTTAATTTCTACTGACGGAGGAGTCAAATACCTGATTTCTGATTGATTCTGTGCCATGGTCTAGTTCTCCTTTACTTCTTTTTTAGTTGATCTTCTTTTCTCTGCATACGCTTTTGCGTATTTGTCTAATTTGAATGACAAGAAACGTAGAACGCGCTCATCACGACGGAAAGCGGTTTCGAACTTGGCAATAAATTCAGGATTAGCATCGAATTCGAACAACTGGTAAAATCCTGTTGACTTCTTTTGAATTGGGTAAGCTAACTTACGAAGTCCCCAATTTTCTTCATTTACAATCTCACCGCCGGCCTCAACAATCAAACCTTTGAATTTGTCGACCGCTTCCTTCATCTGAGCATCAGATAAAACGGGAGTTAGAATGAAAACGGTTTCATAACGATTTAACATATCTTCTTAATTTTAGAAGGTTTTAAATAATCAGGGCGCAAAGATAGGAATTAATTAAGAAGAAACAAAAAGGAATAAGTTATTAGTTTATAGCCAGTAGTCAGTAGTATCAACGCTCACTACTGACTACTTTCTATTGCCTTATATTTTATTGTACATGCCCCGAGAAATAGCGCATAAACTGCACCCGCTCGAACACCTCCGGATTAGCTGATTGCCCCTGACTCAGACGTCCTTTAAAATCATCGATTGAAGCAAATCCACGACGATCCATCCAGGCATCTAATTCTTTTAGCATGGCACCAATAACCTCCGGTCCTTCTTTATAAATGGCCGAAACCACCTGAACCGATGCAGCACCAGCCATCATCATCTTCACCAATGAACGGTAATCGTGTACCCCGGTTGATGCAACCAAATCACATCCTGACTCAGAAGAAGAAACGGAAATCCATCGAAGAGAATTCACGTAATCATCCTGATTGGAGTATACCTTCCCTGTAACAATCTGATCATTTTCAATATCGTAATCCACCGATGTGAAGCGATTGAATAAAACCAAACCATCAACACCTGTATGAGATAAACGATTAATCACACTGCCAAGGTTGGTAAAATACGGTGCCAGCTTAATTCCGAGTGGTATCGAAAGTCGTTCTTTAACTTTACGAACAATATCGAAATACACCTTTTCAATCTCCGAAGCTTCATCCTTAATGCCAAATGGTAACTTAAATATATTCAGCTCGATGGCATCGGCTCCTGCTTCTTCAATTTTATGTGCGAAAGAAATCCATTCGCTGTAACTACTGCAGTTTATACTGGCTATAATCGGAATGCCAACAGCTTCTTTAGCTTCACGAATTAAAGAAACGTAATTCTCCAACACCTCATTTTTGACCTGATAATCGTAATAATCGTAAAACTCCAGGTTATTCTCATCAATTCCCAGTTGCGATCCAACCGTTTGCTCAGCTTCTGCTTTGATTTCTTCTTCAAAAACCGACTTTAAAACAATGGCAGCAGCACCTGCCTTTGCCAGTTTCTTAATACCTCCAATGGTGGATGACAATCCTGAACTACCTACCACAATTGGATTTTTAATAGGAATGCCTAAATATGTTGTTTGCAAATTATCCATTTCAAAAGGGTTTAGTTGTTTAGCTTATCTTGTAAGTATTTATGCATCGAAGCAGCCGCATTACGACCATCGCCCATGGCTAAGATCACCGTAGCACCACCGCGAACAATATCACCTCCTGCAAACATTTCCGGGATTGAGGTCTGTAACTTCTCCTCATCCACTACGATGGTTCCCCAACGCGTGGTTTCCAATTGTGGCAAAGAACTTGGAATAAGCGGATTTGGCGAAACACCCACGCTCACCACTACCGTATCCACGTCAATGTCGTATTCCGATCCTTCCATTGGGACAGGACGACGACGACCTGAAGCATCTGGCTCGCCCAACTCCATCTTTTGTACACGCATTCTGTTGACTCTGCCCGACTCATCGGCAAAGTACTCTACCGGATTACAAAGGTTCAAAAACTCAATGCCTTCTTCCTGGGCATGCTTTACTTCTTCAACACGTGCCGGCATTTCTTCCATCGAACGGCGGTAAATGATCATGGCGCGTTCTGCACCCAATCGTTTGGCTGTTCTGACTGAATCCATGGCGGTATTTCCACCACCGATTACGGCCACATTTTTTCCACTGATTATTGGGGTATCCGTTTGCGGATTGGCAGCATCCATCAGGTTCACCCTCGTCAGGTATTCGTTGGAACTTAAAACACCAATATAATTCTCCCCCGGAATATTCATAAAACGGGGTAATCCGGCTCCACTACCTGTGAAAAAGCCTTCAAAACCCTCTTCTTTTAAGTCTTCCATGGTAGCTGTTCGACCAACAATGAAGTTATTCTCAAACTTCACCCCCATTTTCTTCAGGTTATTGATCTCTACATCTACAATGCTGTTTGGCAATCGAAACTCAGGAATACCGTATTTTAAAACACCGCCAATTTCATGAAGAGCCTCAAATACTGTTACATCGTAACCACTCTTTGCCATGTCACCGGCAAAAGTTAAACCGGCTGGTCCACTTCCAATAACCGCAACCTTAATACCATTCGGCGCTGCCACCTCCGGAACAGAAATTTGACCTGAATCACGCTCATAGTCGGCTGCAAATCGTTCGAGGTATCCGATTGCTACCGGATCTTTTTTCATTTTAACCTGGTAGAAACACTTTGCCTCACATTGTTTTTCCTGAGGACAAACACGACCACAAACAGCTGGTAATGCACTTGTTTCTTTCAACACCTGTGCTGCCTGTAGAAAATCACCCTGTTCGATTCTTTTAACGAATTTAGGAATATTGATTTCTACCGGACAACCAGTAATACAGGTCGGATCGGGACAATCAAGACAACGGCGCGCCTCTTTCACTGCTTCTTCTTCAGTCAAGCCTGTATTAACTTCTATATTGGATTTGATTCGCTCCATTGGTTCAACCTCACCCATGTGAACCCTTTCCAATGTAGTACGATCTTTATTTTTGAGCAGTTTACGAATATCAACCCTCCATGCCTGCTCTCTTTCTTCTTTTAAAAATTCTTTTGTAACAGTCATGGCTATTTGTTTTCTTTGGTTTTTAAGTACTCGTTTTCTGCACTTTTCTCGATTTCTTTATAACCGTTTAAGCGTAGTAACATTTCGTCGAAATCAACCTGATGAGCATCAAACTCAGGTCCATCTACACAAACAAACTTTGTTTTACCACCTACAGTAATTCGACACGCACCACACATACCTGTTCCATCTACCATTATGGTATTTAAACTGGCTACTGTTGGCACATCATACGCCTTCGTTGTTAGCGCCGCAAACTTCATCATTATGGCCGGGCCAATAATAACAGACTGATCCACCTTTTCGCGCTCCATCACTTCTTTCATGCCATCGGTCACCAATCCTTTCTTTCCGTACGATCCATCATCAGTCATGATAATTAGCTCGTCAGAATACTTGGCCATTTGCTCTTCCAGGATAATCAAATCCTTGTTTCGCGCTGCAAGAATAGTGACAACTCGGTTACCGGCTTTTTTTAAAGCTTCTACGATGGGTAATAATGGTGCTACACCAACACCACCACCACAAGCCAGAACAGTACCAACCTTTTCAATATGAGTGGCCTCTCCTAAAGGTCCAACCAAATCGGTTAATTCATCACCAACCTCTAACTCTGTTATACGTCGTGATGAAACACCAACACGCTGAATCACCAATGTAATGGTTCCTTTTACAGGATCAGCGGCAGCGATTGTCAAAGGAATTCGCTCTCCGGTATCGCCTACTTTGACAATAACAAAATGCCCGGCTCTTCTGGCTTTTGCAATACGTGGAGCCTCAATTTCCAGGCGAACAACGTTCTCTGAAAAAAACTCCTTTTCAATAATTCTGTTCATTATAACAATCGATTACTTAGTTATAGTAACTGAGACCAAAGGTTTTGAGCTTTTCGGCTCTTAGTTTTAAGAATTTTCAAAGGTAAATATAGCTTTTGAATAATCCTGAAATAATGACATTAGTTATTCATTAACTATTTACACTTATTCTAAACAAGGATAATCACTTACGACCTTGACTTCCGAAAACCCTCTGCCTAAAACTATTAGTAATTAACTCATCAGTAAGAATTATTTCACAACCACATTAAAAGATTAAAAGGTATTTTATTATCGCAATAAAAACATTGCCATGACTTTATTAATCAGATTCATATTAGTAAATTGAATAACAGACTATAATGAACAAAGCTAAATCCCAATGAATCTACAAGCCTTCTTTAAAATTACCTATGGTTTATACGTCATCTCGAGCAAAAGCGGAAACAAATTAAATGCCTACATCGCAAACACGGCTTTTCAGGTTACTTCAGAACCGCCTCAAATTGCTATCAGCTGCAGTAAAGATAATTACACCTGCCAACTGATTTCGGAGAGTAAAGCCTTTTCAATTTCAATCCTAAAAAAAACAGCTAAACCCGAAACGATTGGCTTGTTCGGTTATCAAAGTGGTAAAGATGTCGATAAGTTTGAATCGATTGAACACGAATACTCAGCGACGGGTGCACCTATCGTTACGGAAGATTGCATTGCCTGGTTTGATTGTCGGGTAACAAAAACCCTTGATGTAGGTTCTCATATCCTGTTTATAGCCAACATCGAAAACAATGGTTTAATCGACAAAAAGGCAGAACCTCTCACCTATGCCTTTTATCATGAAGTTAAAAAAGGTAAAGCACCCAAAAATGCGCCAACCTACATTGATGAATCTAAATTTACTGAAACGACAGACAACACAAACATTCAACACAAATGCCTGGCTTGTGGTCATGTTTATGATCCTGAAGCTGGAGATCCCGAAAACGGTATTCCTCCCAACACTGACTTTAGTGATCTTCCGGACGACTGGACTTGCCCGACTTGTGGTGCCGGTAAGGATATGTTTGACACTGTTTGATTTCCTCACCCATATTTAGAGGCAACCTAAATTAGCCGAACAACAAAGATTATTAATCCAATATTCTATTTTTGTATTAACCGATCCCAATTTTTCATAAATTACAGACAAAATGAATAGCTTAAAAGGAACACAAACTGAACAAAACCTATTAAAAGCCTTTGCTGGTGAATCACAGGCTCGTAACCGATACACTTATTTTGCCAAGCAAGCTAAAAAAGAAGGTTTAGAACAAATATCTGCCATCTTCTTAGAAACTGCAGAACAAGAACGCGAACATGCAAAGCGCTTCTTCAAGTTTTTGGAAGGTGGAATGGTGGAAATTACGGCCACATACCCTGCTGGTATTATTGGCGATACAAAAGCCAACCTGCAAGCTGCGGCTGATGGAGAGAATGAAGAGTGGACAGAGCTTTATCCTGAATTTGCTAAAATAGCAGAAGAAGAAGGTTTTAAAGAAGTAGCTGTGGCATTTAAAATGATTGCTAAGGTAGAAGCGCATCACGAAGCTCGCTACCGTAAACTTTACAAAAACCTGGAAGAAGGAAAAGTATTTGAAAAAGACGGCAAAGTAACGTGGATGTGTCGTAATTGTGGATTTATTCATGAAGGTACTAAAGCACCAAAAACATGTCCTGCCTGCCTGCACTCACAAGCTTATTTTGAAATAAACGAACCCAATTACTAAACCGCAGAGTTAAGTATTGGCATACCTGAGGGCACTTTTAAAGTTGCCCTCTTTTTTATTTTTAAACCAAAGCCTTTAGTTTTGTCACCACTAAAAAGATAAGCATGTTTATTGATGAACGATTAGCCAATACTAATTTTCCACTACCTGCCATCAGAGAAGTTAACCTGGCCAAACACAAAACCGGAATAAGCCTGGGTTTGGGCGAGCTAAAAAACTTTAAGGTGGATGATCAAATATACGAGACCTTGTGTAAGAACTGGCATTCAGGCGGCAGCTCCTATACTCAAAATGCCGGACTGCCTGTACTAAGAGAAGCGGTTGCCAATAAGCAAAAACGATTGGATGGTTTCGATTATAATACGGATAATGTAGTTATTACTATAGGTGTACAAAATGCAATTTACACTTCCATTAAAACTCTTCATAAACTTGGTGCCAAACGCGTTCTGATTCCGTCCATTCATTTTGGTATTTATAAAAAAATACCGGCTGAATTTAACATGGAAGTAATATGCTATCCCTTAAACGATGATTTTAGCATTAACCTAGCGGCATTAAGTCATTTGATTCAATCCGATGACGTCCTGATTTTAAACTCGCCATCCAATCCCACAGGTAAAGTTTTTAACGAATCGGAATTAAGGGAACTGGCCAATCTATTAAATCAACAACTCAGTCATGGTTATGTCATTTCCGATGAAATATATGCATCACTGGTTTATGAAGGAGAAGCTCATCAATCCTTTTCAAAATATTTTGAACGAACCATTATTGCCGATGGCATTTCCAAAAGCGGCGCTGCAGCCGGTCTGCGTGTAGGCTGGTTAATTACCCGTAATAAACAATTGGCCAAAGCGTTTACATCCAATAACGCAACCATTATCAGCACTCCACCTACTAACAACCAATTCGCCGCAATACCGGTGGTTGAGGGTAAAACACTAGCTACAATAAATGAATATCAAAATCAATTGAAAGCTAATCGCGATTTAGTTGTTCGTTTCTTAAACAAACATCAGATTCCGTTTGAACAGCCGCGTGGAAGCTTCTATATTTTTCCTAAACTGGATGGTATTGTTCCGGCCAGTCAAATTAAGGAATTTTGCATCGAAACTGCATCGATGGAGAATGGCGTTGTAGTTATCCCCGGAATTGCGTTTGGTGCCGAAGAATACATACGAATTTCATTGGCGACAGACCAAATGGAAGAAGGCCTCAAACGCCTCGAAAAAGCCATATTTCAATATAAATAAAGATAACTCTTAAAGTCATCTATCCCAGAGGCAATCCTCTGGGAATTTATTGAATAAAAAAGGTGCCTTTTTTGGGCACCTTCCTTATATAGCATTGTTTTTGATTATGCATTGAAGTGGTAAAGGAATACAATTTCTCCTTCGTAAGCTGGCTTTCGGTTGCCTTCAATCTCCAATTTAATACCAATATTAGCTTTAGTAACACCTCGTAAGTTGATAACATTGTTAACTTTAGCATGCAAGCGTACTTTGTTGTTAACCAATACCGGAGCATTAAACTTTAGTTTTTCAATACCATAGTTCACCTGCATTTTCAGGTTTTGAACATCTACAATCTGATTCCACAAATGAGGTAAAATCGAGATGGTTAGGTAACCGTGTGCGATGGTATTGCCAAATGGAGATTCTGTTTTTGCCTTCTCCACATCGGTGTGAATCCACTGATGATCTAATGTTGCGTCAGCAAATAGGTTAATTTGTTCTTGAGTAAATTCATGATAATCCGACACACCAAGCTCTGAGCCGATTAACTTTTCTAATTCATCAAAACTCTTAATTACTACTTTACTCATTGTTTAATGTATTTTTAATTGAAGGCGCTAAGATAAAATAATTCAATTAATGATTGGTGCACCTGACACATCGAAACACAATAATCCATTGCATTAGACTTTTTGTCCCTTAAAATCGAAAACGTTTGCATTTTCACGACTATGAATTTCATGGCTTAAAAACAACAAAAATCACAATTATAAAATCCATCACCCACACACCTTATAATTCTGATATCCTGACTAATAAACAACAATGAAAAATGAATTATTTGATAAAGTTGAATTTCCCAGTCAACCATGATCCTATACTTTTAAACTCCTATTTGTAAATTGCATAGCTGATTGAATGGCACTAATTTGAATGTGGTAATCCGAAACAAACTAACAAATTCATATATGTATCAAAAAGTACTTTCTGTCTTTTTCCTCGCGATCGCACTGATTGCTTGTCAATCGAAGCAAAACTCAGAGGAGCAAAAACAAACTGAAGGAAAAGCTGTTGTTTACCAAGTTTTCACGCGCCTGTTTGGCAATACCAATTCCACTAATAAAGCATGGGGCACCATTGAAGAAAATGGGGTAGGAAAATTTAATGATTTCACCGATAAGGCCTTAGCCGAAATTAAAGATTTGGGGGTAACACACATTTGGTATACTGGTGTTCCTCACCATGCTGTGATAGGCGATTATACCGCTTTCGGGATCCCTAATGATGATCCGGATGTGGTAAAAGGTCGTGCCGGATCGCCATACGCGGTTAAAGATTATTACAGCGTTAATCCGGATTTAGCGGTTGACCCGAATAATCGCCTGGAAGAATTCAAAGCCTTAATTGAGCGTACGCACAAGCATGGCATGAAAGTTCTGATTGACATCGTGCCTAACCACGTAGCTCGTCATTACGAAGGTAAAAACAATCCGAATGGTGTTACTGACTTTGGCGCCAAGGATGATACTTCGGCAGAATACGCCCTTAACAATAACTTTTACTACATTCCCGGACAATCGTTTAAGGTTCCGAAGCCAGAAAACAATTACCGACCTTTAGGCGGGGAAGCACACCCTCTTGCCGACGGACTTTTCGACGAAACGCCGGCAAAATGGACGGGCAATGGTTCTAGATTGGCACAACCGAATCATTACGATTGGTACGAAACGGTAAAGATTAATTATGGCGTTCGCCCTGATGGATCCAAAGATTTCCCCGAGTTACCTTTAAACTTTGAGCAAAAGGATTACAAAGCACATTATGAATTTTGGCAAAACAAAACACTGCCCGATTCCTGGACTAAATTTCGTGACATTGCCATATTCTGGACCAATATGGGTGTTGATGGTTTTCGTTTCGACATGGCTGAGATGGTACCGGTTGAGTTCTGGAGCTTTATGAATTCATCCATTAAAATGGCTAATCCAGATGCTTTTCTATTGGCAGAAGTGTATAATCCAAACCTTTATCGTGATTATATCCATAAAGGAAAAATGGATTATTTATACGATAAAGTAGAACTATACGACACTTTAAAACACATTATGCAAGGCCGTGGCTTAACCGACAACCTGCCAGCTATCCAGGATGGATTAAATGATATCGAACATCACATGTTGCACTTTCTTGAAAATCATGACGAGCAACGAATAGCCAGCCCTGAATTTGCAGGTAATGCACAAAAAGGAAAACCTGCCATGGTTGTATCCACCTGTATCAGCACATCGCCTACAATGCTTTATTTCGGTCAGGAAGTTGGTGAACCCGGAGCTGAAGATGCAGGATTTGGAACACATAGTCGTACCAGTATCTTTGATTATATAGGCGTCCCCCATCATCAGCGTTGGATGAATAAAGGAGCTTTTGACGGTGGGCAATTAAGCAAAGAAGAGAAAGAGTTGAGAGACTTCTACAAACGCCTGCTTTCATTCTCAGCGAGTAGCCCGGCACTAATGGGCCATTATCGCGAAATTCACTCCTACAATCGAAATGCAAACAATAACTATAGTGACAAAAACTTCTCTTTCGTGCGTTGGAGTGATAATGAAAAGTTAGTAATTACCTCTAATTTTAAACCCAATGAAACAACAGCCTTTCAACTAAAATTACCAAAAGAAGTAATAAATGACTGGCAACTAAAAGATGGCAATTACCCAGTTAGTGATGTGTTATATGGTAAACCCAATACATTGAAGGTTAAGAACGGAGCAGGAACCATTGAGTGTGCTTTAAAACCGCTTGAATCGTTTATTTACAAACTTAAATAATTGATATCAGAATCCTCTAAAGCCAAGATCTTTAGAGGATTTTTCTTTTCCATTACGTTATGTTATTCTATTTTGATTGCCTCTGCCAATCATAATTTCTGTTGCAGGTTCGGGATATTGATCTATTTTTGAAATAAAAAATGCCTTTACAACCTAACACCTATAGTCCACTGGAAGAAAAAATTAATATCTACTCCCATTTGTGTGGAATTTTTCTTGGAATCATAGCATTGATTTCTTTACTTGTTAAATCCACATCAACACTTGAATATAGCGTGTACATTGTTTACGGAGCCTGTATCATTGCTTTGTTTATAGCCTCAACGCTTTACCATTCCGAAAAAAATCCGGCTCGTCGTTTAAAGCTTAAAGTATTTGATCATTGTGCCATCTACCTGATGATTGCCGGTTCTTACCTTCCGTTTTTAATACTGGGAATTGCAAACACATGGGCCTATGCCCTTTTAGCTGGAGTTTGGTTGTTAGCCATTGCCGGCATCGTACTAAAGCTGTTTTATACAGGTCGATACAAATTACTTTCAACCATTAGTTATGTATTATTGGGATGGATCGTGGTTATTGCCATCAACCCCCTTATCAATCATCTGACAACTGAGTGCTTATGGTGGCTTTCAATAGGTGGTTTTTTCTATACCTTGGGTGCCGTTTTGTACCAGATTAAAAAAATTCCATTGAATCACGCCATCTTTCACCTATTTGTTTTAGCCGGAGCTTATTCGCATTTCCATGCCATTTACTGGCATCTTTAATCGAGTAAATCATCCAGCACCGATTCAAAATCGGGATAAGCAAAATGAAAATTATCTTGTTGTAATCGTTTGGGTAATACCTTTTGCCCTTGTAAAAGCATATTGGCTCCTTCGCCATATAAGGCCTTTAAAGCAGCAGCCGGTACAAATGGCATAAACGATTTTCGAGTTCTTTGCTGCAAAGCATTTGTTATTTCCTGGTTGGACAACATTTGTGGCGCCACCAAATTATAGATGCCACTTGATGCTTCGCGTTGCATCAGATACCAAAACGCACTCAATACATCTTTAATATGGATAAACGGAAACACCTGATAGCCGTCGCCTAGCTTAGCTCCGAAGCCCATTTTAAAAGGCTTTAACATCTTTGGAAATGCGCCAGCCTCTCTTCCCAAAACAACTCCCAAACGAACGATGCACAATCGCACATTATCTATCGTTTGAACACTAACCGCTTTCGACTCCCATTGCTTGCAAACATCTCCCAGAAAATCATCAGCATAATTGGTAGAAAACTCATCATGTACTTCGTAGGTATCGTAAATACCTACTGCCGACGAAGAGATGAGCAAATCAGGCTTGGTATTCATTTCATGAATTGCATCAACGAGCTTTTGGGTAGTATCAATACGGCTGCCCAATATTTCACGCTTATAGGCTTCTGTCCATTTTTTTCCGGCCACAGGTGCACCGGCCAGGTTAACCACAATGGAACATCCTTTAATTCGTTCAGCCAGATTCTCCGCATTCTCCTTAAAATGCATTCGTTTTAAACGCACCACCTCAAATCCATTGGTTTCCAAAAACTGACCCAATCTTTTCCCAATGAATCCGGTTGCTCCACTAATGGCAACTTTATTATTTCGAGCCTCCTGCGGCATAATTATTTAAACTTTAAAAATTCTTGTTCGATGTTAAGACTGATTCAAATACTCTTGTAATTCCTCATCCGTAACACCCATTTCCATTTTCCCTTTACTAAAGAAAGAGATTCGTCCCGTTTCCTCAGACACAACAATCGCCTGCGCATCGGTTGATTCGGTTATCCCCATTGCTGCCCGATGCCTTAAGCCAACACGTTTGGGCAAATCTGTATTTTGCGATACTGGCAAGATACACCCGGCCGCTTTTATTTTATTGCCCGTAATAATTACAGCACCATCGTGCAAAGGGCTGTTCTTAAAAAATATATTTTCGAGCAACTGCGAGGATATAACACCATTGATTAGCTCACCCGTCTGCACATAGTCGAGCAACTCCGAATCTTTGGTAATAACAATCAATGCCCCGGTCTTAGTCTTGGCCAGTGACATACATGCCCTAACCACCGGTTTGTTATAAATGTTCATCATGCCTTTTGATTGCGACATAAAAACCTTTTCCATCGAAAAGCGATTTGTAACATTATAACGCGATCCGAGCAATAGTAAAAACCGCCTAATCTCTTGCTGAAACACAACAATAAAAGCAATAACACCAACACTCACCACCTTATCCATAATACTGGTTGAAAGCTGCATATTGAAGATGTTGATGATAAACCAAAACAAACCAAAAGCAGCTACACCAATCATAATATTTAATGCCACTGTGCCTCGGATTAACTTATAGATGCGAAACATCAGATAAGCCACCAACACAATGTCGACTAAATCAATAAGGCGTATATCCAGAAAAGTCATTCGGTAATCAGGCTTTTTTAAGTTGACGCACTAAATTAATACATTCTGCGGCTTCTTTTACATCATGCACCCTTAAAATATTAGCACCATTCAATAATGCCACCGTATTTAATGCGGTTGTACCGTTTAATGCATCTTGCGGCGCAACATCAAGAAGCTTATATATCATCGACTTACGCGATACACCAACCAACATTGGCAATTCAAATAAATCGAATTGTTTTAATTCACGTAAAAGTTCATAATTATGATCGATGGTTTTACCAAAACCAAAGCCCGGATCGAGAATGATATCTTTTACACCATGGGATCTCATCTTTTTTATCTGCGATGAGAAGAAATATGATACCTCACCAAACAGGTTATCGTAATGTGGATTCATTTGCATATTTTGAGGCGTCCCTTTCATGTGCATAAGAATGTAAGGAACACCTAACTGCCCAATTACCTCCGGCATTCGCTCATCCATTAATCCTCCGGATATATCATTGATGATATCGACGCCAAAATCATTTACAACCACTTCACTGACGGTAGCCCGAAAAGTATCGACTGAAATGATTACATCCGGATATTTTTTTCGTATCCACCCAAGTGCTTCGCTGAGACGTTTTAACTCCTCTCCCTCCGACACATCATATGCGCCCGGCCTTGAAGAATAAGCACCCACATCTATTATTTGACCGCCTTCTTCTAAAATCTGCTCACATCTTCTCTCAATATCCTTTTGCAATTGATATTTACCGCCATCAAAAAATGAATCGGGTGTAATATTCAAAATTCCCATTACCACAGGTTCTTCCAATGAAAACAGCGAACCTTTTATGTTGATCATTAAGTCTTTCATATCCAAACTCATCAATGTTTTTTATAAGCTTTTAAACATGATGCTAAGTAATTTGTTAATTCTCTTACAAAACTAAAACAAATTATTGGCTCTATTCCAGACAAAGCGTAAAGTGTTGAAGTTTCGTTAAAATAGTTAATTCGGTATTTATGAGGTTTATTAACATTTAGTTATCAAATCACTAAATAGAGAAATTTTTCATTAAATAAATTTCAACCTATATATCTGATTATCTTTTATTTCACCTAACCAGCACATTTACTAACAAACGTTAAAGAGGCAAAATTTAAATGTACGAGTAAATAAAGTTTTATATTTGCGTGTGCGAAAAAATAAACACTTTGTGGGAGAAGTGTTAATCTTTACTAACTCGCACATTATCTGGATTTAATGAATATTGTAAATTACACTAATTAATACCGTATTATTATGAAAGTAACAGTAGTTGGAGCAGGAAACGTAGGTGCAACCTGTGCTGATGTACTCGCCTATAGGGAAATTGCCAACGAGGTTGTTCTTGTTGACATCAAAGAGGGAGTAGCAGAAGGAAAAGCTTTAGATATTTGGCAAAAAGCTCCGATTAACTTGTATGATACAAGAACTGTTGGTTCTACCAATGATTATGAAAAAACAGCCGGTTCTGATGTTGTTGTTATTACATCGGGTCTTCCTCGTAAACCAGGAATGACACGTGATGATTTGATTTCAACCAACGCCGGAATTGTTAAATCAGTAACCGAACAAGTTGTTAAACATTCACCAGAAGCAATTATCATTATTGTTTCTAACCCATTGGATGTGATGACTTATCAGGCTCATTTAACATCTAAATTCCCTCGCACAAAAGTTATGGGAATGGCTGGTATCCTTGATACTGCTCGTTACCGAGCTTTCCTTGCTGAGGAATTAAATGTTTCACCAAAAGATATTCAGGCTGTATTAATGGGTGGCCATGGTGATACAATGGTACCACTTCCTCGTTACACAACAGTGGGTGGTATTCCGGTAACTGAATTAATTGAAAAAGATAAACTGGACGCTATTATCGAGCGTACTAAGTTTGGTGGTGGTGAATTGGTTAAACTAATGGGTACTTCGGCCTGGTATGCTCCTGGATCGGCGGCTGCTCAAATGGTTGAAGCAATTGTTAAAGATCAGAAGCGCGTATTCCCTGTTTGTATGAAACTGGACGGTGAGTATGGTATTAACGACTGTTACCTGGGTGTACCTGTTATACTTGGTAAAAATGGTATCGAAAAGGTAATCGAACTTCAATTAAACGATGATGAGAAGGCCTTATTAGAAACAAGCCGTAAGCACGTGTTGGAAGTAATGTCTGTATTGGATAAAGCCTAAGCAACAAGCTTTAAATTATAAAAAAGCCAGATCATTTTAGTTTGATCTGGCTTTTCTATTTTTAGAACAATTGATTTATAATGAATTGTTTTTTACAAAATCGATTATCTCCTGAAGATAACCAAATGCAACACCAACCACAGTGTCAGCAGCTCCATAATACACTACAACTTTGTCGTCATCATTAAGTGCTGCACATGGGAATACCACATTAGGCACGTCACCGGCTAACTCGTACATTTCAGCAGGAGCCAATAAATATGGCTGAGTGCGATAGAGTACTTTATCCGGCTGTTCAAGATCTAATAAAGCAGCTCCCATCGAGTATCTGAAACCATTGCAGGTATTGATCACTCCATGGTAAAACATCAACCAGCCATCTTTTGTCTTGATTGGTACCGAACCAGCTCCAATCTTCGTACATTGCCAGGCACTCTGTTCAAAAGGCGTTACTTTCATCACACAGCGATGCTCACCCCAGTATTTCATATCCGGACTGTAACTAAGGTAAATATCTCCAAAAGGTGTGTGACCATTATCGCTCGGACGGCTTAACATGCAATATTTACCATTGATTTTTTCCGGAAACAATACGCCGTTACGATTAAATGGCAAGAAAGCATTCTCACACTGAAAAAACTCTTTAAAATCAAAGGTATAAGCAATGCCGATTGTTGGTCCGTGATAACCATTACACCAGGTAATCCAATATCTATCTTCGATAAAAGTAACACGCGGATCGTATTTATAATCCGATTCTATCATTTCGGTATTACCCGATTTCATGACTATCGGATCGTGATTTATATCCCAATTGATGCCATCCTTACTAAATCCGGCAAAAATATTCATTTGAACCGCTTTATTGTCGCAACGAAATACGCCGGCATAACCATCACCGAAAGGTACCACAGCACTATTAAAAATACTGTTGGATGTTGGAATATGATAACGATCAATAATCGGATTTTTTGAATAACGCCACATAACGTCATTACAACCTTCTGGGCGCGCTTCCCAAGGAATTTGAGTTGTCATTTTGTAATAGTTTATTTAGTTTCTTCTTTATATACAAACGGAACGAATTTAGTCACCAATAGCGCTGGAATTGTCGCTACCAATACCCAAATAAAAAATAGTTTATAACCTAACCAGTCGCTCATCCATCCACTTACCATTCCCGATGGAATAATACCCAGGTTCATAATACCCGAAGCAAAAGCATAATGAGCCATCTTATATTTACCCGGTGCCACCTGTTGCATCATAAAAAGCATCAATCCAACAAAACCAAAGCCATAGCCAAACCATTCGGTTAAAACAGAGGCGTAAACCCACATAATGTCTTCTGGTCGGAATAATGATAAAAGGAAATAACAAACAAAAGGAATATTAAAAGCCAAAGCCAGATACATTAAAGATCGTTTTAAGCCTCGCTTCGAAATAAAATGTCCGCCAAGCAATGATCCTAAAACGAATGATACACTTCCTGCACCATATACCGAAGCTACAGTGGATGTATCAAAACCTAATCCGCCCTCTGCAATAGGAGCTTTTAAAAACAAGGGTACAATCTTTAATGCCAATCCTTCGGCAAATCGATACAGAATGATAAAAGCAATGTGCCAGATAATAAATTTCTTTTGAAAAAAAGTTCTTATAACTTCCCATAATGTATTGAAACCATCTTCCAGAGATGTTACAACATGCGTGGAACTTCCCCCCGAAGGCAACATCTTTAAATGGTAAAAACCTAATACGATCATTAAACCACCACAACTGGCCATGGCCCACATCCATGCCGTTGCAGGTCCCATCGTCTTACTCAATTCACCGGCTAAATAGGCAAAGCCCGACATTGATAAAAACTTAGCAATATTATAGGCTGCTCCTTGCCATCCAATGTATTTTGCCTGATCAGAGGACGAAAGCGCATTGATATAAACACCATCGGTAGCAATATCATGCGTTGCACCACTAAAGGCCAAAATTGCAAAAAAGGCTATCGAATATTGAAAAAAGGATGGCAATTGCAAAGAGAATGCGACAAACATCAATGAAATACCCGTTAGCCATTGTGTAGCGAGTACAAAGTGTTTTTTGGTTTTGAACATCTCCAATAAAGGGCTCCATAAAGGTTTTAATGTCCATGGTAAAGTGATTAATGCAGTCCAAAAAGTAATCTGTGTATCACTAACACCAAGATCTTCATACATTAGAACTGATGCCATCGTTACCAAAGCAAAAGGTAAACCCATTGCAAAATACACCGATGGTATCCAGAACGCCGGATGTGTTTGTTTCGTATTGTTCATTAATAAATTATTTAGTCTATATATGGATGACGGTTAAAATTAATACTTCCCTTACTAGTGCCAATTATTTTTATCATATTTTCACATTCGCGTAGAAATGAAATGTGGGCCAATATTATTATAAAAATCCGAGGAAATTTTATATCGTTTGACGATATTGCAGTACGTATGTTTAACTAATCAAACAAATGTTTATGGACCTAAGCTTTATTGAAGCCAGCCTTTTAAACCTGGATAGCTTGTTGAACCTTATTTTTCGATTTGCATTTAATCTGATTGTGACACTAATTTTGGTGCGCTTTCTGTATTATCAGAATAATCGCCGTAAGGATTACCTGTTTACCTTTCTGCTTATTAGCACCATTGTTTTTCTTTTATGTATTTTATTAGATAATGTAAATCTTCAATTAGGTTTTGCACTCGGTTTATTTGCCATTTTTGGAATTATACGGTACCGAACCACCCAGATACCGATCAAAGAAATGACCTATCTGTTTATAACTATAGGAGTATCGGTTATCAACGCTTTGAGTGGTTCAAGTGTTAGTTTTCTGGAATTAGTAGTAACCAACCTATTGGTTATTGGTGTTACTTTTAGCTTAGAACGTATTTGGCTATTAAAGCACGAATCGAGCAAATTGGTTATTTACGAGAAAATAGAGTTAATCACACCCGCACGTTACGAAGAGATGCTTAACGATCTTCGCGAACGAACCGGATTGAATATTCACCGGGCTGTTGTTGGCAAGATTAACTTTTTAAGAGATACAGCCGAAGTAATTATCTATTACTACAATTCAGAGGTGAGCAATGTATCGGAATACGATGACAGTAATGATGACGATTAGTCAGATTTAAGGCATAAAAAAAACCGTCATCAGACGGTTTTTTCTTTTATCTTGTTATCAGATTAATATCATCCATTAGCTTATCCTTATAGGATTTTCCGATCGGAATAATTTTCGACCCACCTTCATAATTTATGATCACCGAATTATCTTCAATAACCTTGATCTTATTAATATTAACAATAAAAGAGCGATGTACCCTAACGTATCTTTCCGGTGGCATCTTTTCCGAAATTGCCTTCATGGTGAAGTGAATCGTAAATTTATCTTTGAAGGTATTCAGTACCACATAATTCTCAAGTGCCTCAATCCATAAAATATCATCATACTTAACTCTTACCAGCGAACTATTGTTTTTCACAAAAATTTCATTGGATTCGCGCGATACCGACTCTTTTTCTTCAACACGCTCCCGTGCACGCTTCACCGCTTTAATAAATCGTCCGTACTGAACCGGCTTTAAGAGGTAATCGGTAACATTATACTCGTATGAGTCGATTGCGTATTTCTCCTGCGATGAATAAACAATAACCTGTGGTAATTCATCCAGTGATTTTAGAAAGTCAATACCACTCATTTCGGGCATTTCTATATCGAGGAATATTAAATCAATAGCTTCAACATCTTGTTTAGACAGGTAGTTAATGGCACCTACTGCACTATCGAAAGTTCCCGCCAGATTCAAACCATCCGTTTTCTCAACAAATTCTTGAATTATCTTTGTTGAGAGTTTGTCATCATCAATAATAATGCAATTCATAGACTCTGATTTTCTTCAAAAATAAAAAAATATCGTCATTAATGGTTGTATCCGAATGAAAATTTTATCATTTAAAATGAAGTATTGTGCCTTTTATTGAACTCATCAACCAATAAGTCGCTTTTTTTAATCGATTTTTTCAACCATTCCAAATACAACTCTTTGTATTCTTCATCCGATAGCTGCCACGAAATATTTTCGCTTCTGAGGCGATTGGATAAATGCTGGAGTGTAATAGCAGCACAAACTGATATATTAAGGCTTTCTGAAAAACCATACATGGGTATTTTCATAAACTCATCCGCTTCTTCCATCACAATGTCTGAAATTCCTTCACGTTCGTTACCAAACACAAATGCTGTTTTTCCGGCTGAGATATCAAAATCATTTAAATTTACATCATCGCGATGAGGCGTAGTGGCCACAATACGGTAACCATCTTTTTTGAGCTTCCTTAAAGCAGATCGTGTATTATTGACCTGCTCATTGTATTGATGAAGGTGTAACCACTTAGTTGCGCCAATAACAACTTGCGGATTAATATTAAAAGTATTGTTATTTTCAATAATATGAATATCCTGAACACCAAAACAATCGCATGAACGAAGCACAGCACTGGCATTTTGTGTCTGATAAATATCCTCTAACACAACGGTAACATACCTTGTCCGTTGCCCTAGCACTTCGGCAAACTGATTAGTTCTATCCTCGGTTGAGAATTGTTCTAGAAAATTGATTAAGTTATCAATCATAACATCGTATTTAATACAGCAAATGGGTACAAAAAAAAAGAGTGCCTAAGCACTCTCTTAATATTTTAATGTTGTTGTAAATTAGTTGATAGCATCACTAAGTTCGCTACCAGCCTTAAATTTAACAACCTTTTTAGCAGGAATTTCAATTTCTTTACCAGTTTGAGGGTTTCTACCGGTACGAGCGCTTCTTTCAGAAACACCAAAAGAACCAAAACCTACTAAAGCAACACGACCACCGTCTTTTAATGCATCACCAGTTACTTTAATGAATGCGTCTAACGCTTTTTTTGCATCAGCTTTTGTCAATTCTGCTTCGCCAGCAATTGCATCAATTAATTGAGCCTTGTTCATAATACTCCTTAATTTTAGGGTTATTTAATTAATTCTTAAACTTTCCTCTACAAATATAGAGTATTTCCAGTGTTTACCAAATGTTCAGCCAAAAAAGTGCAAGAAAATTCACCTTCAAAAAGACTTATTATTTAAAGCGATTTCATTTTTATTCACAAAAACATTTTTTCTCACACAAAATGCTTGTTTCGTTATTTTATTTGTCTATATTTGCACCCGCATTTAAGGAAATGCTCAAAACAATTTACTGGAGAGATGGCAGAGTGGTCGAATGCGGCGGTCTTGAAAACCGTTGTACCGCGAGGTACCGGGGGTTCGAATCCCTCTCTCTCCGCAACTAATCCCCGAAAGAATTTTCTTTCGGGGATTTTTTATTGATTCAATTCAATACTTCTTACAATGCTCATCTATAATCATGGATCACATGCAAATTCCGGGGTTTCCTTTGTCATAAGATTGAGGTATTTGTCATACCCTCTTCGCATTCGCTCCTTATCTAGGATACACTAAACTCAATTTAAACTCATAGCAAACTCATATTAAATTCGATTGCAGCTGACTTTAACCTGACTTAAGTATGTGTTTATTATGAGTTATACATGTTTTTGTATGGAAAAGCGTCAGGGAAAGATAAGTGGTAAAGCCGATGAGTTTAATAGAGTTCTGATTCCGGCCAACACCAAATTAAGTTTCTCCTACATGTTCGCCATTTACACTGGCATAATTCTATCTTTTAAATATAGTCCATACCTCCATAAACGAAAAAATCACCCGAAGGTGATTTATTTTGTGGAGCTGCGGGGGATCGAACCCCGGTCCAGACAAGGAAGCTTTGCGCTTTCTACATGCTTAGCTAAGACTTAATTTTCGAGTAATAACTGGATCAAAGCCACCGATCATTACCTTATCCTCTTAAATTTCGGAAAAGCCCCAAGGCTTAACTTTTCCTAGTTCTGATTTTCCAGCATCTCTATTACGAACCGCCTCAAAACGTTAGCATTCGCGAGATGTCTCGTTTCTGCACCTAGTGCTGAAATAAAGCTAATCTACTATGATTCGATTAAGCAGCAAGAGCAAAATTATTTTCGCCAATTAAAAAGTTTGAGATCCGGGATTAACGAGCCAGCATCACGACGCTCGACATGCTTACACATCACTTTGCCAAGCTGTCAAATCCACGTCAGCCCCTTAAGTAATGCGTTGCAAAAATAATAAATATTTAAAATAAGCCGTCACCAATCGTAACAAAAGCATAGAAAAACTAAGTTATAAAACTTAAAAAGCCGGACTCTTAGTAAGTCCGGCCTAATGAAGGAATCGTAAATTAAAGGTTATTTGGTGGTAGCTAACCAGTCGCTAGTACTTAGCATCCAGTCTTCTACTGTTAAAGGTGCTTCCTGAAAGTCGGCATCATTGAATACTGATGACCATGCGTTCAAATCCAACATCCAGGCTTCGATAAAAAGTTGCTCTTCTGCAAATTCATTTGATGCATAGGGGCCCACCTCACTCATTATTGCCCATTCATTGGTGTTCAACATCCAGCTTTCAAGCGCTAAAGCTTCTTCTTCGAATGTGGTACTGGCTGGTAATGTTGTCCAGCTATTAATATCTGTCATCCACTCTTCCACAACGATAGCTGGTTCTGCATAGGTGGTTGGCAGTGAAACTGCGGGAGCCGTTACCGAAGGTACCTCGCTCATCCAAGGTTCTATTGCCATTGGAACTTCTGCTGATTCGGTCATCATTTCTTTCAAGTTCACCGGGTAGGTTTCGGTTATTCCGGTGGCAGGTACAGGTTTTGTTAATCGGGAATTAACCACGAAAGACATGTCTTTGTAAAGGTTCACATTTTCTTCATGAAAAAAAGAGAAGAAAATACTCAAAGTAAAAATGCTAGCTGCAATTCCAAAAAACAGGTAGTTAATTACTGAGTTCTTTTGGGGTTGGTCTACTGATGTTTTCATGATTAAATCCTCCATTGTTTTGTTACACCAATGATATATCAGGATTTGTGCCACAAATTACAACATCCTGATTGACTGACAACAACAACCACAATCACCTGTTTAAGCAGTAAACATTTGAACGATATTGCAACAAAGGCCTGTTCGATTACGAACAAATAAAAACACGTCAGCTAATTATCTATTTTTTAAGTAATGATATAATCTCATATACCCCAATTTTTGTTTGGTTTATCCCCCATCTCCAATTCTAGTTTACCTCCTTTCAACAATTCGCTGGCCGGGAACTTAAAATCATTTAACTTTTTTCCATTTAACTTTGCCGACTGCACATACTTATTCAAACGTGATGCTCCTTTGGCTTCGATGATAAACATTTTGCCCCGACCGAATTGCTGACCAAGATCAATTTCAACTTTTTCGTACAAGGGACTGGCAATTTCATAAACAGGTTGGGCACGACAACCACCATCGGTTTGAAAAAGTCCTAATGAAGCCATAACCAGCCAGGCACTCATCTGCCCCTGGTCCTCATCGCCTAAATAGGCATTGGATACACCATAGCCATAATACCGATCAACGATGGCGCGACTCCACTTCTGCGTTAACCAAGGCTTTCCAACCCAATTGAAAAGAAAGGCAAAATGCATTGATTGCTGATTGCCCTGAATAACCGGATAATTCCAATACTGATCATTCATGCCGTTGTAGCGCGTTTTATCACTCTCTTCAAATCCCCAGTTGAGGCGATCAATAAAGCGATCTTTGCCAATCATAGAAGCGAGTGCAGGTACATTCTGGGGCACAAAATAAGTCAGCTGCCAGGCATTGCCCTCTACATAGTGATGATTAGCACCCGATTTATAGGCATCAAAATCTTCTTTCCACTTTCCGTTCGAATCCTTCATTCGCGCATAGCCGGTTTCGGTATCAATCACATTTTTCCAGTTATTGCCGCGTTTCTTAAATTGATGATAGTCGGCTTTCTTGCCCAATGACTTGGCAAATTGCGATACCGTCCAATCGTCAAAAGCATATTCCAAGGAATTGGAGAAGCGCCCCAAGTCATAAGGAACATATCCGTATTTAAGGTAAGGCAATAAATCGCGGTTTCCGGCAAAGCCCCCTCCTACTTCACGGGCAGGAGTTGTTTGCATCTTCTTCACCGCTTCGTAGGCTTTATCCACATCATAATCGCGAATGCCCATTTGATAGGCTCCAACAATCATTGGGATTTCATGCTCGGCCACCATCACCGGAATATACTCCATACCTGCCGGCCCTTTGGCCAGCCATCCGTTGGCATCATACATGGCTAATTGAGAATTAACCCAACGATTACTCCACTCGGGTGTTACCAGGTTCCAGAATTGATTCAGGTTCCAGAAGGTATTCCAGAAAGCGTCGCAACCCAAAGTCGGCGAAGTTGGATCGTTCATTTTCTGAATGCGTTCATCAGCATCGCGCCATTCGCCATTTACATCACTAAAAATGTTGCGACTGCAAAGGGAACGGTACATGCTGTTATAAAAACGTTTCTTTTCCAGCTGGTTGTTGGTTTCGATCTTCACACGCGCTAATAAATTGTTCCAGGTGTCGATGTGACCTTGACGCACCGAATTAAAATCCCAATTGTGTCTATTGCTTATCTCCTCTTCCAGGTTTAGTTGTGCATTTTCGATGCTCACATACGAAATACCGGTACGCAACTGAACGATGTTGTTTTCGCGGGTATCGAATTCCACAACGGCCCCGACATCTTCCGGTTTATCTGCTCTTAGTTCATTGACTTCCTGAATACCTTCATCGGTCCACACCTTAAAGCCTTTTATAGGCTGATCAAATTCAGCTACAAAATGCACAATGTACTCCTGTGATATACCACCACTCCAGGTATTGGGCGTTAATTGGTGACTATATCCTTCGATCCTGTAATCGCTGGTTTTATGAATGTAAGCCTCCTGGCAATTGTAGGTATATTCTGCCGGAATGACCAAATCCAGTAATACACGTGAACTATCCCTGTCCTTTGGAAAGGTATAGCGTTGAAAACCACACCTTGTGGTTGATGTTAGCTCTGCCTGAATGTCGTAATCTACCAGATCAACACTGTAATGCCCAATGGGAGCCTTCTCTGTTTCTTTGTTGATGCGCGAGCGATAACCACTATCAGGATCTTTCTCATCGCCCACTTCCAATTGCAAAGCCCCATTAGTTGGCATGGTACCCAATCCGGCCATGGTCCATTCATGAATGTGTGAAAAGGTACCAATGGACTCAAAAACTGGCTCATAACCTCCCTGCCAGCTCGGATTCTGATTATCAGGACTTAGCTTAACCATGCTAAAAGGCATCCATGGGCCAGGGGCAATCATCCAGCGCGAATGACCTGTTCCCATCTTCGTGTCGACATAGCTGGCGGGTTTCGCTTCTTTTGTTGCCTGAGGTTTTACCGTGCCATCAGCAACTGTCACCTCATCAACCTGAATTTCATATCGGCTTGTTTGTCCAATTTTATCAAGCGGCATGGGAACTTCAAAAATGTAACGTCCCTGCTCAACTGTTGCATCAAACGCCTGTTCACCATCCACCATCACCTTAAGCTCTGGCTGGCCTTGCAAATGTTCCACATCAACCAATAAGACAGGTGTTTCATTAAGTTTATAACCTGCCATTTTAACTTCCCGGATATAGGCCTTGTGTGGCTGTATTAACTGAACAGAAGTAGGCCCTTCCAATTTGATTTGATCAAATTTAATCCAAGATCCTTCCAGCGTTGTCATGCTTATTTCATTACCTCCCGCTTTCATCAGTCCTGAAGGTAGTGGAATCTCCAATAGATATTCGCTATTGGAAGGCAATGTATCGATCGAGCTATTTGAATTAAAATCAGGAAGCCTGAATTTCCAGGCCTTACCATTCACCATTAACTTTAGTAATGGCAGGTCTTTTGAATTGCAATCTAAAATATCAATAGTTAGCTTCCAATCTCCCTTCGCGGGTAATTGATCCACTCCGAATAGTATGTTCAGTGTGCTCGATCGCCAACCCGATGTTCCCCAGGTACCACCCCAGGTATCGCTGGTTCCAGGAATAATGTAAGGCCAGTTCTGTTTCGCTTCGGAATGACCAATCAAAAAGTATTTATCTTCCCAGCCAAAATCATTGGCAATAAATTCATTGTAATCATCGGGATACAAAGCAAAGTCGGCTCCTGAATTATTATTTTCTCCAATTTGCCAAACAATGGTAGACTCTTGTTTGCACGCACTAAACATGCAAATAACAAAAATGAAAAGTGATATATAAGTTTTCATTGAGAATGGTTTGTTTTAGAAACAGCAAAGAATTATTCCCACTGCAGTTTGTTAATCATTATTTCATAAAAGCTTTAACAACGATGGCTTCCTTATTCGATTCATTAATTAGCTTATACGATCCCGCAGCGGCAGGAATAACGAATGTTTCAGCATAATTGAAGTGTTGTCGGTTTCCTTTTTCTGTTTCAACGATGATGCTGCTTCCTTCTACCAAGGACAGAACATTACACTTTTCATTGGTTTGAATCTCAACCTCCTTTTGGATGGTATATCGCTCCACATCGTAAGTGTGATTTTTATGGGTTGGCAGATGATAGTGCTCAAACTTGTCGGTTTTATTCAAAAGTTTTGGCTTGGCTATCAAATGCTCTTTAACATACTGCCCTTTTCGCTCGAAATTCAGATTCTCCATGCCTCGTTTCACATTGATCGGACGAGGCTTACCATCTAAATCCACCCGCAGCCAATCATACATCTTAAACGTAAAAATGTAAGGCGTTGTACTGATCTCCAGCACCAGATTTTCAGTCCCGGATCCATGAATTGTTCCGGGCGGAATCAGAAATAAATCATGCTTATTGGAATCATGCACCTGAACGTGCTTGGTGATATCAATCGGCTTTTTCTGCTCAAAACTGTATTGCAATTCCTTTTCAAATGCCTCAGGATTGATTGACTCCTGAAATCCCAGATAACACTTGGCGTCCTTCCCGGCATCCAGAATATAATAGGTTTCTTCCTGTGTGATGGTTTCACCAAAATGCTGTTGCATATAGTTGAGTTGGGGATGGCACTGAATGGATAGGTTACCCCCATCGAAGGTATCAAGAAAGTCAAAACGTAAAGGGAACTCGTATTGATACTTGTCTGCATGCTGCCCCATTACAGCTTGATGCTCCTGAAACATTAAACAATCGAAAGAAACCTCTAATAATCGACCGTCACTTTCGAATAAAAGGCCGTTTTCGGGTACAATCAGCTCAAACGACCAGGCATAATTAATCACCTCCTGATTCAGATCTTTGATCTTATCCTTAATCCATTGACCTCCCCAGGCACCCGGTTCAAACCATGGACGCACACGAAATACATTACGAGACATTTTTTTCAGTCCATTGCGTAAATCATCTCCTTTCATCCATACAACAGCATCGGTTTGCTGTCCGTCAACCACCACATCAATTTGTTGGAGGATGGATGCTTTGTGGCTGTTCAACACCACCCAATCGACAAAATAAAAACGTTTATACATGGCTTTGCCAGGCATCGGCTCAGTTGCTCCCAAGTTTGTAACGGCCCCGGCACGTGCGCGGAACTGCAGCTCATTTTTTGGTAAGTCAATGTAGAGCAAAGTACCTTCAAGCTTAAGCAGACTGGCCCCTACCCCATAAATAATATTAATATCAAACTGTTGATTCAATTGAATTTGCGACAGGCTTTTTTCGTCGAAGAAATCAAGCAATTTCAAGCTTGTGCGTTTTCCAAATATCGGATCATCGCCACCTAAAAATGGCTCAATCATTTGATTTATATCATCCGCTTGTTTAAGAGCCTGCTCTACTGCAATGGTATTCACACGCTTTCCTAATTCCTGAAAGGCACTGCTTAACTTCTCAACCAATTCATCGAAAAATACGCCAACATACCCATCAATTATAATGGTTGCTTGATCCTTCAGCAAGACAGCTAAATGTTGGACATCATCCGTTATCAAACCCTCCTCTAAAAGCATGCTGGGGTAAATATCATAATTCCCCGAATGAACCGGTTCTTTTATCGTTGGCAATAAAAATTGTTTGGTTTCTCTTCTCTTACTCATTTCTCCTTCGTTAAATCTTCTAACAACTCTATCGCCTTATAAAGTACTCCGGCCGATCCACGGAACGTACCCGATCCGGTCGGTTCATTATCCACTGTGTACCATTCAAAAAAGCCGTTGTTAGCAACTACACGATTGGTCATTGGTAACAACTGATCGTAAGCCTCTTGATAGAATCCATAATTCACCAATTGCTGAATCATGCGGGCACCAAACCAGGTCCAGTCACCGCCATTCTGATAGCCGTAAGGATACATGCCTTCGTTTTCAAAAGCCCATTCCGGATATGGCGGATACATGGTGAGCCCTATTGATCCGGCACCTGAAGCCTTCACATTGGCAATCATCTTATCCAGCGATACCTTTATCTGGCGTTTGTTTAACAAACCGGCTTCAATGGCAACCGCAGTTCCGCCATGGTAATATATTTCATTCTCATTGAATTCCTCGGGGTAAGGCGAACCATCGAGGTAAACATGGGGAATGAATTTTTGATTCGATTCATCCCAAAGGTGATTCATCACATTCACCATTAAATCATCCCTAACCAGTTGCCACTTTTTGTTAAGTTCCGGAAGCAGCTCAATCATGTTATTCAATGCAATAATCATCATGGCGTTGTCGTAAATATCAACACAATATTTTGTATCCTCGGTAATATAAACACCCCAGGGATGGCTGTGCTGTACATCGCCCCAATCGGCCGTTGTAGCACCATAGATCAACCCATGTGCTTCGCTCCAGCGGTGATCGAGTAAAAACTGCATGGACCACTCTAATCGCTCGCCCACTGTTTTATCGCCTATTTTTTCATTCAGAAAATCGACATCACCGGTCTTTTTAATATACTTGTAAACAGCTTGCACCAGAGACGATTCATGATCTGTTTCAACTGTATTTTTATGTCCGCAATAGTTCGGTTCCAAATCGCTGTAGAAATACTGATAGCCCCCTTCAGTTTGTACCGCTTTACTTTGGGGAATAAACCCATCCAGTATATTGCCATCATCTCCCTGCAGACGGAAAAACACCCTTAAATTCTCTTTCAGTGTTTCCTGTGGATATACTTCGGCAGACAACTCAATAAAAGTATTGTAATCACGAATCCATACTTCACCATAGCCATCACCAGCATTGAAACCTGTTTTCACAATTTCCAGTGCTTTTTGCTTCACAAAGGCAAAGCTTTCATTGCTCTCAATGGCTATTTTTAACTCTTCGCTGATTTTCGATTTCGATTGGCAGGCTACCAACAGCGGCAGCAATAAAAGCCAGAACCAACTTACCCTAATCCTATTTCTTATCATTGTATAAGTATTTTGAAGATTTTTTATTGATTTCAATAGTTGCGCCTTTCATCAATTCATGAAAGGATATGCTTCTTTCATTGGTTGATTCACCATTAATTGACAAGCTTTCAATTAGCAAATTCCCCGCATTATTATTGTACGAGCGTATCGTTATAAATTTACCTGAATAATATTCCGGATTCAAGCTGATTTTTATCTCATCAAATGCCGGGCTGCCAATCTGCATGTATGGATTTTCGCCTGTTAAACCTGCCACATCAAATAAACCAATGGAGGCCATCACATACCAGGCTCCGAGTTGCCCCTGATCTTCGTCCTGACCATAACCGTATCCATGAATCGGATCATTACCGTAAAACTCGTTGCAAATGGTTCGCGTCCAGAACTGTGTTTTCTCAGGCGCTCCGGCACAAGTGTATAACCAGGGAATGTGCAAACTGGGTTGATTTCCATGATTATAAAGGGTTTCGACACCAGCAAAGGCATCAATCTCTTTACCTCCACCAAAGCCCATCGCCCGCGATGACAAGAATACCGAATCGAGCCGTTGAATAAAACGATCGTTACCAATCCGCCTGACCAATGAACTACAATCATGAGGCACATAAAAACTATATTGCCAGGCATTACCCTCCTGAAAGCCTCGCCAGGCCTGGAAAGGATTAAAATCATCGATAAAATTACCAAGCGAATCGATGGGGTGAATAAAACCATTCTGATCATTGAACAAGGTCTGCCATGCTTTCGATAATGAATGGAGTTGATTAAACTCCTTTTCTTTACCCAAACTGGCAGCCATATTGGCAACTGCACTGGCACTGAAAGAATACTCCAGCACATGTGAAGCCGAAAACATGGTTGCCTCAGCGATCTCACCGTGATTATCAGTATGAGTAATGGTGCCATTCTCTACAAACGCCCTTACATCCAGTTTGCCTGCTCCCAAAGGTCGATCTTTCCACTCCAGTTCATTTTTTAAGGCTGCTTCAAAAGCGATATCGACATCATAATTACGAATACCACAATTATAAGCCGATGCTATAATGAGGCCCACATAATTGGTTCCAACACCAGATACATAGCGGCTATTGGCCAAACCATCGCCTAACCAACCGGCATCTTTATAAACCAATAAGTGCGACTGTACAAAGTCATTGTAGTAATCGGGCCAGGCCAGTGTCCACAACTGTGTCAGATTCCAGAATGCTCCCCAAACGGCATCCGTATTGTAAAAATCAAATTGGGGTTTATCGACTTTGTCCAATGGTATCTGACCAATTGAACCATCGTTTCTCGGATATGCTCCATTAACATCACTGGCTAATCCTCGCCCCAGCAAAGCGTGATATAAGCCCGTATAAAATTTCACTTTATCATGTTCGTCTCCTCCTGAAACTGCAATTTTTCCAAGTTCCTCGTTCCAGACCCTGGCAGCAGTTTTATGTGCTTCATCGAATGATACGGTTTCTGCTAACAAGTTCTTTCTTGCATTCTCAATGGATGTATAAGATAAGCCCACCTGCACCTCAACTTGTTTAGCCTCATGCGTATCAAAAGTAACATAGGCACCAGCTCCAATGCCATCAATCGAATTCTTATCTGACATTATGGAATCATTCCGGAAAACACCGAAATGATTGATTGACTGATTTAGTTGGGCAGAGAAATACATGTCCACATAAGCCCCTTTCTGATATTTTTTGACGTACTCAGGTAAGGTTCTTACCCAACCTTCGATACAATTATCATCTTTCTTATAAACTTTGGCATCAATAACTGCTCCGCTTTCCCCTTGGCGGCGGCCAATATCGAAAATTATATGTGCCTCTGAATTTTCAGGAAATGTATAACGATGAAAAGCTACCCGTTTAGAAGATGTCAGCTCCACCTGGATATTGTAATCATCCAATTCCACTTTGTAATAACCTGGCTTAGCAACTTCGGTGCTTTTATTAAAGCGCGACCGATAGCCCGAATCAGGATCCTCTAGTTTTCCTGGTACTGTTTTCAAATCGCCACAAATGGGCATCAGCGAAATGCCCCCAAGCTGAAACTCATGAACGTTTACAAATCCTTCGATGGAAGTGTGGCGCTCATCGTATCCTACCGCTTCCCACCCCCACTTGTTTCCATAATGCCCATTGGTCGATGGTGCCGGCTTAGCCATTCCAAAAGGTAAAGCAGCCGGTGTATAAAAGAACCAGCGACTATGTGCAGTGCCGATGTTAGGATTGACGTAATCGCGTAGATTTATATCATTATTCTGACACGAAACGATAAGCAGTACCATCACTATTGACAAGATTGTCTTGCTCACCTTTGTTGATATGTTTGAACATAGTTTTGAGTTCATTTATTGTTAGCTTTAGTTGTTTTTTATTTTTTTGATTTTATGCTTGTTAGCATCAGGATAAATAAAAGTAGTCCTAAAATGATCCACAGACCACCATTCAAGTTTACCTCCATGGCAAATGCCACTACCATTGGAAATATGGCGCCACCGGAGATGGCCATCATCATCAGGCCTGATATTTCATTGGCGCGGCCAGAGTAATTACCCACTGTTATTGAATAAATCAGTGGAAAGATATTTGAAACACCAATGCTTACCAGTCCAACCAGTATCCAGGCCATAATTTGATGCTGGATAAAACTTAAAGCAATGACAAAAAGAATCGCCAGAAGAGTTGAAAAACGTAAAAAAGTGTTGGCATTAAAACGCATTAGTAAAAATCCACCCACCAGCGTTCCCAGCATTTTTGCAAAGAAATACACCGATTTACCATATTTGGCGGCCTCCATATCTATGCCCAATTTAAGATGAAGAAAACTCCCGATATTCGAATTAATGGCCACATCGATGCCCACAACAGCGAATATGCCCAATACCATCATAGCAATATATCTGTTACGCAACAAACTGAAACAAGATGATAATGTAACCGTTTCGTCAGTTTTTCGAATTTCATTTAATTCAGTGGCATTTAGCCATAAAAAAACAAGCAAGGAAACCAATCCTAATAAATACAAACCAAAACGCCAGGTTCCTTCGCCCTCGAAGCCAATGGCAGCAGCCAAAAAAGGTCCTACAACCGCTGCCACATAAGGCCCTATCATCGATCCCAGTGACTTTATAAACTGAGAAAAACTTAAAATACCCGATGCCTTTGATTCAGGCACTACATCAATTAATAATGGACTGGCGGATACCTGCATAATGGTATTACCAATTCCCAACAATGAAAACGAAAGCAAGATAACGGGTAATGAATTACCCAGAATTGGCACAAACAAGCCAATTGTTGTAATGATCAAGGATACACTTAACACCCGTTTTTTGCCTGCACGCGACTGCCAGATGCCTACCGGAACAGATAATACAAAGTACCATATAAATGCCACAAATGGAATGAGCTGTAACAGATAGGCCGGCGTATCTGAACTTTGCTTTAATTCATCCACCCCTGTTCCTACTAAATCAACAAAACTCACCACAAAAAAGGTAGTGATAACAGGCAACAGCATTTTATAGTTAATCGTTTCTTTACTCATAGCTTACATCTGTTCTAATTCTTGCTCAATGGCTTTATAATAATCTTCATCCAGAAGCGCTGCAGAACCAATAAATGCAGCATCTTCCAAAAGACATGATGGTGAAGTCTCAGTATAAACACCTAGCTTACTGAGCTGCTTTTTAAAACTCTTCTCAAACAAATAAAAGGCTTTGGAAATATTGCCGCCAATCACCATTTTCTCCGCTTCAAAACCCTTCAACCAAGGACTTAATAAGTTGGCGAGTTGAGTGCCGAAATCATCAAGCACATGTTTGGCATATTCATTCGATGCATGTATGTCAGCAATTTCTTTTACACCTTGCACCTTTGCGCCTGATAAGGCATTAAATCGTGCTATTAATCCTCGTGTAGAAAAATAATCGTCGGCAATACCTGTTTCAAAGGGTTCATTCCACAAAACACCTCCCTTGGGCACTGATGCGCTTTCTATAACAGGCTTGCCCTTTGATAAAAAAGCCGAACCAAAGCCAGTTCCCAAAGTAATCGCCAAAGATTTATCTGTCCCTTTTAAAGATCCATTAAAATACTCGCCAATGGCAAAAGCTGTGGCATCGTTGATAAAACGAATTTTCTTTTCCTCTATCACCAATCTTTTAGCCAGTTCTGTTCTTAAATTCACACTTTTCAGCTGCACGAATTTGGCGTTTTCGCCAGAAAACAAGGCAATGCCATTCTTATAATCGAAGGGACCAGGCATAGCGATGCCAATACCCGCCAGCTGTGCCAGATCAATTTTAGAAAGGCAAGCATGCAGTAGTTCTTCGAAGACAATTAATATTTCATCAGCACTTCCCTGATTATTTATCTCCATGGACAGCAAACCATTATGCAGCAGTTTTTTATCGTATAAATTGTAAACCTTACAGCTTACATGACTGCCTCCTACATCGACTCCTATGGCCAGTTGATCATTTGTCATACGCTTGTTTTATCGGGTGATTGTGATGGAATAAGTGAATTTTTCTGCATTGTAAAAACCAATGTTGTATTCGATTGGCCGACCTCCCGGATCGGAGACAAAGCGCTCGCGAACCAAAACCGGTTCGCCGCTATCAATCGATAATCGTTCAGCCGTAATGCTGGATGACGATCTGGCTTTTATCTTCTCCTTTGAAGTGGTAGGGATCACGTGGTAATCATTTTCAAGAATCTCATACAAAGGTCTCTTGAAATCTTCGTTATCCTTAATGCCGATTCTAGGATGAAAATAACTTTCAAAATAGACGAAAGGACCATCCTTATCTCCCCTTAATCGACTCAAACAACGCAGCTCTGCCCCTTCATCAATTCCCATAAAAGCAGCAATCTTCTTACTCGCCTTTACTTTGCTTACTTTTGAAGAGTAATCCTCAAAGCCAACACCCTGTTCCGACATTTCCTGGGTAAAACTCATCCAGTTATCCAGGTTGGTGGTAATGCCCTTCTCGGCCACCTTGGTTCCAATACCCTTTTTGCGAATCAACAAACCTTCGTATTCGAGTTTGTTGGTGGCTTGTCGTAATGTATTGCGGGATATACCAAGTCGTTTTGCCAAATCCACTTCTTTAGGCAACAGTCCTCCATTTTTGTATTCGGGTAACTCAATCATTTGCCTTAGTAACTGCTCGGCCTGTGCATGTAAAGGGATGGGGCTATTATGATCTATTTTTAATTTCATTTGTTCATATGTTTGAACATGCAAGTTTACGAATTTAATTTTAATAACAAAATATGCTGTCATTGTGACGACGTGCAACTGTCATATGCTTCACAGGACCTTTCATTCTGTTGTCCAAATGTATTAAGGCATTCATCAACCTAAACTGCAATAAATCATCGATACAAAATCATATAATATTATCGGCATCCTTGTATAAAAAACTATATTTGAATGCTGAATATTAGTTTTATGAAGTTTCCACTACGAAGTACATTTTGTATCTTTTTGATTTTGTTACCATTGCTCTTATCTGCCCAAAAGCAATTGAGCAAAGATATGCTGGGGACCAATAGTAAAGTCTGTGTTGAAGTAGCCAATGCTCAGGAGCTAATGCAAGCACATCAAAAAGGAGTTTCCGTATTTATTCCTGCAAAAGGAAATCAGTCCAAGCTTGTCAGCATATTTACCAAACTGAAACAAATTACTGAGAAAAAACAAGATTCCGGATATATTATCATAAACCAAAATCACCGTTCCGACAAATGGGAAGAAGCCATTATAAAAGCCGGGCTCAGTAAACGTATTGTTACGCCCGAATCACAGAGCAAAAACGATATTTTTTATTACAAGCTCAAACAAGGCGATATTCTTTCTTTTTCCAGTTCAGGAACAGACTTATCTTATTCTTACGATGAATTAATCAGAGAATACACAAGGGATAGCACAGGTAATAAGTTGCTCACCAACGACTTTTTGATTACCCGCTTCAGCACCAAAATATTACCCGAAGAAACGGATAGTATTTTCAATCAAAACTGGAGCAAACAACGCCATCCTGAAATGGCGAGTGAGCTTAACACGCAATTACAAATCTGGCTGCACACCGGTAAGCGTCCACATTTTATTAAATGCAAACAAAAGACCATTGATGCAGGACTTCAACTTTGTAAAATACTCAACAAAGTCCATTTTCATTCGGCCTACTTTACAAAAGAGAATAAGGCCTTTGCTCCTGTGCAACTTAAAGAAATAAAAAGCTTTTTGGGAGGAGGACGTGTATGTATTCCAATGGTGCTCAACGATCGTCCGCAGATAAGTCCGAAGAGCAGAGGATTCCGCTTTTCGCCCGATATTTTCCGATTTACGGATGAACACAAATGGCACGAAATTGTCATCAATGCCTTCCCTTTGGCCATTGAGCAAAAACAAATTGCGCACTTCCATTTTGATGATGCCCAAATGCCGGTTACTCCGCCAATTGATAATATCTTTTCGACATCAGACGCTTTATTGATTGAGGATGAGCAACGGGGTAAAGTCTTTGCTTTTAACGGAAAAAGTGATTACATCGACTGCGGCTCTACTTTAGATATTGATTTTACATCTCCCATTACGATTAGTGCTTGGATTAAGCCGGAATATAATCATGAAAACCACAGCATAGTGGGGCTTGGCAATAGTTTCACAATGAAAATTCAACGGAAACAATTGACGTTCACCAGTCCTGATGTTCGTGACACCAAGTTTCCGGGTAATGAAATCAAACTCAATACATGGCAACACGTTACCATTGTATTTGAGCCCAACGAACGCATGTCGCTATACCAGGATGGTGAACTGCTTGGTTCCACTGAAGCCGTTAAAATACTTAGATCGCAGCACTCAATTGTTATTGGCTCAAACGTTTGGGGCGAGTACTACAAAGGCCTGATGGATGACTTGCAGATTTGGAACCGCGCTTTATCGGACGACGAAATAAAACATCTGAGTCAATGGCATTTGGGAGATAACAACTGGATTAAACAAATGATAATTGCCATCGCAAGCAGTTTCCTTATTATCGTGCTTCTGATCTTATACCGACGTAGTAAAAAAACAGAAGATAAAGAAGCTATAGTTCAACCGGCAGTATCTAACGAGAGGCCTGTTCAGGCAACAGAGCAGGAAAAACCGCGCATGCACCAGCACCAATCGTCCATTCTTACATTTGGTGAATTCCGGATTTTTACGGCTGAAGGAAATAATCTGGTTCCACGCTTATCGCCCAAAGAAAAGCAATTATTACTTTATCTTTTGTGGCACAGTACGCGGAATAAAAAGGAAGGGGTTACCTCGCGTCAGATGTCTGAGGATTTATGGCCTAATATGTCGGCTGACAAAGCCAAGAACAACCGCAGCACCTACATGCAACGTCTGCGTAAGCAATTGACCGATTCAACCGGCATCCAAATTAACTATGCCTCCAATAAAAAATGGTGTTTGGTCATCCCTAGTCATTACCATTGCGATTTACTGATTTACAATGATGCCTTGCTCAATTTGCAAAACAAGAGCAACGTTGACAACCTGCAAACTTTATTAAACAGTTTAAGCGAAGGAAGTTTTCTGCCCGAAACACATAGTGATGTAACGGATGTTTTCAAAAGCGAAATTGAAAACGAAATTATCATCATGCTGACAAAGCCTGAGATTATTTCGCTGGCAGAAGATCAAATAAATATTCTCCCTAAGCTTACAGCAACCATCCGAAAATATGACCCACTGAATGAAACGGCCCTTTCACTCGAAATAAACTGGTTTCATAAGATGGGGCATCATGGCCGTACCCTGGAAACATACCAGCGTTTCTGTCGTGAGTACGAACTCCTCTTTGGCGAAAAATTTAACACCGAAATGGAGGAATTGATCAATTAATGTGGTCATTACCCATTTTGTTACTCCATTCTTTCATCATGTAAATTGCTTCTTTGCGTTAAAATACAACGCAAAATGAATCACAATAAATCATTACTACCCTATGCCTTTTTACGTGTGGCGATAGGCTGGTTATTTTTACATGAAGGCATCAATAAATTACTGACCGAAGGATGGACCTCGAAGATGTACCTCGCAAAGTCGACAGGACCGCTTAAGGGCATTTTTGAATGGCTCACTGAAGATCCTACCTGGATGAACATTACTGATTATACTTTAAGCATTCTGTTGGTTGCCGTGGGTGCCACTTTGATGATTGGCTTAGTGGAACGTATTAGTGCCATAACAGGTATTGTTCTGTTAATCCTATTTTACCTGGCTTATCCGCCACTTGGCGATAGCATCAATTCGCACGCAGAAGGCAACTACCTGTTAATTGATAAAAATCTGATTATTGCACTTGCGTTATATGTGAGCATGCGCGCCAACTCAGCCAAGGAGTATGGCATGCAACGTTTGTTAATCAGAAAGTAAGAATTCCATCCTGCTTTTGCTGGATAAGCAGTGTTCATAGGAAAGAAAAACAAGACACATGAAACGAAGAGATTTATTAAAAAGCCTGGCCGGCATACCATTTTTAGGTGCATACGGCTATCTTTTATTCGATAAAAATACCCAGGAACCCCAAATAGATAACAGCTCATTTGTAGACTTTCTACAGAAAAAATTACCTGATGCGAGCCAAAATAACATCCCGCCGATTGGCAGTAAGAAAATCAGACTGGGAATAATTGGTACGGGTAGCAGGGGGCAATACCTGATGAAAGCCCTTGGATTTTTAAAACCTCAAAGTATTGACCGGATGAACGAGCAGGGTCGTCAACTGTTTAATGAGCAAACTAACCTGAACATTGAAATATCTGCCGTTTGTGATTTATACAGTCCGCGAGCCAAAGATGCGGCTACAGCAGCGGCCAACATCGACCGAAAAGGAAGTGTCGGATTTAAACGCGAGCCCGTAAAAATCTATGGCAGTTACCAAGAGTTGCTGGCCGATCCGAACATTGATGCTGTGGTAATAGCCACCAGCGACCAATGGCATGCTCCCATCACCATTGCTGCCGCAAAGGCAGGTAAACACGTGTATTGCGAAAAAGCTCTGACGCATAATCTGGAAGATGTGTATAAAGTACGCGATGCCATCAAGGACAACCGTGTGGTGTTTCAGCTGGGGCATCAAAACCGCCAGGCCGACAATTATATACGTGCCCGTCAGGTGGTTAAAGCCGGATTACTGGGTAAGGTTAACCTGGTGGAGACATCGACCAACCGCAATTCGCCCAATGGCGCCTGGTTATACAACATCCCCAAAAATGCCAGTTTGCAAAACCTAGATTGGAAGCAGTTTGTGGGTGATAGCAACAAACCCTTTAACAAGGAACACTTTTTCAGATGGCGTTTGTTTTGGGATTATGGCACCGGTCTGTCGGGTGACCTCCTAACCCACGAATTCGATTGTGTGAACCAGGTATTGGAAATTGGCATTCCGGAAAAAGTTTCGGCCAGCGGCGGTATTTATCACTGGAAAGATAACCGTGAGGTACCCGATATTTTCCAGGTTATGATGGAATACCCCAATAAAGGCATGTCGGTGATGTATTCGGCTTCACTGGCCAATAGCGCCAGCCGCCCCCGTTTGATTATGGGATCGGATGCCTCGCTCGAAATTGGCCGCGACGTTGAATTAAAAGTGGAACCACGTACCGAGTTGTACAATGAGTTTTTAAAGAAAAAGATTATTCGTCCGGGCGAGAGCATAAACCTAAACAACAGTTCAGAGATTAAGCTGGACGCCATCAGTTCGGCCACCGAGCGCTATTTTGCTTCACGTGGCTTATTGTACACCTCTCGCAATGGCAAAACCATGGATACAACCCATTTGCACCTGGCCGAATGGTTGCACGCCATACGTAGCGGAAGTGAAACATCCTGCCACATTGATCGCGCCTTTGAAGAGGGTATAGTGGCACAAATGGCAACGCTTTCTTACCGTGAAGGCAAAATGAAATATTGGGATGGAAATAAAGTAATTTAATGTCGAACTCAGTACCCCATGCGCCTTAGCGCAATATTTAATAAACTAATGGATTTCCACCTTGGCGAAAGGGGGATAATTTGAGAGTTTTAATAAGTATTTAATAATTAGGGGCATTGATTTTAGTCAGAAGGTTAATAGCATAGAAAATTTATAACTCCCGAGTAAGCCTCGCTACATTAATCTATATTGGATTGGTGGCGGGGCTTTTGATTTTATTAAAAATCAAAATATCCAAAGAGCTAACTACAGCTCATATTCCCCCTACCGCAAGCTTATTCCACTTGCATATTTTGTGATGACAAATATTTTGTGTAATATGCAAGTACCCAATACCATATCACAATTAACAAACCCATACACCTAATCATTTAATTATGATCCTAAGCAAATATCCCCGCCTTCCCCTTCTTCTGACAATTGGAATTTTAGCTGGTCTCCACAGCCTGTATGCGCAGAGTCATGTATTTGGAGTCACGGATTTCAACTATTTATCACTTAGCAGCAATCCTAACTATGAATTAAAAGTTGGAATGTATGACGAAACAATTGTACGTGGCGAGTATGAAAATAAAAACGATACCTTAACTCTTACATCATTTGATTTTAACAATGCCAATAATTTGAGTTCTACTTATAAGCAAGTTCTCATTAACAAATACCATAAATTCCTGATACAAGACAGTTTAATAATTCCGCATAAGCTACTGATATTAAAGCTTCCCAAATCAGGTTATATGGCTACGCAAGAGAAAAAGGACGGCCTTAAATCAGATTGGTACATCCTGAGTGATGGACATGTTTATTATAACTTACAACTTCGTGAAGATTCTGTTTTTCACTATACAACCGGCGCATGCGTTGGTCGATCCTCCATTGAAGGAACCTGGTCGGTGGATAAAAATGAAATAACCCTCTTCCCTAATTCCAATAAACACATCGAAACTTTGCAATGGATCAGTAATAACAATAAAATGCGCCTGTATGGGAACATGCTGATTGGTAAGAATTCTGACGACAATTATGTGTATTTACTAAAATGGTAAAGCCGGAATCATTTGAATATCTAATTTAATTTTCTACTCTACTCAGTACAATTCTAGCAATGCAGAACCGCTAAACGTTAGCCTGTATAAATCCGATCCACATTTGTAATGATCCACAATTCATCTTTTATGTATATCGGATCACACATTGCTTATTTAACTAAAAATTATAATTTAGCAATTAAATCAGGCTGATGGCATAATAGTAAAAGCCTGCTAATGATTACTGTAATATACAAATGCGATATAAAGCATATTACCAATGCAGGGTGAATATAAATACTTGGTTTTTATATCGAGTAGTTGTGGCTCATTAAAAAAACGTTACGTAAAACGCAATTTCAATGCTTGAATTAGATAATCATCAAAGAAAGTACCTAGGATTGGAACCAGTATTAAATACTTGGGAAAAGATTATTCTTAAAGGTGATACATATCGACCTGATTCTATCATTTATTACGAAAATGATACAATTAAAAAACAAGTAATTTCGACTGCGATTGAATATAAAGAGATTCAATATAATGAACTGATAGAAAATAGGGAATTTGTTTTGCCAAAAACTAAAAGGGGTAAATCTAAAAAACTAACAGCTTCAGTTCTGGAATCAAAAACACCAATTGGAGTTTATTTAAATATAAATACAACTGGAGATTTCGTTATTGGAAACCACACTTCTCAGACTACATTTTATTCTCGCCAATGGTTTACAGAAAGAGTTGAACTTGAAATTGAAACAGAAATCATCAATTTTATAGAAGATGCTCCAGAAAATCATTTATTGGAAATTGAAAAATTCCGACAAGCTAAACGCAAAAGCATCAAATATAAGGCAGGTGACTTTTTCGTTTATAAACTAAATAGAACGGAATATGGTTTTGGAAGAATATTATTCGATATAAATAAAGCACGTAAGAAGAAATTATTGCCTGAAAATCACGGGTTAAATATGTTAATGGGACCTGCTTTACTCATTAAACAGTACGCCTATAAATCAAGTAGTAAGGATGTAGATATTGAATTTCTAAAAAGTCAAAAATCTTTACCTTCTGACTATATCATGGACAATGTGATTTTTTACGGAGAATATGAGATATTTGGTCATCAACCTCTTACTCTTGAAGAATTTGAGTTTCCTATATCTTATGGACAAAGAATTGACCAAGTTCCCAATGTTTTCTTACAATGGGGATTAATTCATAAAGAATTACCAAAATCAGAATTTAAAAAGTATTTGAACATTGAAAACGGAGGCTTAGGTAGTCATAATCCATATGGATACTATTCGATTGGATTCCGTCCCTCAGTAGAAACGATTGAATTAAATTTAGCAATTCAGAACAATGGAGAGCTAGATTATAATTATGGTGATAACTATAGGCTGGAATGGGACTTGCGAAATCCTAAACATTGCATGATAAAAGAAGAGATATTTAAGAAGTTTAATTTGGTGCCAGAAATGAACTATGCTGATACTAGTGAAAAAGAAGGAGCTGAAAGTATTATTGATATAATAGAAAAAATGAAATAACGAGCCACAACAATGGCTCATAAAGCATCGCTTGCCGCAGGCGCAACACAAGCTACGCTTCATAGCCGCGTCCGTTAGCAACAATACAAACACAACCGTTACATAATGAACTATACAAACATTCCATTATTAGTTAAGCTTAGACTGCTACTTTCAAATAAATTCGCTTATATAGGACTTTTTATTATTGCAGTTTCGAGTATTATTCTTTCTGGATTTATTCCAAATACGGACTATAGTGCATATAAATATGTAGAGAGTAAAACATCTATAGTCAAAGGAACAATTATTGGCATAACTGAGACAAATACAACTGTTAATGAAAATAAAATTTATAAATACGCATTTGAGTATATTATCGCTAACGTGACTTTGAATGGTTATTCATTTAGCAAACCTATAAATCTAGAAATTGGAGATGAAGCATCAATAGAATACGTTACTAATGAACCCGAAATATCAAGGATAATTAATACTACTAATGGTTCATTTTCGATTGAGACATTATACTTTTTAGGTAGCGTTTTTTTATTTGGGCTTCTAATTATAGTAATTGCGATTTTAAAGCGAATTAAACTAATTAAGTATCTCGCAACAGGCTTTGACATCGTAAATTCAAAACTAGTTGACAAAATGAAAATTCCTTTTGTAAGAATAAATAATTACCAATCATTATATAGACTGACATTTGAATATTCAGTTAATGGTCAAATAAAAGAAATCACTAAATATAATACTAGTTCTCATAAGTTTATAAAATACAGAACATACCCAGTCATAGTGAATCACGCAAATCATAATGACGCGTTTTTGCTTATTGATTTACCCCAAAAGGTGAGTGACTTAATATTATCAAAAAGTACTGTTGCCAACAATGGCTAATAAATCATAAGTGAGCAGACCCATTTGGGGTGGTTCGTGGCATCGACGAGCAACGCCAGATCCTTGATTTGGCTTTTGCAATGAAAAGCTAAGAACGAATAAAGCGCTTTAGCTCCGCTCAATTTATATTGTTTGTAAGTTTAAAATCGCTCACGACGTTTGGCAACCAATTTTCCCATATAACATTGAAACTGGCATTTGAAATTACAATGCGATTTAAAAGATTAATGAATCTAGAGGTATTATAACAATAGTTGAGAGACTAATAATAAGTCAAAAAATGAAAGTTAAAAAAGTTCTGATTTCGATTATATCTATGATATGCATTTCCACTACACTTCTTTCTCAGGAAGATAGTTTGGTTATTGATCTGCCAATATTCATGAAATTACAATATGATACGATTAATAGAGTAAGGCAGATAGCATTTTGCTTTGACAAAGATTCTATGGAAATAAGAATTCCATTTAAGGAGTTTGAAAATGTGAAAGAGTGTATAATATTAGAGACCAAATTGACAGAGGAGAAGTCGTACAATTATAGATATCAAATTTATAAAGAACAATTCCCTAATAGTACTATTGTAAAAAAATTATTAAAAAATGAGAAATATTGGATTGAAGAAGAGTATGAAAATCAAACGTTAATAAATATAGATACACTTTGGATTAGAAACAAAAATGAAATTAAAGAATTGTACGAATATATGGTTCGTGATGTTGAAACAGGTAAATACATATTGATATTAAATAGATATTACGAACTAACGAAGAATTAACTTGCTACAACAAGCCATCATGAAATTGCCCTAGCTTTGGCGGTTTTTAGAAGTTCAGTTCCCACGCAAGCCATAGTAAAAACAAGAAAGCGATTATACCATAATTACCATTACCACTTCATATGGCCGAACCATTACAATAACAGGCTCATAAAAAAAAGCCAATTACCTAGTTAATTTACTTATATGACTAATCTACACAAACCCAATCTTTTATCAACGAGGCTAATCATCCTGTTAACATTCGTATTCTGCTCACTCGGTGTTTTTGCTGCTTCGCCTGAAGATTCACTTGACTCAGTGAGGAAAGTAAGCCCAGGTGTACTTGCAATGCACTCTGACATCTATTGGGCTATTCTGTTGAATACAATGTATGTTTTTATTGCTTTACCGTTCATTTTTATAGTTTATCTTCGTCTGCATCCAATGCCCGATCATTTAGAAATTTACCATCTAAGAGGAGAGTATAATGCTGAAAGTATCATCAAATACATTGAAAACTTTGAAGATAAATTTGCAAAGAAGTTCCCAAACTTTAAGCAAACGATAAAAAACTGCGGAAAGGAGGCCGGAGATGAGTTTGATAACTACTCTGAAGCAATTAACAATAATCTCTTCTGTATAAAACTTAATGGTCGAAAAAGGATGCAAGTATTTCGGGATTGCTCCAATTGGTTTCTTAAGGCACTTGTACTGTCACTTCCAATAACCGGGATTATCCTTTTGGTTTTATCTTATCTGTTTTTTAACTTAACTGGTTTGATGTTAAGTCTGGTTCCCCTCGTTCTTCTAATTCCTATTTATTTGACATTATTATCTTCAATACTTTCGATATTTAAGTATTTATTCAGGATTACCGGCAAAGAGATACCAGTAATAAGTGTTGCTCAATTTGCTCTTCAATCGATTACAAACTTTAATGTAAAACGAGCATTTGATAATAAAAAGAAAGAGTACTTTTATTATTCAACCATTCATATGTACAATAATGACGTTAATGCAGACGCCTTTAAGAGAAGGCATTGTGTTGATCCTAATCCCTTTACAATTAATGGGGTGATTGATGACTATAATTTGCAAAAATAAAGTGCTGGCGACAAGGTCAGGTAACAAACCTTTAGCATTAATGAAAAAATAAGGTATATTCCTGTGAAGAATAACTCAAACCAAGCACTCCAATTGTGGGATAATAATGATTTGGCGTTTACATTCCGCCTCGATGGTCACGTCCACTTAATGTAATTCAAACTCAAATAATAGAATGAATCGAATACTTATTGCATTAGTAATTTTAGTCGGCATAATAAATATAAAAACTAAAGCTTGCGACTGTGGCTATTTCGGAGGTTTTGTTTATTCAAATCAGGCCACCGACATTGTTGTATATGGCAAGGTCATTGAATATGATTCAATTGGCACATATGACTTACCGGATAATCCTCATTCTATTAAATTCTTAATCATAGAAAAACTGCGAGGAATTGAGAGTAAGGATACTATAATAGTTTGGGGAGATGACGGAGCTGAATGTAGACCCTATATTGACCACTTTCAACCAAATACAGAATGGATTTTAGCGTTGGACAAGCTTGATCATTTAGGAACCAGTAATTACGAAATATCCATTTGTGGCGAATTCTATGTCCCAGTTAAAGGCAAAATGGTACAAGGTCAGATATTTGGATGGCACTATAATAAAGAAGAAACGAAATCATACGATTATGATTTAATCAAAAACCTTGTATTAAATCCTATCGAATATCCATTGCAAAGACCATCGAAAAGATCAAAAGAAAGTAGAAATGGAATTGAATATTCAACTTACTGTGATCTTCTTCCTCAATGCTCACTTGATTTTAGAACGATCAATACAATTGTTAACGAGCGTCTTATACTCCCAAAAGGTTTTATGAGTAACGGCGATTCTTACTTAATAAATGCAAGAGTAATTATTGATGCAAATGGGGAATTCTATTTTGATGGCAGCTATGGTAATTACTATAAGCATTCGATACAAATGACATTGATAGAGAATCAATTAAATAATATACTAAGAAATATTGGTAGCTGGGAATGTGGATTGGAGGCAGGAAAACCCGTAACAGCACAGTTAATTATTCCAATATTATTGGCAAATTAAGAAACCAATCTGCAATTTCTTACCAGCATTCTCCTTTCTTTTTAGTAAAAAAATTAATCAGTCATTTTCAGATCCATTTGCTATAACTACCCTTTTCAAAACCGATAACTATCGGTTGACAAAAACATAACTATTGGTTGGCAAACGGATAACTATCGGTTTGAGAAAATATAACTATCGGTTGAGCAATACATCACTATCGGATTTTAACTTTATAAGTATCGACCAACAAGGCAGCTACATTAAACCCGCAATATGCATTAGAAAATCAATTACGATAATCCGGGTTAAAGACCTGACGCGCCTATGGAGGCTGGGACAAGAAAACCCGGAACCCCTTAAAACCTTGCGATTTGATTTGGACAAGCTTACTCAGGCCGATACCATCGCGCGTGAGATGGCCGGTTCATCAGGTAAAGCCAATGATCATATGTATGGCGGCAAAGAGCAGAAACTAACGCGCGATAAGGCTATACTCTGCTCCATTATATGGTTAAGGAATTAACTACAGGCAATTTGATTTTCTCATAACAGCTTTCGCGGCCGTCAACGCACTTCTAAAGTATAAGTATTTTACTGGTCGGAAGAACGATGATTTACCTGTTGGGTATTCAATTGCCGATACATAAGAACATCAAATTATTTTATTGTTTACTTAACTAAAAGTAATAATTTAGCAATTAATTTAGGCTGATGGCATAATAGTAAAAGTCTGCTATTAATGCATGGAATATACAAAAGGTGGATATAAACACCTAGTTTTAATATCGAGTAGTTAGCTGCAAGCAAAACAAAGAGCGAGTACAAATATGAAACTTTGGGAAAAAAATAAGATGGATACAAACAGAGATTTTGAGGCATTTAAAGATGATGTGTCTTGGTTCTTAAAACCAAACAGTAATATAGTATTCAAAGACTCAGAATTAAGAATTAGTGAAGAGTTTAAACAAACCTTTCCAAAACTAAACGGGTTGATTCAAAAAGCAAGAGTCACTTACATTGACATTGATTCAGAACCTTATATTCTATTTGCTTGGGACTATATTGATAATCAGACCTGTGGATGGTTAAACAAAATAGAGGTAGCTGATTTTAGTAATTGTGAGATAATTGAAGAGCATGAATTGCTTTTAAGAAACATTGGAGGGATTAAAGAGTCATTTAATGAACCTGAAGATTCATTTACTAATAATCAAAACTTTCTATTTATTGGTTCAGAATGTATGCAAGGAATTGGAGATTGGGATGATTATTATAGCATGATGTGTGAGGATGATAATTGTGAGAAAATTGACTCATCGAATTACCTTGCTTTTGTTTATGAGGCAAATGGTGCACTTACATTGTATGAACCTGAATCTAAAAAGGTTTTCCTGTTTTCGCATGACCACTGCTTTGATAATGTTGACTTTATTGAAAATCAACCTGAATATACATTTCATAAATTTAAAAATGTAGATACTTTCAATGATTACGTTGAAGAATTAGCAGACCAGTGGATTAAGTTTATTAAATAATGTAAGCAATATCGTTATGTTTAAGAGATTTTTTAGCAATAGACCTGATAAACTTTCAAAGCGAGAATATTGGGAGAAATAGGAGTTCTTCGATTTGATTAAGGACTTACATGAGGCTGAAAAATTATTGTCTGAATATTCTGGTGGTTACTCGGGAGCGTTTTTAGCTGCAGAGGAATTTCATGCAGCCTTGATTGATAAAATTGATGATATTGAATTTGGTAATCAAACAGATTTAAGTGAATTGTGGGCTTGGTTTGCTCCGACATGTGCATGGGATGATTTTGTTGGAGAAGAGGGACAAGGACTAGGAAATAGAATTTTCGCTAGATTAGATAGATGGAGGAAAGGAAACCAATAAATGCCAGCAGCTAACAATAAATATAGGTCATTTGGCTGATTGTGGTAAATTTGAACATGAGTACATTTAATAAAATATATAGCGGTTTGATAGTTGGGAGCTTTGAAGTGCCAAACGCCCCATATTCTCACCGTTAACACATGGAGCAAACGCGAGAGTAAGACAAAACACTAATGACTAGCACTTCTCATAAAGATAAAACATTAATAAGAAAGAAAGTAACCGAGATTTATATATATGCAGTGAAATCAGGGTTTATTCCATTATTGATAGCTATTATTTACACTGTATTTTCAGACAATAAAGAAGCAATTTCTAGTGTCCTCTTTTGTCTGTTTTATTCAATTATTTCAGCTATTCTTTACCTGCCTGTATTAGTATTGAAAAAAGAGATGAATATTAGAAATGAAAGTATAAGAAATATAGGAATATACTTCCATTTGACTATTCTGACTTTGTATTTAATGATTGCAGGATTCAAATATGGAATTGATTATGGATATATGTCAATTATTGGCATTTTTCTCATTATAGATATTTGGACTACTTTAAAAGTCAAAAAAGTAATAAATCGACTTCTGATTTATACGAAATAGAACTTGAAAAAACGAAATGAAAATAAACCACATGCCACTGACAATGGCTTACAAATAACATTCTACATATAAGCTACATACATGAAAAAAGAATATAAAATAGCGAAAGGTTGGGCAATTTTTATCTGGATTTTTGCACCAGGATTAATAGGCTTATTTGGGTTTTTATTTGTAATGCCATTTACTGAGGAGGAAATTAATTTACCGCTTGCTTTAATCCTGACTCCCATATCTTTTGGAATGATAATTTTTATGGTTGTCGGTGTAATTGACACGATAAAAAGCAAACTAATTATTGAAAAAAAACGAATGATTTCAATAAGTGTTTTTAAGACAAAATATCTCGAATTTAAAGAAATCAAAGGGATTAAAAGTGACCAGAATTATTTGTATTTCATTCCAAACTCGCCTGAATTAAAAAAAATAAAAGTCAGTACTTATGTTGGTAATTATGGGCAATTAGCAACATGGGCAGAATCACATTTCAAGAATATTGACATTGAGGAAATTGAAGAAGATACTGCCGATATCTTGGAAAATGAAGAATATGGAAGAAATATTGAAGAGCGTGAGTTCAAACTGGAAAGTACAAGAAAAAAGACAAAATTCTTAAATACTATTTCACTTGTTGTAGCACTAGCAACCATGATTTTTCCACACTTTTACAAAGTGCAGATTATAGCTTGTTCAGTTCTACCTATCCTAGGTTTGATTCTTCTAAAAAGTTCTAAAGGCTTAATAAAACTTGATGACAAACCTAATAGTGCCCACCCAAATTTATTTGGAACTTTGTTTATGCCCTCAGCAGCTTTAATGATAAGGGCTTTATTGGATTTTAATGTTTTTAGTTATGAGAACTTTTGGAAGCCAGCTTTTTTGCTTTTTGCTTTTTTGACTTTTCTAATATTCTTTAAATCTGAACTTGAGTACAACTTCAAGAAAGCAGTGAGTTACTTGGCTATATTAGGAATGTTGATGTTTGGTAGTATGTTTGCATTCGGATTTCTAATTACAACGAACGCGATTTTTGATAATTCATATCCAGCAACTTATAAAGCTAAAGTAATTGATAAACATATTAGTTCTGGAAAAACAACAACTTATTATCTAAAACTTGATTCATGGGGACCTCAAACTGAAATTGAGGATGTTTCAGTATCAAAAGATATTTATAACACAAAAGAAATTGGGGATTCGACTACAGTCTATTTCAACGAAGGGTTGTATGAGATTCCATATTATTTGATAATTGAATAAATAACGACCGCCCCCAATGTGTATAATTCATAAGGTTTTCGAGCAATATCTCCGCCATTAGTTTTGGATGATAACTTGATAGGTTTGAAGATCGCAATCCCATACGAAATCGTACACTCAACGTTGGCACAATTGACATAGTATATCGAGACCTTTGCAAAAATAGTTGAAAGAAGAGCTTTTTGTTTTTATGACCATTTCCACCTTTCTATTTAACTATAATTGTATAAGTTGTTCATTTTTCATTCACTTTTTAGTTGTTTTAGTGAGTTTTACGACTCACTT
>JAOARW010000120.1 GCA_025210475.1 Carboxylicivirga sp. | reverse complement strand
ACTACGGTCTAACTTTGATATAATCTGAGAGAATAAGTTTATCTTTAACATGTGAGAAGACATTTTTTGTTGTGCAACTCAAAGATAATTTGAGATACTTAAAATTCTTCTCACATTGTTAATCGTTTAGGACGCTATTGTTTTCGAACTATAAATTTTTCAACAATTTCCCTACCGGTTTCGCGACTCACAAAGCTGGCAATATAAATACCGGAAGTAGCCAGTTGGCAAGGATATCGACCTGAACCTGCATGAACATTAATGCTTGTAACCTTGCTTCCATTTATATTGAAAATAGTTATCTCACCAGGTTCGTCAAGGTCACAAATCATCTCACCACTATAACTATAGTAACTCAACTTCAGATTAATCTCATCATTTTCAGTTGTTTCAACAGGCGTGGCTGTATTCGGTAATCTCCATCCGTAAACACGGTCATCAATACCTTTGGATCCTCCCTTCATAAAGGAATACAAGGCTCCATTGGCAGTTACCAAATTAGAAAACAGATTGTCAAAATTACGAAGGTCTGCCGGTGTCTTATCAATAGAGGCAAATGAATCACCCTCAAGCCTATATAATCTCACATTATCTTTATCAACCTGTTGTAGTCTGCCCTTAAAGTAAATATGTGAACCATACTTAGCAAAACCATAAGTGAAAAACCAATAATTAGCAATGTTTCTTTCACCAAAAAGCTTCGTGATTTGACCATCTTTATTAAGTTTCAGAACGTATCTGTAGTGATCCGGACGCGAAGCTTTGAGTGATGCTGTATTATTAGCATCGGGACCATTAACCTCATCTACTGAGGTATCAGTGCCAAAATATAACACATCATCAACAACATAATATTCTGAAGTTCCGGTAGTTTGAAATATAGGTTTCAGAAATTGCTCCCCATACTTCAGATATGACTTCTTATCAGTCGCTAAATCTAATACAGACAAATAGTAATTATCAACAGTATAAATTTTGTTGGCAAAACCCGTTGGTTCACTATCCCATACATTATTGTATTGCGTCCAGTTTTTTCCATCAAAAGAAAAACCTACCTGGGAGCTCCAATCCCCGTCTATATGAGCACAAATACACAGTTTGCCATCAACAGCAACCGGTCGACTAAAAACTGTACGATTGCCCGGAGCAAAGTGCTCAGTGAACTCCCCTGCTTCAGTATCATAAACCAAAATGGCATTAGATTCGCCCTTTTCTGCAAAGATCATTAACTGGCCAGCTTTATTAATACAAAAGGCATTGGGCTCCTCATAAGTATTATCGCCTACAACCATATCAATTTTCTCTACAGAAGTACCATCATAAACATACAAATAACCGGTTCTGTAATTAGATGAAGCGCCCTGATAATACAACTTGCCATTATAAACAATAGCCGGAATATTTCCAGTTTCATTATCGCTGGAACCAACACCAGATAAGTCTGTCCTTTCATTATCCCCAGTGATCTTAAATGCCTGGGCACTTTGCAATACAACCAAAGCATCCTGATAGTTAATTAATGTACCCAAACCATAATTACATTCTTGATACTCCCAGATAGCATCGTCGAAATTCGTTTGCGCATTCATTAAAAAGCTGCTCAAAAACAGCATCAAAGTAATTTTAAAATTCATAATTTAAAAATGAAGTATTTGTAATAATAGCCCAATAGAAGCCACGTTATATTTGTTGCTATTATGTACTTATTTCGAAAAAATAATTTCTTATTTTAATGCGTGTCATTTGTTTTGGTTTGTAATACAGGTGATAAAAAAAATCGATGTAACGAATCATATGCCTTTTAAGGCAAGAGTAAATAAACAATGCCCGACTAAATTTTCGTGCGGAACTGAGTGCTTTATTTATCTGGACAACGAAAAAAGGTAAGCGCGGCTAAAGAAGGTGTTATTCTCTCTCTAAAATTAGTTATTTTGCATAGCGTTAAATCATGCATATGAATATTACCATAGATACTAAGTTAAAAACGACTTTGCCTGACTTATTGTTGGGAGGATTTATTGTTGACGTTAAAGTAAATGAGCCTCAGCCTGAGCTGTTAACACTATTGGATGATGAGGTAAACAAACTGGAGCAAATACATACACCAGAAACAATTCGGGAAATGGCGACTGTTAAAGCCAATAAGAATGCTTATCGTGCTTTAGGAAAAGATCCGAATCGCTATCGTCCGGCTGCGGAAGCTTTATTACGTCGCGTGGCCAATGGCAAAGGATTGTATCACATTAATAATGTAGTTGATATTTTGAACCTGATTTCGGTTAAAACAGGCTTTTCCATCTGCGGGTATAATTACGATGCCATTGAGGGCGATGTAACAATGGGCATAGGAGAGGAGAAAGAACCTTACCAGGGAATTGGCCGGGGTGATGTGAATATTGAAAAATTACCGGTATTTCGTGATGATAAAGGTGCATTCGGAAATCCAACCAGTGATTCAACTCGCACCATGGTTACTGAGAACACACAAAAGTTTCTGTTTCTGATTATTGGTTTTGAAGGCAAGGAATTAATCAATAAAGCTTTGGACGAGGCTGTGGATTTGCTTCAGCAATTTGCAGAGGGGAAAGAAGCGGAACGTTTTTTTGTGGAGTAGATAGTTTAAGAGTTTAAAAGTTGAGGAGTTTAAGAACTGTCGAATCGTCGAATCGGTTAATTGTCGAACTGAGGAAAAGAGGATAGAAGACGGAAGACCGAGGACAGAAGAGAAGTGGTTGATTGTCGAATTGCTTAATCGTCGAACTGCTTAACTGCTTAACTGTCGAATCGTGGGAATGATGAATTGAGGAACTGGTGAATATACAAGAAAGCCCCGTCAGTAAAATGGCGGGGCTTCTGTGTAAATAAAAAGCGGTGCTTTAGAATTTCTGAATTTTGCGTGTGATGCTATTCGAACCGCTGATGATGCGGATAATATAGGTTCCACGGTTTAATTCACTAATATCAATCTGATTGGTTGCTTGTGAGGTGCCTGTTTTTGATTTTACCAATCTTCCGGCAACGTTATAAACTTCAATGCGCTCAACCTTTTCGTTGTTACCCAATTGAATGTTTACAATGCCATTGCTTGGGTTCGGATATAACTTCACCTCATGATATGTTTTGCTGATGGCAGTTGGTGTATCTGTTTTAGTACCATTTAAATCATCAATACAGAAGTAACCAGGAGTTAACAAACCATAGGCATTCTTTAATGAGCCGTCCATCGTAAACGTTATTTTTTGTACAGTTCCCAAACTGCTTAGGTCGACCCATTTCCATTCTTTTAGTATGAAATGTTCATCTGGGTTTGAAGAACGGAAATCGGCTAAATAAAAGTCGATATTTCCAGTTGGTTTATTGTTCTTATCAAAACCCTTTATGGTCAGTTTAAACCAATCCCCGTCCGCAAATTTATCTCCGGCAATGGCATCACCATTCTCCATTGAACTTACTGCCCAGGCTGAGTTTGTAATGTAACAACCGGATAACACTTCTCCTTCTTTCGTATTGGTCAATACAATTTCCGGATTGCTGCCAAACACATAAACCACACCATATGTTTCCGAATCATTGGCCCCACGACCAACAGCAGAATGGAATTGGTCGTTTAAGCCGGTGTAAGCTGTGCTGGTTTCATTACTGTAGCCACAATTGCCCCATGTATTTATATCGGGGAAATAATAGTTGTTAAATTTGAAGCTACCTGAATAGAATGATGATATTTCCTGTTCTGGGTCGCCAGCCCAATGCGATTCGTCCTGGGTTAATAGTCCCTCGAATGTAGCAGCTTGCGCTTTATCCCCGTTGACATTAACCATCATTCGTTCTGTAAGCATGTTGCTGCGGGCATCCGTCACTACAAGCTTATATTCGCACGTTGATTGTGGAGAAACACTTGGTTGCTTGGTGTTATAAATTGTATTGTCGTTTGCAGAGCTCCATGAGTAAGTAAATGGCTGAACACCTCCATTTAACTTAACCACTAAGTCAGCTGATCCGCCACGATTAATCGTTACATCATATAATGAAATGATTTGCATATCCAAAGGTACATCTGCAAAATTATCGATTTGCACACCTTCAGTTCCGGCAGTGATATAAATGGCAATTACTTTATCCAATGAACTCAAATCTGCATAACTCCATGCTTCAGAAGCCGGAATGCTTAGTTCAGTAGTGAATGAACCTCCGTTTTGGCCGCCTTTTACTTTAAAATCAGTCGCACTCTTATAGAAGAAACCTTCCAGTTTCAAGCCTTCAGTTGTATTAGTTAATGAAATTGTTGCTTGCTTGTTAGCAGCGATAGTACCGAACTTTTCTGAACCTTTAATACCATCTCCTTCGGTTACTGTGACGTTCATAAAAGTAGCTGTTCCATCACTAAACTCATTCGGAACCATTTCCCTTACCTCTTCGAACATCGCAACCTCAGTAGGCTTGAAGTTGGTTTTAAAGCTGACTGTTGCCACATTGTCCATGGCATTGCCCAGGTTATCTTCAATGGCAAAGTACACTTTATAGTCCGTGTTTGGTTCCAATGATTCTACAGCTGTTGATGCTTCGCTATCTGCGATAAACTTCAAATCTCCCTTTAACTTATCGGCTAAGGCAACATCAGTGGCATCCGTTCCGGCTTTTACCTGTGCGTATGAAGGTATATCAGCACTGGCAGGTAAAATAACCCATTTGGCACTACCTGCTTCGTTTAAGGATAACTTAAGCATCGCCGATTTGTGTGTAATCCCATCTACCTTAGGATAGCCATTGTTTAGAACAGGCGCAATTAAGTCTGGTGTTGTAAACTCATCAGCACCTATGGTAGGAATAGTTGTACTTCTGGATTGACCTTCGAAATCCTCAGTGATGTAATCAACCGGTAAGGCTGAATTTAAGTTACCTACAGTTTTTACATGCAAATCAGTAGCTGAGTAGAACTCAATATCTTCCGAGATAGAATGTGCAGCTGTAGTTTTGGCTTGCCAGGCTGCTAAATCAGCGTAATTTTCTGCAGCTACTGCAGCCACATTAGCTCCTGTTGAATAGATATTGTTATAATCAAAAGCCAAAGCAGGCATATAATTATGGCTTTGTACTTTGACAGCATTACCACCTGCCTTATTGATGAAAATATTGTTCTTCACCTTAATATTTGTTGGCACTTCAGATGTACGGCCAGTAATAAAAATGGCACGAGAACCGGTTGATTCGGCACCTTGCATCAGTACTGTATTGTGATACAACTCGGTATGCTCACATTGATCATCCAGCAATAAACCATAGGATGAGGAAGGTGATAATACAAAAGTAATAACGTTGTTATAAATACGGATCGGATTAGCTAGTGTTCCGCTTACCGGACGACATTGAATACCATTTGATTTTTTTGTTCTTTCCAGGGTAATGGTATTATTAGCAATGACACTTTTGCCTAATACACGATAGGCTTCAATCGCATTAAAACTACTATATAAAGAAGTAGAATTCTGTATTTTATTCCCTTTAACAGTGGCATCATTCTCGTTATTAAGGTAAATGCTTTTTGAATATTGTCCTTCGAATGTATTGTTGATGAGCTGTGCACCTACTTCTTTAGGATATTTCACAATACCAGTACCTCCGATATAGGCTCCTATTTCACCTCCAATTAAGCGACTATTCTTAATAATCAGATTGTCATTGTTTTGATTGACTTCATTCTTAGCTTTATTTTGAATACAAGCGATATCTATGGCACTGTAGCTCGAACTTGTTGATTCCACAGGCGCATCAAATACACAGGCATCAAAAGTAACATGACGACTTTGGTTATTAACCATCACTAAAGCATCATATTTTTTTTGTGAAGATTTAATGGTCACACCTTTAAAAGTCACATAATCTGACCCATTAACATATAAAACAGCATCATCCGGAGCATTGTAATCTGTTGAAGCTGCCATATTACTTTCAATAATTACACTGGCAGGATTAGCATTTTTTGATGTAAAAGTGATGGTATTGGATGCCGATGTTCCTTTAATATGAGGTAAACTCGGACGTTCAGAATATGTTCCGTCTTTAACCGTTACGTTTACCGGACCTTCCACTCCATTGGTGGCAAGTGCGGCAAAAGCTTCTGTAAAATTGGCATAGTCATCACCGTCTCCCGAGCCGATGGTATAATTTCCACTTAAGCCGGCTTTGATACTTACTGAGCCGTCCGGGTTACCATTGACAATGTTGTGTTCTACATTATTTATCGTTATTGTCTTTAATTGTGCTTCCAGTACATTATTAACCTTGGCATCATTACTAACATTGTACATCAACCAGAAATAAACGGTTCCTTCAACGGATACATCCTGGTTGCTGTTCACTTTTACTGTACCAGAAGGAGATCTCTGCAATTCACCATAAGGAAGGGCGGAGATTGAATTAAAGTCAGCATCGGCGGCTGTGTAATATAACTGTGCCGAAGCGACATCTGAAATATTTGTTGTTCCTTCAGTTGAAAAAGTAATGGCATTAACTTTCGCCGCTGTTGTTTCACCTGCAAAATCTACTGCTATGCGAAGCATTTGTACATCCGACTCCCCTCGTAAAGCAGTATTGACACCTTGCTTAACTATCGCTGATTTATAAGCGTATGGTTTTGGTTCAAAGGCATAAACTACTGCTTCAAATCCATTCGTTGGCGTTGAGTATGAACCTGATTTGAACTTGAAAGTTAATTTACCATCTGCTGATGTTGATTTAATTATAATCGGATTCTGTGACGATGTGATGTTATTATCGTTGTCCAACTCAAGTATCTCGTTTTCATCATTGGCATCGGCTCCATTATAAATGGTAATGGTTTCAGCCCAGGTTACCTTAAGCGAAGTTAAATCGATTCTTACACGCTGTCCTGGTGTTTCGGGCACAAATGTTACGGTTCCTTCAAATCCTTTACTATAATTAGCAGTTAAGCCGCCATCATCGTAAAAGGCCAGATGCTTGTTACCAACAGTAATTTCGTGAGTACCTTTAAGCAGTTCATATAAGCGTTTAATTGTTCTGCTTCCATCTGGATTTCCGTTGTTGATGATTTCCTCTGTGGAATTAATAATTATTTTATCCAGTGAAGCATCTACTTTATTTTCAGCTGTTGCTGCGCTTGCTATATCGTAAACTAACCAGAAGTGATTGATACCTTCTTTTAGTTCGCCTGTATGCTTAAATGAAAATTCACCATTGGGTTTGGTCACTTTATTTCCTGATTGAATGTTAGTTGAAAACTTATCATCAAATCCAGTAAAGTACAAGTGGGCAGAAGCTATATCAGCCGTGTTGGTTGAACCTTTCGTGTTAAAAACAAAATCCATAGCATCAATAGGATTCAATGTACCTGCCATATTAAGGGCGATATGCAGCATTTCCTGATTGGTGCTTCCAGCTTTAATAATTTGTGTTGTTTGTGTTATTTCAGATAATTGGTATTTCATGTCTGAAGGAAGTTCACTCCATACCTGAGCTTTCCATCCCGCTTTAGTTTGTGATGAATACAAGGCATTACCAACAAATTTAATGGTGAGGGCACCATTGGCCGCAGAAGATGTAATGATACCATTGGGACCTTGAGAACAATTGGTGTCATCGGCCGCCCAAATAACATCGTCATTGGCTGTACCTGTACCATTATAAATTTTAAAGAAAGCTTTAGTGCCCATTGCCGAGGCCTGATAAAGCACATCAAATGAATCAAAATCAATCTTAATCACTTCACCACTTACCGATGGAAGAAAAGTGACAGTTGACAAGCTGTTTTTATCGTAATTTGATTCTTCGCCACCATCATCAGTAAAAGATATCTGCTGATAGAGCGTTTTGTTGTGTGTACCCGCTATTGGCATTAAATAGGTGTTATCTATCTTTCGGTTACCATCGGCTACAGTCGTTTCCAAATCATGGGTTGTGCCTGATGTTGTAATCGACTTTACTTCGGCATCCAATATATTGCCTTCAGTAGCGGTATTACTAACATCGTATATCAACCAGAAGAAGTTAGAACCTTCAACCAGTTCTTGAGAGCCGGTTATTGAATAGTCACCAGTTGGGTTTTCAATCTCACCAAATAGTTTATCACTCGAAAACTCGGCATTTCCGCCTGTATAATAAATTTTAGCCTTGCTGATATCTTCAGCAGACGTGGTGCCCGTAAGAGCTAAGCTAAAACTTTCGGCTTTCAATTGATTTTCGGTGTTTTTAGTGCTAATCTCTATTAAAGCCATTTCCTGGTTTTTATCCGAAGCTGACACCTTATTGAGGTTCATTTGATACATTAATACTGCATCAAACACCATATTTTGAGGTGTAATTTCTTTGACAAATGCATCCCAACCAGATTTAGGCAGGCCAGTATTAACTTTAAAATAAATGGTTAAGGAGCCATCGTTGGCCATTGAAGTAATAGGAGGGGGAACACTAGAGTATTGACCAAGCAGGTTTGCTTCATCTTTTGTGTTTCCATTGTATATTTTAAAAATATCGTTTTTACCTGTGCTTGAGGTATTAAAAATTTCGAATTTATTCCATTCGAATTTAATTTTTTTACCCGATGTTGCCGGTTTAAAGGTGATGGTTCCCTCAAAGTCTTCTGTATATTTACCATCCTTACCACCATCATCGTAGAACGCTACTGAGCCATTAACGGTATAATTGTTAACACCGGCTTGCATGTTCAAAATTCTACTTAGAGTACGCTCACCAGCAGGTGCTGTTACATCAGGCGTATGAGCCTTTGAAGCGACAGTCACACTTTTGCATTCGGCATCAATCACATTATCTACTGTTACCGATGAAGAAACATCGTAAGCCAACCAGAAATAATTGTTACCTTCAGTCAGTTCCTGCGTTCCACTTATGGTAAAATCCCCCTGAGGTTTAGTGATTTCACCAAATAAAGTAGCATCGCTAAAATTGGAAGAGGCTCCGCAATAGTAAAGGGATGCTTTTTCAATATCGCCAGCATTAGAGCTACCATTGGTTGAGAAAGTGAATTGGCTTGCCGATTCAGTTGTGAGCGAACCTGATGTTTTTACATTAACCTGCAAGATTTCAACATTACTTGTTCCGATTGATGCCACTTCTGTATTTGGTTGTTTAGCCAAAATTGAACTGACTGTCATTGGAGCAGGAGAAAAAACTTTTATATCATCCAGATATAAATAGTATTTATTGGTTGATATCGCTTGAAAAGCAATGTAAACGCTTTGTCCGGCATAGGCCGATAAATCATAGTTTAACTCTTCCCATGATGAACCGGGTTCAATATTGGCAGCAATTTCATTTGTGAAATCAGCTTGTGCATTGCCACTGGTTGAAAGCTTAATATTAAACTGGTCTTTAAAACTTGTATTTTGATTTTTTGCAAATAGTGTTAATTTCCCGTTTTCTTTAATGGTAATCTTAGGAGTAATTATCCAATCGTTATGAGCATCTGAATTGTACTTGATTCGGGTGCATTTATCCGTATGGCCAGAAGAATAAGGTACCCAGGTATTTGAACCTCCTTTGTTAATAATAGTCCATCCCTCAGGTGGAAAGTTTGCTCCTTCAAAGGATTCATTTAATTGGGCGTTTGCCGGCAGCATTAAGGCCAGCAGAAACGCCAGTGTGTAAAACTGTTTCATTGTAATTGATTAAATATTAAGTTGAAAAAATAATCGTGTTTGTTTTAAGGCTTAAAGCAGAAGGCACCGGGTATTATACCTACTTTAAAGGTATCGATAGGCACTCCATTGGGCCGAAAGCGATAAACAGCCCCTTGCTGCACATAGTCGATGGCGTCAGCCACATATATCTCCCCATTTAGCGGGTCAATATCCAGACCATAGTAACCACCGGAATAGCCTCCTGCATATTTACTTTTGATAAATAGTTTCGGCTCGGTATCGGTGTCTATAGCCATGCGATAGATGTGTTTATTGATGTAATAAAGGGTGTCTTTAGTGCCGTTGAGTCTGACTTCAGAAGGCCAGTCTTCCATTTTAAAACGCCAGGTTTTCTCCACCTGACGAGTTGCTGCATCAATTCGAATGAGCCCCGGAGGTTCCTGACCAAATGGGCTACCTTCATATCCACCATCGGTGACTGTCCATATTTTGCTATTTTTATCCATCACCAACGAGGTGGGTTGTTTTAACACCTTAATGGAGTCCACCACTGCATCGGTATTCGAATCGATTACCAATATCTTATCATCGTAGCTCCAGCAGTTGGTAAAAACCAGATTTTCGTATTGGACCATTTGTTCGGTGGGGTGTTGATAGAATTGGGGAGAATGGTTGTTGACATTGATGTGGCCTGTAATCTCAAAACTTTGTGGATTGACAATGTTGATTTGCTTGGCATATAAATCCGTAACATAGGCCTTGGTATCACTCAGGAAGTGGATGTAGCGGGGAGAGGTTAAGCCGGTTATCTGACCCACATATTCAAAAGTGCGTATATCAATCACATAAATTTTCCCACTGTTGTTAATCACCACGTACCCCAGGGTATCTCTAATAGCCATCGATTGTGCCACATCGCCCAGGGGAAGTGCATTATTGCGATAGAATATGTTATTGTACACCTTGGCGGAGTCAATATCATAATAGGATAAAGAGGCATTATCGTACATAAAGTTACCTTCATTGGTAATGAAAACACCGCGTGCTTTTTTCTCTGAAACGGTACCGCCATTGATGGCATACCATTCATCGTCATCTACACAGGCATAGCACAGAATAAAAAGTATAAAGGGGAGCAAATATTTTAACTGATTCATAACTTAGAACTTGACAGAAATTAAACACTCGTAATGGCGGCCTGGCATAAAGCGATTAAGGATATTGCGGTACGATTCATCGAAAAGGTTGTGTACTTTCAGCTCGGCATTAACCGATAGTTTTCGGATATTGAGCTGTTGGCCAATACTCAAATGATTTAAAGGAACGGCATAGAGTTTATAAAACGGGTTGCTTAAATCGTTGTCCGAATCATCGTTGATGGTTTCCATATTACTGCTCAGCAGAAAACGTTCGCCATAATACTGGTGCTGGTAATTGAAGAAGGTATTTTTATAACGAATACCAAACAGCGCATTACCCGAATGCAATGGAATAAAGGGTAACTGCATACCAACGGAGGCATCTTCACCATTCAAAGCTTCTCCTTCATTGGTTGTTTTGGTATAAGCATAATTGGCCTGCAACAGGAGTTGCCAGTTGTTTAATCGCTGGCTGAATTGAATATTACCTTCGATGCCTCGCGAGAGCACATTTTTAATGTTGAGTGCTTCCCAGGGCCCTTTGCCCGAGGGTAGCCAGAGTATCCAGTTGTCAATGTCGGAGTAATACCCCGATACCTGAACATCCAGTTTGGTATTTGGCCTTTTATAGACATAATGAAAGCCGGTTTCAACAGTATGACCTTCTTCGGGCACTAAATCAGGGTTACCACCCGGCACCCAGTATAAATCATTTAAAGAAGGATTATGGAAGTTGCGTGCCAGGCTACTTTTCCAAACCAGGTTTTGCGATTCAATAGGTTTTATACTCAAAGCAATATTATACACCAATGGAGGTGATGTTTGAGGTATCCAATCTTTGCGTCCTTCCAATGATAGGTTCATCCAGGAAAGAGGTTCCAGATAGGCGCCAACAAAGGCAGAATATTCCATTCGTTCTTCATCATAGCCGGTCATCTGTGCAGTGTCTAAGCAGCTGATGTTAAAATAATCGATATTGACAGCTGCCTTGAAGCTTAGGCGTTCACCGGCTGCATGACGCATCTCCATCTTGTTTTGCGAGCTCAGCATTTCACTGCCCGAGTTAACTGGTTTCTGCTCTCCCAAGCCGTTCACATCTATGCGCATCACATAATCAAGCTCCTGATAGTCAACTCCCGATTGAACCAGCCATTTGGTTTTATCGCCATAATATTTTAAGTCGATAACTCCTTTGGCGGTTCTGTCATCTTGCTGGTTGCTTCGTTGCACTTCATCATTGCCCTCAAAACTCATCACCATTGGAATGGAGCGATTGCCATCTTGTAACCAAATTTTAGCGGAGCTCACCCAGCGCTGTTTGCACCGGTAGTATAGCTCTTGTACAAGGCCGTATTTTGAGTAGTCGCCGTTTTCATTTTTTACTTCGGGGTAGCCTGGCAAGTGTTTATTAATGAATTTGTAATCATTTTCAGAGCTACTTCGATAAAGACGCGTTTTGGATTGAATGGCAGAGGAACCAAAATCGAGACGCAGCATATTATCGTAGGTTGAAAAGCTGCCAAAACCCTGTAAAACTGTTCCGCCAAAGCGATTAGTCCAGTCAACCTTATTACTAAGGTTGATGTTACCACCCAAAGCACCACTGTTTTGCGAGATGGATGCGCTACCGTATAAGATAGATACATCGTCTAATATATAGACAGGAACATTACTAAAATCGACCATACCAAGCATGGGTGAGTTCATGTCCATGCCATTCCAGGTGACTTGTGTATGGGTAGGAGCAGTTCCCCTGAAACTGGCCGTTGAAAGAGCACCCCGTCCGTAGTTTTTAATGTAGACAGTGGAGTTCTGCGTTAATAAATCGGCCAGTGAAGCGGTGGTTTTATTTTGCATGACCAGCGAATCCATTTTGGTCACCTTAATACCGGCCTCTTCTTTTTTAAAGATGTAATTGGCAGTTACATCCACCGACTGGATGATAATGACAGAATCCCGGCTATTCTGTGCAATGGATAGCCGGGTTAAACTAAATAAAACCAAAAATAGATGAAAGTATTTAGCGTTTAATAAGTTTGATGATTTTAGTAGCATTGTTTTGTTCAATTTTAACAATGTAAATACCTGATTTGAAGTTTGAGAGATTAATCAGTTCATCAGCTGAATAATTAGTAACTGATTGCATTAACTTGCCACTTAAGTTGTATATCGATATCCGCGCACTTTCGGCTCCTTTAATACGGCAGTTGTTAATGGCCGGGTTCGGATAAAGAGCCAGTTCCAGTTCTTTGGTATCTGTTATAGCCGTTGGCACTCCATCCTGAATAACAATATCAAAACTTCGGGTTAGGGAAGGGCTTGATGCACTATAGCATGTAATTGTTGCAGAACCCTTCGTATGTCCTTTAAGCTGTCCACCATTGGAAATAGAGGCTACGGATGGATTGCTTGATGACCATCTGATGTCCTGAACAGCATCTTTTTTACCCTTATTAATTATGTAAGCTTCAAATTGAAACGTATGGTTTCGATACCATTTAAAACGTCTTTCAACAGGTTGTTTGCCCGTATTTTCAGGGTGATTGCAAACAATAGTTTTTGTTGTCCCGCTTATGGCGGCATTTGGCTTTACCACAGCAACGCCACAAACTTCGGTAGACACCTCACCGATAGCGCCAGCATTTTGTGTAATTCCATTGTATATCTTTATAAAATCAATTTTATCAAGTGTAACCGGATGGTTGTTTTTATCCACTGCCCAGCTAATGTCAAAGGCGTCGCCCCCACAGCCTTCTGTGATGTTAAGTGTGTAAGGATTATCTGGTATATCTTTCGATACATTGCGTTTAATGGGTTTATTATCCACATATCCATAATCAAATTCGTAATTAACCCAAACATCACCGAGTGCAGTTCTGGATTTTAGATGGGTACCACGTAGTGTGTAATTATTCTGATTGATATGAGGAAAATGAGCTGCCATCGGGTAGTGCTCCTGAGAATGAAATGCTTTCATATAAACAACTTCTCCTTTTTGACCATTAGAATCAGTCCAGGGTACATTTTTAGTACCGTGAGGGTTGGTGTAGGTAATGGCATAATTGCGTTGTGAAGTGGAAAAAAAATGGTCACTTCCTCTGAGCTCATACCAGGTATCATCGGCTTTACCATTACCATTTTCATCTTTCATCACCTGCACAATACCCGGCTCTGAACTACCAAGAAAGGGGTTGCCAAAAATGGTGAAATCTACTCCGTATGGATTGTTAGGATGATTTTGTATGGATTGGTCAAAACCCAATACAATATAACCGCCCCAAAAACCCAATGAAACCATTTGTCCGGGAGCTGCAGCACCATTTAAAATTGATTGGGCATTTTTGGGTAGGCCGGGCGATTTATTGATGAATTGACCCGGAGCTGGCGTGTATTCAATTATACGGGTGGCATATTGAACCTGACTATAAGAATGGCAAGTAATTAAGAATAATAATGCAAAAATAGTAATGGTTTGTTTCATTAATAGGTGCTTTAGAAATGTAGAATCTCTGTCAACTGGTATTTTATGCCAGTTGACAGAGATTCAATTCAGAATATTTAATTATGACAGATTTTTATTATCGCTTGATAATTTTTCGGGTTATAACCTGATTGTTGCTGACAACAGAAATAATATATGTGCCGGCATTCAGCTTACTTGTATTGATTGATTGAGATGAACTATTCAACTGTCCCTGCTGAACTATGCGACCGGTTAAACTATAGATTTTATAAGCAGAGTAATTGTCGGCTCCCTCAATTGTTAACTGATTGTTGAAAGGAACAGGGTAGAATTTGACAGTTCTAAGTTCTGTATTGTCTAACGACGTAGGAGTGCCAACAGTAATAGCAAAGCTGGTGCGGGCAGCCATCTTTTGACATTTACCTTTAAGCATAATTTCAGCAGTGCCGCTCATGCCTTCAGTTATTTCAAGTTTTAGTTCGTTGCCATTAATTGAGGCAGTGATTAAATCTGAATTTGTATTCCAAACAATTTCTTTCGTGATATCTGTATTTTCTGCGTCTTCGAATACATTGCTTAAGTCAATTACCTGGTCTGCAGCATTGGCTCCCACTGTAATGTTTTCAATTTCGTTCTTTAGAAGTAGTCGTGGTTGATTGATGTTATCCATACAGAAATAGGCTGGCGTATTCATTCCATTGTTACCCACATCTGTTGATTTCATTGTAAATTGAACTTTAGCTACAATTCCCAATGAAGAAAGATCCATCCATTCCCAGTCTTTTACAATATAATCTTTGGTATTGTTTTCAAAACGGTAATCGGCCATATAGAAATCAATTGTTCCGGTAGATTCTCCATTTTTATCAAAACCTTCAGCCGTTAGTTTAAACCAGTCTTCGTCGTTACCATCATCACCACCAAATGGCTTGGCAAAACCATCACCATTACCCAAGGAGTTGGTTGCATAAGTATTGTTTGTAATGTATAATCCGCTTACCTCTTTACCATCAGGATAATCTACATTGGTGAATGAAATTGCTGCATCAGGTCCCATACTCATACCTCCACTATTAGCATCGTAAACGACCGCATAGTTCCCGGTTCCATTTATATCGCCGCCTGCAGCCGAATTAAATTGATTACTCACTCCTCCTGAAGTAGTGTTGTCTGTACGGTTGCTTAAGGCCACTCCATACCAGGAAGTCATCGATCCCCAGTTGGTAGCACTATTCTTGAAATTAAAACTTCCACTTTTAAATACCTCGTTTACCGATTGATAAACCTCCACTGCAGTGGCATCTGCATAACGTTCCGATTCTACCGAAAGAGTTTGATCTTCAAAAGTAACAGGCATATATCCTTTTACTTCAATTGTAAAATCAGGTAAAAAGCTAAAATCACTTTGTTGAACTATTGCATTTAAATTTGGACTACCGGGACCATTCATTGTTTTTTCAGTGCCCAAATCTGATCCCCACCATGCACTATGTATATGACCTCCACTAAATGTATATACACCACTATTTGGTAAGGTTATTTCAATTGTATTATTATTAGCTAAGGTATATTGGCCGATGTTAACATTACTATGTATATTTCCCATTATGCCATTCTGGTAAACAACACGCGCAAAATCACTTCCTTCCTCAAAAGAGCTTTTAAAACACGGATTATAAATCGTAGCCAGTTTATATACCGGCATTGTTATTCCTTTAAATGAGACGCGAATTTTGTCTCCTGGTTCAAAATTCTGATCAGGATCAGTTACATTGCTTTTTTCAATTTCAATTTTGCGAGCATCAACTACAAAAAATTTCCGTTCGAATTCATCACCTTTTTCTGCTTTTATTTCGATAATGTTTGCCCTGTTTTTTAGCTGGACGGTGTATTGGTTAGCATTTTTTGAAGCATTTACACCATTGCATTTTACAATTAAGTTATCACTATCTGACGATACTGCTGTAAAGGAGTATGCATAAGAAGCTTCAGTGAAATAATACGTATGATAAGTATTTTTAACATCATCTATGTTGGTATCAATTGATATCCCGGAATTTTTATCATCTACTACATCAATACACATATATGTTTTATTAACAGGAGAGCAAGCTGGATATGTTCGTCCGTATGCTTGTTTTTCCAGATAGGAAACTTCAATAATAGAAGGACCTGAATGTATCGCGGTAATTTTTCCACTTTCATTAACCCGGACGCTATTACCACTAACTATTGTGTAAGTAAAAGCCGGTAGCTGTACATTGTTATTAATTGGATTATCTACAATTTCTTCTACACGTCTGGCAACAATATTGTATGTCTCACCAGGAGTCATCTCCTTAGAATAAGAGTTTAACCAAAGGTCATTTTTCCAATCATCACCAACCGTGTTACTATTGTAACCGAAATTATAATTTATAACTTTAATTGGCTCCTCTTGTGGCTTTTCATTAACGGTAACTATAATTTCATCAGTAGCTGAAGCTCTCCATGTAGATGCCTTAATTTTTATAGTGGCCTGCCCGGTTTTTTCTTCTGTATATGATAGCTTTAACTGCTTATTTTCAATTATTGCAGTTACAAGCCCATTGTTGCTGTTGCTCTCAATATTGAAAGAAATACCCTGCCCCTGTTTACTACTAAATACATCGCTTAATGGCAGTAAAGAACTGTGTGCATTCTCCACTACCTCTATATCCGATAAAGGCTTTATAACAGTAATAACATCCGCTTCTCCTTGATTGTTACTTTGTCCTACAGTGATTGTGATATCAGGAAGAGTATAAAAGTTGTATTCCCAGGCCTCACCCCAAAATCCTCCATAGTCTTTTTTTGATTGACCATCAAACAACTTATTGCCAAACCAGGTTTGATATACGTGCCCATTAGTTAAGGTATAAACATCTCCATTAACAGCATCAGCAGGAATGGTCAATGTTAAAGTATTTAAATTTGATGCAATAAACGAAGTATTTCCCCCTGGAGTTGCATCATCTCCTGATATTTTTCCTAAGCCAGGGATATCTGTTTCATAAAGCAGGTTTGCTTCTTTAGGATTGCGAGTTCCTGATTTTGCTACTGGCAAACCTAACTCGTTAAATACAATAGTTACAATATCACCAGCTTTGACTACTTCGCCATTATTTATATTGTAATCAATAGATTCGGCTTTTAATGAATACGTTTTTTTTAGCCTATTGCCATAAACAGGAAAAGGAGGTTGTATCTGTACTTTTTCATATATTTTTATTGTATTAATGCCTTCAATTAGTTCAGAACTAAATTTAAGGTTAGACAATGAAACGATTCTGTCATTGACTTTTACTTGACTTACGTTATTTGGTGTCGTAAATTCAAATTGTTGTCCTTTTGTAAAAAAATATTTATCCCATTCTTTAAGCTCATCGAGACTTTTTTGAGCATTCACGGTCATTATTCCACAGAGTAAAACCGTACAAATCATCATTAAATGGTAAATTTGTTTCATAATGCAATTGTTAAGATTAAATAATTGTGTTGATTCCAGGAACAGCAGCGTTCGCCGAAACATTTTGCTGTTCCTTTTTTGTTTGTATAGGCAGCTAACAATTAAGAATACTGACTTCACGTTCAATACCTTAAGTTGTGTTTTTTATGTACTATTTGTTAAAATCATTGTTACTGTTGTTTAATAGCAGATTTCACAGCAACAATGCAGGCCGAATGCCAATGTTTCATTGAAGTTGATTATTTACCTGTTCACCGCAGGCTGTAAAATCTATGTACATTGGCAGGTCTTCTGACTTATCTCACTTTAGATTCCTTCTCAATCGGTCGATTACGATCAATGGATATAATATCTAAAGCTTTAATTGAGCTTCACAGCAGCGGGAACTGTTACCGATTTCAACGGTATTCCCTTTTAATTCCTATCAGATTATCTGAATTGGAAACCAAATGTTGGGCAAATGTATTATTTATTTTTTTCCTGAAGCGAAGAAAAATGTTTAAATTTTAATAAATGTTATTAAACATTTGGGTAATCGCCATTTAGATTAGTGCAACCAAATAAGCAACTCAGTTTTCATCAATCTAATCGATAATCATTACTTTTGTCCCATTAAGTGCATTGAGGACTTGAAGAGTTGAAAAAGCATCGAATTGTGGAAGCTAGGAATCTGTGAACTTTTGAATTGAGGACGTAACACAGAAGATCGAGGATAGAAGAGAGGGCTTCGTTGAGGATTTAAAAGTTTAAAAAACGATGAACTGTTGACTGTTTTATAGGAACTACGGACTACACTTCGAACTTATTTAGTTGAAACACTACTGTTAAGATGTTGATGTTACAGGCTTTTTAATAACCGGGCTGTTAATCGCTAAAAACTGGCGGCTAGTAGCAATAAGCTAAAATAAATGATTAAAGTTTGCGCTATTGCCTCAGGCAGTAATGGTAATTGTTATTATATAGGAACAGAAAAGGAAGCTATACTGGTAGATGCCGGAATATCGCGTCGTCAGGTGATGAAACGCATGAAAGAATTGCGTTTGGATATATCCAAAGTAAAAGCCGTATTTATCTCGCATGAACATTCTGATCATATAAAAGGATTGCGTGTTTTGTGCGATATGCATGGAATTGATGCTTACTTAACTCGTGATACCCTGCAAAAGGCTCATCGCAATTACCATCCAAAGACTGCACATGTTTTTGTTGCCGGCGATTCGGTAAAGGTTGGTTCATTCTTGGTTCATTCTTTTGCTAAAAAACACGATGCCATTGATCCAACCAGCTTTCGTGTTGAGGTGGAAGGGCAGAGTATTGGTGTAATGACCGATATTGGATTGGCATGTGACAATACAAAAGAACATCTGGCTAAATGTGATATTGTATTTTTGGAAAGTAACTATGATGAGCAGCTGTTGGAAGAAGGACCATATCCTTATTATTTAAAACAGCGAGTTAAATCCGATCATGGTCATTTAAGCAATAAGCAAGCGGTTGAGCTGGTTGAGCAGTTAAAGGATTCGAAGTTAAAAACAATTTATTTGTCTCATATTTCGGCCGATAATAATCGAGTTGAATTGGCCATGAAAGCTTTTGGTCATCTATCTTCAAAATATTCCATTTTGCCAACCAATCGTTATGCTCCATCTGAGATTGTGACGGTTGGAGAAGAGCAGTTGGCTCTGTTTGGTTAGTGCATAATAGTAGGTAGTTGAGGAGTTTAAGGGTTTATGAGTTGAGGGATTGTCGAACTGGTGAATCGTCGAACTGTCAAGCTATCGAAACGAAAAATGGTGAAATGTACAACAGTGTGGGACTCCGGACTTGGAGCTTCGGACTTTATTTATAATTAAGTTGCCAGTCGCTATCAGCTAGCGCTGTGTAGCTAAAAGCTTTTTTAATAATAACCAAGCTGTAAATGGCTATTAATAATGGCCGGCAGCTATAAGCTAAATAAGATGAATTCAATTATACAAGCCGATCAACATTTTTTAGTACTTGCTATGGTGATGGCAGCTGCTGTATTTGGAATATGGTCAGAACATAAAAAATGGTTTGGAAAGGTATCCGGTATTCTGGTTACCATGATATCAATGTCTGTTTTGGCCATGATTGGTGTGGTACCCGTTGGTTCAGGAACAGATGTGTCGGTGCCGATTTATGATATGGTTTTCGATTATTTCATCCCTATTTCTATTCCCCTTTTGTTATTCAGCTCTAACATTATAAAAATCATTAGGGAGAGTGGGAAGTTACTGCTGGCTTTTGTGATCGGAGCCATAGGTGTTGTGATTGGGTGTTTTATTGCTTATTTTATTATCGATCTTGGTGATGATTCGGGTAATACAGCAGGTGTTATTGCGGCAACACTGGTTGGAGGCAGTATTAATTTTGTGGCCACAGGTGAAACATTAAACTTTAGCACCAATCCTTATTTCTCAGCTACAATTGCGGTGGATAACTTTGCGGCTAACCTCTACGTTTTATTCTTGTTTTTAGTGCCGGCTTTGGCCTTCTTAAATCGTTTTTGGTACAAGAAAAATGAATCAGATGTGCTTGTTGAAGAAAAGACTGATGAGGTTACCCCAGTAACAATGGAGCGTATTGCTATTTCATTATTTCTGGCCGTGGCTGTTGCTGCAATTGGTGAATTTGTATCACCTCATTTACAATCGTTAATTGGTACGGATTTAAATTTAAGCATACTACTCATTACCTTATTGTCATTAATTGTGGCCAATCTGTTTCCGTCTAAACTGAAGCCCCTTGAAAATACCTCCTTTAGTATTGGTCTTTGGATGATGTATGCTTTTCTGGCTGTTATTGGTGCTTCAACCAATATTTACGAAGTATTAAAAGTTGGTCCTACACTCTTACTGTTCTATTTGATTATAATGGTTTTCCATTTTGTATTCTTAATGTTGTCGGCGCGTTTGTTCAAATTAAATGTTTACGAAGTGATTGTATCGTCAGCCGCTAATATTATGGGACCTTCAGTTGCAGCCCCTATGGCTGCCTCGTTAGGACAAAAACGGATGGTGACGCCCGCAATTTTAGTAGGAATATTGGGGTATGTTGTTGGAACCTTTATTGGAGTTAGTATTGCTTTGGCTTTGACATAATACAACACTTCTTTTAGTATCTAAAAATTGAAATCCCCGATATTCGGCTAGGCAGTGTGTTTTTTGCAGAATACTTTGAGCAAGCTGTAAATAGTCTTATTACTTTAATCTTGATCTTGAAACTTTTCTGGTTCGTTCAGGTTAGGTTTCATCTGATTTAACAAGGCAAGATCAGGATGGATAAAGTTAGAAACGGATAGATTTTTCGTGTATTCTAGATTGACAATTAACCAGCTTAATTGCTTTGTTACATTTCGATCTCTTGATAAACTATTGTTAAGATGTTTCGTTTTCTTGTTCATTAAGAATAAGTAGTATTCGTTTTCCTTTCTAAATATGTATATTTGACTCATGCTTAATTAAGTGTTGAGAGAACCAATGAACTAAAAAGTATCAATAATGAAGAGAAAAATAATGACCTTATTTGTTACAGGTATGTTAATTAAAATGCTAGTATCCTGCCAACAACCAATTCCGGCCGATTTGTCAAAAAACAATGTAATTCCCGTTCCGGTTGAATTAAATGCTACCGGCAGTTCCTATCAGCTATCCGAAAAAACAAAAATTTATTTGCAGGAAGGTGATAGTGAACTCAATGCAATTGGAAAACTATTAGCTAAGCAGATTAAGGGGCTGACTGGTTTAAACCTATCAATTGAAGAGGTGCCTGAAAAACCAGCTAATGGAATTTACCTGGGCGTTTCTGCCAACAATGATGTTTTGGGTAAAGAAGGTTATTCTTTAGTTATTGAGGATAAAAAGGTGGCGCTTAATGCCAATAAGGCAGCCGGTGTTTTTAGTGGTGTTCAAACATTAGTTCAGTGTTTAGAGCTTGCCGGAGAAAATAACACCCAATGGATTATTCCGTCTGGTAATATTACAGACTACCCGTCTTATGGCTATCGTGGTGTGATGCTTGATGTAGCACGTCACTTCTTTGGTGTTGAAGATGTAAAGCGAGTGATCGATTTGGCTGCAATGTATAAAATCAATGCTTTGCATTTACATCTTTCAGATGATCAAGGCTGGCGAATTGAAATCAAATCATGGCCAAAGTTAACAACTGTAGGTGGCAGCACACAAGTCGGTGGTGGTGAAGGTGGATATTATACTCAAGAGCAGTATAAGGAAATTGTTGCCTACGCCAAATCGCGTTTTATGACCGTGATTCCTGAAATTGATATGCCTGGGCACACGAATGCGGCATATGTTGCCTATCCTGAGTTAAACGGTACGGGTAAAGAAGCAAAATTATATACAGGTATCGAAGTAGGTTTTAGTACCCTTGATACCCGTAAAGAGAAGACCTATGAATTTGTGGATGACGTGGTTCGTGAATTATCTGAAATGACGGACGGGCCTTACATTCATATTGGTGGCGATGAGTCGCATGTTACAAAAGAAAAAGACTATGTGTATTTTATAAATCGTACCCGCGAAATTGTAAAAAAATATAATAAAACCATGATTGGTTGGGACGAGATTGCTCATGCGGATATTGATAAATCTGATATTGTGCAATATTGGGCAAAGGATGAGAATGCCATTTTAGGAGTTAAGAAAGGTGCGAAAGTAATTATGTCGCCATCGAAAATGGCATACCTGGATATGAAATATGATTCAACCACACACATTGGTTTAAGTTGGGCTGGTCTTACCGAAGTTGATAAAGCTTATAAGTGGGATCCTGCAACTTTGGTTGAGGGAATTGGTAAAGAAAATATTTTAGGAGTTGAATCACCATTGTGGACTGAAACGGTTGAAAACATGGATGATATTGAATTTCTGGTATTCCCCCGTTTAATTGGACATGCAGAAATTGGCTGGTCACAGGCTAACAAATTAAACTGGGACAATTATAAAGTTCGTGTAGGTAAGCATGCAAAGCGATTAAAGGCATTGGGAGTTGACTTTTATGAGTCAAAATTAATTCCCTGGGAGATGGAATAAGGATCTATAATAGAAATAGAGAAAGCGTTGACAGTCAAATGTCAGCGCTTTTTTGTTTCTTGTATATACGGTTGACTCAACTATATCGGACAAGTAGTGTTTTACTTAAAGATATGATTTTGAAATCAAGAGGAATTTAAATCCATTATCAATGAGTATGAAAAAGCGAATTTTAGCATTTGGAGCCAGTTCAAGCAAAAACTCCATAAATAAGCAGTTAGCAGCTTATACATCATCTCTAATGAAAGATGTCCAGATTAATTTAATTGATTTGAATGATTATGAGATGCCGCTTTTTAGTGTCGATATAGAAAAAGAATCTGGTATTCCCGAGAAAGCTTTCCTGTTTAAAGAACAAATTAAAAGTTCAGATGGCATTATACTTTCGTTGGCCGAGCATAATGGTGCTTATTCTTCAGCGTATAAAAACATCTTTGATTGGACATCTCGCATAGAAAAAGAGTTTTGGTATAATCGCCCAATGCTTTTATTGGCAACATCACCAGGTCCCAATGGAGCAAAGCGAGTATTAAAAATTGCGAATGAAGCTTATTCTTATTCAAATAAAAATATAGCGGGTAGTTTCTCTTTGCCTTCTTTTTATGAGAATTTTTCCAATGAGAAGGGTATTGTCAATGATACTTTCAAAAATGACCTCTTACTCCAATTAGCCCAATTTGAGAAGCTTCTTTTTACGAAATAAAGAATTTGTAGATAATACTGACTAAATACCTCATCGGGTTTAACGTTTTTTAAATCTATTAAGTGAATCAATCGGTAACTTTTTGAGTCGTTCAGCGTTGTAGGTCTAAGAAAAGGGAAAGAACTTTTGCTTTAAGCAATCACTACTTATTTATAATGCCAATACCGCAGCTTTTAGCTGCATTTTTTTGTATGTCGGGCATGGTAATGTGCTACCAAGATGAAACGTTCTTGGGTTCGCCAAGTTGACAGGAAGAACTAGCAATTGGCAAGGGTGTTGGGGGTGACTCCAAATCTGAAGGAAGCCATTAGCAAAGTCAAGGTT
>JAOARW010000119.1 GCA_025210475.1 Carboxylicivirga sp. | reverse complement strand
TTGTTTAAAATCTACAATATCAAAGTAATCTAATATCCCTTGTGGCAGGATCAGCTCTAATAAAGCTGTGTTAAGGTCATTCTTCATAATTGATACAAAGATGGCTTCATTTTAATTCAGACCCAACTTTTTGGTGTGATCACAAATCGGCCACTTAAAGCTTGTAATTGTTTTTGTAAATCCTTGAAATAAAGTACTTGTTGGCTGCAGTCGATGGCTATAAATAAACGCATATCAGTTATCGGTTTCCTTGTGATCTACTTCCCAGTAAGGATATTCGTCATCGACTTCATCCGGCCATTCATGCACCGGCTTTTGTGGTCCTTTTTTGCGATAAATAACAGCCAAAACACCACCGGCAATGGTTCCCCACAAATGTGACTCCCACGAATAAGGCACATCCCATTTAACAGGAAATATGCCCCAAATCATTCCGCCATACAAGAAAATAACCATCAGGGAAATGGCCATTAATGGTATATAATTTCGGATAAAACCACCCACAATCAGGTAGGCCGCCAAACCGTAAATCACTCCACTTGCCCCGATATGCCATGCCTCTCTGGCTCCCAACCAAACCCAGATGCCTGTCAAAACATAGATTAACAGAAAAACTTTCACCGCTATACCACGATAGAAGTAAAACAAAGAAGTGCCTAACACAAATAAGGGAACCGAATTGGCGAAAAAATGCTCCCAATCGGAATGCACCAAAGGCGCTAACAAAATACCCGGCAAGCCATTGATGGATAAGGGCCGGATACCCCATTCCACAAAGCTAAATCCTTCGAGCGTCTCCACCAACTTTAAAGAAAAAGTCACCAAAAGGAAAAACACTGGTATAATCAACGCTGTTTTGATCTTACGTAATTCTATATCGGATAACTTCGTCACCTAGGCCATTAATTTTTTTAATACTTCCGTAAATCGCTCTATATCTTCCTCTGTGGTATCAAAGGATGTCATCCAACGCACCTCTGATTGATTTTCATCCCATACATAAAAGAAAAACTCTTGTTGCAATGGTTCAATAATGTGCCGAGGCAATATGGCAAACACACCATTGGATTCCACTTCCTGGGTTAGTCTGACACCTTTAATATCTTTAACTTTTTGTGCCAATAAGCGAGCCATTCTATTTGCATGCGAGGCATTTACACACCACAAATCACTCTCCAACAAAGCTTTGAATTGTGCTGAAATAAAACGCATTTTAGAATGTAATTGGGTGGATTGCTTGCGTATGTACTTAACATCTCTAGCCAAATCAGAATTGGCAAAAACCACAGCTTCGCCAAACATCAAACCATTTTTGGTGCCTCCAAATGATAAAACATCCACACCCGCCTTAAAGGTTATATCGGCCAATGAACAGTTTAAAGCTGCAGCTGCATTGGCAATGCGTGCGCCATCCATGTGCAATAATAATCCCAGACTGTGCACATAATCGGCTATGGCTTTTACCTCTTCAATTGAATAAATGGTACCCAGCTCAGTAGCCTGAGTAATGGAAATCAATTTTGGTTGCGAATGATGCTCGAAACCAAAACCATGCATATACTTTTTAATCTGATCAACAGTTATCTTGCCATTATCTGTTTCGATTGGTAAAAGCTTGCAACCAGATAGTTTTTCGGGCGCTCCGCACTCATCTACATTAATATGGGCGGTTCGTGCACAGACAACCGCATTAAAAGAACGTGCCAGTGCCTGAATGGCAATCACATTGGCTCCCGTTCCATTGTATACAAAAAAGGTCTCTGTTTCCTCCCCAAAAGTCTTTTTAAAAACCTTTTGCACCTCATCTGTTACAATATCATCGCCATAGCCCACCGCATGACCATTGTTTACGTTTGTAATTGCTTTGATTATATCCGGATGAACACTTGCATTATTATCACTCGCGAATCCCCTTAAATGACTCATTTATTGTTCTCTATTTTAGTTCTACATTTTGCTATTACGTGATTGTATACTTCTTTGGAAATACAACGAAAACCAATATCAGCCTCATCAATAAAATAATAATGTCCTCCCCAGTTATGCTTAACCGAGAGAAATACCCGGCGCTGGGCATCCATTACAAAAACATGGCGGGTTACCTCTCTGGTTTCCAGATTAAACTGCTCAACCGTCTCCCCTTTCGGATATATGGCCTTTAAGGCCGGTACTCCGTTTAATTCAGGTATTGTTTTATCTTCTGCAACAACAACGGTTGAGTAAACATTACTTGCGGGCTTATTTTTAGACGTCTGAACCTGTTCTGTAGTTCCACTTTTTACTTTCGTTTTTTTAATCTCCTCAACATGCACACGTTCTTTATTCTTTTGAGTGCCCTTTTGCCTCATTTGTTCAGTAAGGTATTTTACTTTTAATGAATAATCTACGTCGTGTGCAAAATCGCCATATCCACCATTTGTACGTTTCTTGTTTTTATCGTATCGTATTTTTGCCACCGGATTCTTAAAAAATACCGTATCGACTCCATCAAATACTTTAAACAAGCGAACCTGCATGTCGTATGGTTCAATCACATTACGCGGGACATTTGTTGGCAGATGGGTGGAAAACTCAATGATTTTGCTTACATATCCAGGCTTATAAAAGCTGAAAGTATAGATTTTATTCCAGTCTAAAGAAGTTATAAATTTACCAGTATTAGAGATCTTAATATGTTTGACATTCGGCCCGTTACTTAAACTAATACTTACATCACCATATTGATAATCAACATCCAACACTTCGCCACTAACCGTATACTGTCCGAAAGCATGCATACAGGCCATAATGAAGCCGGCTAAACAATAGCCGGCTTTAATGTATTTTCGTTTGGCAGTTCTCACTTTCAGACAATTGTTTTGCCTAAAAATAAGAAATTAATCATTAAAAACTAACAAAGGTGTCGTGGAATGAAACAGCATTTTTTTAGCCAGATTCGGGTTAATAATGCGGCTAATCAGGTTTCTTCTGCGTCGGGTAAACGAAAGCATGTTTATTTCATTATCGCGCACATAGCCTTCAACTCCAACAAATAAGTCTTCATGCTCAATTAAGTCGCAATTAACCAATTCTTTGTCGTAATTTTTCTGAATGTGCTCTTTCAAACCAGCCATTCTTATTTCATCCCATTTTGAATGTTCCTTTGAACTAACGTGAGCGCAGGTAACCATCATCTTTAACGGACGTACCAAACGTTCTAGCTTTTCGAGCGATTTAAAATCAGCTTCCTGAAAATCGGTGGCATAAAGCAGCTTTTTTAAACCACCCAATCCTTTGTACTCAAAATCTTCGGGAATAGCCAATACCGGTACCCTGGCCGATTCCATCACCTCGGCAGTAACACTTCCGATTAAATCTGTTGCTTTTCGGTCGGCACCCCGGGTTCCCATAATAATTACCAATGGCCGGTAGGCCTTGCTGTATTTTACAATTTCATCTTCGGCGATGCCTTTTACCAGCTCCATCCTTAATGATACGGGTTTCTCAAAAACTTCATTCTTCTTGTTCAGGAAGCCTTTCATTTCTTCCATTCCCTCACGCGCTTTTTCCTCCAGCTCCAGCACCATTTCTTCTGTATTCACCTCATAGGCAAAGGTATCCGAAAAAGGCATGGTACTAATAATTGGATTGAAATAAGTATGAAACACGGTTAATTCAGCCTCCAGTTCATTGGCCCAGGCCAAGGCAAACTCTGCTGCTTTTCGTGAATACTCCGAAAAATCAACCGGTAATAAAATTCGCGGAGGTATATCTTCAACCAGCACAGGTTCCAGTTCATCTTGCATCATCCCCTCCAGCACTTCCATGGCTTTCTCCAACGAGGACTCAACCAGTTTAACTTTCACTCCGGTGGAAACAGCTCCCTGGATCAGATTGGTGTTTTCAAGAAAACACTCAATACCTTCAGCTTCGAGCAAGGTTTTTAAAATATGCGCTTTCTCGAAGGATAAAACGACTAAAGTGATGATTTTTTCTTCCATGGTGATTGTGTTTAGAAGTCAGACTCATTTGAAAAAAAGTTAACTCAAATCACCAACAAAATCAAGCTATTATATGCTTTTTATTTGGCTTATTATACGATGTATGCGATGAAATACTGCTAAACATCAAAAAAATAGCAAAGTCAGGAAATGCCAACGACATTCAATTTCCTGACTATTCTATAACTTTTAGATTTTAAGCGCCCACCCTGGAGACGGTATAAACGCCCTTTACATTTTTAATTTTTTTAATCAGCATGGTTAGGCTATTGGTATTGTCTACAAAAACAGTCAGTGTACCTTCAAACATGCCTTCATGCGAATCAATCGACATAGAGCGAATCTTTACTTTCATCTCTTTTGAAATCACCTGGGAAATATTGGTTACAATTCCAATGTCATCCACCCCGGTTACTTTTAAAGTTGCCTGGTAATTGGTGCTGTCGCCACTTGTCCATTGAGCTTTTACAATTCGGTAACCAAACTTTGTTTGCATATCCACAGCATTGGGACAGTTTTTACGATGAATCTTAATACCGCCCATGGATGCCACAAAACCAAAAATATCATCGCCAAAAATAGGATTACAACATTTGGCCAGCTTGTAATCTACATTGGTCAGACTTTTATCGATCATTAAAACATCATCGCCGGGCAACTCATCCGATCCGGCGATAAAGTTTTCCGCACTACGCTCCTTATCGATTTCCGGTGTATCAACTTCTTTCTTTTCCGATTGAATGATAAAGTCTTTAATGCGGGCCATTTCTATTTTATCGATGGCAACAGCACGCATAAAATCCTGAACTGTTTTAAAGCCGAACGCTTTTACCAATCGATTAAGTAACTGGTCATTCAACTCAAATTTCCAATTCTTTAATCGCCTGATCAACATTTCCCGGCCAATTTCTGCTTCTTTGTATTCTATCTCGCGCAAGGCCTGCTTTAACTTCGACTTGGCTTTAGAAGTCACAACAATGTTTAGCCAATCCTTTTTAGGTTCCTGATTCGAAGCCGTTTGAATATCTACATGATCACCATTCTTTAAAACATATTTAATGGAAACATTTTTGTTATTGACACTTCCTCCCACACACTTTTTTCCTACTTCCGAATGTATCTCGAAAGCAAAATCAAGCACCGTTGCCCCCTTTTTCAGTCGGCGCAAATCCCCTTTCGGTGTGAACACAAAGACCTCTTCTTCATACAAGTTAAGCTTAAAGTCATCAATAAAGTCAACGGCATTAAGCTCTGGGTTTTCAAGTATTTCCCGCACGTTAGCCAACCATTCGTCCATGCCCTTCTCACCTTTATGGCCTTTGTATTTCCAGTGAGCAGCCAAACCCTTTTCGGCCACTTCATTCATGCGGTTGGTTCGAATCTGAACTTCAACCCATTTATTTTGCGGGCCAAGTACAGTGGTATGCAATGATTCATAACCATTGGATTTAGGAACCGAGATCCAATCTCTCAAACGACTTGGGTTGGGCTGATACTTATCCGTTACCACCGAATAAACCTGCCAACACTCCGCCTTTTCTTTCTCCAGCTCACTCTCCAGAATCACACGTATGGCAAACAAATCATATACGTTTTCAAACTCGGTATTTTGCTTTTTAATCTTATTATAAATGGAATGAATGGTTTTGGTACGTCCTTTTATATCAAACTTAAGCCCCAGCTTTTTCAACTCTTGTTCAAGCGGTTCGATAAACTCTTTGATGTATTTATCCCGGGCTCGCTTGGTTTCATTCAGTTTTTTGGCAATAAAAGAATACATCTCACGATTAGTAAACTTCATCACCAAATCCTCCATCTCCGATTTGATGTTATACAAGCCGAGGCGATGTGCCATCGGCGCATAAAGATAGGCCACCTCACCGCTTATTCGCTTCTGATCTTCTTCTTTATATAAAGCAAGCTGACGCATTGTGCGCAGGCGATTGGCAATAATTAACAGTACCACACGCACATCCTCGGCAAAAGTTAATAAGAGCTTACGGAAATTCTCATTATGGATGGAGGTATTCTTACGGTAAAGCTCACCCACCTGCACCAAACCACGCGTTATCAGGGCAACCTGGTGACCAAACACTTTTTCCACTTCATCGGTTGAAACAGAACCATTTAAGACAGAGTCAAATAAAAGAGCACCAATTACCGCCACACGACTCAAGCCCAGCTCATTTACCACAACCAAAGCTACTTCGAGCGATTCGATGATTTTAAGTTCACCACCTTCATTTCTTAAATTCTCCTGCCCACTGAGGTTTACCAAGTTTAATGCTTTCCTGATCTGCTGCACATCTCCTTCTTCCATAATGGGTCGACATGCTTTCAATAAGGTTCTGTACACATTCTTTATCTCCGTCCGCTCCTTGTCTGTAATTGCCATTTATAATCCTTTGTCGTGGTTTGTTACCTTCTGTAAAAACTTAATTGTTAAAAATGAAAACGAAATCAAGCTTAATCCTGCTCGTAAAGTTATAACTTTATAAAAAAAAAGCTCTGCAGATTCAATTTTGTTACAATAGAAGTGTGATCAGCAGCTCGTACATTTCCACGAATTGCATTTTTTGCTCCACCAATAAAATTGACATATTAATTTAGCTTTTGTACCTTATTAACCTTAATAACTGTTAAATTTAAAGACCATGAAAAATACTGGATTATTTCTAGGGGGTTTACTTACCGGAGCAGCTCTGGGGGCCTCAATTGCTTTACTCTATGCCCCACAAAAAGGCACAGAAACACGCGAGCAGGTGAAAGCGAAAATTAAAGAAATGGAAGGCGAGCTTCAGCAACTACGCGACAAGCTTAAAACCAAAGGTGGTGAGCTTAAAGCCGAGATGAAGGTTAAGATGAATGAATTGGAAACTAAAATTGAAAACCTGATTAAGGAGTACAAAAAAAATCTTGAACCAACACATGGAGCAAACTAAGGCGATAGAAACATTAACAATCTGATATCCCGAAAAACAAGCTTTTTCGGGGTATTTTATTAAATAGCCTGAGTTCGTGAGTTTAATAGTGTTTAAGATATTAAGCACACATCATGAAACGAGCCAAGAGAAGCTTTCTCTAAGATGGAAGGATTTCATTCTGGTGAGTTCAACTCCGTTAAGACGGACTAAGTAATAACCAACAAAAACAAACTATGACACATGAAACGACCATACCATTTTGATTATCCCAATATTCACACATGGATGACTGACTTATATTGAAGTTTCACCTGACAAAAGAAAAATAAATTTAAACACATGAAAGAAAACTTATCAGACGAGATAAATGAAGTAAAAGATGATTTTGAAGAGTACATCAATGCACGATTGGATCTGGCGAAACTTCACACGGCAGAAAACCTTTCGCGTTTTTTCTCAGGTATGCTTTTAAAAATGGGCTTGTTTTACCTGTTCTTCTTCGTATTGTTATTTATATCGCTGGCCGTCGCCTTTTGGTTAAATCATATATTCGAAGGCAAAGGCATAGGATTCTTTATCGTTGCCGGCTTTTACCTGGTTATCGCATTTATATTTTATGCCCTTCGAAAAACATTAATCCAACGACCAATTATTCAATCTTTTATTCAATTATTCTTCCCTAAATACACTGATTACGATGAACCTAAGTAGAAACTCATACAATCACATCAAATCATTCGATGACTTTGAGAATGAGAAGATGAAATTATTTTACCAGATCAAACTCTCGGAACGTAAACTTGAACTCAAATACATTGAACTAAGTTCTTTTTTAAACCCAATGCGATTCGTGCCTTTCCTGGTTAGTAGCTGGTTAAGCCCCATCACACAGTCCATAAAGAATTTCTTTATCGGCTTTTTTACAAGAGCGGCTGATCATGTACCTCAGGAACCGGAAAATCAGGAAAAAAGCGAATAAACAGAAGAAATTGAGCAGAAAACTTTTGCCTATTGATTAAAGAAAGCTTATTTTTGCAGCCGATTTGCGTAACCTCTTATTGAACGAGGGAGTCAGGTAATGTTGCGTGAATAAAGTTTAATCCAATAAAAAAACAGAAAAATGGATTTAATTAAAGTAGCCGAAGCCGCTTTCGAAGGCGGAGTTGAAATGCCTGATTTCGGTCCTGGTGATAGCATCGCAGTATCGTACAAAATTAAAGAGGGTAACAAAGAACGTATTCAGGTATTTAAAGGCGTGGTTATCCAAATCAAAGGACAGGGAAACAACAAGCGTTTCACCGTTAGAAAGATTTCTAACAACGTAGGTGTTGAGCGTATCTTCCCATTCAACTCTCCTTTTATTGAGAAAGTTGAGTTGTTGCGCCGAGGTAAAGTTCGTCGTGCTAAGTTATTTTACTTACGTGGACTTACCGGTAAAAAAGCTCGTATCAAAGAGAAAAGAAGCTAAACCATTATATAATGGTATTAAAAAACCCGACTTACGTCGGGTTTTTTTATGCTTAAACTTCTGCGCTCAGCAGATGAAAATGTAAGTCCAGAACAGAAAAGTGCGACAACCAATAGGCACAGGTACTTTGAATGGACATGGCCGGATTAAGGGTGCGACCGCTAAATGAGTGGTAACAACCTCCACTGGAAATATCATAAAGGCTTTTACCAATCGAGTTATCACCCAGATACCAATTGTGACACTTCACACCCGGTTTTCGGTATTTCTCTTCTTTCGTCAGTTCAAATAAGCGGGCATATATTTCTGTAAACAAATAAGTTTCGTTGGCTTTATACTCTTTGGCAACCTTCGGCTTAACTTCTTCTTTTTTAAGTCCGGTAAAGCGAATGGAGAACCGGTTATCACTTAAAGAATGCTTCTCCAGAAAGCGCAATGAGCGTTTAATAATACTCAACACCTCTTTATTACGATTGAGCTGATAAACATGTATCAAAGCAAGAGGAATTAATCCGGCCTGTTCACCTATTTCAGCTTCGTGCCATTGCCAGGATTTGTAGGGATCATCAGGTAACAGTTGTATCAAATCCTTCGACCAACTATTAAAAAGGTCAAAACATTCCGCATTACCATTATCAACCTGCAATACATTAGCGAGTCCCATCACACCCAATGCTTTGGCTCTGGGCAACTCCAGCTTATGATTATTAATCAAGTCCAACAACAAATCATAGGACACATCGCTCAATCCCTGACCAACATTAGCAGTGTAAGTAGCACCAAGCGCATAAATCAATTGCCCAATGGCCATTTCAGATGCCCTTCCTGTTGCCTTGCCACAAGTACTTAGAACATCAAACCAGGTACCCTCATCATTCCTCATGTTTTGGATCAGGGCCAAACAACGTCGAATGGCATCCCGGTATGTTTCTTTATCGTGCCATTGCGATGCTTTTACCAGCACTTGCAATACCAAAGCATTATCATTTAAAGAATAGCCTTTTGACAGATTAGGAATTCCATAAACCGATTCATTGACAAATCCTGATTGCCACCAAAGTGAATTCAGGTGCCCCAGGTTAATATCCGGCAAATAGGATGGATTAACAATTGACTGAATAGGTTTTGCAGCTACCAAAGTCAGGCCCTGAAACAGCTCTTTCAAGCGCTTCGCTATCACCGGCCACGATGTTTGAGCACCATACAAAGAAGCATTGGAACGGTAAAGCTGTGCTTCTCTTTCATTTCGCAACATCAGCAACAGCTCGGCCGATAATTCACTGCTCGACTTAAACGGGAAGAAACTTCCTTTTTTGTCTTCCAGCAACTCATTGGCCAACCAGGTAGGTGTTGACAATACAGCTGCACCACTACCCACAGCCATGGATAATAATAAATCATCCAGACGCTTATCATCCACCACAGCCGAAACATACACATCAGCTGCCTGCATCAAAACCTCAAGCTCTGCCGATAGAGCACTGTACTGAAGCAATTGAACATGTGTACTAACTCCCCTTTGAACAGCCAGCCTCATCAAACTCTTGGTATATTCCCTCGCGTATTGATCTTCGGCACCGGTATTGATAATCACCAATTGAAGATCGGGATATGATTTGGTAAGCGAAGGCAAAGCATTGATAATGGTTTCGAAACCACTGAGGCGATCCATCACACCACAGGCCATTATCACTTTCTGAGCATCAATGCCCAATAGGGTATTTCGATCTTCTAACTCAATGGACTGAAATACTGAAACCCCATAATCGGTTTTCAGTATTTTATCGCGATTAACTTTATAGTAATGCTCTAAAAACTCAACACTCAGCTGGCTAAAAACAAATACACTTTGCGATCGCTCAGCCAGAAAGTGTACGATTTCCTTATCCAGTGCGCTGGGATCACTGTCAATCGAATGAAAAGCCGTTAACAAAGGAACAGACAACTGAGCTGCCAGGTTCATAATGTAGTTACCTCCTTTGCCTCCATAGGCCGCCGGTTGGTATTGAAGAATACAAACATCGTAATTCTTATTAATCAAGTCAGCCACCTCAACATAGTCACTTAACTGATTTAAGTCGAAAGACAAGGGTGATTTCGCATCTGCCACCTCCCGGAAGGTCATCAAATCCACAGCATCCTCATCAACTGAAAGCTGCTCCATCGATTGTTGAAGTTGACGGCTATAAATCATCAGGTGATGACTATGCTGCATTTCAGGGGCTAAAACAAGTACCTTCATCCGCTTAGAATTTTAGTTATTTTCCGAAAGTAATACCACTAAGAAAACAGATATCAGACGAAATTAAAAATTGATTCCACCAAACGCCCAAATCCAATTATTAATGCATGTTTTTACCAGACTGCAATCAGAAACCTTTTAATAGATTCTTCAATAGATTCTCACCTTCTTTCTTAAGATCTTTCTCAATTTGTTTTCTGGCTTTATCCAAACCAAAGCTCATTTGTGGTTCATCAACGGTTCCTTTCACCAATACATCCACCATTAAATCGTCGCCCGATGTAGGCAGTTTAAACCCGAATGAACCGGCTATCTTGGATACTTCCTTACGACTTACCGGCATGGTAATTTTATAATCGATGGTTTTATCCAGTCCCTGAACACCCTGCACTTCGACCATCTTGCCTCCTACTTTGGTTTTAAATGGTTTAACAATCACAGTACCTTTATCAATCACGAAATTGATATTAATGTCCTCGGCACGCATCTTTTTGTAACTATCGTTTTTAAATGTCGATGCTAAAGAATTCTGAATTTTAGAACCAGATACCTCCACACTCTCCGAGCGCAGCCATCCGCCACCATTAATGGATGACATCACTGCTTTTGATTCCGGTGTCAACAAGCTGTAATAAGTAAATTTAGGCGATACCTTACCCACCGTTTTCTTTGCTATTGGCAATAATGAATCCACCGTGGAGAAAGAGTTGGCCGCCACATTTAAATCCAGCTGACTACCTTCAATGTTGAAGTCAACAAAAGGTTTTTGAATATTAGCAGTGTTATACTGGCCGGTCATTTTCATGTCGCCATCCAGCAAACGCATTTTCAAACCATTCAATTTAACGGCACCATCTTTAACGGTGATTTTTCCATTGGCCCGATAAATCTTTAGCTTATCGTAAAGCACCTGCTCCACCTGCGATTTAAATACAAAATCGAGGTTTTTAGGCACTTCCACCAAAGCCATCTCCTCTTCAACTGCTGCCTCATCCGTTTCATCGCTACCGGCCATGGCCATAAATTCGTTGGTATCGATGTACTTCGAATAATGAGTTAATTTACCCTTTAAAGTACCGTCTTTTAAGCCATAGGCCAGGTAATTTTCTAGCGAACCATTCAAACTAAAATCGCTGTTACCCATGGTGCAATCAAAAGACTGAAGCAAAATACTGCGCGGATTAATGCTCATGGCCGATTGCCTGATGAATACACCTTGTGGAATATCGGCACTCTTATATAAGAAGTTGGTCAAACGCAACTCCCCTTTGGCATTGATTTGCTCATAAGCCTCTTTTTCGATGGTTGCATAATCGCCGCTGAAAGTACAATCGGTTTCGATAAGGCCTTTGATATCGAAGCTATCCATTGGAATGGCATTGGCCAAGGAGTGTAAATCAATTTTACCCACTATGCCACCATTGAAATTCGGATTGGAAACCGGTGTTACGACCTTAAAATTAGCATCAAAAGGATTATCGGCAATTTCGAAATGAAACTCATCCAGCTGCGTAACGGTTTGATCGGCACTTCCGCCCGGGTTGTTCACCTTAAGACCAACATTGATGTTGTCGATGGACTCGGGCAGATCGGGATATTGAATGCGTCCTTTATCCACTCCCAAATCAAGTGTAAAAGCCGGCAAATGCTCCTCATCGATGTATTCACCTTTAACCGTTGCATTAAGGTTCATACTACCTTCTGTCTTGAGTCCTTCAAAGTCCTTCAGGAACTGCTCGGGCACCAAGGCCAGCAATGATTTAAAGTCGGTATTGGTCGATCCCAGTTTTAAATCCAGGTCATATGCTTCCTCCTTTATTTTAACAAAACCCTCCATATTAAGCGCCATGCGATTGAGTCGCAATTCATTCTCCAAAAAGGTATAAATATTATTCTCCAAATCGGCTCCAATACCTGCATCCAGACCAAGTGCCATGCCCTTTACGTACTTAACTCCATCGTAAAGAACATTCACCTGATCGATGCTCGATGCCACCTGCAGGTTGGTTTGACTGGCTGATAAATCACCCGACAAATTCATGTTAAATCCTTCGAGCGATGACTGCAATGCCATGGTTTGATCGGTGTAATAAATGTTGGCATTGTCGATAACAAAAGATTGCAACACCACTTTAAAAGGAGAACTTTCCCCACCTTCTTCACTCACGGTTGTTGCTTCGGATGGCATGGCGATGTCCCAGTTAGCAGACGAATCGGCTGCCACCATTGCATTCACCTTCAAATCGGAAAGAACAACCGACTGAACCTCCAGTTCGCCCGATATGGCGCCCAATAAACCCAGCTTGGTATGGAAGGAAGCTAAATAAAGTAAGGTATCCTGCTCAAACTGATCCTTACCGGTAACGCTTAAGCCTTCAATACCCATGCTTACATTAGGGAAATTCTTTAGTAATGACAATGAAAAATTTTGGTAATCAACCCTGGCATTTACATTTTGATTGATTTGCTCTTTTACCACACTTTCTATCTTTCCTTTAAACAGAACAGGAAAAATCAATATCAGTATAAACAGGAATAAAATGATGCCACCTGCTATTTTCAGAAACTTCTTCATCATCATATAATTTTAGTTGTGAGATGAACAAAGTTAAAAAATCCTGCATAGGATTGTTATTTAGAGATGGAAAAGCAGGGAAATTAATAATAATGCGAATCATAGGTTGATTATGAGATTACAACGCGTGTTAACACCTCATCCTATCCTTCTCCTGAATGGAGAAGGGAACACAAAGTGCTTAAAAGACTAATATAAATTGACATCCACTTATTGTTTGAACCATTACAAAACACCTCTCCTCAATCCTATCCTTGAAGAAGAGGAAGGGCTAAATATGGATGGGCAGAGCGTTTTATTCTTTTCGATAACCTTGCAATTGACTGGCTCCTTCTCCTATAAGGAGAAGGCTGGATGAGGTGATTAAAAGAAGGGTATCAACTCAATTCTATTCTCACTTATCTATACTGAATTATTTATATTGACATCCATTTATTGTTTGAACCATTATCAAATCGCCTCTCCTCAATCCTCTCCTTCAAGGAGAGGAAGGGCTAAATATGTATGGGCAGAGCATTTTATTCTTTTCGATAATCTTACGATTAACTGACTCCTTCTCCTTATAGGAGAAGGCTGGGATGAGGTGGTTAAAAGAAGGGTATCTACACAATTCTATTCTCACTTAACTATACAGAATTAATTTATATTGACATCCATTTATTGTTTGAACCATTATAAAAACTCCTCTCCTCAATTCTCTCCTTCAAGGAGAGGAAGGGCTAAATATGGATGGCAGAGCGTTTTATTCTTTTCGATCACCTTGCAATTGTCTGGCTCCTTCTCCTATAAGGAGAAGGCTGGGATGAGGCGATTAAAAGAAGGGTATCTACACAATTCTATTCCCATTTAACAATACTCAATTAATATAAATTGACATCACTTATTATATTAACCATTACAAAACACCTCGCCTCAATCCTCTCCTTCTAGGAGAGGAAGGGCTAAATATGGATGGGCAGAGCGTTTTATTCTTTTCAATAACCTTGCAATTGACTGGCTCCTTCTCCTATAAGTAGAAGGCTGAGATGAGGTGGTTAAAAGAAGAGTATCTACACAATTCTATTCTCACTTAACTATACTGAATTAATTTATATTGACATCTACTACCTGCCAGAAGAAAATTATCATTTATTTACCTGCTCCATCACTTGCAGGAAGGATTTACGCAAGCGCACAAGCTTCTCATCAAGCTGCGAGAAGAAAATCAGGATCTGTTTTTCGGCTTTACCACTTGCGAGAAGGAATTTCAAAACCACTCAAACAACTTTACAAGCTGCAGGAAGTAAGAGCAGAAGTGATCAGGCAGCTTCACCACTTGCAAAGAAGACATGAAGAAGCAATTTTCCATCATTACAAGCTGCAGGGTGGTCTGACAGATTGAATTTTTCGCCTCGACAAGTTGCAGGAAGGTTAAACGCAAGTGAACATGAACTTTACTACTTGCAGAAAAGGAACTCATAAACAATGAGGCGACTAAACAACCTGCAGGAAGGAAAGGCAGATGAATTTATTCGAATTGATAAGTTGCACGAGGTAATATTCCATCAGCAAAATGCACTCCACAATCATAGATACTGCCTTCTAACCAGTTGGAAACACAAATTACTTTCTCTCTGAATGTGTTTGACTGAACCAAAACAAATTGGACAGCCAAACACATCCACTATTATTTTACTCAGTAATATTATGTTTCTCAATCAACCCAGCTAAATGTTGCTTCAGTTTTGGCGAACGCGTTTTACGACGATCAAAAATAAAACTGTGATACTGTGGATAATTTGCCACCAGGGTGAACAATGGAATCTGATCAGCAATTTTCAGTTTGATGATGCTTTCAGAGATATCACGCTTTTGAGCAAAGTCTGCTAATAATAAATCAGCTTCTTCTTTGTACAAATAATTAAGGATTGCATCGCTGTCAATTTCAGCTTCGAGCAAGGTTTTGTAATAACTCCTTGGCTCCGATCCTGAAACTTGCTCCAATAACTCCATCGAAATTAAGGACAGTACTTTTAGCATTCTGGTTTTATCCACGCCTGAAAACAAGTCTGCAATAGCGTAAAAATCAAAATCATTATAATTGCTTGCTGTCACACTTATAGATGTACTGTGTCGTACAACGTTCTCAATCTCTTCAAATGCCATCTCACCATGCAGGTATTTCACTACCAAGTCGTACACATGTGGGCGGAAATCCATATTATCATAGACTTCCAATTCTTTTACGAACTCTTTCGGACAATTTTCATCAACTAGAATCAAATGTGTTTGTGTACCGTAGTAGTCATCTTTTGCAAAACCATTTTTTATATGTGCCAATAGTTTGTGACCATACAATATACCAGGCTCTTCACCTTTTTTCTCAAATACAAGATAGCCCCAGCCTTCTTTATTATACACCAATTCTTTTGATTCTTTGGGTGTACATTTTACCTGAATGCCCGAATCAATATTGTAAAGCAAATCCATTAACTCAGGATTTTTAGCCGCTTCTTCCCATCTAATATATTTGGTATATATTTTCTCGTGTTTCAGCCTGTTGTAAATATATTCAGGAGCTTGACAAATGACATAACTCCCCAGCATGTAGCGACGAAGTTTCTCAATAAACATATCCATGGTTTGCTCCTTATATTCTTCGTAGTGATTCAATCTCTTAGCATTTTTCAATGCCTTCAATTGCATACGATAGGTCATGTTTTTATAGGCCTGTAATAAATCCGGGCTACCCACATTATCCAGAATCTGATACATCATATCCCTAAATTCCGATTCGTTGAGCTCTGGATTTATAGTCAGGTGGTAAAGTCTGAGCGACCAATATGCAATTTGCGGAGCCCTATTGACCAATAATTTTCCTGCAATCCGTTCTAAGTCCTCATAATATTCAAGTTCACCATTTTCTAAATGGTAATTGAATGGTACAAGTGCCATTTTTAAGGGTGCAATGCTGTAAAAGAACTGTTCTACTCGCTCAAAGGCTTGCTTGTTTTTGTGTACAGCACAAGCTTTGGCAATTTCGGCAAAAACCAACAGACTCATCATTGCCCCTTTTCTTTCGGCTATGATATTATAATCATCTTGCGTGTCTGATATCTCAAACTGGCCTACAGGTAAATTTTTCGCAGCAAACTCAGTATTGGCTGGTTGTACATCAAAATGTTTGATTGGGCTAAAGGCTCCTGTTCTGATATAATCGCGGAAGCTTATCCACTCATAGTATTTGTGGCAATATTCTATTTCGTGATCATGGAGTTTGTCCTTTGTTTCCAATCTTTCGACATAGTCTTCACCAATAACCTGAAATCCTTCATGTAAGTTGTAAATCAAACAATCCAGAGCAATGGTATCGATAAACTCCATTGCCTTATCATTAACAGAGTTGAATACGCCTTTAGCTAAATTGTCGAGGTACAAATACATGGAAACACAAAGGGCATCTTCAGGAGCAACAAAAGGGTTGGTAGACCTCATTTTATCTTTACCAAAATTTTCTCTGGCTTTCTGCTGATCCCACATTTCTTCAGCAAGTAACGCTTCAGCTGCTTCACCGTGCTCTTGTACCAACTGTGCAATTCGCTCTAATTTACTTTTGCTTACCGCAGATTTATACTGACTCAATTGCTGAAGACTGTCAAGCAATTCTTCTTTCCAGGGTAAGGGATAACGTTTTGTAAGCTCAAGTTTTGAAGTACGTCTAAAACCATCGCTTATTATTTTCTTGTACCGAGTCGGAAATTTCTTAGCTCCAAGGAAACGATACATCACATCGGTAAATCGTAATAAACGTTCGTAATGAAATTCCTCACACACCTTTTCCTCTTTCCAGGCCTTAAACAAAGTATGAGTCACATCCTCAAGCATGGTTCGGAATTCATCTTCTGCAAAGATCAATTCATCTTTCAAAATTTTCTTTAAAGGTTTACAGTTTTCGCTGATGATATTAAAAAGCGAGGCTTCCTTTATTTGATCTAATACTTCCGGATGTTCATTATTGGCAATGTATTTCCAAATCTCTCTTCCCTTTTCAAAATTCTCAGAAAAGAAATCATCCCAAACTTTTACAATGTGGACTTCGCTTTCTACTTCTATAACATCATCTTCACTTTCGTTAATATCTTCAGCAAAACTGGCAAAAGGAATTAACTCATCAGCCCATTCGTTTAGCTCCACCTGGGCAACATCTTCAAGCCAAATTTCGCTCAGGTAGTCGTCAATATCAAAGTCATCCTCCCAATAATCAACCGGGTTTAGACTGACCATCATCTCGAATCCCATTTGGAAAATATAAGTTTCGACAGTAAGTTCTGCGTCAAAACTATCATATCCATCCAATAAAGGAAGGGAACCTAATCTTTCCTTGAAGAATTCTTTAAACTGATCTTGGTTCTCTTTCGATGCTCTCAAATGTTTTAAAAGCGGGAAATAATCTCTCACCTCCATATTCTCAGAAGGACCATCCCAATCGTCGTAACCTAATGCCATCATACGGGCACGAATATTTTCGCAATAGCAGAACGATTTGATGGTATGCTCGTTCAATCCTTGAGTCATTACCCAAGCGGCATATCCCCAAATTGCATACCCCATATGTTCATCGTCCCAGTTGGGCACCATAAAACTAGCCAAAAGCACACCATGCTCAGGATAAGCACAAGCAAAAAGCTGCAAAGGCTCCAATCCAAAACAGGTTTCATTGCTGATCCACATCTCACTAGAATCATTGCACTTACGAGCATAATTCACAATTGCTTCACAAGCAATCTTAATCTCATCATGCAAATCATCATGTTGAAGGGCATGCATAAAAAAGAGTGTTTCGGTAAAAAGAATTTCCTTTAGATTAGTATTTTCCTCTTTATCTTCTTTGTAACTATCCGAAATCTCATTTATAAAAGTGTTGACTCCTGCCTTGCCTTCAAAATCAGAAGCATACACCTTTTCCTGGGTACATTCAAAATGTGCAACGATATAATCGTCTTCAAAAGCTTCGCCACTATTTACTAGGCGAGCATATTCTTGTAAGGCCGCCCGAATGGAATCAATATCACCTGGCGTATAGTTTATTAAATATTTTGTTTCAAATTCTTCTAATATCATTCTTGTCAATTTTTAAACACCAATGCCAAGTCAAGTATCAGTTTGTGGGTATATCCCTCTCTCCCTTCGGATTTCTATCCAATGCTTGCCCGTAAACGGAGGGGCTAATGGCTGATGCCCCTCTCTTCATCTAAGGGAAGTGTCTTTAGGCGATGGGGTATTTATTAGGGGTACTCGTTATTGTAAGGTTGACTTGATTGAACAGACAACTCTACTATTAATATTGAACGCGTGCAGCACGCACAGTTACATAGCCAGCTAGGTGATTACAATAAAAAAACTAGGAGTTTTCTTTATTGCAATCACCTGACCCTTTTTATTTGAAATGTTAGAATACGGGATTAAACATTAAACCACTCTAATAGTTGAGACATATTAAATATGGCATAAACCATAGTCAGAACAAAACCAATGATTCTCTGTTTTTTATTCTTTATAGCAAAAGGCAGCATGACTAAACTTATCTCCTTGATCATCCACATGCCAATTTGCAAATATTTAAGCGGTGATTCGAACCACATATCATAAATTAGCCTGTGTAAAAAACTAAACATTGCAATTCCAAAAACAACAGCTATAAAGCCAATAAGTAATTTATCAACTTTTGTTGTATCAGATTCTATAGCCTCATTCTTGCTCAATGAGTGCCCACAGTTTTTACAATATCGGGCTTGCTCATTATTTTCAGCATGACATCTTGTACACTTCATTATTCTTATTTTTTACTTGACTTCAATTACGATTGTTTTGGCTGCTTTATCTCCAAGTCGTTTCCCATCTTTAGCGGTCAACAACACAATAGGTTCAATGAATGTACCTACCATTGGCACAAAGTTCAACAGAGCCATCACGCCATTTCGAACAAATGATTTCTTGTAAGAACATGTTTCATTGGTTTCTTCCTGAATAACCTGGAGATTAACGGCTTTTTTACCCCAGCTTTGGCCTTGCCCAAAACCATCTTTAAACAGACTATACCATAAAGGCAATAAATAAAGCAGTGCCGCTATTATCCATAGTACCAAACCTAGTTCATAGTCACGATCCTCAATAGCATGAAACCCAACAAACATGCAGGCAACAGAAGGCAACATTAAACCCATGGCAATTAAACCATCTAAAAAAGAGGCTACAAAACGCTGACCAATAGGTACTGACACATGCGTAGTAATCGGGTTCAGTTCTTTGATAATACCACTAGCTGCTTGCCCATAAGCCATTACCTTGCCTCCATCGTCGGTACAAAACTTTACATCACTAGCATAGGCTTTCTGACATATTACACACTGGAAGGTCAAGTTATCTTTATCAATCAATTGCTGACCATCTTTTTCGCAATAGTTGAATCCGGCCGGATAAAGCGATAAACATTGAGGACAAACCGGCTCGGTCAGGTACTCTTTATCTAATGAGAACTGACACTGCATGCAAAATTCAGTACCCGCTTGATTAGCAGTTCCACATTGCGGACAGTTAAGTATATTCATCATATTAAATTGTATTACTTCGTTTATTGATTCTATAGGCCTTTCACGTTATAGCCTTTTTGATTATGTATCGGAATTTACAATTGTCGTTTTTTAAGTTGCTGTAAAGCGCAATTTAAAATACAATAGATATAATTCATAAAATTATGATTAATTGAACAAATAACATTATTCCGAACAGCTAAAAATTAAGGGCGACAAAAGTATATTTTTTCAAAAAAATCATATAATAATTCCATTATATTATTTACAATTCGCCTCATAACTTATCAATATTAAATTACCTGAGATCACAAGCTAATCATGCTTTTTATTTTTAGTTTAAAAATTCAGCGTGCCTGCCCATACATTTTTTTATTTTTGTAGCAATTCGAAAACAGATTTGACCAATGAAATTCAAAATTGCACTCGCACTAGGGATAATTGGAACATCGCAATGGCTAAGCGCTCAGATAAAAGCCGATTGGGAAGGCGGCGTTCCCGAAGGATGTACAACCATTACAGTAGGTAAACAGGCGAGCTTCGACGGCTCGGTGATGACCTCACACACCGACGACAGTCACCGTACCCGTTCGTGGATGAACATTGTACCGCCCCGCAAACATGGCCGACGAGATAAGGTAACCATGTACTCGCGCGAAAAAGATGATTCGCGCAAGATGCCGGCCTACAAACACACGCCAGTGGGTGAAATACCACAGGTTAGAAATACATACGGCTTCATTAACTCAGCCTATCCTTGCATGAATACCAAGCAACTGGCCATTGGCGAATCGACCTTTGGCGGACGCGAATCACTGGTGTCGGAAAAAGGCTTGATTGATTGTCAACGCTTGATTCAGCTGATGTTGGAACGTTGCACAACTGCTCGCCAGGCCATTAAAATGGCAGGTGAGTTGACCAAAGAGTACGGCTATCGCGATTGGGGCGAGTGCCTCACCATTGCCGACAAAAAAGAGGTTTGGCATTTCGAGATTGTTGGTCCCGGCAAAGGCGAAGTGGGTGCCATATGGGTGGCTCAGCGTGTGCCCGATGATCATGTAAGTGTTAATGCAAATGCAGCGCGTATATTGGAAGTCGATACAGCTGATACCAACAACTTTATGTATTCGGAAAACCTGTTTGAAATGGCCAGGGACAGCGCCTGGTGGAATCCCGAAGAGGAAGCCTTCCGCTTTGCCTATGCCTATGCACCTGAAGGACGCGAATCGATGGCAGCCCGTCGTCGTGAATGGCGCGCTTTAAGTATGATGGCACCTTCGTTAAAGCTTGACCCGGATACCTGTGATTACCCCTTCTCCGTTAAGCCGGATGCCAAGGTAACACTGGAGAAGATGATTGAGGTATTTAAAGATTACTACGAACATACTCCTTACGATATGGTGGGCCATATGAAAAAGGTCACAGAAGAGGGCGACACCATTCCTCACCCCTATGCCAACCCATTTATGCCATACGATAAATACGATTTGCACAACATACACGGTGGATGGGGTAAACTGGGCGAACGCACCATAGCCCGCTGGTACACCATGTATGGCACCATCACCCAGAGTCGCGACTGGTTGCCCGATGAAATTGGCGGATTAGTATGGATGGCTCAGGATAACATTGCCACTTCGGTTTACATTCCTATTTACTGCAGTGTAACCGACCTGCCGGCTTCGTATAAAGCTCCCGGACGAAATGGCTTTAGCCGTAATTCGGCCTGGTGGGCATTTAACCGCATGAGTACCCTCGCTGGTTTGCGTTGGAACGACGCCCGCCACGATGTGGACAAGGTGCTATTACCACTTCAGAAAGAGATTTTTGCCAAGCAACGCGAAACAGAGTTGGCAGCCATGAGCATGGGAACCAAGCAAACCATTGCTCACCTCACTCGCTATACCATTAACTGGGGAAATCGAGCGGTGAACACAGCCTGGAAGATTGGTGATGATCTGTGGACCAAGTATGATGAGAAGTTTTAAATAAAAGACGCAAGATTTAAGATAGAAGATGTAAGACGATATACATGTAAAAACAGAAAAGGCTGCTTCATTAGAAGTGGCCTTTTCTGTTTAAAGGTTCATCCGCAAAACTACAATTAAGGCATTATAAGAATAATGCTTAGCCAATAAGTAATTTCACTTAACAAGACATGGATTTAACGGTTGAGTACAATAACACTCTTAGTTTGTACGATATTGGGCGGTACCAACAGGAGTACTCGCCTATTTTTGCTTTTGGTGACAGACTTCAATAGATTCACCCTTAACAAATTCAAATGATTTTATGATGTACAGACGATTTTCATCCTTATTTACAACCTTATTAATGGTTCTTTTGGCAATGAGCTCTAATCACACCAATGCTAAAAACCATAGCGTCAAAAATGTTTCTGAATTACAAAGTGCCATCAAAAAGGTAATGCCAGGCGATACCGTCTTTTTAGCCGATGGCAATTATGCAGATATCAAATTAATTATTAAACAATCAGGCCAAGCCAATAAGCCAATTGTTGTTCGGGCAAAGAATCGCGGAAAAGTCTTATTCACCGGCGATGTAAAAATAGAACTACGCGGAACACATTGCGTTTTAGACGGTATTTACTTTAAGGATGGCAAGCGCGATCCAAAAGAATGGAAATCGCACGGACCGGGGCTTGTAGCCATCTACGCCAGCTATAATCGCATTACACAATGTGCGTTCCATGCTTTTGATCAGGCCAATTCAGCCTACATCACCACCACTTTAACCAAAGATAAACAGGTGCCGCAATATTGTCGCATTGACTACTGCTCCTTTACAGAGAAAATAACCTTCGATCAGGTGATTAACCTAAACAACGTGACCAGTGATGATAAAAAGAAGAATACGGAAGGTATCCCCATGTACCACCGCATTGATCATTGCTACTTTGCCAATCCTAAGAAACCAGGCAATGCCGGTGGTGGCATCCGTGTTGGCTATTGGCGAACCGATTACGGCCGTTGCCTGATCGACCATAACCTGTTTGAGCGTCAGGATTCGGAGCCGGAGATTATCACCAGCAAATCCATGGAAAATGTGTACTATAACAATACTTACAAAAACTGTCGCGGAACCATGAATTTCCGCCATGGCGACAAGCAGGTAGCTATCAACAATTTCTTTATTGGCAGCGATGATCTTTTCGAATACGGCGGCATGTTTGTTTGGGGTAGCAACCACATTATTGCCAACAACTACTTTAGTCTGCCAACCACCATTAAATCGCGCGGCAATGCTGCCTTGTACTTAAACTGTGGTGCCGTAACCGATGAACACGCCCTGGCTTTTGACCTGAAGATTATTAATAATGTATTCGACCGCAACAATGGTTATGCCATTAACTTCAGTGCTTTGCATGAGCGTCGTGTACCTTATTGCAAAAAGAAAGGTATAAAACTGGAAGCTCCAAGGGATTTAATTATAGGTAATAATGTATTTGCTGCCGATCCGACTAAAGCCTATACCATATTCCACCAACACGACAAAGCCGACCGAAATATTTCGTGGAGCAACAACACCAGTTTTAATGGTAAACTTGGCATCAAAGCACCCAATGGCCTTAAGCAAGAAAAGAAAAAACTAAAAGGCGATCAATTACCAAAGCTGAAGAAAATGATTGAAGCCAATGCAGGTAATTATGCCCAGAAGCTTTACAATATCGAAGGTATTGATCTGGATATCCCTTCATTAGTAGCCAAAGGTATTACGGATCAACCAATCACTTTCGAACAAGTTGGCCCCGAATGGTTAAAAGAAGTTCCCGGAACCTACGCTAAAACCGGTAAGCTAAGTAAAGAGCTTCAGAAGAAATTTAAAGAAGTAACCAGCAAAAGGTAAAACAACATTATGCAAAAAGGCCGTCTCACTATTTAAAATGAGACGGCCTTTTTAATTATTTAAAGATTATTCTTTACTCAGCACTTACATGGCTGAAATAGAATCCTTTTGTAAGCTGATTATTTCCCTTATAAGAACCTTTGGTAGCAATCATTGTTAGAGTATCACCAACCTTAAGACCTTTAGCAGCGATTAAACCTTTCCGATCGTCACCTGTGGCACCATAAAACGGATAACAACCGTACACGTATATTTCACCGCTTTCATCTTTTAAATTTAGATTACCGTATGTCTCATTAACAATTGAGGTAATTTCACCGGTTACCATAAAGTAGGTATCGGAGTCGTCAGGTTTAGCCAGCACCTCGGCAATCGTCTGCTGCGTTACAGTCTCTGAACTCTCCAGTATGGCTCCACTCATTTGTGGACTACCATTATATTCAGAGCGTCTTCCAACTATAACTATAAAATCACCTTCTTTTAAACCAGCATCTTCAAAACCCTCAACTTTATACACATAGGTTTCGCCCGAAAAGTCTTTCAGATTTAACTTACCAGAGGTAGCATCCGAAAGACTGGCAATAACACCTGCCAATCGGTATTGCGTACTGCCCACTTCGGCTGCCAAAAATTCGGCTACACTGGCATCAACAATTCCACCCTTTTGGCTTAGCGTTGTTTGTGTAGTATAATTTTTAGTACCATCAGTTGTGCTAAACGTTAATTGAGTTTCGCGATCGCCGCCCGTATTAGCTTCGGCTTTGAATGTAACTACACTATTTGTTCCTGCCGACTGAATGGAAGAAATTGATAACCATGACTTGGCATCTTCAGGTATTTCAACCGATACCCCTTCGCCCTTACAGGTAAGGTAAGCAGTAAATTCGCCACCTTCTAGTGGAAGCTCTTCATTCTTTACCGAGTCAACCTTCACAAGTGATTTTCTAATTTCAATTACAGATACATTCACCATTTGTGGGTTACCCTTGTAAGATGACTTAGGCCCTTCAATCGTTACTTCATCACCAACTTCAAGACCAAGACTCAAGAAGTTTTTAGTTGCACCCTTCTCATCAAGCGTTCCATAGATGTACACAGTGCCTGTTTCATCTGTTAGATACCAGTTACCATATAATGTGTTGCTAATACCAGTACATACACCTGACACCCGGAAACTTTTGCCATCCGGCGCCGTTAGTACTTCCGAAACCGGCGCTTCCGATACTTGTGGAAGACCCTGGATAATATTAATTCGCTGTGTTACATCACCTGTGATAAGCTTTACCTCTGCAGTACGACCGTCTAATGCTGATTCAGCTGAAAAGGTAATTTCTGACTCACCGGCACCTCCGGAAGTTGAAGAGATGGTTAACCATTCAACATCATCTTTTTTGGTCGTTACTTTCTCTGCAGTCCAGCTATCTTTTGAGGTTATTGTAATGGATGTAGAACCTCCATCCTGTGGGATCGCGACAAACGATGACGAGACCTGAATTTCATCAAGCAAAGTCATTGTTTCTTCATCTTCACAGCTTGTCATAAAGGCAAGAGCTGCGAAGAATAGTGGGAATAAATATTTTAATTTCATCTGTATAAAATTTGCTGTTAATTAGTTAAAAACATACTTGATACCAATTAATGCATACCAACATTGTCCCAGGGTATAGCTCGGCGTAAATGTTTTAGTACTACCATTGATTGAAGCAGGTGTAGAGAATGTCGCTACTCCGTCTGCATCAACACCTTCGTATTTGAGGATGCGAGCTTCTGAACCAATCTCCTGATTTAAATTCTTAGCAACACCCCAATCAGAATTAAACAAGTTCATCACATTTTTAATGTCAAGGCTAAGTTGCAATTTGTGTTTACTATTACTTGCTTTAAATACAAAATCATGTTTGTAACTAAAATCTACACGATGCAACCAAGGTGTGTAAAGACTATAAGCTTCGGCATAATCACCCTGATTGTTTTTCAAATAATCATTAGCATGCACATAATCCATAAAGCGTGTTTTGTCGTCATCCGAAACAAAACGGAAGTCGCCGTTCTCCACTTCTTTGTCCGTAGGAATATAAATGGCGTCGTAGTTGTAACCATCACTATTCATGTCGTTAACCGTCATATACGAGTAGTTTCTTCCGCCACCGCGTCTTCCTTCATAGATAAGGCCGTAGTGGTTTCCGCATTTATCGTGAGAAGTTAGTGAAAAAATCAAACGATCAGGCATTGTATATTGAGAGTTGTGCAATTTAATGTTGTTAGGCCCTTCAACTGTAGGAACGTAAGTAAATGCTGATTCAGCATTCGATCCTGGCATTCCTGTTAAATCTTTAGCCACGGTATGTGTGTAGGCAGCCATCATGCTAATCCATTCTGCAGGTTTCGCATTAAGCGTGATGTTAGCTGACCAACCATAACCTTTGCTGGTATTTTCCAAAACAAATGCCTTCGTATTTGTACGATAGCCATCAGGATAAATCGGACGATTATCAGCACCATTAAAACGGGCAAAACCACCTACATTTGGAATACTCCAATCGGAAAGGGTAACACCGTTAATGGTTTTGTTATAAATTCCCTCTACTGTTACAGAGAATGGGAAAGATGTTTTGAAAGCATAGTCAACAGCCAATGACGTTTTCCATACCTGAGGCATTTTGAAACCAGGGTCTACAGCAGAAATAGAAGAAGGTACTGTTCCGTCCTCTGGTGAAATAGTTGATGGATAACCAACACCTGTTAACTTATCGTACAATGCTGCTATTGAAGCATTACCGTTTGCATCAGTAACCAAACCTCCGGCAAACTGATCCATATCAATATATCTATTGTCACCATCCTGAATATAGTCACCAGTGTAACCATCAAAAACTTTAGTATTAGCATTAATCTGTGCCTGGTACTGAACCATACCACCATTGGTTGGCATGTTGGTAAAGAATACAAGCGGTAAGTTACCAGCAAAAATACCAGTACCTCCACGTACCTTCAAACTTTTATCACCCAAGGCATCCCAAACAAAACCTACTCGTGGAGAGAATATAACATTGGCATCAGGCCATTTTCCTGTATCAATATTACGACCCGCATAATCAAGATCCTTAATCGCCTGATTCGTAAGCAGGTCGCTATTGTTGTAAATAAGTGCTTCGAGGCGCATACCATACGAAAGTTTGAATCTTTCGTTTACGTTCCAATCGTCCTGAGCATAAATTCCGAATTTGTTGCTTCTTACTCGCGCTGCCGGATTACTTTCGCCATTGTAACCATAAGTTAAGTTGACAATCTCAGGTGTAGCTCCGTTCATAAAATCATCAAGACTTGAGTAGCGATAGTAACCGGTACCGTTACGCATGTAGGCATTATCTGCCATCTTATATTCGTAGGCAACACCTCCAAATATTTTATGATTACCTAAATAAAATGTCAACTCATCTTTAATATTCACAACATCGTTATGAACACCGTTGTTCCAGGTAAATAGTTCGTAACCTAAAGAAAGGTAGGCCTGTCCGTCTTTTAAAATGTCAATAAAAGGGAAAGGATCAGAATTCGTACCACGAATATCATCAAGCTTAGAATAAGTTGCCAAAAACTGGTTAGAAATGTTCTCTGTTAAACGACTGTTTAAATCAAAAGAGAATGAATGTACAAGGTTTTCCATTGAATACATCGAGTTGGCATATGACATGGATGCCTGCGACATTCTGGCCTCAGACATGCGAGTACCTCCATCCATCGAAGAAGCGTTAGGCGATCGCCATGATTCATTCTTGGTGTAGTTGTAACGCAATGCTAAACGGTGTTTGTTTGAAATATTCCAATCAAGACGAGCCAATAATTTTTTGTTGCTTTCATCCGCAGGGAAACTTTTGAAAGATCCTGTATTATATCCATATGTACTCTTCACAAAATCAGAAACCATCTGAAGATCATCTTCTGTTGTGCGTGAGATAAAATTGTCCGGATCTGCAACGCCATCCGTTGAAGCTCTCCAACGATTGACAACAGTTGGTTTTTTTGCCAGTTCTCCATTAACGAAGAAGAACAATTTATTTTTGATAATCGGACCACCCAAAGTGAAACCATAAGTTGTATTCCGATCTTCTTCCCGTGCACCGGCAATTTGCTGACCTCTTACAGCATCACCGCGCATATTTTCATTTCTGTGAAAAACATAAGCACTACCTTTAAAGGTGTTGGTACCCGATTTGGTAATGGCATTTACACCACCACCAATAAAGTTGGTTTGTCGCACATCGTATGGGGCAATTACAACTTGCAATTCATCAATCGCTTCGATAGAAATTGGATTACCTCCACCAGGCAAAGCATCACTCAAACCAAAGTTATTGTTGAAGTTAGCACCATCCACAGTAAAGTTAGCCGTACGACCATCAGCACCAGCAAAGCTCATTCCATCACCACCATATGGTGAAAGACGAGTAATATCTATAACACTACGACTTACTGTTGGCAAATTCACTATTTGATCATTTGAAATATTGGTTACAGCGCCGGTTTTCTCATTTGAGAACTTTGTGCGGGTTGCAGTAACCAGGATTTCATCCAATGACGTTGATTCATCAGAAAGGACAACATCCACAACATAATTCTCACCTAAACTTAAGGTGATATTGTTTTGAACAAAGTCGCCAAATCCAATAAACGAAACCTTTACGGTATAAGGACCACCAACACGCATACCATTAAAATTGAATCGTCCCTCAGTGTTAGTTACGGTTCCATAAGTTGTTCCTGAAGGTGTGTGGGTAGCAATCACCGTTGCTCCGATAACGGCTCCTTCTGCATCAGTAACACGTCCTCCCATACTGGCGGTTGTTACCTGTGCCATAAGTGCAGTTACATTAAACATCATAAGTGCACAGCAGAAAGCTGTTAATAATTGTTTTTTCATTGTAATAATTTTGGTTAGTAATTAATTACTGTATGCCAATGTTTGTCAATTTATTAATTCGTTGCAAAGATTATAAACACGACCAATAGGTCGGTTTTCTAAAGGTTAAAATTCCGTTAAATCTGCATATTTGCCGAAAAATAAAGCATTAAGTAATTAACAACTTTTAATAAGTTATCAACATTTTTTAACAAGACTTGCAAATGCTCAATCACTATGATAGACAAATATTAAATGCGTTAGCTTATAAGTCACACATTTTTAAAGAAATACACTAAAAACAACTAAAAAGGATCAGTACTTGTTATAATCAAAAAATCAATCATTATTCAACCGTCGAATTTTGTTAAACAACATAATCCAAGGCCTTGATATTTAAATACTGATAGCAGGAAGTAAGTGGGTTAATTATTAGCCTTTTAGTCCATTCTGCTTTTGAGCTACCCCATCCCAATACATGTCAAAAGCAGTATCAAATTCTTCGGTAAAGCTTTTTAATGGTTTAGCAGCAGCCAGAAAGTAATTGGCGGTAGCACGGGTAAATGCAAAATCGAAGAAGGCAATCATATCGGTTTTATAGGCCTTTAAGATACCCATATTAACCTTTTGCATAATAAATCGCTTGGGGCCTTCTTTCGTGTCCTCAACCAAACCAAAGTGCATTTTCATGTATGGGCTCGATTCAAACACATTAATATAATGGAATTTAACCGGATGAGTAATAAACCATTTTACAATACCACTAAAAACCTGCTTGGTATTTTCTTTCTGGTCTTCACTTAGGGTGTTCACACATTGCTCTTCCACCTCAAACATCAGCTGCTTATAAATATCAATGATCAATTGCTCTTTACTGGCAATGTGGTGGTACAAAGTACCCTTGGCAATGCCAATACGATCAATTAACTCATTTACAGATGCTGCAAATCCCTTTTCTACGAAAAGTTCCATTGCACCTTTATATATTTCAGCTTTTTTACTCATGGCTATTAACAAAAAAATCCTTGCGAAGGTAAGCGAAAATTATTAATGATAAAATAACTGCTTCCATAAAGTATGAAAGCAGTTATTTACAATCGATTAATTTATCAAGATCATTATCCTTGTATAAATTTATATACACAAGTATGCGTATAACGCTCACCTTCTTTTAGTACAGCGTTTGGAAAGTGTTCTTTATTTGGTGAATCAGGAAAAATCTGTGTCTCCAAGGCAACACCAGCCCACTTTTCAATAGGCGCTCCTAATTTTCCTTTTTCAGATGAATCAAAATGACTACCTGTATAAATCTGAACTCCAGGCTGATCAGTATAAACCTCCATAGCTCTTCCCGACTCAGCATCTTCCAATCTGGCAGCCAATTTCAAATTACCATCATAACCGTTAATTACAAAATTATGATCGATTCCATCAACCAACTTCACCTGTGGACAATCGGCCGTTAAAGCCTCGCCTATTTTTTTGGAAGCAGTAAAATCCATGCCGGTACCTTTTACTGGTGCAATTTCACCACTCACAGTGCCAACTTCACCATCAATTGGGGTAAATTTCTCAGCATTGATTAGTAGTTGATGATCGGCAATGGTACCCGTTCCTGCACCTTTAAGATTGAAATAAGCGTGCGAAGTCAGGTTGATGATAGTATCCTTTGTCGACTCGGCATCGTACTCAATAACAAACTCATTGTCGTTGGTCAAACCATAAGTCACAACGGTGGTTAACTCACCAGGATAGTTCTGGTCCCCGTCAGGGCTTACCAACATCAACTTGTAGGCCTGTGCAAACTGAGGTAAATTCACCTCTTCCACATCCCAAACACGAAGGTTAAATCCATCTACACCACCGTGTAAATGATTAGGCCCATTATTTACATCTAACTGGTATGATTCACCATTTAGCTCAAACTGACCTTTCACAATTCGGTTGGCATAACGACCACAAAGTGCTCCGAAATAGGCATCGCCGGCCAAGGCACCTTCAACCGTTTCATAACCAATTACCACATCGGCCACTTCGCCTTTGGCATTCGGTACTTTTATTGAGGTAATCTGACCCCCGCGTGCAATAAATGTTACTTCAACATTATTGCTATTTTTTAATGTAAATACATCAGATGCTTGCATAAGAATGTCTTTTAAAAAAGAAACTACCAACACCAGGGCTGGTAGTTACTTCATTAATATTATAATGCCACCTCTACGGCACCTTTAGAACGGATAAATAATTTATGGCAGTTACCTTCGCCAAATACCGACTCTAATGTTGAGATGTAATCATCCAACAAATCGTTTGGAACGAAAGCCTGAATAGTACCGGCAAATCCGCCACCATGCACGCGCCATGCACCTTTACCTTTCAATACCAACTCAGACAAGGCCAAGGCCAAAGCTACATTCTGGTGCTTTGTTTCTCCACCAACGAAAATATTCTGGTTATACATGTATGAGCTGAATCCCGACTCAACAACTAATTCCAGGAATTTGTCGAAGTTACCCGATTCCAAGGCATCCACCTGGTAAACCACACGCGAGTTATCTGCCTGGAAGTGAATCGAACGCAATAATGCACGATCGCCAACTTTCTCACGAATAGCAGGAATACCTTTAACCACGTCTTCCATTGATAAGGGACGTAATACTTCCTGACCCAATTCCTGAGCAACCGACTTCATCTCACCTGGTAAGGCGTTGTATTCCTCATCCAATCCACCATGACTACCACCGGTGTTGGTAATCACCAATGAATAACCTGTTTTGGCAAAATCAAAATCCAATGCTTTTACAACCGGATTGGCTTTATCGGCAAAATCAATGGTAATAAAACCACCAACAGCACAAGCTGTTTGATCCATTAAACCACAAAACTTCTTGCAAGCATGCTCCGCTTTCTGACCAATCTTAGCGTTATCAACCGGGTCTAATTTACCATCGTTGAATAAGTTACTAAAGATAGCACCAATCAATACTTCGAACGATGCAGAAGAACTCAAACCTGATCCTTCGGGCACACAACCATGAATAACCGCATCAAAACCAGCAATTTCAAGACCTAAGGCTTTAATCTCCTTGGCGATCGTTCTTACGATGTTACCTGGCGTTAGCTTAAACTCAGTTACTTCCAATTCAGACAAATCAACCTCAAAAGGATCAAAACCTACTGAAGTAATTCGCACCTTGTTTGTTCCGTTTGGCGAAGCAACAGCAATGTTATCAAGGTTAACAGCACCTGCCAGCACACGACCTAACTGGTGATCGGTGTGGTTACCACCTACTTCGGTACGACCCGGTGAGCTTAACAACATCACGTCATCTGAACCATAGATGCTTTTAAACTCATTAATATACTTTACATAGCGATCAGCCTGAGCTGTTAAAACAGCTTCATCTGTTCCATATAATTCTTTAAATAATGGATTGTTTCCTCCATTAATCTTCTCAATTAAACTTGAAATTTGCATATCAAAACTGATTTTAGTGTTATTTTAAAGATGCTAGCGGCTAGCCTCTAGCGGCTTGTTTATTATGTCGTTTTATAATGTATTGTTGGTAAATCGCGCAGACGCTGAGCTGCCTGTTCAGCTGTGATATCACGCTGAGCATTTGCCATCATTTCATATCCAACCATAAATTTCTTAACCGTTGCCGAACGTAATAACGGTGGATAAAAATGCATGTGTAAGTGCCATTCCGGATGCTCTTCGCCATCGGTTGGCGCCTGGTGAATACCTGCCGAATATGGGAACGATACTTCAAACAGGTTATCATACATCACAGTTAGTTTCTTGTAGGCATCGGCCAACGCTGTGCGCTCATCATCGTTTAATTGCGTAATGTTAGACGCGGCACGCTTGCTCACAATCATCGCTTCGAAAGGCCAGGTAGCCCAAAAAGGAATTAAAGCCACAAAGTGCTCGTTATCAACTAGGATACGCTCTCCCGACTTTAATTCTTCAGCCACATAATCCTCCAATAAAGTCTTACCATGCTTTTCAAAGTAAGCCTTTTGCATTTTGGCCTCCTTGGCGGGTTCTACCGGCACCGAGTACTGACCCCAAATCTGGCCATGCGGATGCGGGTTACTGCAACCCATTATATCGCCTTTGTTTTCAAAAATCTGAACATGGTTGATATAATCCAGCGAACCGATTTCTTTATATTCCTGGCACCACAAATCAACCACTTTGCGAATACCTTCCACTTCCATTTCAGGAATCGTCAGATCGTGACGCGGTGAAAAACAAATGACTTTGCAGAAACCCCTTTCACTTTCAGCTTTAAACAAATCACCTTTGGTATAATCCCCTTGTGGAATATCGGGTACCAAGGCACTGAAATCGTTCTGAAATACAAATACATCTTTATAATCGGGGTTCTGATGTCCACCTGCTCGCTCGTTACCCGGGCATAAGTAACACTTCTCATCGTAACTTGGACGCTCTTCAATTGCAGGTTTCTCAACTTTACCTTGCCATGGACGCTTGGTACGATGTGGTGAAACCAATACCCAATCGCCGTTTAGTGGATTATAACGACGATGCGAATGCTCTGTAAATTCAAATTGTTCCATAATTTGTGTGTACTGTGTTTGTTATATTATATTGATCTTTTTACAATGGGATCTGTAAATTCGGCTTCGTTCTTTGGCTTGAACTTAAAATAGAAAGCGCCTTTTTTAGATTCTGACATATCCTTTTCTTCCAATCGCTCCAACACTTTCAATGAAAGTATTTTCTTACGAAAATTACCGGGGTCAAATTCTCGCTGAAATATCTGGTTATATAAATTGCGTAAGCGCGTAAGGGTAAATTTCTCAGGCAGTAATTTGCGACCAATTATCTCGTAACTGGAGCGTAGCCTTAATTTCTCCAGCGCTTTTTTAACCAGCACATCATGATCGAAAATTAATTTCGGCAACTCTTCCAGCGAAAACCATTTGGCACCATAATCCTCAATTAGATTACTCGCCTTATCATCAATCTTTATCAAGGCATAATATTCCACAGTAATTACACTGCCTCCCGGATCGCGATCGGGCTGCGAGAATGTATGCACTTGCTCCAGGTAAACATCTTCCAGTCCGGTTAGTTTGTTCAGCACCCGACGAGCGGCATCTTCGGTTGACTCATTAACATGCACCCAGCCGCCCAACAGCGACCACTCCCCTTTTGATGGTTCGATATCGCGCTGAAAAACAAGCACCTTTAATTGCTCTTGCTCATAACCGAAAATAACGCAATCCACCGATACGAATCGCTTATTTTCCTGGTATTGATCGTAGATAGTTGTATTCATAACTGCAACAAATATAAAAGTATTATTTACTTTTAATAAACTTTAAACGTATTTTTTACTTTTATTCTCAAATTACCGATTTTCATGACACTGATTTAGGAAGATACACGCTCTAAAAACACAAACAGAAACCATTTAATTTATAAGTCTATAGCTAGTAGCTAGCTAACTTTAACAAGCCCGAAAAGTATCAAGGCGACACACAGCTTGCTAAATATATTCTACAAAAAACACACTGCCTGCCCCTATAAACGGGGAATTTTGACATTTATAAATAATAGGACAAGCTTTATCGAAGTATTTCGAAACCCAACCTTCATAAACAGCAAAAAGCCCTTTCGGATTAATTCCAAAAGGGCTTTTGATATTTTAGTATAACAACTTCTACTTTTCCAATTCTTTCCAAGCCAATGCACTTGCACCAACAATGGCAGCATCACCTGCATCCAATTTCGAAGGAAGCAACTTAATCTTATTCTTAAATATTGGCAACAAATGCTCTTCGATACTAGCCTTGGTTGGCTTGATAATTAAATCGCCGGCAGCCAATGGTCCGCCAAATAAGAAGATAGCTTCAGGGCTTAAGTGGTGAATGGTATCTGCGATACCCTGACCCAAATAATGTCCGGTTAATTCAAACACTTCCAGTGCAACTTTATCGCCTGCCACAGCAGCATCATAAATCATCTTCGAAGTCAGGTCGTTGAATGTATGATTAGCCAAAGGACTATCAACCGCATTATACTTGGCCAATAATTCGAAAGCTGTACGCTTCATTCCTGGCGCTGAACAATAGGCCTCCAGGTGACCTTTCGCTCCACATCCACAAAGGCGGCCACCAGGCACCAATGTAGTATGTCCGCACTCACCAGCAAAACCATCATGACCATACACCAAGTCACCATTAACAACCACTCCACTACCAACACCTGTACCAAGTGTATACATCACGAAGTTCTTCATACCTTTGGCTCCACCGTATATCATTTCACCGATAGCAGCGGCATTGGCATCATTGGTTAAAGCAATGGCTTCCAATTCAGGAAAATGCTCTTTAAGAAGCTTAACCACATGTACCACACCTTTGAACGATAAGTTTGGTGCGAATTCAATGGTTCCACTGTAATAGTTACCATTTGGGGCCCCTACACCAATACCAATGATTTCCAACTCCTCATTCATCAACTTGGCGTTGGTAATTAATTTATTTATAGCAGCTGATAAATCTTCAATGTATTGATTGATATCACCATGCGATGGTGTTGAAATATTGTCTTTTGTCAATACATGGCCTTGCTCGTCGACAACCCCAATAGCGGTATTTGTTCCACCTATATCTACACCAACTGATACTTTCTTCATGTGTCTTAGATTTTATTTCAATTCAGTTGAAACCGGTTATTCACCCTGTTCAAAATCACCTGAATTGCTTATTATTACTATTCTTATATACAACCATGACTCCCTGTTAACAACAAGAAGTCATGATTCTAAAATAATACTTTTTTTATAATTACTCTACAGGAATGTCTTTATTAACATTCTTGCATCCTGCCAAAGCATACCATAGTAAGTAAACAAGAGCAGCAACAATTACCCAGTATGAAGCCATGTAGCTTACGGTAATATCAGCAACAGCACCCTGGATCAATGGAAGAACTCCACCACCTACTACCATTACCATAAAAATACCAGATCCCATCTCAGTATATTTACCAATACCTTCTACAGCCAGGTTGAAAATACCACCCCACATAATTGAAGTACAGAAGCCACAAAGAATAAATAACATTACTGCTAACGGTACAGTTTGGAATCCGAAACTTATATCTGCATTAAATACCGGCATTGCTACCTCAACTGATGATGGTAAAAGAATTCCTAGCCCCACAAAGACAATACCTAAGGTACTTACAAATGATAACTGTGCTTTAGCTGAAAACTTAGCCCCCAATGCACCTCCAGACAAACGTCCAATCAGCATTAAAAACCAATAAGTTCCGACTACCGAACCTGCTGCTGCCGGATTTGTTCCCAAACCTGATGGTTTGTCCCCAGATACAACTTCCTGAGCTTTATTATAATTACTTTCCTTAATAACCTTTGGTGAGTAATTATTTGTGTTGGCATTTGCCTCATCCTGAAGCTTTAATTCACTTAAATAATTCGAATCACTTTGTTGTTTATTATATTCAGTAATAACATCATTTGCCTGCTCAATGGTGTATGTTGTAAGATAAAGGTTCGCAATATTTGGAATACCAACCTCGATACCAACATATAAGAAGATAGCTACTGTACCCAACACAAAGTGACGGAAAGACATTGGACTAAACTTATCCTTTACCTTCTTGTCAGTTTCTTCTTTCCGGTTGTGAGGCTCAGGAATAGCAACGATGGCTAATACAATAAAAGCAGCAACAAAAATACCAATGGCAATTAACAATGCCGGCACTGCATTTTTCATAGTTGCTCTGGCTAAATCACCAATTAAGTAACCACCTAAAATTGGTACAATAGTAGCAGCCATTGAGTTTAATGATCCACCAAACTGAATTAACTGGTTACCACGTTTACCACCACCACCTAAGGTGTTCAACATTGGGTTAACAACCGTATTTAACATACACATTGAAAAACCAGAAATTAAAGCACCAGTTAAATAAACTGAGAAAATAGGTGTAAAGTTATCGCCAATTTCATAAGGCATTAAACCTGAAATTAACTGAACACCAACTCCTAAAATACCAACAGCAATTGCAGTTAAAGCTGTAAATTTGTAACCTTTTTTCTTAAGAAGAATACCTGAAGGCAACCCTAAAAATAAGTAAGCCAAAAAGTTAGCGAAGTTACCCAACTGAGACATCCAGTTAAGAATTCCGTCCTGATTTTTGGCAATCACACCCATCGGATTTGATAATCCAGTTACAAATGAAATCATTGCAAATAGAAAGAACATCATTACTATTGGCAACACTTTGTTGTTTTTGCTAGACATAATTTAATAAGTTAAAATCCTGAGATAAGTACACTTACCTCTATTCTTAGTTTGTGTATTAATTAATATTTATTTACCAATTTAGGTTTTGTTTAACCAACAAATCATCATGTTTAATTTTCTCCTAAACAAAACGGCAGGCAATATAATACTTAATCGCGCATAATAAATAACAAAGCCGCAAAAAACAGCTAATAAAAAACTGTTTTAAATTATGGGAGCTTACGAAATAAAACAAAAAAGCCACTTCCGCAATGAAAGTGGCCTGAATATCGTATAGCTTAATCTTATTGCTCCAAATAAGTTAAATCAATCTCGAAGATATGCGGATTAAATTGATTATCGGCAAGTGTTGATGGCATCACTACCTTGGCCTTTCCGTATAACTTCATGTGCATAATGGCTTCATTTACTCCCAGGTAAACATTTGCATTTGCTGCAGCAGCTGAACCACTCGGAAAAGTTCTGAAAGTAAATGGTGCACTACCATATTTATTTGTCTCCCTTAATGCTTCTGCTGTTTTCTCTACAAAAGTTGTATCCGTACCATTAATTACAGTATCGTTTTGTAAAATAATGCCATAATTTGAATACCTGAAACCAACTTCTTTAAAAGCCTTCACACTATCCCCGGTTCCAATTTCGGTATGAAACAACAGTAATCCAGATTGCAAGCGAAGATCAATTGTATCGATGGCCTCAGCCGTCATTATTTGCAAACGGGTAGAATCATTTCGGATAATCTCATTATAATACCGATCCAAAAGTTCTTGCTCGGCCGCAATTAATTCTTTAGGATTGATATAATTATTATTGTCGTCACATGCGTAGAAACCAAGTATTAAAGTTAGGGTTACTAATAAAACTGGTTTAATATTTAATTTGTAATTCTTCATCAATTCAATGTTATGTCAGTTTGACAAGATGCACAAAGAAAATCATTTTTATGCAATCTTCAAACCTTTATTACTACTCCGCCTGACTTTGTTGTACATCCACCACCTCAATATCCATTTGTATGATCGCCAGCTTCGGAATTTGGCCCCCGTCGCCGGCAATACCATGCGCCAGGTAGGGTGGCAATATGAGTTTGGCAATGGCACCTTTATTAAGTACTGTAATAAACTGCTCCAACCCAGCTTCCACCTGTGCCTTACCTACTGTAAAAGTCATTAATCCTTCAGTGGCCGATGAATAACAAATGGTGCCATCAAGCAAACGGGTGGTATAAGCCAGCGTCACCAAATCATTCGTATTAATCAAAGCCTCACTCGTTAATGTATCAACCTTATAATAATAACCGGTCGCCGATTTTTTCATCTGCAGTTTCTTATCGGCAATAAACTTTTCTATCACTTCGGCTTCGGTGCTTACCATGCTTCGGTTCATTTCCAGCAGCATTTCCTTGGTTACTCGTTTTCGTTGCTGTTTCTTTTCCTTACATCCGAAAAGAAAAATCCCCAAACATCCGATTAATATAAATAACCTAGAAACCATTGGCATCGCAAAACTCTTTTAGTACTGCTTTAAACCTTTCAACCGTTTCATCCAGTTTTAGCTTTGATTCGCCCCCGGCAGCATTAAAATGGCCGCCACCATTAAAATAGGTTTCGCTAAACTTATTGGCCGGAAAACCTCCTCGTGATCGGAATGAAATTTTTACCAAATCCTTCTTTTCGGTAAATAAGGCCGACAAATTAACACCTTCGATCCATAATGCCTGGTTAACAAAACCTTCGGTATCGCCCGGCTTAAAATTAAAACGCTTTAGCTCCTCCTGACTCAAAGATATAAAGGCCGCTTTATTATCATCAATGCGTTCCATCTTCTCACCTAAAGCATGGCCCAACAAACGCATGCGATCAAAGGAATTGTTATGAAAAATCATGTGATGAATGTGATCCTTATCGATGCCCATTCGCAATAAATCGGCCACAATCAAATACGTTTCCGGGCGACTCGAATTGTAATTTAAAGAGCCCGTATCGGTCATAATACCGGCATAAATACACTCGGCAGCCTCTTTGGTTATGTAATCCTGAAAACCAGCTTCCTTTAATACATGAAACAGCAACTCGCAGGTCGAAGATGCTTCGGGTACGCTTATTTGGAGATCGGCCGTATTTGGCTCCGGAAAAGGATGGTGGTCAATCATTATACGCGGGGTATCGTCCTTCTCAAAAACCTCTCCCATTAATTTTATACGCGACAGTGCATTGAAATCTACAAACAGAACCACATCACTTTCGGCAATTTTCCTTTTCGAACGCTTCACATTTTTATCGTAGATGATCACATCTTCAACACCATGCATCCAGTTCAGAAAATCAGGAAACTCGTTTGGAGAAATAACAGTCGCTTCCTTACCCATGTTTTTTAGGGTATTATAAAGCCCTAATGCAGAACCAAGTGCATCTCCATCGGGATTATTGTGCGGAACAATTACGACTTTATTACTGTTGTTTATTTTGTTTTTAAATAATTCTATTTGAGACTTGTCTTTAATATTCATCATTAATTTTTGTTGGATTGACAAAGATATAGATTTTGAAAGACTATTTTTTTTGTAATTTAGGATTTATAATTTTTTTACCTTACACTAAATAATCAGCTAAATATGGCAGGACTTAAAACACTTACCATGATTAAGCCGGGAGCGGTTAAAAACAAGCACATCGGCGCAATATTAAATATGATCGAAGAATCCGGTTTCAGAATTTCAGCCATTAAATCACTAAAACTTTCAAAAGAAGATGCCGAGTCGTTTTATGAAGAACACAGAGGCCGTCCGTTCTTTCCTGATTTGGTTGACTTTATGTCATCCGGACCAATCGTCGCAGCCATTTTGTTAAAAGACAATGCGGTTGAAGATTTCAGAAAATTAATTGGTAGCACCGACCCGGCTGAGGCAGAGGATGGTACCATTCGCAAATTATTTGCCCAAAGCAAAGCCAAGAATGCGATACATGGTTCTGACAGTGATGCCAGTGCCGATCGCGAAAGTCATTTCTTTTTCAGTGATAAAGAATTGCTGGAGAAGCATCCATAATTTATGGAATCGCTGATTGGATAAATTGTCGAATCGAAAAGAGCTCAAAAAAAGTGTTCACTGCTTATGCATTGGCACTTTTTTTCGTTTAAGTTCAGTTGTTACTTACCAAATTACAATTACACTATATAAACTTATCTTCAATTACCTAAAAACAATATCTCTAACAATATTCTCTCCAATGGCCTGATTGAGATTGGTAATGATTTTGTCCTTCCACATCATTAGCTCATTTCGCAAAACACTGGAAGTCATCTCAACATAAAGCACACCATTACGAACATAAATGCGATGCGTTGCCCGCGCAACGGCAGGCCCCAGCACCTTCGACCAATAATGCACCGCCCGATTTTCGAGCATGCCTTTATTGAGGTTTTGCTCCTTAAGCACTTCTTTTATAATATCGCTAATGGCTTGTGTCTTTCTACGGCGCATAACCTTGTGTTAATTTTGTAAATATACTTTTTACTTATCTGATTATAGCTGTTCTTTGAAAATGTCGACGATCTGCTTTTTAAAAAGATCTCTTTTAGGCTTCAATCACCTGCCCTGTTTGTACATCAAATACCTTATAATCCTTACCGGTTCGCTCCACAATATCAACTAAATAAGCTTTGTTGGTATCGGTAATAAAAATCTGATTAAAAACGTCTTCAGATACCAGTTGCAAAAGACGATTGCTGCGGGCATCATCCAGCTTATCAAAAATATCATCCAGAAGCAAAATTGGCTTTATGCCATTGTGCTTTTGAATAAATTCATACTGAGCCAGTTTAAGAGCAATCAAAAATGTTTTCTTCTGCCCTTGCGAAGCTATCTTCTTAATGGAATAGCCACCTAACAATAACTCCAGATCGTCTTTATGAATCCCTCTTGTGGTATAACCCAAAACAGTATCTTTCGCTCGCATCTCCTGTAATTGTTGCCTTAGTGCACCATCGTGCAGATGCGACTTGTAATTCAAAGCAATCTCTTCTTTCCCATCCGAAATGTAGGCATAGTATTTTTGAAATACAGGAACCAATTCTTTGATAAAATCAATTCGTTTTTGATAGATTCGGTCGGCCAGTTGCTCCAACTGCTCGTCCCAAAGATCGAGCATTGAATAATCGCGCGAACCACTCTCTTTCAACCGCTTTAACGTAGCATTGCGTTGCATCAGCGAACGGTTATAGCGCATCAAATCATCCAAAAAAGGTTTATCGTACTGAGAGATTACTCCATCGATGTATTTTCGTCGCTGTTCGCTGCCTTCATTAATCAACTGCTCATCGGCCGGCGAAATCATCACCAATGGCAATAAACCAATATGATTAGCCAGCTTGCTGTATTCTTTCTTATTGCGCTTAAAATGCTTCTTCTGCGATTTCTTTAAGCCACAATATATGTGTTCCTCTTCATCCTGACGCTCATACTGCCCCTGAACCACAAAAAACTCCTGATCGTGATTGATATTCTGGCTATCGATGGAATTAAAATAACTCTTGCAGAAAGACAGGTAATATAAGGCATCCAACACATTGGTTTTTCCGGCACCATTCTCGCCAACCAGACAATTAATACCCGGTGAAAAATCAATTTCGGCCTGTACAATGTTTTTAAAATTTATGAGATTAAGGTGCCTGATGTGCATATATTATGGTTTTGTGCAAAAGTAAGTATCCGTAGGCGATTGATCAAAAATGACCGTCAATATTTTTGCGATGAACACACTTGAACAATATATAAAAGAATCCGAATTAAAAGACTGTTGACCAGCCGCGCATTTAAATAATTTATCAATAAGGTCTAAAAAGTAAGAATCGACCTTTTGTTTTTAGGCCAAAACAATTACTTTTGGCATTCGAATAAAAATTTACTTAAAATGTCAAAAGAGAAACATACGCATCAAGATGATAGCTTCGAGAATGTAGAGAGCGCATTGAGTAAGACGGAGCACTTTATTGAAGAAAACCAGAACAAGTTGACTATGATTGCTTTGGTGATCATTGTTTTAGTTGCCGGATACTGGGGAGCCAAGAAATTTTATTTCATGCCAAATGAGAAAAATGCTCAAAACGACATTTTCTTCGCCCAGCAGTATTTTGAAAAAGACTCATTTAATCTGGCTTTAAGTGGTGATGGACAGAACGCAGGTTTCGAAGATATAATTAAGGAGTATGGTTCAACAAAGGCAGGAAAATTAGCGATTTACTACGCTGGTGTTTCCAACCTTCACTTGGGCAATTATCAGGAAGCAGTTGATTATCTAAAAGATTTCTCAACAAGCGAAGAAATGGTAGCAGCCACTGCAGCCGGTGCTTTAGGTGATGCCTATTCTGAATTAGGACAAAACGATGAGGCCATTTCGCAATATAAAAAGGCAGCTTCATTTGATAATTCGTTAACAGCTCCTACTTACCTGATGAAGCTTGGTATAATGTACGAAGGCAAAGGTGACTACAAAGCAGCTGTAGCAGCTTATCAGGAAATTAAGGACAAATACGCTACTTCGGCTGAAGCTCGTCAGATTGACAAATATTTGACTCGCGCTAAGCTTCAGAAGTAATTTTGAACTAAAATATTGGAAAGAGGTTGTCTATGTAGGCAACCTCTTTTATTTTTGCACAAAAACTAAAACAATGGCAACAAGTTTAAAGAACTTATCAGATTACAATATAGCAGACGTTCCTTCGGCAGCCGAAATGAAATTTGGCATTGTGGTATCGGAGTGGAATACTGAAATAACTGAAGCACTTTACGAAGGTGCATACAATACCTTGGTTAAGCATGGAGCTTCGGAAGAGAACATCGTAAAAAAGTATGTACCGGGAAGCTTCGAGCTAACAGCAGGTGCCAAATACCTGGCCGAAATGACCGATGTGGATGCTGTTATTTGTCTGGGATGTGTGATTCAGGGCGATACACCACATTTTGATTTTGTATGTCATGGAGTAACACAGGGTATGACCTTGTTAAATGTACAATACCCCATTCCGTTTATCTTTGGTGTACTAACAACCAACGACCAGCAACAAGCACTTGACCGTGCAGGTGGCAAGCATGGTAACAAAGGCGACGAAGGAGCTGTAACAGCTATTAAAATGGTTCACCTGAATCAATCTTTAAAAAAATAGAAAACGCTACATAGATGATAGAAGCCCGATTTTTATCGGGCTTTTTATGTTTTTACCTAATAACCTGAGTTCTAATATTTAAATCGAACTGAGGTTAATACTAACATTTACTTAATCTATTCCGTCCATAACTTATTATAAAAATGCTACCTGCCTTGATAGTAAGAAGCACAATCAACTGACAGTCACACAATAGGATTACACCTACCCCCTCTCAACCCTATATAATTTACAAAAGGATAAATGACATCTCGACAAAAGAATTCGAAAGGTATTGTAATTTAATTAGATAAATTCGAAAGTAAACAACAGCCTTAAGCCATTAAAATGTATATTTGTCAAACTTGAAATCTAAATAAATAAACATGACAAATTCTAATGGAAAAAATGGGCAAAATTTCCTAGTGCCTATTATGATAATTGGCCTAATGTTTTTTGCCATAGGCTTTGCTTTAGGGATTAATAGCTATCTAATCCCACTTTTAAATTCTGCTCTTGAAATATCCTCAACAGAATCTTATCTGGTTTTGGCAGCTACCTTTTCAGCATTCTTATTGTTTGGATATCCTGCTTCATTGGTAATTGGCAAGATCGGTTACAAAAACACTATGGCGCTTTCATTTTTAATGTTCGCCCTCGGTTTTTATTTATTTATCCCATCGGCCAAAAACGAAAGCTTACCACTCTTTTTGGTAGCATCGTTCATTAGTGGTATGGGTAACACCTTTTTACAAGCTTCGGTTAATCCTTATATTACTATATTAGGTCCAATTGAAAGTGCTGCTAAAAGAATGAGTATAATGGGTATTGCCAATAAACTTGCCTGGCCGATAGCTCCTTTATTTCTTTCTTTTGTAATAGGCAAAGATGTTGCTGATGTGCAACTGACCGACATCAATACCCCATTTATTATTATCATTGGTGTATTTATAGTTCTGGGAGTTATTGCTTTAATGGCTCCACTACCTGAAGTAAAAGCATCAGGCGAAGATGAAGACAGTGCGGATGAATGTGCTTACGCAGCTAATAAAACATCTGTCTGGCAGTTTCCTCACTTATTATTAGGGGTGCTTGCTTTGTTTTTATACGTTGGTGTAGAAACTATCTCATTGGGTACTTTAATGGATTATGCTACTGCTCTGAACTTAGCTAATGCCGAATATTATGCCTGGATTGCCCCTATTGGAATGGTAATCGGTTACATTTGTGGTGCCATTTTTATTCCTAAATACATCAGTCAGGATAAGGCATTGCGTATTTGTGCATACCTGGCAATATTTGGTTCGGTTATGACCGTTGCTGTTCCTGCTGCCTACTCTATTTATTTTATTGCATTTATGGCTCTTGGCTGCTCTTTGATGTGGCCGGCGCTTTGGCCGCTAGCCATGACTGAATTAGGTAAATTCACCAAAGCAGGTTCATCCTTAATGGTAATTGCTATTGTTGGTGGAGCCTTGCTTCCTACTGCTTATGCTTCTTTAAAAGACGTATTTGGAGCGCAGTATGCATATGCCTTATGTATCCCTTGTTTCTTATATATCCTTTATTACGGATTAAAAGGTCACAAAATTAGAACAAAATAAGTGCTTAATACTATTGATAAGGTGTCAGCGAATGACACCTTTTTTTATTAATCTTCTCTTTGCATATCCTTTTCAAAAAATCTCAAGTTTTCAGTATCTCGTTGAAACCTCTCCAGTAAATCCTTCGAGAAGGAATTGATTATTTCCGATTCATTGTCCTCGATACCATTGGCTGCTTCAGCTATTACTTTCATGGCCTTTATAAATTCATCATATTCGGCAGCTGGCCCGTGCCCGTGACAGAAGTTAATTACCTTATTGTAAATCTCCTCCACCGATGAATCTTTTGAACTTTCGTAATCGAATGACCACTTTATCTCTTCCCCATAAGCATGATTACTTAGAAGCTTGTTCAAGGCATCTGTTTCTTCCTTTTGAATTACGCCGTCAGCTTTAGCGATGGCATACAATAATTCACCAAGCACATCATATAATCGTTCTTGTCTGTCCATTGATTTCTAATATTTAGGTTATTTTCAGAAGTATTATACCTCTTTATTTAAAATTAAAGATAAATTTTTATTTTAAATAAAGATGATCATCATCATGGGATTTTAATTATCAAAATATCATCATTTATATGATTCCATTTGTTGAGCTGCATAATTCGTCAGTTATGACTCATAGCCCGCAGCGCTTATTAATATAAACATTTATAGATGAAGTTCTTTGTATTTGTTAACATACTTATTAACTTCGCTTCATGACTAGAGAAATTGAGTTTTTTGAGGATTATTTTATTGAATTCTATATTTCACTAGACTTGACAGTGCAGGAAAAGATAGAATATGTGTTTAAGGTAATTCGCACAGTGGAAAGAATTCCACAAAAGTTCTTGAAGCATATTGAAGGAACAGATGGTCTTTATGAAATAAGAGTAAAAGTAGGAAGTGACATCTTTAGAATTTTCTGTTGTTTTGACTCAGGACGTATCGTGGTTCTTTTTAATGGTTTTCAAAAAAAAAGTCAAAAGACTCCTAAAAAGGAGATTGACAAAGCACTAAAAATCAAACAAGATTATTTTGACAAAAATGGAGGAGGGAAATAATGAAAACAATAAAGGATGCAAAGAATTTTGATGAGCTTTTAGACATCAAATACGGAAAATTAGGAACAGAAGAACGAAATGACTTTGAGGTGAAAGCTAAAGCCTTTGTAATTGGTGAAATGATTAAGGAAGCAAGAAAAGAAGCAAATATGACGCAAGAAGCATTGGCTGCTAAAACAGGGACAAAAAAGAGTTATATATCTCGACTAGAAAATGGTAAGATTGATATTCAAATATCGACTTTATTCAAAATATTTGAAGAAGGTTTAGGACGTAAAGTAGGTCTCACCCTTCTATAAAACTACGAAACCACAACAATGGCTTATAAGTCAGTGAGCTGACTGAATTTGGTCGGTTCGCAGCTTCGGTCATCAATGCCAATTGTTAATTTGACTTTGTGAAATTTGGAAGTGAGTATTGTTAAAATCTCGCTTACACTTCATAACCTCGTCCGTTTACTCACCTTCTATTTACTGCAATATCATGTGACATTCAACCACGTATTAGTTATTGCTAATGAGGTTTTACCATGATCTACATTCTATACAGGGTTACTCACATTTAATCCTTACAGAATTTAATATTAGCAATCACGAAATGTTTGGATATGAATAAACCCAGGTGTTTTGAAAATCAGCGAAGCTAAATCTGAAACGATTAAATAAGAGGTTTATAGAAAACCAAAGGGGGCCAATTTTTAAATACAAACGCTCTAATCTTCCATTTAACAGTTCGACTTTTTATCACTATTTTTGAACTTAAACAAAAATCGTTCATGTCAGAATTAAAGATATACCGTGCGTCAGCAGGCTCGGGCAAGACCTATACCCTTTCAGGCGAGTTTATTAAGTTGTTGTTTGCCGATCCGGGTAATTACAAAAGCATATTGGCGGTGACTTTTACCAATAAAGCTACAGCCGAAATGAAAAACAGAATACTCGAAAATTTGTATGCCTTGGCAATCGCCCCCAATCCCGATTATCTGGGTGATTTAATGAAAATTCATGATAAACCGGAAAATTACATTCGAAAAGTTGCCAAAGGATTACTGATTAATATTCTGAACGATTTCTCAAAATTCTCGGTAAATACCATCGATAGTTTTTTCCAAAAGGTGATTCGCTCCTTTGCCTATGAGGCCAACTTGCCAGCCAACTTTAAGGTGGAACTGGATTCGGATCGTATCCTCTCGCAGGCGGTGGATAATCTGCTTCGCGAATTGGAGCTTAAAGGCAATGAAGACCTGAAGGAGTGGTTAATCAAACATACACTTTCTAAAATTGAAGAAGGCAAGGACTGGAACATTGCCAAAGAACTGAATACACTTGGCCGCGAGGTTTTTAAAGAAGAGTTTCAGAGCCTGAAGCCCGAAACACTTCAGAAGCTGCGCGATAAAAAGATGCTGAATAATTATCGTTATTCGCTGAAAAAAATCACCGATGCCTTTGAAGAAAGCATTCAGGCAGCCGCCCAAACAGGTTTGGATACCTTGAAATTCCATGGTATCCGATACGACATTCTGCAAGGGAAATCGCGCTCGCCCCTTAAAAAGCTCGAAAAACTAATTAACGTTAGCAAGGCCACCGACTACCTGGAAATCATGAAACTGGATGGACTGGCCAACAATCCTGAACTTTGCTTTCACAGCAAAAATACCGAGTCGGACAACAGCCTGATTATAGACTGTTTCAATGGCGGACTAAAAGAAGCCCTGCAGCAACTGTCAGAAACATTCACCAATGAAAAGACCAACTACTTTACGGCCAAATCTATTTTATCGAACCTGAATGCCCTTGGCATTACCACCGACATTGCCCTAAAGGTAAATGAACTGGCCCGCAACGAGAACCTGTTTCTTTTGGCCGATGCCAACCGTTTGCTGCACCAGATAATTGATGAAAATGAGGCACCTTTTATCTATGAAAAAACCGGCACCCGTTTTCAACATTATATGATTGATGAGTTTCAGGATACCTCGCGCCTGCAATGGAATAATTTCCGCCCCTTGCTACAAAACAGTGTGAGCGATGGCAACATGGCCATGATTGTAGGTGATGTTAAACAGTCGATCTACCGCTGGCGTAACTCCGACTGGAAATTACTGAGCGACCAGGTGAATAAGGATTTTGCAGCGCATGGCATTCTGCCCCAAACGCTGGATACCAACTGGCGAAGTACAGAGAATGTTATCACCTTTAATAACATTGTTTTTGCCGGTGCATCGCAGATGCTGCAGACCGAATTTGTTAACTCATCCAAAGAAGCCATTGCCGAAGAGGCGATGCCCGCCGACCTGAAGGATAAAATCCGAATAGCCTACGACGATACGATTCAAAAGGTATCGCCTAAAGCCAAAAATTCAGGGGGCTTTATACATGTGGATTTTCAGGAGGGTAAAAATGCTGAATTTCGCGCCAATGCCACTGAGGCAGCCGTTATCCAGGTAGAGCGATTATTGGATGCCGGTTACGATTATCAGGATATTTGTGTTTTGGTACGTCGTAAAAGCGAAGGACAGGAAATAACCGAAGCTCTGTTGTCGGGACAATACTCGCCCACGGAACGCAAACACCCGGTAATCTCCAACGAAACACTACTATTAAGCAGTTCCCCGGCCGTTAACCTTGTTATTCAGCAAATTAAGTACATTCAGGAACCCGATAACGATGTGTTTGCGGCCTATATAAAACTGTACAGCCGTTTCTATCAAAACACGGATTTTGACACACAGCTGCATTGCAGCACCGATGTATTAAACACCAATCAGGCCGATGACTTCTCTGCTTTAACAGCTGATTTACTGGAACTAAAGGGCAGTCCGCTTTTTGAAATGGCCGAAACCCTTGTGCGCCGCCTGCCCGATGAGCTCTATCAAAATCAGTTTGTATTTTTACAGGGCCTGCTGGATGCGGTGCGCGATTTTGTAAGCAATGTGTCGGTAAATGCCCATGATTTTATTACCTGGTGGGACGATAAAGGCCATGGCACAGCCATTTCGGTGCCCGAAGGCCAGAACGCCATTAATGTGATGACCATTCACAAATCGAAGGGACTGGAATTTAAAGCGGTGGTTATCCCATATTGCAACTGGAACATCGACGACAAAGGCCGTGGCAGCCTGATTTGGAGCCGACCCGATCAGACTCCTTTTAATGAACTTGAACTGGTACCGGTCAATTATTCAGATGCCCTTTTGCACTCCATTTTTGTGGATGAGTACCTGACTGAACGCCTGCACCAGTTTGTGGATAACCTGAACCTGCTTTATGTGGCCCTCACCCGTGCCGAAGAAAGCCTGGTAATAATGGCCGAGCAACCGGCCAAAACGGGTGGTTTAAAAAACGTATCTCACCTGTTGTTTCGCCTGATTAACCAGTTTAATATGGTATCGGGAATTGATAAGGGCCTGCAAGAACTACTGGTGGAAGGATGGGACGAAGAGAATCAATGCTTTGAACTGGGCAATATACCAGCTCAAAAAGCCAAGGAAACGACCCAAGCCACCACCAGCGAACAATTTAAAACACAGGAGTTGGGCAGTCGCATTCGCATTCACCCCGAAAGTGTTACCATGAGCTCGCCCGATAGTTTTAAAAACCTCAAACATGGTAAAATCATGCACCGCCTGTTTGAATTAATCGTGGATATCAATGATGTAGAATCGGCCATTACCCGCCTGATCCTCAATGGTCAGTTAAAAACATCGGAAAAAGAAGGCGTTCAGGAGTTTGTACTATCCAAGATCAAACAGGAAGGTGTTGAAGAGTGGTTTAAGACCGATAATAAAATTATAAACGAAGGCACCATTATGGTTCCCACCGGCACCTATCGCCCCGACCGTGTAATTATTCAGCCAGACAAAGTGATTGTGGTGGATTATAAGTTTGGCGAACTGCACCAGGAAAAATACAAACAGCAGGTAAAACGGTATATGGACTTGCTAAAACAAATGGGCTACCAAAACATTGATGGCTACCTCTGGTACCTGCGCGATAAGGATGAAATTGTTAAAATTGGCGATGAACCCATTCAGGGCAGTTTATTTTAAAAGCAAATCTACATGAACAGCTTTACCAGGTAAATGCATTTAAAATACCATTTGATAATTCTTATTTTTTCAACCATAGCTGCCTCGCAAAACCTTTCGCGAGGCGCTAAAATAGATTCATACGAAGGGATGCGTGCTTCCAAAGAGTGTTTGTAAAGTATATTTATAACAATTAAAAAGGTCTAAACGATTTAGTTGTTTAGACCTTGATTTGAAACGAATTTATAAAAGTTTAGACTTGTGTTTTTATTTGATTAAATATATAAGTTTGAGATTTTTTTTGGTTAAAAATATCCCAATACTCAACAGTAGCTCTGTTAGCACCGTTTTGAGTATTTTTACCATCATAAATTTTGATAATACCATCTTGATAAACGTCAATTTGACCAGAATCAAACTTTTTCCTATTCCATCTATCTCTTACAACTATTCTATAGCTTCTAACTCCTTTCTGTCTCATCAACAAAAAATCGTTTTTACCATCGCCATTTGGAGTAATTGTGTTGGAAAAATATACACAAGAAATTATTGATTGTCTCATCGTGTGAACAGTGGGCAAATCTTCGTCAATGTCGGCTAATAAGGTGCTACCCTTTTCAAAAGTTACATTTTTTGTTAGTGAAATTTTTTGTCCAGCCTTGTATACCTTATTTAGGTTTTTAACCTGCATTTTTTCATTCAACGATACATTTATATCAGATTTTGCATTTATTACATCACTTTGGATAAAATCTTGTTTAGTTTTTAGTGATCTTTGTGAAGGCACGTAACAAGGAACACAATCACCTCCGCAGTCAATGCCAGTTTCATTATTATCTTGTGTGCAATTTCTACAATGATCTGGACTTAACTCTAAATAGCTTCTTTGTTCAGCATAGGTCTTGTTATTTGGATCAATGTGGTTCTTAATGTTAGTATAAATATTTTCAAAACTACCCGCTCTGGAAACTGTAGCATTATCACCACAATGACCTGTACCGACTTTTGTTGCATTTATGCCAACTAAATCTTGATGATAATTAAATGTCGGACCGCCAGACATGCCTTCTTCTCCGATTCCTAGATCATAATACAGTGCTAAAAAATCCCCACTTCCACCTATTGAAACATCATCATCGTCAACACAAATTTTCATTACATCACCCAACGGGTGTCCAAAGGATGCTGCTCCGGGAGGTGAGTTTAGTCTTATATAACTTCGCCAACCCGTGAAAAGTATATCATACTTTGACATAATTGCCATATCATTTTTTGACTGCATCAATGCATAGTCTTGATCATGGCGATATGATGGAGAACTAGCATCATATGAATTGCCAGAGTTAACTAATTTAAATCCACCTGAAATAATTGAACCACTTATATTTTTTGTAGACCAACACACATCATTTAAATATTGATGATAAAATGATCGAGTGAGTTTACCGGTGGTAACGTTTTTTAAATTAATATAATTACCACTTCCTTTGGGATGCTCTAAATAAAAAATATGATTACATGTTAATAAGTATGGTTTATCATTTTTGCTATAATTACCAGCTTTATTTATAAAAACGCCACTTCCATGAATCGTTGAAAAGTATGACATTCCATTTTGTGTCCATTTATATTGTGTTTTAATGTAAACAACTGTTCTCCAAAGCTCTCGATAATGTTCAATTAATGGGCTGTAACAATTGATATCATTATCACAGCCACTATTTAACCATGACGTACCGTGTGATCCACTTTTTAACCTACTTTTGTTGTTATTTATTATTTCGTGTAAATTATTAGCAAAGACATAATCACAAGAATTGATATAAAAATTGTACTTAGGTTTAAATCCTTTAGGTTCAAAATATTCGACATAAAGGGTTTTAGTATTTCCGGAATGAGTAAAAGATTCATTTAAATCGAAATCATCTATTCCATGTATATAATAGATAAATGGACCAAATTGTTCGTTTTCATCATAATAGTAAAATGATAGTTGAGCACCTTTAGGAATATCAAGTTGATCTAAGGATAATCCAACTCCTTTACCTGTTTCAGTAGATGCTTTACATATCCAAACAGTTCCAATATCTAATTTAAACTTATGAGAGTTTTTTTTGAAGGATTTTTGTTTTTCAAATAACTTCCCAAAGCCTGAAATGTATGAATTACCTCCTCCAATTTTATTATACTCATGAAAAAGTGAATCGTTATTATATTTTGGCGTTGTAAAGTTTGAACTTAAATCTAGTGGTTTAATAATATTATAATACTCAGGCTTCAGTGAGATTGGTATTGTATTTTCATTATTCGCAAAAACGTCTAAAGTTTTTTGAGCAAAGCAAAAATTGCTACAATACACAAAACATATCAATAATAAAAAACGTATCATGTATTCTTTCTTAGTTAGTGATTATCATTTTACTTGTTTTTACGAGTTTACCATCAACGATTAAGCTGTATATAAATGTTCCATTGTATAGCTCTTTAGCATTGATATTGATTTGCCCATTACCAGAATTGTTAATTTGCTTTTTAAGTAATTCTCTGCCACTTAAATCATAAATGTTAATGAATGCATTATTAACATGACCAGGAATAGTGTAAGATATAACAGTTTCGTTTCGAAATGGGTTTGGTGTATTATTTAAGACGTAGTTTTCTTCTTCATAAAGTTTATAAGTATTTGTTGCTGTGGCTTTTTTTAAATGTGAGTTATCATTCAACTCTTGTTTTGACTCGAGCTCCTTGATGTATTCATTTTGCTGATCTAGTTTGTTATTTAGTTCTTTCAAAGATTCGACTACGTATGGTAGAATTTGGATATAATCAATAGTTTTATATCCTAAACTATCATCCGTAAAAACAACACTTGGTAAAACTTTCTCAACTTCTTGAGCAATAAAACCACTAGTATTTTTCGTTTTTCCACTGCTTTTTAAAGTGTTGTCAGATTTAAAGTTATAAGAGACACCATTAAGTTGGTTTATTAAGTCTAATGAATTTGTGATATGTTTAATGTTCTTTTTATAGCGTTCATCAGATCTAACTCTAAATGAAGCCGCTTCAACGTCTTGGTGTTGAGTTTTGTCGCTATTGTAAAAAACAATTTTATTAGTGTTTCGACTATAAATTCGAGGATCATACGCCCTCACGTCATAACAAAAATAGCGACCCAAGTATCCGCCAATTTGAACTCGTGCTCCGGATAGCCATACCATATAGGAAAATGGAGCGGGTTCTGTTGTGCCAAGTGAGATTTTACCATTCTCTAATAAATTAATTTGTGCGTTACATAACATTGTGCAGCCGATAAAAAAAGTCAGCATTAAAAATTTGAGTTTTGTCATTTTACATAGTTTTACCCTGACAGGCGGGTCACCTATTTAACATTTATCAAATTTAGATATGTTATTTATATTTTCATAATATTACATTGGTATTACAGTGGTACAAAATATAAATATGGCAAAGAAACCAATTATTAGATAACTTTTGTGACCATTTTTACAAATAATCATATCTTATGTTAAGATATAAAATTCAACACACATATAATGATCACGATTCTAAAAATATATAATGGGCAATAACAAATCACTTATGTATTTTTTATCCAGTCTATTTCAAACACTCTCGAAATCCCACATCAGATAATCAATACAGCATCTCAAAAAGTTAAACGTGAATTGGATTTACTTTACATTTTTTTTGTTTACTATTTAACAATACTTTAACATTCAAGATATCTATAAATACATATTAACATATACCATATCCCATACAGTTTTTTTTACTAATCAATATTATTTCATATATAGACATGCAAGCTCCTTATATTATAAAACACTATTAGCTTTTAATAAAGTAGCATCAACTACATTTCCAGCAAGCAGACACTTTGCAGTACGAGAAAGAGGCTCTTTGCAGTACCTAAAAGACCCTCTTTGAAGTACGTGAAAGAGGCTCTTTGTAATACTTGAAAGACCCTCTTTGCAGTAGTGCAAAGAGACAACTTGTTTTCAGCACCCGTAATAAATGAGGCCACAGCTAAAACAAACACAAAAAAATCCGGCACTTATGTACCGGATTTTCTCTGTCTGTATGTTTGCAAATTGCTATTCTACAATTAAAAGGTGTTCGAATTGCGTGCTACGCGGTGTTTTAACCGGAGTGTTGGTTGTCGAAAACTGAGTTATCACTTCCAAAACATAATCGCCGGCCGGTACATCGGGCACCATCACCATCAGCTTTTTGGGTTCATTGCTAATTATCTGGGTGCATTGGTGGCGAGTACTGTCTGCCTGATTAATAAGGTAAACTCCATTTGCAGGATCTTCACCAAGCATCTTGATGCGGTCGCCTTTAATAAGCAATACATTGTTTGGTGTAATAGTGCTGTCTTCGGCCTTGGTAAAGCTATCAATTACTTTACCAATAACAGGTTCGGTACTGGCCATTCCGGTAATTTCCACCTGTGTTTTTTTAAGTTCATCGCGCAATGCCTGGCTGCTGGAAAATGATGCCGTAATACGGTGCTCATTAGGATCGAAACGGTCGGTTTGCCCATTAAACACACCACTGATACCAATATGTGCATGACAAATACCGGTGCTGATGGTGAAACCCTCGGCCATTTTCTCAATTTTAATCTGATCGGCCCGGTTCAAAATGCTGATAATCGTATTCTTGTCGTATTCGGTACGGGTTTTAACGATTTCTTCAGCAATTTTTTCATTGTTTAACGAACCTTGCAAATTTACCCTGCCAAACTGATCGTTTGGATCAGGAGTCAGATAATTGTTGTACAGTGATACACTAACTTTACTCATAATCTTTTAATTTGGTTAAGTATTATTAAGCATTCGTAATTCTTATTTATAACGATCAGGCAAAATGATTGTTTTATAAATACCTGTATTCGAATACATTGAATTATCAATTCCCTTTTACAATGGCTATTTCGGGCTAATAAAAAGTAGAAAAAAAGTTTATGGTCGAAAAACCACACCATTTTGTAACAAAAATTATAGGTATGTAATTTATTTAAAAAGAACTCTCGATTCCAAAACAATGGGGATACTTGGAATGCATAAAAACGATAGTACTTAAAAACTTTAGTGACAACCCACGGCTATCTCGCAAATCCTTTCGCGAAGCCTAAAATAAAATCACCCAAAACTCACATCATTTAAGATGTACTTAAAGTATAATTGTAACATTTGCAATTACAGAGTTGTTTCTATTGATCATATTTTATACTTTCGTTATTCTTAATTATGAATACTGGTCCTTTGATGGATATTATTCCACAATATAATATTGCCTATTACAATAAAAATCGAACAAATACAGGGTTCAAAAGGGGATATAAATGAGTAACCTTCCATTAAATAATACAATTATGAATTTAAACACACTTTGTAATTTTATTAATTGCAACACAAACACGCTACAAATTATTTCAATCGTAATAATCTTGATTGGAACGTATTTAATTTACAAATACTCACCACAGAACAGCTCTGTAATTGATGGAGGTAATGCATCAACTGATTATACCAAGATTGAAAAAAAAGACAAAATAAGGAATAATTTAATGGGACTGGGAATTGGACTAATAATCTTAGGGACACTAGTTCAAACAATTACACTACTATGCTAGATATGTAAAATAGTTAGTCATGCAACTAATAATCCCTTATACCTCACGAATCTTTTCGCGAGCTATTAAAACATAGTCACTTGAAGGGATTCGCGCAACAGCTATGGGTAGCTGGACACCACGACTAATACATCACAATTTTATCCATTAATCGTTAAGCTTCACCTTGTAACAATTTCAACTATTAAAACACAAAAATCCCGGCTCAAGGCCGGGATTCCTATATCTTTTCTGGCTTTGTAATAAGCCTTATTTGAATATTAGCAACTAGCTCTACTCCACAATTACCTCATCCAGAAACAACCAGGAAGCACCTCCACCGGCACTATGCCATTGCGGAACTTTACCCTGATTAACAGCCACCACTTTTAAATAGCGGGTATTGGTGTTTTTTAGGTCTACTCCAAAATCTACCACCTGAGCTTCGCTTTGCAGTGGTACATTGTTGGTAGTAGCACCAGCCAGCGCAAAGTTCTCGCCATCTTCAGAAGTAAATACCTTGATTTCTTTGGGTAAGAATATCCACGATCCTGTTTGGTGTAGAGAGCCCACTGTTACTTTTGAGATGGCCTTTTCCTGCTCCAGGTCGATGATCAGTTCCATATTTTCGCCTTCGAAACCTTGCCAGTTGCCATCGCTAAAATTACGACTCCCCCGCAAGCTGTTTACCAAAGTCATGTCGCTGTTGCCCTTGTATTTATCGTGTGGCGGATTAACATGGTTAATTGGTTTGGCCGTTGCCTGGTGCAGGTTAAAATTAACACGCGAGCTTTTGCCGGCTTTTTTGCCATCGATAAAAGCTGCTGCTGTTACCAGCACCGATTGATCAATTTGAATGGCTTCGGTATAAAGATCAGACGCTGCATCGGGCTCTGATCCGTCCAGGGTATAATGCACTTCTACCAGTGGTATTTCGGTATAAAGATCCAAAGCTACTGTTTTGGTGGCTTCATCAAACACACTTTCAAATTTAACCGTGTACATACTCTTGGCATAGTTTAATCCCATCGCATCGTAGGTCTTAATCATCTGCCCAATGCGCTTGGTAAAGTCCATCCAGTCGCGCTTATTTTCTTTGGTCCATAACACTTCGGCCATAGCTGCCATACGCGGGAATGTCATGTACTGCATGTGTTCCTTGTTGCCCACCTGCTCCGTCCATAAATTACCTTGTCCGCCCAGTATGAATTTTACCTTATCGGCACTTAACTCTTTAGGTACGGGATTAAATTTATAAACCTGCTTCAAAGGCAACGAAGCATTAAAAGCTACAGGCTCTGTATCTATCGGTCCCTGGTAATAATCGAGGTAGCAATGCGATGTAGGAGTCATCACCACCTGATGACCACTGTTAGCTGCTTCGATACCTCCTTTAAATCCCCGCCAGCTCATCACTGTGGCATTGGGCGCCAATCCACCTTCCAGTATTTCGTCCCAACCAATTAAGGTACGCTCATTGGCCAGTAAAAATTTCTCAACGCGCTTAATGAAATAGCTCTGTAATTCGGAGGCCACTGAAAAAGTCTCTTAAGTAATAAAAGCAGTAAAAGGAAGATTCAATTCTCTTTTTACTGCTTTCTTTGTATTAGAACTTAAGCGCATTCAATGTTAGAACAGCAACAAAAACTTGTTTTTAGTTCCTACT
>JAOARW010000118.1 GCA_025210475.1 Carboxylicivirga sp. | reverse complement strand
TGTTTAAAATCTACAATATCAAAGTAATCTAATATCCCTTGTGGCAGGATCAGCTCTAATAAAGCTGTGTTAAGGTCATTCTTCATAATTGATACAAAGATGGCTTCATTTTAATTCAGACCCAATTTTTTGGTGTGATCCGAAATATTTTCAATTCTTTAATAATTTCAATTCTGGTAATACTACTCTAATCTCATGATTTAAATCTTCTTTCTTCCAATAAACTATGTAGGTTACAACAGATTCCTTTAGTATATAGCCTTTATTGCTGTAGTTATTAATATGTTCTTTAAATGAATTTGAGAATTTTACGATACAGTTTCCATTTACGTCAAAGCAACCATCACTATTAACCATAAGTGTATCCCCACTTTTTAGATTAGAAATTAGATTTTGACGGCGAATAAAATAATCAAGCCAAATATCTTTATGAGAAAGCTGAATTACCAATAAATTAGAAGGCTTGTATTGTGAGTTATTATTTATTCGTTCTAAATTTTGACAAGCAATATCGTCAAGGTAGTTACCATTTAAGTGAATCGTCAGGTTTTGTTTTGCTCTGGTCATGGCCACATACAACTCGCGTTTTTTTGCATCACAAGCCGGATTAAACCCATTCAGCATTAAAAACACATTATCAAACTCTTTACCTTTCGCTTTATGAATGGTGGATACAAAAATTGTTTCTCCATTTGTGCTCACAAAGTCTTCAAGCTTAGACTCCCTAACAAAAACTTCAAAATCAGATTGATATTTCTTTTTCGGGTTGCTTAATTCAAAATCCTTAATCAGGTTAATGCATATATCAATTTTAGTGCTTTCCTTATATTTGTTCCAAAGTTTACGCTTTGCTGCTTTCCAATCTTCTTCAGTAATGGTATACTTTTCCTCAGCAAAACTAAGTTGCTCAATAAAATATCGTACTTCTACTAAATTATATAAGCTAAATCCTTCATTGGTTTGAATTAACTTAGCCTGCATACCTCCATGAATCAAAAGACCTGTGATTTGTAAGGCTTCAGAATTAGTATGAGTTAATACACAAGTTGTTCCTATTAAATCTGATGACAAGATGTTTCTAACAACAGGCTCAATAAGATTCGAAGCCAAGTACTTAATTAACTTAACCTGCCCTGTATCATTTGTGTGCGGTACGATTGGTGTTTCTTTAAGGCGGTGAGTAATCTTATTAGCAAACTGATTTGTAAATTCTACAAGGTTAGCTTTACTTCTGTAGTTTTCAATCAGTTCAACTTTTTTGGCTTTTTGTTCTGCAATAAACTGTTCCAGATACTGAGAGCTTGCACCTCTGAACTCGTAAATATTCTGGTCGTCATCACCAACAGCAATCACCCTCATTTCTTCATTGTGTTCCATTAAGGCTTTTATAAGCTCAAACTCATGAATATCCATATCCTGAGCTTCATCGATAACAAGAACAGTCTTGGTGATTCGGTTTGGTTCAATATCTTTATTTTGGATTTTCTCAACAGTGGTATTAATGATTGTTTGCGATTTTTCAATTGTGCCAACCTTTCCCAATAAATCGAAACAATAGGCATGAAAGGTTTTAATTTCAATAAATGCAGCTGCATTCCCAATCAACTCAAATAAGCGTTTTTTAAATTCAGTAGCTGCAGCTCTTGAAAAGGTAACCATTAACAATTGCTCGTGTTTAACATCTTCCATCAACAATAAGGAAGCTAGTTTGTGAACCAACACTCTTGTTTTTCCACTGCCAGGACCAGCAGCAACGGCAATATAAGGCGACTCGTTATCTTTAATGATGCCTAACTGAGCAGGCGACAGCTCTCCAAATAACTGTCTGAATTTTGAGGGAGTAATATTTCTTTTAATTTCATCCTTTCTGCTCCCTTTAAAGTACTTGTTCAGAAATGAAGCATAGTTAAGCTGAAAATAGTCTTCTACAAACTGTAAGGCTTCCTTATAATCCCGAATCATTTTTTTAGCATACTCACCTACTATATGAATCTGCTGAATCTTATTTTCATAAAACTGATTTAACTTCCTGTAATCATCAACTTTATATCGTTTTTTATTATCCTGCTCAAGCCGTTCAATACTAAGCTTATTATAAACAACAAGAAAACCACCTTCAATCTTTATCGCATCAATTCTTGATAAATAAAACAAGGCATCTTCTACATCATCTATCGAGATATTGAGTTTAAACAACGCATTTTGGTTGTCGTATTCCTTTTTTAACTCATGCACAGAAAACTCTACCAATATCTGTTCTTTATTTTTATCTTCAAGGGAAAGCTTTTCATTACTCTTCAAATACAGATAATCAACAATAAAGCTGGCTAACTCGTGCCGTTTTTCTAATTTCTTTTTTAGTTCCGATTCTGAATAGATCGATAAAATTGTTAGGTGATTCTTTGAATAATCGTGTTGCTTTCGTTTTAACCAATTTTTTATTACCCAGAAGTTAATAATGGTTTTAATCTTATTGGGTGACACATCCGCACATCCACTTTCTTCAGCCTGTTCATTTAACCCTTTTATATGAAATGACTTTTCCTGTTCTTCAAACTGAGTAGTCAAAAACTTCTCTATCCTGCTAATTGAATTGACAATGCTTAACGAACGATTTTTATTCTCTCCACGCTTAATAAAGGCTGTTAAATCTTTTGTGTAGGCCAATATTTTTTCTTCCCGCAACAAGTTAACTACATTAATAACTTCTTCCTTTACAATACCTAAGTGATCTGAGATATAATCTATTCTTGATTCCGCAGCTTCATCACTTGATTGCTTACTTTTACTGGAAAACAGCTTTTTAATAATCCGGACAGCATGTTCCTTTTGCCTATCATTAAACTTTTCAGATAAATTAATTTTCTCAATAGCTTCCTGGGCATTTTTTGATAGGATACTATTGGCAAAAATTCGTGGCATATTTTGTCCTCGTTTTAGATATCCTGCTTCTTCCAGCGCAGATATGGCAGTGGTTACCCTTGTCTCTATTTCCACCACATTATCATCCCACCCGGCCTTTCTTGCAATTTCTAAAGCTGAATTTGATACATTCAACCTAAATCGGGTAATATCTTTTATAGCCTTCCAAATTTGTTGAATCTCTTTTATATTCAACTTTGTTTGATTGAGCAAAATAAAGTGTTTACTCAAATCTTCCTCATTGAATAGCACGTAACAATCAGCGGTTATGTTCTCATCTCTACCTGCCCGCCCAGCTTCCTGCACATAATTTTCCAAAGAATCAGACAATTCATAATGAATGACCATACCCACATCCTTTTTATCAACTCCCATCCCAAAAGCTGATGTGGCCACCATTACATCAACATCACCACATATAAATGCATCCTGGTTTTCTGACTTCTCTTGCTTGTCCATTTTGCCATGGTATGGCTTTGCCAAATACCCGTCATTCGATAACCTTTCTGCAATTTGATATGCTCTTCGAGTTCTGGAAACATAAATTATGGTTGGACAGTTTTTCCCATCAATCAGATTGCGTAATGTGTCGTATTTGTCCTCTTCGTTTTCTTTTGGAATAACCTTATAACTTAGATTTGTTCGGGATGCTTTTGAGCTAAAAATTTCTAATCTTAGCGATAATTTTTCTAGAAAATAATCCTTTATATCCTGAATTACATTTTGTTTTGCCGTTGCCGTAAAGCAAGAAACCGGAATGCCGCTTTCAAGATTTTTCTTTTCCTGCAATGACTTTATGAAATCTCCAATATAAAGGTAATCAACCCTAAAATCCTGTCCCCATGATGAAAAACAGTGTGCTTCGTCAATTACAAACCTTACTACATTTCTTCCAAGCAACAAACGTTCAATTGACCTGGACCGAAGGGACTCTGGTGAAATATATAGAATTGAAGCAGATCCGCTTTCAACCCTTTCGAAAGATTTTGCCCTTTCAATAGGATCAAGTAATCCATTTATTGTAACAGCTTCCGTTATATTTGAACCTTCCAGATTATCTACCTGGTCTTTCATTAATGACTGGAGAGGTGAAATTACCACCGTTAAGCCCCTAACACTTTCGCCACTCATAAGTGCCGGTACCTGAAAAGTTATTGACTTACCACCTCCTGTAGGAAATACTGCCAGAATAGACTTATTGCTAATGGCAGAATTAACAGCTTGCTCTTGGAGTGCCTTTCCTTCATAAGTCCTGTAAGAGTCGAATCCGAAATACTTTTTTAAACCAATTTTAGCATCTAAGGCTTTATTGCAATATGGGCAACCTTCTAAACAGGAATTATTTCGGAGTAAAAACATGACTCTTTCTACCTCAGGATAATTTTTAATTACCCATGGAGGTGTTATTGAATATCTACTATTCGCATTTATTAAAGCTAAGCAATAAGCTAACTCTATTGGTGCTTGAAGTTCCAGTTTTTCTAAATCTACTTCTTGGCAAATGGTTTCTGCAAACCGTTTCTTGATTAGGCTGAAGATATCATCATTAAAAATTGAATAACCTATAAAATCAAAAAATGACGAAAACTCCCTTTTATCCGCAAGCAGCGCATAATAAATCTGTTTTAAATCATCATCTATAGCATAAAATGCTGATCGCTCATCGTTAAATAGATCTTTAGCTTTTATAGCATCGTTTAATGGATTATTTATCGCTTCTGTTTGTAGCTTATCATCCTTTAAAAGAGCATGGTAAGGCTTAGTTGGAAATAATAGAGGTGATAAGAATAATGTGTCAATTGCTTTAATCCCAGTCAAATTACGATTGATCGCTCTCTCTACAAATGGCAAGTCATGGTTAATGATGTTATGACCACATACATACTCCTTATTCTTTATAAAACTTACAAGTTCTGAAATAGAACAAGAGTGCAATGTTAATCCGTTCCCATTTATACCGCCTACATCAATTATCTTTTTACTTTTAACATCTACTTCGGTGTCTATAAAAACGATATTATTCATCACTCCATTTTAAAACCTTTAACATATTAATTTTCGATGATTAATGCATTCTATTCTTATTCTATTACTGGTTAAAGCATATGTATCTATCAGTTTATTCACACCCTTTTGCTTAAAAAGGTTTAAATCGGCATCATAAGTTTGTTAACTGCAAATAATCCTGCTATCCTGAATCAATTTCAATTTCAAACAGATTACGTCATTCGCGGACATTGCCAGATTTCTTCGTTTTATATTTTGTAATTTCCGATAAGATATTATTCATCAATTGCAAAGCTGATTCTTCCAGCTATTAAACACCATTTCAATCATCTGGAAAAATATTTTGGCTAAATCTTCATCATTATAATCGGTAAAACTTATTTAACAAGGGAAACAAGTCGACAATCCAGGGTTTGAATCCAGGAAGTATTGCACTAAACCAGAATAATCGGCTAAAATAACTCAGCTGGTATCTTTTATGTTTTCCATTTCAGAATGCCTTCATGAGCCTGATCAAAAAAGTTTTTAAAATTACGGGCTGTATAATCAATAAACTGATCTACAATATCATGGCACTTAATACTAACGACATGCCCTTTACTTAAAACTCCCATGCTCTTATCAATTTCATCTAAAAATTTGCTACAACTGTTTTACCTGTTGCCGGATTACCCGAAAACATGGCATTTAAAGACATTTCATCTTTCGATTGTTTAAGCCTGGATATCTTAACAAGAGCTGAATTGTCCTAAAAAACAAACAATTCTTTTATTGATCCATTATACAACGAATAGATAAGCCAATTGCAAGCGAGGATGATGCCTTATTAATATGCTCTCCATTCCAAAATACCTCGTATTGGCGCGCATACTCCTCTGTTATTAAAATGGTACTATACCAGGATGTCCTATAGCCTATATCCATAAATACTCCATGGCTTCGACGGTTACCAGCCGGTAAGGCCGTAAAACCCGTTGAGTTACTGGCTCCATAATTGGGACTTTGCCAATAATCCAAACCTGTTTGCTTTAACTTTCCTCCTCCCGCTGCGTTGCCTCCTAAAAAATCTACTAAGATTGACCATTCTTCCTCAGAGGGTACATGCCAGCCTGAAGGACAAAGTTTCTCTGTTTCTACTGTATACCAGTTATAAAGTGCTCCATAGATATCCCTATATTGGTTCTCATCGTTATTATACCAGCAATAAGCAGCCGATTTCGACAAAGCCCATTCAGTATTGTCGGTCACATGGGGTATTGGCGTACCATCGTTTAAGGTGGTGGTTCTCAGGTTTTCAGCCATCCACACCTGCTCACCTATTTTAACGGTTTCGTATTTATTTCCTTCAATATCTTCGAGCACTATTAGACCAGACCTTAATTCCAATTCATAAATCCTCTCCTTCAGAATTTCTATATCTGCCTTTAGCTTATCCACATAAATTTTCGAGGTGGCATCCTGATCATCAATGGGATCTGCCAAGTTACTAATGCTCTTATTTTTCATATCTCCCGAAAAAGTATTGGCATGCAGCGCATAGGGAACGCTCAAAACAGGACTGAACCCACTAATCGAATAATTGCTTCCTCCTGTAGGATCAATTTCTGATTGTATTAAATATGAACCCAGTGTCCAATCAATTGTCGAAAAATCACCGGAAACAACAGTACCCATGCCTATTTCAATACTCACAAGACCATTACCATTGGTTGTTGGCAGATGGGTTTCCTGGTAAATTAGATTACCACTTTCAGAACCTTGAAGAATGCTGATCTGCATGCCTACTTGCTGATTAGCCAATAAATTATTGTTCATATCTCTGACAACGGCCTGGTAACTCATTTTTTCAGGCGATTGCGACCAGACAGTTAACGTAAAGCAAAGGAGTAGCAAAAGGCTTGTTGATTTCTTCATAATTAACGGTTTTTAATAATCTTGTAGGTAGCAAGTATTTCTTGCCTCTTGCTAATTTGCAGCAAGTAAGTGGCGGGCAATAAATCATCCATCTTAATATACGTGGCTTCGCTTGTGATGGCTTTAGTCTCTACCAGCTTTCCTTCTGATGAATAGAGGCTGTAGATTAAGTCTTTCGAAATAGAGGCATCTATTCTTAAAACAAGAATATTGTCAACGGGATTGGGAAATACCCTGCATTCGATGGCATTTTGCAGATGCTTATCCAAACCTGCATGAATTGATATTTCATAAGGTTGCTGCACGCCTTCGGTTAAAGAGCATTCTGCAGTTGATTGATACGAGCAAAACAATTGTCCCACAGTAAAGCACACTGAGCCTTCATCTGTTTTTATTTCACCATACGCTGTAGTTATTAGCTCTTGAGCTGTCAGGTTTTTTAAGGCAAAAGCTAAAATCAAAATGGCTAATAGTTTATATTTTCTGATCATCGTGCATATATTAAATCCATAATTGAGAAACTGCACATTTAAACATACCGTTTAATTATTCAAAAATACATCAACGAAATTACAGCAATCATAAATCATTGTCAATCAAAGATCTTTCTTTTAGAAAATGATTTTTAACAACATCAAAAAAATACGCGATACTTGAACCGCCGTTTAACGAAACACATCTGAATAAACATCGATAAACGATATGCAGTCATTCTGATAAATGGCTTCAGGAGTTCTGAATAAATTGATTTACATAATTGAATCTACCGAACCATTTTGACCGGTGACAACATGCAATTTAAAATAAAGTAATGCTAAAAAGCCATTTAACTAATTCCCTCGAATAATTCTGGAGCGAAACAAGCAATAAATGAGGATTATAAACGAATCGAAACAATAGTCGTTCTAAAGAATAATTGGAATTATCCCAGATATATTATTTGCTCATTGTCATAAAAATTAAAATAACAATAGACTAACGATATATCTGGGATAAGCTTTACATTTCAAAGAGTTACTATTTTATCATTTCTAAGGCTTTATCAAGAAACTCATCCTTGCCTGCTTTCACGCCTTCTATGGTCTTGTAAACTTCTACATCGGGCAAGATACCAATACCATGATGTTGGCTTCCGTCGTGTTTAACGACTTTCATACCAGTCCACGAGATACTGTAGTAGCTGTTGATTGTGAAAGGATTAATATTTCCGTTTGTACCTGCACTGGGCTACCCAACAATTGTGGCTAAATTATATCCTTCAATAAAGCTCAAATAGCTCTCGGCATAACTTATGGCTCGTCCGTCAGTGATAAAAATAATCTGCTTATCGCCCAAATAAGGTTCTTTGGCTTCTATCAACCAGCCATGTTCTTTATATCCGCATATTTTTGATTGATCAGGATAAATAATCTGGGGAACCAGCATCCAGGAGCTATCCGTATCATTTTCCTTTAAAAGATGATTGATCAGACCATGGTTGCCATTTGGGTAACCTCTTAAATCGCATATGATGGCCTTTGATTTCTCCAGAGCCGGCATAAAATGATTAATCGTATCCATCTCTATTAAATCGATATTGAGGTAAACAATGCTGCTATCGTTGTAGAAGTGATATTTCCGGGGTGCTATCGTACCGGCTTTTAACACTTCATCCTTAGTGTATTTCCTTGTTAACTCGTAATCTTTAGCGTTTACGCGGATTGTGATGGTACTCCCCTCTTCACCCGACAAACTCTCATAGCCGGCTTTGTAGTTCAACCATCCCTTATTAGCCGCCGAAATCTTTGCTCTTACCCTGGTAAAATAATCGGATGGTGTTTCACCGTTGATACTTTCTACCACATCACCAACTTTTAAGGATAAATTACTTTCTTTTACATGGGTTATAACCAACTTATTTTCTACCCACTCCCACATTATTGGCGGAATATGTTTATAGCTGTATTTACTGTGTACATTTATGTGCCCGTCTTTAAGTTTAGCCGTAAGTGTCAATAAAGTATTCTGATGATCAGCACCGTTTTTATCTGTGAAAGATTGTTGAATGGCACTTATCAATTCTCTATCCCAATCCACATCAACCACATCGAAATATGGATAAAAGTGCTGAAAGACATTGTAAGTATTCACGATGTTACCAATTCGGCTATATAAATCATCGGGTGTAACTTTTACTTTCGAAACCTGCGCAATTAAGCTGTCTAACTCCGCTTTATCAGAAGCCGGATATGTTCCTGATTTATTGCCCAGCAATACCATAGGAATCTGACACCAAATTCCTTTGGTTAATTCTTTCTCAATCAGTTCTCCAAACGCTGGTTGACACTCAAATAGTTGTTCGCCTTTGTTGACTTTAACATCGCCTTTGTATGCAATCTTAACAGCTTTCTTTTCCGAATATGTTTCTTTACTCTGAATTTTAAAATCATATCCATTTCCTATTCCATTCCACTTAGCTTTGCCATTTCGATCCGCATTTATTTCTTCTATTTCAAAATCGCTGTTTTTAATGGGGCTTTCAATCCATTTGTCACCGTCCTTGTACGATAATTTAATATTATCAACGTATAAGGTACCTTTTCCCACAAGAAAGCAGCCCAATGAAATGCCTTGTGCTGTTGAATCTACCTTTCCCTTGATCTCAAATTTCGTCCATTGGCTCTCTTTAACCGGGTTGTCCTTTGAGTTGTTAAAAAAGCCGACCTTTCGCCTGCCTAAATCAACCCTGATCCAGAACTGCCCCTGCCCTTTACTGAATGGTTCCAATTTAGCCCAACCTTCATATTTAAATTCCTTTCCTGCCAGATTTTCAGGCTCAACAACGGTCATTAAATTTCCAATCGCCGAACTTCTATCCTCCTCACTTCTTTTATTAACCCTAATACTTTTATAAGGACTGTTCCTTTGGTTAGCATACCTCATCTTAAAACTCACACCATTATGCTGCCAGTAAACTTCCTTATACCCCATTTTTTTTGAAGGATTTAAAGATTCAACATTATATGCTGAGCGATTCGCTTCCAACATAAATTTTGCCGAAGGAGCTATGGGGGCAAAAAGACGGTTTAAGGCTTCTACCAACTCTTCGTTATTTTTGCAATTCGCAACTTCTTTTGCTCCATAGGCCGAAAATTTATTCCAATCCAAAGCATAAGCTTCATCGCTTGGATGAAAGTATTTAACGTATCCGTAAGCCTTAGAAAAGGCAGTGAGGTTATCCACTGTTTGCTTGCTTTGGGAAGACGCATTAAGTATTGGCATACAATTTATAACGATGAGTAATCCGATAAAGTTAAAAGTGCTTTTCTTCATGCTTTTAAGTGATTTGGTTTATCTTTTAATTTTAAGTTGTGATTTATTATCGTCAGCATAACCCTTAATTATAAAAGAATCGTGGTAGCTATGCTTCAATGTTTATTATTTGATTCATGACTGGTTTGGCAAAGTTTCTATTGCTCAACCTATAAGAGAATTGGTTAAATATCGGGCCATATTTCTATATTTGCTAAACAATAAGTATTTCAATAATAAATTAACTTAATATTCCGTTGTATTATTGTTTTGCAACAAAGAAAACAACAAAATCTATCATTATTTGGATAGATTACAATAAAAAATTAAAGTGAATATGAACAAAACATTGCTCGCTATAACAACCTTATCACTACTTATTTTGTCAAACTGCAATATGGATGACCAAACTAAAAACCGAATACTGATAAGCCGATATAAGATCAATAAAGAATGTAAAATCAACAACGACTTCGTTAAAAGTCATATGCTGCTGATTGCAGGCAATAAAGATAAATTCAAATTCAGCGCAAGTAACGTTAATCGATTAGAAGAATTAAGTCCTCTTTATAAAATAGGTTCTGAGTATGAACAATGGTTGAACTATGCCGATTATGATTTTGAAATGAATTACAATGGATCCTGTACCTTTAACCTGCCTTCCGATGCCAATCAAAGAATCACATTTACATTAACATTCGAAGGGCAATCGCTTTTGCCTTAAAATCGAAAGAAGCTGACTATTTTCTGACGCAACATCCCCAGAGTTCGCCCACTTAATAAGCCTATTCTACGCAGGTTTTCACCGATGCTATTGCCCGGCTTAAAAACCATCTTTCTTACAAAAGCTAATTGATTGACCAATCCCCTGGTATTTCTGAGTCGTTCAAAAGCAATCTCATAGCCATAATTGGTGCTGCTTTCAGTTTGCTTATTGGCGAAATAAATGGTTCGCTTTACAATGGTTCGTATGATTTTCGACTGAATGGAATGATCGATAAACGGGAAACGATGATCAAATACTTTTTCGGCCGCGTAGAGCATCGCCAGCACAGGCTCAACACATTGGTGGTGGCGCAGCAGGTGCATAAAATCCCCTTCGCTCTGCTGAAAAGCGTCCGATTGACTGAATACAATAAAATCGTACAGCCAACTTAGCCTAAGTCCACCCCTTTTAACGGTGTAATATAAATGCAAACAAAAATACAGCAGGTTCAATTTAGGATGAAGAGTGCTTGTATCCTGATGCCTGACCAGATTACCCCAAATCACTTCGGGCGTTAAATTAAAGGTGGCATCATCGGGGAAGAGCCCCCGGTGAATTTCAATGTAAACACCCTTATATGTCAATCCGGGCAAGTGATGATCGGTCGTATCTTCATTGGCATTGTATAACGGTGCTTCGCTTACAGCCCCTTCTGTGATCAGCAATTTATGCACTTTAGCGGCATCATCGGCTTTCAAAAGCACATCGATATCGCTCATGGCCCTTAAGGTAGAATCACTATAAACATATTGCGACAAGTAAATACCCTTTAATGGCACATAAGCCAATTGATGACGCTCGAACAGTTCCTTTAATTCCTGCCACACCTTGGTAAGCCTTGTATTTCGAAATAAATTACTGAAATATGCCTTTTTAAGTTCTGTTTTCAGATGAGGCGGACAAACAATTTCTGCCGAATTAAGCTCCTGAAACAAGGCTGCTGCCAAACCATTCTTAACAGCTATTTGCACAATCTCAGGCACATCCAGTGTTTCAACATAGGCCGGATGCTTCTTCGACAGTACATCAATGATCCACCTCTTCTCGCTACTCGTAATCAATTCCTTTGTGCCCATTAACCTTTTCTTACTCTAATTATACTGTTTGCACATTAATCCCCACCTGCTTGGCCCGCCATATAAACAAGCCTATTGCAAGCAGGCTAGCCCCTATCCCGATGCTAATGCCCATATTGATTTCCAGGGCATAATCTCCCAATATATTTTGAGCCACCAAAAGGTAGGCCACACATACAACCGTCATAAACATAGCCGGAAGCGATAAAAACCAATGTGCTTTTTGCTCTTTGGCCAGGTACATGGCACCGGTCCATAACACCACCACAGCCAGAATCTGATTGGAAATACCAAGGAACTGCCAGATAACCGGAAACTCCAGTTGCGATAATACAAAACCAATGGCAAACAATGGAATACTAATAATCAATCGCTTTTTTATGGTGGACTGATCCAGCTTGAAAACATCGGCAATGGTCAGGCGGGCGCTTCTAAAGGCCGTATCGCCCGTGGTTATGGGACAGGCAATAACACCAATAATGGCAAATACAGCACCTACCTTACCCAGCCAGGCCACGCTAATTTCATTCACCACCCAGGCCGGATCATGGCCGCTTATCTGCATGGTACCATTTAACCCTTCGGCACCGCCAAAGAAGGTCATGGCTGCCGTTGCCCATATAATAGCTACAATACCTTCGGCAATCATCGCCCCATAAAAAACATAGCGACCATAGCTCTCCTTTTTGATGGTTCGGGCCATCATAGGGGCCTGTGTACTATGAAAACCACTTAAGGCGCCACAAGATATCACGATAAACATCATCGGGAAAAGAATGTTTTTGGTGGGATGATGATGAAAATTGGCAAAACTGGCGGAGGATAATTCAGGCATCAGTACGCTTCCGTTTATTCCGCCCCAAAGCATGGCCCCGGCAATTGCCAATGCCATTATGATTAAAGTAGCTCCAAAAACAGGATATATGCGACCAATAATTTTATTAATGGGTAAAAGCGTGGCAACCAGATAATAGGCAAAAATAATATAGAGCCAAATGTGCAGTCCTCCTTCAGTAAGGTTAGCCAACAAACCCGCCGGCCCCGAAACAAAAGCCACCCCAACAAATATGAGTAACAATAAGGTGAATACCCTTAAAAAATTCTGAAATCCTTTGCCCAGGTACTTGCCAACAATTTCGGGTATACTGGCTCCACCATGACGAACGGAAAGCATGCCAGAGAAATAGTCGTGGGTGGCTCCCATAAATATGCAGCCAAAAACAATCCACAAATAAGCCATTGGCCCATACAAAGCTCCTAATATGGCGCCAAAAATAGGGCCCAGTCCGGCAATGTTTAAAAACTGAATGGTAAACACTTTCCAGGTTGGCATGGGCGAAAAATCCACACCATCAGCCTTTTCTATAGCTGGCGTAGGCCGGGAATCGTCGGCTCCGAAAAAGCGTTCGATAAACTTTCCATATACAATAAAGCCTAGTATTAATGCCACAATGGCACCTATAAATGTTAGCATGCTAGCGGTTTCTTTTTTGTTCGTACAAGCAAAACTAATGGTTTAGCTTTTGTACGCAATAAAAACAGCCAAGAATATAGAGACACAAAGTTATTTCTTTTAGCCAAAGCTTTGGATCCTATAGGTTCTATACCTTCGTACTTATAAGTCCAAAGTGTTTGAACCTATAGGTACAAGCTGTTTGGACTTGTAGGTACAAGCACCTTGTACTTATAGCACCCAAACGTTTGGACTTATAGTTACCTGACGTTTGGACTTACCGAATCCATTACCCGGGCTATCCGTATCATAGATTCTCCTTATTTCTGCCGATGATATTCCTTTACAAATCCATCATAAGCCTGATCGATTAATACTAAACGAGAACCATATAGCTGTATCTCCTGATCGATGGAACGATTACTATAGACAATTAAGCGGCAATTATCACCAGACATACAATCTCCATTTTCAATATGGTAGGAATCCTCATTTGTTTTTACACCATCTACAAATGTTTCGATTGTGGATGCTGTTATAACAAGTAGCCTCTCTTCACCTGTCGACTCTGGAGTATATGTTATTCCTCCTATCCCACCATATGTCTCTACCCACTGCCAGCGACCTTCGATGGTCAGTGAACTTTCTGTTTTATCTTTGTGGCAAGATGACACAATAATTAAACTGGCAATCAATAAGATGGTTGGTTTCATAAATCTTGTTTATAAACTTATTTAATCTTAAATCGTTCGTATTTCATTTAACCTTTATAATCACAACAAATCCTAGATTTTAGACAAAAGAAATAAGATTGATTTGCAAGATGTTTTAGTTTAACAAATCGGGTCTGAACACAGGTTTATATCATTATCAATACCATACCAGAACTTAATGAACTGTGGTAATAAGGGCTTTAATTTCTAATTTACAATAACCGGAAAGTTAATTTTTGTCTCATCCCGCTTTATAAAATGTAATACATACACGCCTTTCTTTTTGGGGATAAAATTAAACTGAATGACTTTCGGCATAGCATGCCATAAACAATGAGAATCTGTAGTTTTGAACCCGAAAGCTTTAATAAAAATCTCTCTTCCAAATGAATCTGACATTAATTCAACAACATTATCACACGAACTTACTCGTGGACAAAAAACATCTAGTTTTAATGTGTCATTGATCATTGCTACGTTTTCTCCTTCTATCTTTAGGATATCCCAATGAATTAATCCTTCGGGTGTTGGCAAGGAATACTCCACACTAACATCATCCTGACAAGAAAACAGAAATAGTAATAAAACAGACAGTTTAAGATGCTTCATCGAATCAATATTTACTTAACACTCGATATATTAACATTAAGTTATAATTCCAATTTTAAGAATTTGTATTCTTGACTATTAAAGCCATAACACCCATTCGAAAAGTCAATTACCATTTCATTCTGATTTATGAAATATCTGTGACTTGTTGCTTGTACTAATGGTTTATTTGGCCCCTGATATTGAACCGTAACACTATCATTACCAAACGATATTTAAAAGCATGCTCAACTCCATCATTATACACTCTGATAAATAAATCATTGGTTTTAAATGTTAGAGTATCGGAATCGGGAACTATAATTCTCCAGTCGCCATAAATGTAATTTTCTAAATCAGGATTCCTATCACATGAAGCAATTATGGTCATTACACTCACTACCAGAGCATACTTTAAAACATTATCCATCTGAGTAAAATTATCATTGCTAAAAGAATGAATTAATCATTCTAATAACATACAGATGTATGCGAAAATAAAAGGTTGCGTCCGGAATCGGTTTAATCACATTCCCTTAATCGATTCATGTTTATTCCAATCAAATAGAACGATAATAAAGACGGTCTGCCCCTTATTCAAAAACAAACCTTCCTTTCTTAATTTTAAAACTATATAGTTTTGAACTATCAACTGCTTTATTATTTAATTTGCCAGCCTTCCATTCACCCAAAGTACTAAATACATGCTCAATCTGTTTATCCAACTCCTTGCTCTTGGTTTTATTATCCATCTTGCACTTAACCACTTTACCCTCACAGTTAATAACCAACCCTATCATACCTTTATCTTTATACTTCGGGTTATCTTTTAGGAATCCAACTTCGTTATTAAGGCGGCTTAAAATTTCAGCATCTGTCATTGGACAAACGGCTTCTTCCTGACCATCGAACATGGGAAAAAGTGCATAAACGGCATCCCGATCACAAAGGCCTTCTATCTTTTCTTTTACTTCCATTTTTGCAACAAATTGTGCATAGGACAATGAATACGCACACATCATGATCAAAATAAACAGTAATTTTTTCATCGTTAAAAGGTTTTAGATTAGATTATTAAGGAATTATTTTTAAGTAGTAAAAGACAATTTTTGCTATTTTTTTAACCACAAATTACACTAATTACTCAAGTGATAAGGGAATGTCGAACCAGAATGTGCTTCCTTGCTGTGGTTGCGAGTAAATGTGTAATTGCCCGCCACTTTTGCGAATTAAGTCGATGCACAAATTAACCCCAATACCAGTCCCACTTTCTCCGCCTGCGCCTTCTGTTGTATAGGAGACTGATTCATCCATTATTTTGTCAATATTATCTTGCGATATACCTACACCCGTATCCTCCACTTCAAAAATAAGTCTGTCGCCATGTACTTTAGTTTGTAACACAACCTTTCCTTTTTCATGGGTAAATTTAATGGCATTGGCCAACAGATTGCGCAAAATCGTTTTCAGCATGTTTAAATCGGCCCTGAAGGTGATTGCTTCGTTAACACGTGTACATAACTGAATGTCTTTTCGCTGAGCACTATACTCCACATTTTTAACAATTTCGCGACAAATATCTTCCAAATAGATTTCTTCGGGTGTAAAAGTAATTCGCCCCGACTGCGCTTTATACCAGGTAATGATATCATTCAGCAGGTGATCCGATTTTTCAGTCATGTTATGTACTCTTTTGGCCAGTCGTTTAAGCTCCGTAATCGGAAAATCCTCAATTTTATTGGCCAATAGGTAGGTAAAGCCCAACAAAGAATTAAAAGGTGATTTAATATCATGTACCAACAAGGATAAAAACTTTTCCCGCTCTTTCGCGCGTTTTGATAGCTCTTCGTTCGTTTGGTTAAGTTCGTGCATGGCCGATTGCAACAGTTTCTTTTCTTTTATTAAATCGCGTTGCAAAATCTGATTTTCAGCATTGAGTTCAAACACTTTCTCATTCTGTTCAAATAAATCATTGGCATTGATACCTCCCAACATCAATAATTCATTTTCGCGCCTGTACACCTTAACTTCTATCGAACGGTTTAGTGAATTATTATCGCCTATGGTCAGAAATCCTTCAAAAAGAAGTCCATCTCCGACCATTGCGGCCAAAGCTTTGGAATTAGGATGTAAAAAGCTCTTACTGCCTTTGCCTTTAATTAAATCATTGAATGTGGAGTTGATAAACAATATGTCTCCATTTTGATCCAACAAACAAACGTAAATGCAATTGCCACTACTTATCACATCGGAAAACTCACTGGTCCACTGCGATAGCAATTCCGACAGTTTTGCTTTTTCATCCTTTAAGCTATCAGCTAATATTTTCCTTAACATCTGTTAGTTGGGTAAAAACATTAATATTCTTCAGCATCCATTGATAATACATCAAAATTTCGGTGTGATGAACTTCGTTCAGGTTCGTTTTAATTATTGAAATCCATCCTTGCAATTGTTCTTGCCAATAATCCGGATGGAAATTACGATTACGATATACTTTAAACACCCATAAAACAGTACTAACCAATGTTTCTGCATTGAAATTTTCGAATACAGAGGACATAAACTGAACATGGTTTTCATGGTTATTTTTCATTAGGTCGATGTTGCCATATCCAATAAGCCTCGTTATTTCATTATTGGAAAGAAGCAACTCATTTAACTCCTCCACCATCCTGCCCGATTTAGCCTGATATTCGCTTAGGGCTTGAGCCGGTACAGAAGGCAACTGTTCGGCACTTTTTAATAATTCTGATTTATTCATGAGCAAGTTGGTTTATATAGTTTTCAATGGCTAGGGTATCCTCCATAAATGTCAGATTATCGAACTGAAGCAAGTTCTCTTTGCCTCCATGCCTGAAGCCCTGCCCTCCGACCAATATCGGAGTCTCAGGAAACTCGTTTCGAATGGTCTCTATCATTTTCACGAGATCAGGAATATGAAAGAAAACACTCACCGACAAAGCAAAAATATCAGGATTGATTTGACGAGCCAATTCCATAAAATCATTCTTAGGGGTATTCGCGCCAAGAAAAAACGTCTGATAGCCATTGGCCTCAAACATATCACAGATCATCTTTATACCTATCTGATGGTGCTCATTCTCCACGCATCCTGCCAATATTTTTTTTTCTGAACTGTAAAGAACATTGAGCTTTAAGAACAGATTATTCAGAATGGTTTCGGAAATGGCCGAAGCCAGATGCTCGGTGGCAACACTTATTTTATTCTCTTCCCATAACTCACCAACCTGGTAAAGCGCTTTTTTTAAAACATCCTCATAAATAACCTGAAGTGGAACTTTTTGCGCCCAAAGCTCATCAATGATTTCTATACAAGTGTGCCGGTCGCCCTTCAATAAAGCATTGAAGTAATTATTGTAGTCGGATAAATCAATTGTCATGTGCGTGCTTTTGAAATAAAAAACAGTATCGGAATAGTAGAAAGGCTTAAGCCTTGGGAACAATCAATCCAGCTAAAAACAAGATACAAAAAATGTTTTAAAATAAAGCAGTTAGCAAATAGGTAAATATTGCATTACATTCTTAACCTAAATGAATTTATCAATATTCTTCCAACTGCCAAGCACTCCAAGCAACCACACGATCACCATAATTTATGGTAACTATATTAGTGTCGAGTCAGGTCTTCTCTGCCACCCCAAGTTTCGTCCATTTCCGTTTTTACTTACATAGCCTTTTCATTCAAATAAATAATATCGTAACTTATTGAAAAATATATGTGATGAATAAGCTAATTGCTACTACCTGTAACTATATGGCCGGAATTATCCTTCTGTTATTTGGCATTATCTATCTGTTAAAAGGTAGTTTTATGTCCTATCATAGTCAGGCCATATCATTACTCTGGAGCGAGCTGGATCGGGAGATGCAATACCTGCTGCTCGCCATGATGCGGGTGATGGCCGGCGGCTATTTAAGCACTGGTATTTTAATTGTCCTTGCTCAATTCCTTTTTAACCGGCATCAGAATAAAAATTGGCCACTAATAATTTTAGTCTGCGGATCAGTAGTAAGCATCACTTCATTATATGCCACCATTTTAGTGCGACAACACACGCCTGGTCAACCACCAACATTTGTGGCAATACTTGGTTTAATTCTATTAATTACCGGATTTATTTTTAACCGATTATCCTCAGTCAAAAATCCTAACCACAACAAGCACGAAAAGTAGCAAGTAGCAAGATAAAAGTATTAAGACTATTTACAGCTTGCTCAAAGAATTCTGCAAAAGCCCGAATAACGGGGGAATTTCAGAGGTAAAACACGAATAGCGATAACGAATCAAAACGATTGAGATAAAACCAATCCGTGATTCTGTTTCGGCATACACCCATGATATAAGCAATAGGATTGATCAATTATTTTGTTATTCATCTGTTTAAATTTATTTTCATTTTTCAGATGGAACTCCCAAATAAATTCAATCATTCTCCTACTATATAACTAAGTAGAAAAATGATTAATTTGAGGGCTCCTATGAGGCTTTTTTTAATTTTATAAGTTCTTTTTCTAAATAGTTTATTTTCTTTAATTTCCATTTTTCTTGATCTTCCATAAGTAATGATTTATT
>JAOARW010000117.1 GCA_025210475.1 Carboxylicivirga sp. | reverse complement strand
GGCATTTTTCGTCCATATTGACACCGCAAACCATTATCAACTAATAAAACAAAGGATGTAATATTTGAGCATTTAGCACAACATTACATCCTTATATTTTTTAAACTATCCTAAAATTCGGGTAGTTTTTCAGTGGCCTCCGTTGCTTTAGGGCCTTTTTTCAATGAAACAACTTCACCCAAACTCATTCCAATTACACCGGAATTAAGATCAAATAGATTAGTTTTTGAAGCAAAACCTTCAAAAGCATCAATTACATCATAGGTTTGTAGGTTGGTAAGATCGTCCATTTCCTGAACCATGGCAATTCCCTCTTGTTCGATCTTTTCTTTGTGTTGTTCTTCAGTTAATGAACTAAAAACATCACCATTTTTTTCATCATCGCTACATGCCGTAAAAGCAAAAACGCCTGCAAGCAGCATGGCAGGTAACCATCTCATCTTTTTCATATCATTTTCTATTTGTAACTCAGTAATAAACGAATCTTTCACTTCACTACATATTGTCACACAGGTTAAAATTTACAATGGAGTACCAAAGGTACCTCAGATTTCTAATTACGTCAATTGAAGTTTTTTGTTACTTTCAAATTGCTTTTTTATTGTTTTTTCGGGCTAATACATTGAATGAAAAATTAATATTTTGCCATTATTTCTTTTGGACAAAACAAGACCAATATTCGATAATCATGGGGCATACAAAGCAATTCGATCATATAGAAATCATTAGCTCTTTAATCTTATCTTTACACGAAAATTTAAATCCATCTCATGTTGAAATTTATATCAGCCGCTTTAATGGCAGTCACTTTTTGTGCTTGCGATTCAGCAGAAAAGGACCTGGAAAAAGCCGAATCGCTTATCTCGACCGATCGAATGAAAGAATACATTGTTGAACTCGGTAGCGATAAATACCAGGGGCGTAAGCCATTTTCTGAGGGCGAAACATTAACCATCAATTACCTGCAAAAGTGTTTTAAGGACATTGGGCTGGAGCCGACCAATGGCGATAGCTATCTGCAAAAAGTACCTATGGTGCAGGTAAAAGGCCAGATTACTGAGCCGCTTACCATTTCGAATAATAAGCAGACCATCAACTTTCGTTATCCGGAAGATTTTGTAGCATTTTCGCGACAGCTGACTAACAAGCTGGAACTGGATGCATCGGAGTTGGTTTTTGCTGGCTATGGTATTGTTGCTCCTGAATATAACTGGAACGATTATGCCGACATTGATGTTAAGGGCAAAACTGTTATTGTGCTGGTAAATGATCCCGGACTGGATTCGGGGAACGATAAACTGTTTACCGGCAATGCCATGACCTATTACGGGCGCTGGAGCTATAAATACGAAGAAGCAGCCCGACAAGGTGCCGAGGCTGTTTTTATTATTCACGATAATAAAGGTGCCGGCTATCCCTGGTCGGTGGTGGTTAACTCGGCAGCTGTGGCAAAAGTATATCCTCAACCCGAAGATGATTACCTGCAACGCTGCAAAACAGAAGGCTGGATACATCAGGATAAAGCCATGGAATTGTTTCAATCATTGGATTTGGATTTAGCAGCATTAATTAAGGAAGCCAAATCGAAAGCTTACAAAGGGCTTCCACTAAAGGCCAGTGCACATATGCAGCTTCGTAACAGCTGGACAAGCAACATATCAAACAATGTACTTGGCATGATTAAAGGAAGCGATTTGGCGGATGAATACCTATTTTACTCGGCACACTGGGATCATTTGGGAATAGGTAAAGCCATGAATGGCGATTCGATATACAATGGTGCAGTTGACAATGGTACTTCGCTGGCCTGGATGATAGAAATAGCCCGGGCCTTTAAAGCCATGCCCCAGGCACCCAGGCGATCGGTTGTTTTCTTTGCGCCCACGGCCGAAGAATCGGGATTAAATGGATCGGCTCATTATGCCGATACCCCCATCTTCCCCATTGCCAAAACAGTTGCCAATATCAATAACGATTTGATGTTGCCTTACGGCCGGTGTAAAGATGTGATGGTAACCGGATATGGCCAGTCGAATTTAGACGATCTGTTAAAAGCGGAAGCGGAAAAGAAAGGCCGCTACATTCTGCCCGATCCCAACGCTCACACAGGCATGTATTACCGATCCGATCACTTTAGCTTTGCCCGAGTTGGTGTGCCCGCCCTTTTTGCCCGTGGCAATGTTGACCATTGGGAAAAAGGCAAAGCGTATATGCAGGAAAAAGAACAAGAGTGGATTAACCACTGCTATCATAAACCCGATGATGAATACGAAGACTGGTGGGATTTGTCGGGCATTGAAGCCGATGCTCAACTTCTATTCCGTGTTGGCTGGCACATTGCCAATACCGATCAGTATCCCCAATGGAACGAAGGCAGTGAATTTAAAGCCATCAGAGAGGCTCAGCTTGAATAATTAAACGTTTGAGATATTGGAGTTCGAACTTATCAACCCAACTTATTGCTTATTGAAAACCTGACAGGAGAAAAAAGCTGTCAGGTTTTTTTTACATATTGGCTTAGCTATTCCATCTTGAATATGAAGCTTAGCGGCTAGGCTATTAAGCGTAAGTGAAATTTTAATCTTACTCACTTTCGAATTTCACGAAGCCGAAGCGTTGTATTTGTTTTTATCTTTTTCATTTCAAAGGTCAGCTTAATGATTTGGCGGTGGCTGCCAGAGTTACAAACTGACCAAAATGAGCCAATTCCCTTTTGCATTATTAGTCATTGTTGGCAACCGTTATTTCTATTTTCGTACATTAGTGTTTATTAATAACTGACATCATAATCTTCTCAATTTCATTTTTAATTGTTACTCTAATTATTATAAATATCATGAGTCCCAACAAAATAAATATACATATTAAAGCAACAAAGTCTACTTCATTAATTGCCAGAGAAATTGGAATCCCAATGCTCGCAAGAGTTATAATAATTGGCTTAAGTATGTCAACATAGCATTTTATAAGAACTGAGTCATTTTTTTGAGAAAGTAATAGTATGGATGCTATTGTTATTTTAGACCTAGAATTAATTCTAATAGGTAAACTATAACTTGTTGAATCTTTCATTGTCAATCTAGTACTGCAGTCTAGGATAGGTTTTATATCAAAGACTTTAGTGTCTTGGAGTTCAATCTTTAATATTTTAGTTTTTAGATACATCAATTATTTTCTGCTTATTGAAAGAAATCCTTTCTTCGAAAACACAATTTTAATGGTTGCTAACTACTCGATATAACTACCGACATCCAATCGTATTTGTTAAATTATGCCACCAAAGATAACAACTTAACAATAATAACATCATGTTCCTTCAAATAATTTAAAATTATATCGCCCACTTACCTTATTATTGTATAAGTACCATTGCCATTGCAGAAAATTCCTATTCGCAAATACCTTTTATATTCTCTAAGATAGAAAAATGCCTGTTGGAGCTGCATTTTTCCTACTCAGAGTAGCAAATTTGCTACTCTGAGGGGCATTTTTGTATTTCAAAGTAGCATTTTTCCTTCTCTGAGATGAAAAAAAGGGTTTCTGAATAGGAAAATTGCTACTCAGAAACCCTTTTTTCTATCTCAAACAGGCATTTTATACCAAATGATTTACAAAATAAGCTGTATAATCGGTATTATTCCTGTTTTTTACCTCTACCCGGGAAACGGGCTTTTAAATCTTCGTAAACATTTTTAGCTCCCGGTACATTTTCTTTGGCTTGCAGCTTTACGGCATTGTAAAACGAAAGTGCCGATCCATAAGCCTCGCTACCCGATAGCATTGAAGAGTCGGAAGTCATTTCTTCAAGCTTTGTAAACTGACTGTTAATTGGCAAAAGCGTTTTAACAGCTGCCAGATCAATTTGTGCAGGTTCAACAGGCACGTAATTTGGCACCAACTCAGGGTACTCTTGCATGTACTCAACGGCTTTGGTAACAAAAGCCACCGTTTTATCACCCATTTTAGCTAACTCTCTGCGCTCTTCGGGCGTTAATGCAATCAAAATTGGAACCAATTTCTCGTTAATTACATCAATGGCATCTTTTACAGCTTGCAAATCTGCCGGGTCAATCACGAATTCATAGTTATCAGTCATAATTGAAAGGAATTAGATGGTTAAAATTCACTCTATCACATAGAGTATAAAAAACTTATATAAATTTAAAAGTTTTTCCTAAACCTACAATATGATTGATAGGAATAAATGGTGCTATATGAATTCTATGGGTAACTTAATTATTGATTTATAATCGTCGCTCTAGCCGCGTGGCTTATACTTTACTTGTCTTGACACAAGAAAGTATACAAAGAAAGTCAAGGCTGCCTAAAAAAAAGTAATTGATATACTTACTGTCACTAATTTCGGCTGGGCGATCTTCGAACAAGTTCTCAGCTTCCCAGTCTCTCTAAGTAACAGCTGCTATATCCATCACTTTTTTTAGAGAGGCCGAGGGGTGCATTCAAATTGGTTTAATGATTACCCACTAAAATCCATACAGAGCCAACTAAACTAAATAATTTGTAAGATGGATTGTTGGTACAATTACCTTTTTGATTTTGAAACAATAACTCTTGAATTAATTACCAATCTTTCTCCCCTTCGATCCAGAATTTCAACAAACTCTCTTTATCAATATGAGGACAATATTTTTCACAAAGCTTAGCTAAATCAGAACCTGTTTCCATTGTAATCCATCCATAGTGATTCATTAAATTGCAAAAACGCTGCATTTGATAATGCCCGTTTTCTTTTTCGACTCTTAGTTTTGGTCTGAAAGATTGTATTTTTTTAAAATGCTCTAAGTCATATCCAAATTCACTCTTTTTGAGGTGAGCTATATAAATCAGAATTGCATCTTTCTCCAAGTCTATAATAAAATCCTCTAAATCTGTTTGTTGATTTAGTACTTCTTCAACTATCTTTTTTTCTTCATCACTAAAAATTGATGTTTGCTTCTTACGAAAGGAAACTTTTCCATCTTCCGGAAATTCGTAAAACTCAAATGCATCGGGAAGTATTGTTACCAACTCATTTTGTTTTACATTTTTCTTGTTTTTTACAATATAATAACGTGTTGCACCCTTTGGTGTTAACACTGCCTTTAGGTAATGTATATCACCTTTTCTATTTGTATATGTTACTAACATCTAATGCTTGATTTGTTATCTATATTCTGCGTTCGCGGCTAAGATCACTACTTTTTCTCAGCCACCCATCTGTTAGTTTTTCCTCGTTAGCAATTTATCTATATTCTTTTCAACTTGTACAAACCTACATTTCTCTACATCTCCATTTTTGTTGCAAATAAATGTGAATGTAACTTCTGGAATTGCTCGATCTAGAATAAATCTGTTTTTAGAAACGGGAATTAATTTAAGTTCAACTTCAGGATTAACAATAAACATCAACTCATTATTTTTAAAATCAATTTTATAAACCTTTTCTTTATCGCTTAAATAAACGCCGGCATATTGTTTTAGAATAGCTCTTTCTAACTCTATAGGTTTCTCTAAAGGTTGATTATAGAGTATTTTACAAACATCTCTTGATGGGATTTCAGTTTTCGTAGTAGCGTTATTCTGGAGGAAGATTAACGTTTTGTCATGATCTAAATGCCTTTCAATATAAGTTGAATATCCGGCCCAACCACCACCATGTGATATTACGCGTCCGTATATTTTACTATCCGTAATTTTCCAACCGTATCCGTATTTCGTTTCAGTACTATCTTTCAATTTGTGAGAAGAAAAAACTATTTTCTTATCATCTTCATTAATCAAACTATTGCCATAGAGGGCCCTATCCCATTTTAATAAATCACCCACCGTTGAATTTACCATCCCATCACCAACGATTCCATCAAGATAAACAGTCTTCAAATCACAATCTTCATGAGGTAGAACCTTTGATTTCAAATGCTCTGAAAAAACATAACCTTGTGCATAATTCTTCATTTTTTTAGGATTAAACCATCTTCTATAAACAAGCGTATTATTCATTTCAAGGGGTGTAAATATTTTTTCGCTTAAATATTCACCAAACGATTTACCACTAACTCGTTCTATTATTGAAGCCAAAATTAAGTAACCGGTATTACCGTAGCACCACTTTTCTCCAGGTTCAAAATCTAATTCGGGATTATACTTCTCTAACAAATTAATCATATCGACATTTGTGGCAATTTTCGATTTATCCCAATGAATATCGGCAAGGTTCATATAATCAGGTAATCCTGAAGTATGTACCAGCAAATCATGTATAGTAACTCCACGGTAGTTTTCCAGCTCAGGAATATACAAATATACTTCATCGTTATACGACAATTTGCCTTCCTTCTTAAGTTGCACCACCCCCATTGCTGTAAATTGCTTTGAAACAGACGCTAACTCAAACATTGTCTCTTTATTAAGTTTCATCTTGGTTTTCTCATCTGCCAGACCAAAACTTTTTTCAAAAATCACTTTACCTTCTTCTGCAATTAACACATTGCCATTGAATTTACCTTGTTCATAGAGTTCTGTAAATAGGGTATCTAATTGTTCTTTTTTAATAGTTTCAACTCCTTCTTTTTCCCACTCACAACCATTAAAAACACATATGACAATTGAAATTATTATCAGTACTTTCTTATTCATTTGTTTGTAAGTTATTTAGGATTTTTTTCGTTCAAATAAGTTATGTCTAACGGAAGAAACTATCAGTAGTTGCGCGGGTTAACACTTAACTTTGCAAGGACATACCAAGTTGGAAATAACTATGGAATCTCCAAAATTAGCGATAACAAGCAATTACATACAGCCTTTTTTGTGGGTAGTTTATATTCTTTCAATTTTCTTTTTCTTAATCTTCAGTTTTTGTATGCTAATTGTAAATTTGAACTACCTGAAGATGTTAAATCTGAATCAGAAAATTTGCTAAAAGAATGTACTACGTTTGCATCAATAGTATTAGCATTAATAAAAATGCCTTTAAATGTATCTTGATAATTTTGTCTGAGAGAAATTTCATCTCCTGTTAATTCATTAGTGTAAGTAGATTCGATTACATCCTCAACTTCAAATTGAATTTCATTTCCGTTAATTGTATAGTTGACTTGATAAGAAATTGAAGTATCTCTATTATAAGAAATCGTCCAAATCAATAAATTTTCAGATTTAAATTCAATACTACCATTAGTTGAGTTGTTTGTAAAAATATTCCCTATGACATCTTCATTATTATATATGTAAGTAGTTTCCTCTTCTGTACAGCTTGTAATAAAAATAAGAGATACTAATAATATAGTATTTCTCATTTTCAATAAAATTAATTTGTTGTTCATACTTCAATATATCGTAATTATTTTTGTAAATCTTTATATTTAATTTTGTTGTGTTTAATTATTAAATAGAACATTGTGTATTTTAATTACCCACAAGCACTCAATATAGTCACCACTTTATATTCCCAATGTAAATATTAAATTGTCTCTCCAAAGATAATAACTTAACAATAATATTACTATATCCCAACTTATTATTACAGATAAAATGTAACACCTCAGGTTCTATCATTACTAACGCATAGGTGTCAGTTGGCAGTCCAAAATAGCTTTCATTGTTCCACTAAATCAATAGAAAGTTGAAGCATTTCAAAGATATTCGCAGAACGCTTAATCCAGGTATCAATGG
>JAOARW010000116.1 GCA_025210475.1 Carboxylicivirga sp. | reverse complement strand
CCATTGATACCTGGATTAAGCGTTCTGCGAATATCTTTGAAATGCTTCAACTTTCTATTGATTTAGTGGAACAATGAAAGCTATTTTGGACTGCCAACTGACACCTATGCGTTAGTAATGATAGAACCTGAGGTGTTACGTAAATTGTATTCAGTTTCGTCGGCCAACCATAACCGAATTAACTGCGACCAATGCCATACTTCTGCACCTCATAATGATCACGTTCTGGATAATCACTATGAAAAAGTAGCATGTCAGACCTGCCATATACCAGAATATGCCAAGGTTAATGCCACCAAGCTTTATTGGGACTGGTCATCAGCGGGACAAACAGATGAGGAAGGCAATGGCTATTCGGAAGACGACGCAGATGGTAACCACAATTATCTATCAATCAAGGGAAATTTTGTTTGGGACGACCACGTAAAGCCTGAATATTATTGGTTTAACGGAACTGTGGATCACTACTTGTCCAGCGACACAATTGCGGAAGTTCCTGTAAAAATTAATACACTATTCGGCGAATACCGCGATTCAACCGCCAAAATTTGGCCCGTAAAGGTTCATCGCGGCAAGCAAATTTATGATACCGAAAACAACACCTTGATCAGCCTCAAGCTTTGGGCTCCTGAAAAAGGGCAAGGTGCCTTTTGGAAAGATTTTGATTGGGATACAGCAGCTCGCCTGGGGATGGAATACAACGATCGTCCATACAGTGGTAATTACGATTTTATCGCATCCGAGGTATATTGGCCAATCAATCATATGGTATCACCTAAAGAGCAAACTCTGGCCTGCATCGAATGTCACCAGAGGGATGGACGCTTAGCCGGCCTCAATGATTTCTATCTGCCGGGACGTGATTACAACAAATCGGTTGATTACGCCGGATTCGGACTCATCTTTTTAACACTGATTGGCATCGTAGCTCATTTCCTGGGACGCGTAGTTGCCTTCTTTAAAAACAGATAAAATGGAAAAAGTAAAAATATACAGTCGATTCGAACGCTTTTGGCACTGGACACAAATGGTGCTGATACTTTTATTGATGATCACGGGTTTTGAGATTCACAGCACATTTGAAGCTTTTGGTTTTGAAACATCTGTTCGTTTGCACTCAGCTGCCGGATGGGCCTTTCTGATACTGACAATATTCGCCGTTTTTTGGATGTTGGTAACAGGACAGAGTCGTCAGTTTGTGCCTGTTCGTAACAATGTAAAGTCACAGATCATGTATTACATTTCCGGCATTTTTAAAAAGGAACCTCATCCTGTTAAGAAAACTGCCGACAGTAAGCTAAATCCGCTTCAACGCATTATCTACTTCGGTTTAATTATCCTGGTGTTTCCGGTTCAGCTTATCACCGGATTTTTATACCTGTTCTTTCATTATCCGGATAAACCTTTTGAGTTGGAAGGACTCGAAACCGTTGCTGTTCTCCATACACTTGGGGCATTCCTATTAGTCGCATTTGTATTGGCACACCTCTACCTGATTACAACTGGTCATACGGTGACATCGAACCTGCAGGCTATGATTACAGGTTATGAAGAATTAGAGAATGAAGAAAAAGAACCTGAAACAGAAACTAAATAATATATCATGAAAAAACTACTAATATATACCAGTTGTCTGATCGCTTTAATCAGTTGCCAAAAGCAACCGAGTAACCTGACAGTTGACCAAATGGTTGAACATGCAGCCGAATTGGTAACTACGGTATCACCCCATGATGTCATGAAAATCATGGAATCGGAAGAGATTTTTAATGTGATCGACGTCCGACAAAATAATGAGTATTACCACGGATTTATTCCGGGCTCCGTTAATATACCGCGCGGAAGCATTGAATTTAACATCGCTACAGAAAGTTTTTGGGAAAACGAAGGCTTGTATATGCCCGAAAAGAAAGAAACCCTCATTCTTTGTTGTAAGAAAGGTAAGCGTTCGACCCTCACTGCTCAAACGCTGTTATCGATGGGCTATAAAAATGTACTGGTTATCGAAGGAGGTTGGAAAAACTGGGAATTAACATACCCGGATTATTGCGATAAAAATCTGGAAATGTTAGCCGGCGGACCAGCTAAACATGATGATGGAGGTGGCTGCTAAACCATGTAGATAAACGCTTAGAAGTAGAAATTGACACGTGCCAGATTGATGATAAAATCACCCTGGTCTGACATTCTTTTGTCTCAATCGAAAATAAAAACAATCCTTTTTAATTATTAAATCCTTTAAGTTATGAAAAATCTATTTCGTTATTCATTTTTAATGCTTGCAATCAGTGCAATGATTTTTACCGGATGTAAAGATGATAATGCTACTGAAAATCCAACAACGAAACCTTCTCAGGTATTGATGGATCACCTGGTTAACATTGATATGGATCTTAACCATGTGCTTAAAAACGGTGATGGTGCCAAGTTTGTAATGGGTGCCCCTGCCGATGGAAATGTGAGTGGTAAATATGTAATTGACATCCGTAGCGCTGCTAAATTTGCAGAAGGACATATCACCAACGCGGTCAATGTGCCTGACTTTAAAAACATTCTGACGGAAGCCGCTAAAGCCGACAAACCTATTTTGGTAGTTTGTTACACCGGGCAAACGGCTTGTTATGCCACTTCTTTACTTCGTTTATATGGGTACCACGATGCACAGGCTCTTAAATGGGGTATGAGCGGATGGAATGCCACAACGGATAGCTGGACACCTCAAATTGATAACCTGGCCGACGGACATGCCAACTGGACTTATGATGCTACTTCTCCATCTTCAAGTGTTTATGATATTCCTGAGTTTATGTCGACTGGTACAACTGGAGAAATGATTCTAAAAGAACGTGTTGAATATGTTGTTTCGCAAGGATTCAAAACTGTTAAAGCAGATGATGTTCTTGAAACTCCAAGCAATTACTACATCAACAATTATTTTAGTACAACCGATTACGGATCATTTGGTCACATCAACGGCGCTTATCGTTTACACACGCTATTAATTAAACCTACATCAGCCGACATTTCAGCAGTCACTAATCTTGATCCTGATAAAAAGGTAGTTACTTATTGCTATACCGGTCAAACATCAGCTGTAATTACTGCTTACCTACGCGTGTTAGGTTACGATGCCTACAGTTTAACTTTTGGAATGAACAAGTTATTTAACTCAGAAGATAGCTGGACTACCAACCAATGGGGCGGCGACTCAAATCCAAAGAATCTTCCGTTAGTACAATAATAATATGATGGTGCCCAATTAGCCTGTGAAAATGGTTGTGCCGGGCACCTTCACTCCTTTCTATTAAAATGTATATCATGAACAAACTCATTATAATATTACTAGCCATCATGCTAATGCCCATTGGAGCAATGGCACAAGGCTGTGAAGAAGCAGCAGGCGATGACGAATCATTAAAAATGTTCGGATTCCTGCAGGCCGAATACGACCAGCAATATACCGACGAAACAACCAGTTCATTTAGTTTTAGAAGAGCCCGATTGGGAGCCACCGGTAACATTCCTTACGATTTCTCTTATTACGTGGTGATGGAGATGAGCCCTATGCTTAGCAGCAATGGCAGTGCCTACCTTTTGGATGCTTTTATTACTTATGGCCGATGGGATTGGGCAAAAATATCCATGGGATCGTTTAAAAATCCTTTTAGTATGGATTTGGGCGGAACCGCTTGTAGTGGCCTGCATACCATTTTTCGTTCCAGGGCAGTGGATCAGCTAGTGGTTCCACAGCGTGACCTGGGAATTATGGTTCTTGGAGGCGATCGCAACACCTTTCTCCAATATCGTTTGGCATACATGAACGGTGCCGGATTAAAAAAAGATAATAACAGCTCAAAAGACCTTATTGCCCGGGCTGTCATTCACCCATTCGACTTCCTGTATTTTGGTGGAAGTTATCGCGTAGGTTACCCTACCAATGATGATGACAAGCGTACTTCTTATGCCTTTGAAGCCGAATTTAATTATGGCAACTTCAGAGCAATGGGCGAATACATTGTTGACGAAGGTGAATACGACCGCTCTTTAGGAGGTGGTTGTGGTGGCGAACTAATCGCATTAGGCGACGAACGCAAAGGTGCCTATGTACAAGCCATGTACATGACCAAGTGGAATGTTGAGCCGGTATTTAAATATGAATTCTTCGATGCCGGACTGAATGATTACCGCGAAGATGTTATGACATTTGGAGCCAACTATTTCTTTAATGACTGGACACGTCTGCAGGTAAACTACCTCTATCGTGCCGAAGATCCGACTGAAACAAACAACGACGGTTTGTATGTGCAGTTACAAGTGAAGTTTTAATCGATAATACAAATACGATGAAGAGATTAAGCATAATTGCAGCGCTTGTTATATATACCATTGGAGCAGCTGCACAGGGTGATTTTATTTCGGTTAAAGAACTGGCCGGAAAAATCAACAGCAAAGACGTGATCATTATTGATGCTCGAAAAGATGCCGAATACAAAAAAGTCCATATCCGAAATGCCATTAGTTTTCCGGTGGAAGAATTGTCAACAACAAGCCCCATCGAAGGAATCTTAAAAAGCGATGCCGAGCTTTGTAAGATTATGGGTAAACACGGTGTTGATTTCGATAAAGAAATTGTGCTGTATTGCAACAAAGGAAGCAATGCCGGACGGATGTACTGGATAATGAAAATGATGGGGGCAGCGAATGTTAAATTGCTCGATGGTAATCTGGATGCCTGGAAAGCAGCTCGTAAACCCGTTACCCGCATGCCTAAGATGCCTAAGAAAACAACGGTTAATGCCAGTCTCAACCGCACAAGCTACTTAACAATGGCCGATGTTAAATCCCAAAGAGGTAAAAGCAATGTGGTACTGGTTGATGCCCGTAAAGATGAATATTTCAATGGCACCGATCCAAAAAGTAAAGGCCACATCGAAGGTGCTATCAGTATTAATTCTGACTTGATGCGCGATGAAAAAGGTTTAATAAAATCGGCCGAAGAGTTAAATAAGTTATTTGCTTCCAAAGGTGTAACAAAAGACAAAGAGATAATCCTTTATTGCCAAACAAGTACGCGTGCCGGATTATTGTATACGATTATGACTACCAAACTGGGTTATAAAAATGTAAAAGTATACGATGGAGCCTACAACGAATGGATAACAACCAATAAAGTTGTTGCCTAAAGAAACCCTTTAAATCAGTTTAACTTGATTATTAACAGGTCGCCCAATCGATTAAGCGACCTGTTATTTTTTTTATCTCATAAATAATAAAACCGCAATCAATACCCAAAATATCCACTGGAACATTTTAAACAGGCCACCTTTTACAGAAGAGCTCAATCCAATGACAATTTGCACCAAGGCAAATAAGCCATAGTTTAAAGCAACAAAATTCAACAACATGGTTGGGTCGTACATGCAGTTTTCGAAATTGATACCAATCATCACCAATACAAGCGACGACAAGATTTGATACACCGAAATGTAATGAAATACTGATAATATCACATTCTTAGGAACTGCATCCAGATCCGATGCAATAAAGGGCTTTAAATATAACTTTGATCCCATGGTGAAATGACCAATTGTTGCGAAGCTGGCTATGATGCCAGCCAATAATACCATAATATTCATAAACTTATTTTTTAAGGTTTTTGAAATAGTCTGTAACAATTTTCTGCGCTTCCAACTTGTCACCTTCCAGCACCATTATTTTAACACATTCCGATTGAATGGGCTCGTACAACGGTTGACTGATCAACGAATTAATTGTAAAGTTGGATATTTCGGCGGCTTCAAGAAGCGAGCGTACCATACCCACCTCCCAAGAGGTACCTGAAAATACTTCGACTGTAGCCTGCTGATCTGGTGATTGATTCATATCAGAAACTTAACCATTTAATTGGAAATTTTCAACATGCCCTTTTATTGATTAAAGAAACGCTCAGGATTATCCTTGGCAATAGCCATAAAATCAGCTTCACCCAAATAAGCCCTCAAATCGATACTAAAGCGTCGTTCGGTAGCTTCTGTTTCAACCATATAATAATCCGATCCGAAAAGAATCTTAGATCGTAAAGTTTCATCCTGCAGTAAGACTTTTAACAGAGGAAAATACTCCTGCTTGTTCAAGGTAAACGAAATATCGGTGTATAAATTCGTGTGCTTCTCAATCATTTCCTTAATAATCAGGAACCAATTATCAGGCCCTCCCGGATTATCCAGAAATTCTTTCCAGTAATGCGACGAACCAAAATGGCCAAGACAGATTTTCAGATCAGGAAAGTCGGCCATTACATACTCCCAGTTAAGCGGATGTGTAAACTTGGAGCACATCACCTTTTTACTCATTCCCTTGGTATCAATCTTATCGCGGGATTTCTCCAACAGCTTTTTCAATTCTTTCTTTTTCCCTTTATATCGCACCGGATTAAAAGGACTGCAATGCGTAATTATAGGCAAATGAATTTTCTGGCAATAATCATACACCGGGTACATGCGTTCATCATAAGGAAAATAGCCCAAGGGCGGGTAAATCTTAACACCATGAAAACCCCATTCATCAACACATTTTTTCAATACTTCCATATAATCCTGGCGGCGTGGATCGATGTGTACAAAAGGCATCACCTCCGGATGGCTTAGCTTAAGTTCGCCCAGTTTTTGAAGTTGCTCTATATAAGGACGAGGCACCTTACCTGCTCCCATAAAAGCCATATCCATGGCCAATACTCCAAATTTGCTGTTGCGTGGATAAAAACGCTGACACTCTTTAAAGATATCTTCCTGAGATCCCAGACGACCAATCTCAACAAATTTTACGTATCGATCAAAAGCGTCGTTATCTGAAAATGGATTGATGTTGTTCAATAAGCGCGACACCACTCTGAAACCGGGTTTGGTGGATAATATTCTTACTAATCCCAGTGGTAAAAAACCACGTGGAATATCGCAATCTTTAAAAACATGAATGTGACTATTATAAATCATAGCTCTTTTTTAGGTTAATGTTCAGCAATGATAAGAATAGATTATCACATTTTAAACCCGGTAATGTTACACAATAGATCGTTAGATTTTAGATTAAAGACATTAGACTGATTTGCAAGAAACTTAAAATCGGTTATTTACCACCTAAAACCAAGTGAAGAATATATATATATTATCAATGGCAAACAATAACACAACGACTATTAAGTATTTATATTCATTGCTAAATCTATATTGACGAATGAAAAGCCGAAAAGAGAATTAATTTTGAAGGCTTCCGGAGCTGAATCAGATATTTATATAACGCACAATAGCGTCCTAAATAATCATTACAATTAAAATACATTCAATAACCATGCGGCTTAGGTGAGTTTAAAACCCATATTTTAAAACAAAGTCCCTTGTATTACTTTGAGGTTGTTATTTGGGGGTTCTTCAAATGGGTGGT
>JAOARW010000115.1 GCA_025210475.1 Carboxylicivirga sp. | reverse complement strand
TTGATACCTGGATTAAGCGTTCTGCGAATATCTTTGAAATGCTTCAACTTTCTATTGATTTAGTGGAACAATGAAAGCTATTTTGGACTGCCAACTGACACCTATGCGTTAGTAATGATAGAACCTGAGGTGTTACAATATTTATATTTTTTTGTTTAGTGTATAATAGTTATTATTTTATTTTTGCTAATTTCATCTTTAAATATTTTTTATTTGTTAATTAGCTTTCTTACCTAAAGTTTTATTAACAGATAGCATTATTAATAATAACTTATACAACATGAAAAAAACTTTAATTCTATTATTTGTACTTGCAACATCAGCCTATTCCAGTGCACAAGTTGGCGCTGCAGTTAATATCGAAGGCGAAGCAACCATTGACTATCTGTTTAAAAATTTTCGATTCGGTATAACTTTTCAGCCCAGTAATGACATTGCGGAGTCCATATTACCAACCATTTCATATGAAGCCTTCAAGAAAGAAAAATATGATCTGTACATTGGAGCAGCATACGATAACATCAGTAATTCTGAATACTTAAGAATTCCGTTAGGTGTAGACATTATTCCGCTTAATGACAAAAACTTCAGCATATACGCAGAAATGGTTCCACAAATCAATCTGGATTCTGACCAATCAGCAATAAGAGGTAATCTTGGTATTCGATATCGATTTAATAAAGAAGGAAATAGAGATTAATTCCAACCCGACTTCTTAGATCATTGTCCGGTTTTTGTTTATATTCATGAAACAAAATTTTAATCGTGTGGTATAACACACTATTTCTAACCAATTAAATAAACAGATTTATGGAAATGACAGCAAGCCGTCCATGGCAAGGATCAGTAATGGGTGTTCTAAATGCAATTGGAATTGTTCTAGGTATTCTAGGTGTAATTGGATTAATCTTTGGAGGTGCATTCATTGCCTCAGCTATGGAAGAAGCAGGATTATCAATGTTAGCAGGAGTAGGAACAACTGTAGTTGCCATTATACTAATCCCATTCGTCGTCTTAGGTGTATTTATTACAATAGGCCTTTTTAAAGGTCAAAAATGGGCTGTAATAGTTGCTTTAGCTTTTACGGCATTAGGCACAGTTGGCAACTTAGTATCATTCAATATTATTGGATTAGTATTCAATGCGTTTTTTATTTATTGCTACGTGATATGCATGAAAGATGCCTACTACAAATAATTTATCGTACGATATAAAATCAAGCCCCGCAAGGGGCTTTTTTATTGCCTGTTACTTTTTGTAACTTGATAATTATCTTAATACTTTTGTCTCACATCTTTGATACTTAAATTATGAAAAAGATACTAATCACCGGAGGTGCCGGTTTTATCGGATCGCACGTTGTTCGTCTGTTTACCGAAACTTATCCGAATTATCACATTTACAACCTGGATGCACTTACCTATGCCGGTAACCTTGAAAACCTCAAAGATATTGAGCAAAAAAGCAACTACACTTTTTTGAAAGCGGATATTACCGATGCCGATAAAATGAATGCTCTGTTTACCGAGTATAATTTCGATGGTGTCATTCATTTGGCCGCCGAATCGCATGTTGATCGTTCCATTTCGGATCCTTTAGCTTTTATTAAAACCAATATTCTGGGTACGGTTAATCTTTTGAATGCCGCCAATGAATCTTGGAAAGATAATATGGACAATAAGCTTTTCTACCATATTTCAACCGACGAGGTATATGGTTCATTGGGCGAAACCGGCTTATTTACCGAAACAACAGCATACGATCCACGCAGTCCTTATTCATCATCCAAGGCCAGTTCGGATCATTTAGTGCGCGCTTATCACCACACTTACGGAATGCCAATTGTTATCTCAAATTGTTCCAACAATTATGGTCCCAATCAATTTCCAGAAAAACTGATTCCACTTTCGATTAACAATATTAAAAACAAAAAGCCAATTCCAATCTATGGTAAAGGAGAGAATATTCGCGACTGGCTTTATGTGATTGATCATGCCCGTGCCATCGACCTGATTTATCACCAGGGTAAAAACGGTGAAACGTATAACATTGGTGGCATCAACGAGTGGACCAACATCGACTTAATCCATAAGCTTTGCGAAGTAATGGATAAGAAACTGGGCCGCAAAGAAGGTGAATCAGCTGAGTTGATCACTTTTGTAAAAGATCGTGCCGGACACGACATGCGTTATGCCATTGATGCCAACAAACTAACTAGTGAACTTGGCTGGCAACCTTCACTTCAGTTCGAAGAAGGAATTGAAAAAACGGTGGATTGGTATTTAGCCAATGAGGAGTGGCTCAACAATATAATATCGGGCGACTACGAAAAATACTACAACAAACAATACTCAGAAAGATAACAACAACCAAGCATAAGGCACAATATTAATTGTGCCTCTTTTTTTATTTAGCCCTTGTTACTTGTCGCATATCACTGATGACAGGCCTTCCGAAATAAACATACATCTATCGTATAGACAACAGGTTTTTACATAAGTCAAATCCAATCCATCTTCAAAGAAAAAAACACCCAATTGCCATAACTATTTTGGATTAATGACGTAATCAAAGCATCTGTAAAAGAATTGGGGAAAACTGCTTTGCACGTATCAAGCAGGCAACTTTTACAAGTTAAAATCTATGTGTCTAATTAAATTCGGTCTACGCCGGGTAAAAAGAATGTTGTATGCAATTACGAAGCATTCAATCCAAAATGCTATTGTCATTTGGGTTGGTAGTATTTATGGTTATCGCTGCTATTAGTCTTACCTTCTACTACACGATTAGTAGTACATTAACCAAAGACATCCGAAGCCAACAGCTTCATGCCTTTATCGAAGCATCACAAAGCGATTTACGCACTAAATTTGAAAAGGCGATTGAAACATCTGTTGCGCTTGCCACTGATCCGGCTCTAATTGAGTGGTTTGATTCAAACGAAACCAACGAGTCGTTAAAAGCCATCAGCTTGGATAAGATCGACGGGATAGTAAGTGAGTTTGGTTATCTTACCTCGTTTGCCGTAAGTAACAAAACACATAATTTCTGGTCTCATAACCACCAGATGTTAGATGTGGTATCAAAGGATGATCCGGACGATTCCTGGTTTTTCGAAACTGTTGCTAATCCGCACCGCATCCAGTCTAATCTTGATTACAACCGTGAACTTAATACATCCGCCCTGTTTATTAATGTGTTAATGGGCTCCACATCCTCGCCTACCGGTATTGCCGGTGTAGGCATTAATATCGATCTGTTGGTTGAAAACCTAACGAAAAGAAAGTTTAGCGAAGGAAGTTACATCTGCGTAACCGACAATCAGGGCCTTATAAAATTATCTCAAAACCCCGATGATGTTAACCAACCACTATCGTCCATTGTTGGTGATGCAGACAAAAGTATTTTAAAAGATCAGAAAGGCCTGCTAAGCGAATACGAAACGCAAGATGACCTTTATGAAATAGCCTATATGAATATTGGCGATACCGGCCATAAAACTATCTTATTGGTGCCAACCGATGAGTTGGTGGCTATGTTAAAACCCATCCGCAATTATTCATTAATCATTGGTTTTATCTTTCTTGTTTTGGCTCTGGCAATGGCCTTCTTAATCTCACGATCGCTGGCCAATCCGGTTCTTAAGCTAAACACGGCTGCTGAAAATTTAACAAACGGGGATTTAAATGCACCAATCGACGATGAATTGCTTGACAGAAAAGATGAGATCGGACAGCTGGCCTCAACATTTAAGCACATGACTGATAAAATTTCTGAGGTTATTCTTCAGGCCAAACGAACAGCCGAACTTATTTCTGAGGGTGGTAACCGCTTAACAGAATCGGCTAACGAGCTTTCGAGTCGTTCGATGCAGCAAGCCACATCTACCGAAGAAGTATCGGCCTCGATGGAAGAAATGGGAGCCAACATCAGCCAAAATGCTGAAAACTCAAAGCAGACAGAGAAGCTCATGTCCCAAGCTTATAAAGATACTAACAACGGTAGCGAAATTGTTAAACAAGCTGTGGAAAGCATTAAGCTGATTGCTGAAAAGGTGCAAGTTATTGAAGACATTGCCATGCAAACCAACATCCTGTCACTAAATGCTGCCGTTGAAGCCGCCCGTGCCGGAGAAGAGGGAAAAGGTTTTGCAGTGGTTGCAAGCGAAGTGCGTAAATTGGCTGAAATCAGTCGTGATTCGGCCAGTGAGATCAGCGAAAAAGCGACTTTAGGTGTTGATATAGCCACCCAATCTGGCGAAATATTTGAAAGTCTTGTGCCGGATATTCAAAAGGCTTATAATCTGGTTGCTGATATTTCGGCCGCATCACTGGAGCAAAACGAAGGATCAAAACAGGTTAATAAAGCCATTCTTGAACTGGATAGTGTTTCGCAAGGCAATGCAGCTGCAGCCGATAAAATATCGGAACTAAGCAAATCATTTTACAGTGAGATACAAAAGCTTAATGAAGTAATTGGCTTTTTTAAGCTCAATGAATAATAAATAATAACCATAGGCCCAAATGAATTATGAACGTTATCCAACTCCCGCTCATAATGATTTTGGGCTTATTCATTAAAAGTTTCCCGATCAAGTGGCAGGCCATTTCGTCGCCAACTATTCAATCCACCCTTTAACTCAAAAATATTTACATAACCCAGATTCGTTAATATCTCTGCGGCCGGTTGTGTCCGAATATCTTTCTCACAATAAATAAACAACGTATCATTCTTAGGAACAATCTTTACAAGTTCCAGTAGATCTTTCTTTTCTGGAGCGGGAGCAGCTCCTTCAATTCGGTATTGTCCAAACTTTACAGACGGGCGAACATCGATGACCAGCGCTTTGGGGTGTTTTTGTATTAACGAATAAAACAGTTTGGCATTGACCCTTTGGGATTTTTGGGCTGACGACGAAAAGCTTGCCAAAAGGCAAAGTATTATGAAAAGAAATGCTTGCTTAATCATTATTGAGTACTTATGGTTGAAACTTACGTATACAATAATGCATAGTTACTAAAAAACCCGAAGCGACAACTTCGGGTTCATTTATTATCATTAAAATTTTATGGCTAAGCGATTGTATCGTCTATCTTTTTATTAGAAAGTTTTCAGATAGTATTCTTACGCCCAATTATATCTACATATCCACTTGCTCAAGCCGTGGTTCAATATTCTTTTTAAAGGCATCAATCAGTTTAATACGCGAATCTTTTAAGGCGTATTCAAAGTTACCCGGTCGCATGCCACGTATGCCATTTATATTATCAGCAAATATTTCTGTTTTTGTACTGACCTCTTTAATGGAAATATTAAAATCAACAAAAACAGTATATACCGAATACCCTTGCCCCTTGCGCTCATCTCCCGCCACAAAGTTAGAATTGATTTTCACTACAAAATCGGCCTCTTCCATATTACTGGTAAATGTGAAAAAATTCTCGTTTAAGCGTTTTTTCATCATGCCCGTAAAAGCGCCTTTATCACTAAGCTCACCAAACACTTTTTCTTCACTGATAAAATAAGCTTTTGATTTCATTACCTCAACGGCAATACCCACACTAGGCATCTGTTTTTGTGGGAAGAATATATGCAACAGTCGAACCGTTTCTTCATCCGCTTCCGCATCAATAATGTGACTAAAATCGAACCCGGCTGTTATTTCCTGCATCTTACGTTTAGAGATTAGTCGGGTAATCGAAACGGATGTGTAACCACTGTGGTCGGTTTTACTTTGTGAAGACAGGATACCCTCTCCCTTGGTAAAACTAAATTGCAGCGGAAGACCACTCAATGGTCGTTTTTCGCCCGCACTTCCAGTAAAGGTGGCATTGATACCGATGGGTACTTCCAGTTTTTTCGAAAACTGAATCTGATAATTGTTTCTGACCGGGACCAGATCAATCCGACGAAAAACATCCTGGATAGTACTGAAAATGCTTGTTCCAACATTATAGATTCCATCAACCGTTTTATAGGTCAAATCTTCTTCCAAATGGTTTTTTAGGCTAATGGCTCCCTTGGCCAAATAATTAAGCGCCGAATACGCATCGTAATTATCAATTGCCTTGCGTGCATCCGACAAATAGGAACTGGCCATCATTTTGGCTTTATCCAGTTTCATTTGCTTAGCACGGGCATACTTTTGCTTAGACAAACGGGTCATCACCCAATATTCTTTTCGATTCTCCCAGGTTAGCACCTCATAGCCTTCCAGCGTCTGTTCAACCGAAGCCTGTATTTTTGATTCGTAAGCTTCCTTGTATTCAAAGTCCGTTTCGATTTTTTGCAATACCGAGTTAGACGAGATATTAACCTTTATTTCACTGCTCATCTGCTTTAGTGCAGCTCCACGAGCAGCCTGACGATATTCTACCGCACTGCCGGTTTTGGGCACTGTTGCAATACCAATGTAATAAGCCTGATCGTTGGGACGTTGCTTCACCCAGTCGGGTTTCTTTTTTGCTTCAGCACCGAAAGACAGCAATAAAGCAAAAAATGCTAACAGAGCAATGTGTGTTTGTTTCTTCATAATATCTTGCTTCAGGTTATGTTATGTAATACTTGATCGATGGTTTTAAACACCAAATCGGCCTCAAAGCCGCGTGATTGAGCAAAACGGGCTAAGGCTGCTTTTGTTTGCCACTCATCTTTATTTTTTATTTGCCGTTTCTTGCTATGCAATAACTCTGCCAATTTTTCCTGATAATCTTCTTCGTTTATCTCCTCAAATGCTTCTTCAATTTGCATCGATGCCACCCCTTTGGCCCTGAGCTGAAAACGTATTTTCATACGTCCCCAACCATTAAATCGAAATTTATCCCTTACATAATACGCGGCATAACGCTGATCATCGATAAACTTTTCATCAATTAAACTATTAATGGCTTTCTCAACATCCTCATCAGAAAGCTCCCAATTCAGCAGCTTCTTTTTTATTTCGGAACTACAATATTCTTTCCTTGAGCACAAAGCTGCTGCTTTGTTAATTGCCTGGCGGTAATCCATACTATTTAATGTACACTCCTTTCACATTCACAAACTCCATCATGCCATGGTGCGACAATTCTCTGCCGTATCCACTCTCCTTTACACCACCAAAAGGCAAGCGCGGATCGGAACGAACAAAATCATTGACAAAACAGCAACCTGCCTCCAATTCTTCTTCAGCTATGCGTTTGCCTCTTTCAATATCCTTGGTAAATACAGCTGCACCAAGACCAAAAACAGTATCGTTAGCAATTTCAATGGCATCCGCTTCACTCTCGGCGCGAATGAGTGACGCGACCGGACCAAATAATTCCTCGTGATAAGCCACCATCCCTTTTTTAACATCGCCCAAAACGGTTGCCGGGTAATATGCTCCATCTCCCTCAGGGATGTACCCTCCTGTCAAAAGTTTCGCTCCTTTGCTGATACTATTTTCCACCTGACGATGAATATCTTCGCGGAAATTAGAACGTGCCAGTGGCCCCATCTTTTTCGTCTCATCAAATGGATCGCCAATGCTTATAGCTCGCATCTTATCCGTAAACTTAGTGGCAAACTCATCGTAAACCGCATCAACTACAATAAATCGCTTGGCACCAATACAGCTCTGACCAGCATTTAAAATACGCCCAGCCACGCAGGCATCTACAGCAGCATCTATATCTGCATCTTCCAATATCAGGTAAGGATCACTGCCTCCTAATTCGAGCACACATTTTTTCAGGTATTTACCCGCGGCAGCCGCCACAGCTTTTCCTGCCGGTGTACTTCCTGTTAAGGTCACCGCCTTAATTCGTTTATCTGCAATTATCTTTTCGACCTTTGAACTGCGTACCAACAAAGTTCTGAATACATCCCTTGGAAAACCCGCTTCGACGAACACATTTTCTATTGCCAATGCACACCCCGGCACATTGGAAGCATGTTTTAAAATTCCGGTATTCCCAGCCATCAAGGTTGGGGCGGCAAATCGAAACACCTGCCACAATGGAAAATTCCATGGCATTATGGCCAATATGGGACCAATGGGTTGTATAGAAGCATAAGATTCGGTGGCTTCTGTAGGAATAATTTCAGACTGCAGAAACTTAGCTGCATTTCTGGCATAATATTCACAAACATGGGCACACTTTTCCACCTCGGCACGCGCTTCAACAATGTTCTTACCCATTTCAACCGTAATATTAAAAGCCAATCCTTCTTTTTTATCACGAAGAACCTGAGCAGCATTCAACATTAACTTACTTCGGTTTGAAATGGATTCTCTGCGCCAGCTTTTGTAAGCCTGATAATTAGCCTCAAGGGCACTGTCTACCTGATCGGAGTGATACTCCTCATACTCTCTGACAATTTCACCGGTAGCCGGGTTTATACTTTTTAAAAACATGATTCTTTTACTTAAGGTAACCTCCTTAAAAGTACGTCTAAAAAAAAGAACCTAAAAAGATTTTTATCGGGAAAATAACTGTTTTATGTCTTATATTGGGCTAAATGAACAGATATTATCATTCATTAAGAATAGGATTATATGTCTTCTGGTGCTACATTATGCTTAATTCAATAAGCTTAAAAGCCCAGACTAACCAGTCGGATAAGCCATTTTTTATGGGCATTACTAGCTATGCCGGACAATTTCAGGTTCATACAAAATCATTATACCCTTATAACGATACTCATCCTATTGGTGTAGAGCTGGAATTTAGTCAGCTATTATTAAAAGAACAGATTCGTGAAACGTTTGGAACGTTTATCAAGTGGGGCGCAGGAATTAATTACGTCAATTTTAACCACGAGGATTTGGGTTATGCCATAACGGGCATTGGTTATATTGAACCCTTTTTGGAGTCGTACGGTCAATGGCGATTCTCAATAAAACTGGGAGCAGGATTGGCTTATATGAGTAATCCTTATGATGAAATATCCAATCCTCAAAATCTGACTTACAGTACAAACTTAGCCTTTCCTCTGTATGCCGGATCTACCATATACTATTACTTTACCAAACAATTGGCTTTAAAAACCAGCCTCTCATTCCAACACATATCCAATGGTGGGATTCGACAACCCAACCTGGGCATTAACTATCCTGTTTTCGGCATCGGCATGGAATTTACCAACAACAGTTACAGAATCCCACCTCGCCAAAAACTGCATACTTATACAAAGAAAAAGCAATATGAAATAATTGCCGGTTACTCGCTCAAGGAAGACACCACCAACACAAATAATTTACACGTTGCCACCTTAATGATTAACCGTAGTTGGCAGGTATCAAGAATTAATGCCTTAACAATCACGTTGTTTAATGAATATCAACAATCGCCATCCGACACTGATAATAAGGAAAAATGGAGTATTGCCCCTTTATTTGGTAATGAATTTTTATTGGGCCGCTTAGGCTTTGGGCAGCAACTTGGCATCTATGTTATTCAAGGCGATCAGGCCCCCAATTTACTTTTACAGAATTATTACCTGCGGTATAACTTTAATTCAGGAATGATAGCCGGCATCAACCTGAAAGCTCATGGCCGTGTTGCCGACTTTTTGTCGATTCAGGTGGGATTTAAATTTTAGGCTTCTCCCACTACCCTCGTCCAGCTTACTTTCTTGCCAATCAGCGAAAATCCAATGTAGCCTTTTACATTCAGTTTATTGGGGTTGCCATCGAACCACATGTAACATTTATAAGTATTTCCACTCTTGGGATCGTAGATGGTACCATCGGACCACTCCGATTCTTTCTCATCAAATTTGAAATCGTTCAAAAGCTTCAGGCCAATGATTTTCCTTTTCTGAAGATTTTCATCCGGATTATTCTTATCCAGCTTATCACTACCGTCATCCTCTGTCGGTTCTTTTAACCAAATGATTTCGCCATTGAAAGAACCGTCATTATTCTGAGTAATCTGTACCTTCGAATCACCATCCTGTGTCAACCAGGTTCCCACCACTTTTGTATTCTTCTGACCAAAAGAAACAACCGATATCAATACAAAAGCCAGACTTAACAAATACCTCTTCATCATTACGCAATTAATTAGAAACCTTGGCAATATAATAAAAATAAAATAAGCTCCAATCAGGGTACCGGATCATGACCATGACCACCCCAAGGATTGCAGCTTAGAATGCGCTTAATAGATAAATATAAACCTTTAAAAGGCCCATGTTTTTTGAGGGCTTCAACTGTATACTGCGAACAGGTGGGGGTATAGCGACACGATGCCCCTATAACCGGTGAAATAAACCATTGATAAAGCTTAACAGGAATCAGCAATAACGCCACCAGGCCGCTTTTAATTAAATCAAGCAGCCATTTAATTATTCGATATGGAGCGCTCTGCTTAAGCATCTTCTGATAATTCCTTCTTCAATTTATTAAGGGCCTTTTTCATGCCCTTTTCAACCGCATCATAACTTAATAATTCGGTAGGTAAGTATATAAATGCGATGGCGTATTGTTTCTTTGATGCATCAAGCGTTTCCAATAAACCGTGCTTATTTAAACGATAAGCTTCACGTGTCAGGCGTTTTAAACGATTCCTTTTATAGGCCCGCTTAAATCGCTTTTTTGAAACACTAATAAGTATTTTTGCATGCACCGGATCTTCCGATTCCAAGGGAAGATAGCTTACCCGAAAAGGGTATTTGACAATTGATTTTCCTTTGGTGAATAATTCCTGAATGGTTGTGCGACTGCACAAACGCTCATTCTTTTGAAAGGTAAATCGTTGTTCCATTTAGTAAGATAAAAAAATCCTCTCTGCCAAAGACAAAGAGGATTAACCAGCCTCGGCTGTTTATGTTATTTTCCTTTATTGTACTTTTTAATGTACTGCTCCAATGCCATTGTCATTGAAGGTGCCTGTGGCATCGGTGCCTGAATATCCAGTCTTAAACCGGCATCTTTAACCGCTTTAGCTGTAGCCGGCCCGAAAGATGCAATTTTGGTATCGTTCTGAACAAAATCAGGGAAATTCTGCATCAACGATGCAATTCCTGACGGGCTAAAGAAAACCAACACATCGTAGTTGACATCCTTTAAGTCGCTCAAATCGCTGCTAACGGTACGATACAGAATAGCTTTTGAGTACTTTACTTTCGCTTTGTTTAATAAAGTTGGGATTTCCTGCTTATGAATATCCGAAAGTGGCACTAAGAAATTCTCATCTTTATGTTTCTTCACAACATCCGCTAAGTCAGCAAACCTACCTGTTGAATGGAAAATTTTACGTTTCCTGTAAACAATGTATTTCTGCAAATAGAAAGCTGTAGCTTCCGAGATACAAAAATACTTCATTGTATCCGGCACCGTAATTCTCATTTCTTCGGCAATGCGGAAGTAATGATCAATGGCTGTTCTACTTGTAAAAATGACGGCCGTGTGGTCAAGGATGTTAACCTTTTGCTGTCTAAACTCCTTCGCAGGAACCGCTTCTACCTGAATAAAAGGTCTGAAATCAATTTTCAGATTACTTTTTTCAGCCAAATCAAAGTAGGGGGATTTGGGTGTTGAGGGTTTGGGTTGTGAAACCAGGATTCTTTTAATCTTCAATGTTCTTCAATTTAAATTCAACTAAACCTTTACCTCATTTACTATTCCCTAGTATATCATTACTTTAATAAGTATTGACAAGGGTAAAATTTCTAGGGCACAAAAGTACAAAAACATATAAAAAATTGAAAGCGGGCTGTGTAAAATTATTTTTGCACCTCGAAGTAATTGGATTATATACATCACAATAAACAGCACAATCCCAGCCTTTATAAGGAATCCGGCCGTTAAGTTATCTACAAACGGAACAATGGAAACAATGGGTAAACAAGCCAATCCGAACACTTTACTCAACATATTGGCATTAAAAAGGTACTCTTTGGTGGCCTGCTCCGAATCAAAAACAAATGCCACAAAGCGATAAAGTATTGTTTTTAGAGAAAAATATCCAATAATTCCGGCAATGACAATCATGAAAAAAACAGGATCGCTCAATTGCTCAGGACTTTTCCCTCCAATATGTGCAAATTCAAATATAAGCATCGAAGTGCTTAGGAAAAACAAGACATTGAGCGCCCACGATGGTTTTTCATTTTGCAAATTGGCCGTGGAAAATAATTTTGATGCCGATTGCTGAAAACGAACAGAGGAGAACAAATCGCTGAGATACTTACCAGCCGTAAGTTTTACAACACCGGCAATGATCAACGCCAAAATAATAAATCCCGATAACCAGTCCTTGGAATCTTCAAAAGGGGATGCTTTGCGCAATACGGCTGGTTTTGACTCCTGAACAATTACTGGAATTTGTTTTGCCTGCACTACCGTATCAACTTCAATTCGTTCCTCAACATCTTTCGGAGGTTCAACAAGCTCAACATGCGAAACATCACCAACATTCTTTCCCCAATAAAGATCTCTCCCATCGGCCGGTTTCAGGTTAAAATAAACCGAATCACTCTCACTCCATTTCCGATACGTAATCTTAGGCACCGTTTTCTTTCTCTGAACCTGCAGGTAACGAGGTTGCTTAACTTCGACTTGCTGAATGGGAGTGCGCAAACTTTTGCTTGTAGCCAAACTATCCTGAGATACAACCTGCTGCATTTCCGAACTTTGAACCTCCTGATTTATCAAGTGTACTTCCCCCATTAAAAGACGTTTTGACAAAAGTAGTTAAAATTATAAGGCATCCTACATTACTCCACAGCAGCAAACTTAATGGCATTATCGCTCCATTCGGGTAAATTCCTCAATGCCTCGCACACCTCTCCCGATGTATTAACTACATGCCATAATGCTGCATGCTCCTGTCGCATAAAGTTTTCATCAATCATGGACTCCAACATCTCAATCATCGGATTAAAATATCCATTGGTATTAACAATGATGATCGGGTGTCTTACTTTACCCAGCTTTTTTAGCGACAACACTTCGAACAATTCCTCCAGGGTGCCGATTCCACCGGCCAATACTACAATAGCACCGCTCTCTTCGATAAGAATATGTTTACGTTCAGCCATGGATTCAACATGAATCATATCACTCACACCTTTATGCTCCCATTCAACCTCAACCATAAAATGAGGAATAACACCTTTCACCCTTCCATTAAGCTCCAATGCTCTATTGGCCAACCGCCCCATTAAGCCAACAGCTCCTCCTCCATACACAATGCCATAATCATTGGCTACCAACTCTTCAGCCAGTTTTTCTGCCTCAACAAGAAAGTCCTCATTCACCTTTGGACTCGAAGCACAAAAAACAGTTACATTCTCCATATTATCTTTATTAATCCAATTTCTTTTTATTTTGAATCGCCCACACACCACATGGCTGCACCCAGCAAAACAACATCTTTTAATATGCTTTGTCCTAACTTTGAAAGTTCAGGAAAACCATACGGTGACTGCCACACAAAAGTTGATGTAAACAAACTTGCCACACTTAAGAGCAATACGACAGAAGCCAGTATACCACCCCAAAATGAAAGCTTGCGAGCCACTGGTTTTAATGCAATTAATACCCCAATAATTATTTGCAGATAAGCCACAACCTGCGAAAAGGCGTATGAGGTTAAATATTTTAGCAACCACTTAAACAGAGCAGAATTGGCCAATATTTGCTTCAGGTAATCGGCTTCGCTGTTTTTCAACTTCATAAGGCCCAACCAAATAAAAGCTATGGCTAATCCATATCTTAAAATAAACTGACCTGCATTTGTAAAGGCTTTAGCAATCATATCTTACAAATATTTAGAAGATCGATATTCCAGTTTTTGTTGTGAATAATTCAAGCGCTTTAACACCTGCCAGAGAGTTTCCGTATTTATCCAATCTCGGACTCCAGACACAAACCGATAATAATCCGGGAATGATGGCAGCAATACCACCTCCTACCCCGCTTTTGCCAGGCATTCCTACCCGAAATGCAAAATCACCAGCCGCATCATAAGTTCCGCAAGTAAGAAGTAGGGCATTTAAACGCTTGGCCTGACTGGCTGATAAATAGCGTTTATTACTAATGGGATCAACTCCATGATTAGCCAGATACAAAAAAGATCGCGACACATCGGCACAGGACATATTAACAGAGCAATGCCCAAAATAAAAATCCAACACCTCATCTACTTATGATTCGATGTTGCCATAACTTTTCATGAAGTGTGCCAGAGCAGCATTCCGATGACCGAAAGCCTTTTCGGATTGAAACATGGCCTGGTTAATAGCTATCTTCTTATTTCCACTCAACTCCCGAATATAATCCAAAATTCCATTTACCGAATTACTTGTATTACTTACCACACAATCGGCCACTACAATGGCACCTGCATTGATAAAAGGATTGCGCGGCTTACCGTTTTCATGTTCTAACTGAATCAATGAATTAAAAGGATTTCCGGAAGGCTCTTTTCCTACCCGGTCCCACAGTGCATCCTTTAGCAAGGCAAATGCCTTAGTCAGACTGTAAACCTTTGAAATACTTTGAATGGAAAACGGTTTATGTGCTTCGCCACAAGAAAATTCCTGCCCATTTAACAGGTGAAGCGAAAAACCAAATATATCCCCATCAACATTGGCTAATTCAGGTATATAGTCGGCCACATGGCCCGACTTAAGCAATGGCTTTACCTCATGTGCTATTTCTTCTATTACCTCTTGCCAATTAATATTGTCGGGATGCGTATGTTTCATTCCTAATTTTATTTTTTGCGAAATGGCAGAAAATACTCAAGTGTATAAGTAAAGCCAAGGTTCGAAGAACGGTCCCTCCTTCCGTAACCCGGGATGGAATATGGCTCCAAAGCATTGTCTTTACCCACGTTAATGATCGACTTAAAACGAACCGACCAACCCATGTAGAAATTCTTTAGCAACTCGGAGCGTAAGCCAAAAACAAACTCGCCCCAGTGAGAAGCCACTGTTGATGCTCCAAAGGAACCATTGTAATTGCCCCAATACTCTTCCTTTACCGTATACCTCGGACAACTATGCTCCTGCACGGCTACACCATAACGAAATCCCAATAGTATATTATCATTATTTCCAATCTCCTCAACCCGAAACACATTATAATCAAGACCAGCTCTTAGGTAACTGCCGTTTGATGTATAATTCATTGCTTCGGAATCGAGGTCAACATTTTCATAACCAAGTTCAGCTACCGCCTGCCACTTACGATTAAAGGTATACCTGGCATTTGCCTCCACACCAAAACGCTCATCAGCAAAAAAGTGATTGATAAAGGGACTTAAGTCAAGCCCAACCGATAGGCCGGGTCTTCCTTTATTAGCCAGCTTCTTTTCTTCTTTTGTTAATTCTTCATCCGTTTTTTGTGAAAAAGCGGCTAAACAAACCATAAACAGACTAAGGCTCAATAAATATCTTAACATTTTCAAGGTTTTCGTTATAAAGTACCGATGAATATTCAATTACTATTGAATCAATCAGAGCTTGAGTATAAATGACGGTATCCAATTCTAAATTATAAGTAAATCCGCAATCGCCCGAAACGTAATTCAGCTGACGTTCATAAATAAACAAAATTGTATCCTGAATATCACTTGCAATTCGTTTCTCACGCAGAAGAAACCAAGTACTGTCGCGGTTAACATCGGTCGACATAAACATCTTACTGATTGTCTCATTCTCCACCATAACCGACATGGTATCACCTTCAATCGGGTCAATCCCCCAAAGATAAACACCTGATAAAGTGGTATCTGACTCAACACCACCAAAACCAGAATAAAATCCGGATTGAATCGCGTTTTGCCCCGAAAGGCACAGGGTATTGTTTTCGCACGATATCGTCATTAATATCAAGACAAAAACCAATGCCACACTTATATTTTTCATTTTCATCGTTTTTTACAATTCAAACACTTTAATGTCTTTTGCCAATTTAAACATTTTTCTGCACGAAATTTTCCTTCATCAATTTTGAAATAATTCTTGTGCATCACCATAAAACTAACCGGCGCTATTTTGTATTAACCTGAGTTCGACATTAAACTTCGATCTCAGCTTATTAAAGCATTGTTACAAAAATAGCATGTCGTATTAAGAATGAAGGTAAACATTGTAAAAAAATTATTTACACGCTAAAAGTGTCCTGATTGTCCGATATCGCACATAGCTATGTTCCAATACGAACACCACCACCCCACTTTACAATACTCTATTGTCTGACTAATTGATATTTAACCCCTTTGGCCTATTAATTGGTAATTGGGACAGACTAAGAAATAACAAGAAGAATGAATATGAAGAACCGTTTATTAACTTTGGCTCTTTCGCTGTTTTTGGCCGGATTAGGCACTTTAAGTGCACAATCGAATAAAATTAGCTTTGAAGAGTATGACATGGATAATGGCTTACACGTTATCCTTCATCAAGACCAATCCACTCCCATCGTTACCGTTTCGGTGATGTACCACGTCGGATCCAAGAATGAAAATCCTAATCGTACCGGATTCGCACACTTTTTTGAACACTTGATGTTTGAAGGAACCGAAAACATTCCACGTGGTGAATATTCTAATTTTGTTGAGCGCGCTGGCGGAACATTAAACGCCAACACCTCTAACGACCGTACCTACTACTACGAAATTCTTCCATCGAACCAGCTGGAACTGGGCTTGTGGTTAGAATCAGAGCGTATGTTGCATGCCAAGGTTGATTCCATTGGTATTCAAACTCAGAAGAAAGTAGTTATTGAAGAAAAGAAACAAACTGTAGATAGCCGTCCTTATGGAACTTTAATTCAGGAAACGATGAGTCGTGCCTTTAAAAAGCACCCTTACCGTTGGACTGTAATTGGTGATCCTGACCATATACGTGCCGCTAAAGATGAGGAGTTTCAGCAATTCTACAAAGAATTTTACGTACCTAACAATGCGGCTTTAGTTATCGCCGGTGACATCGACATTGACGAAACCAAGAAACTAATCGACAAATACTTTGCTGAAATTCCAAAAGGTAAAGGTGAAATTTACCGTCCTAACATTGTTGAACCAGCTTTAGGTGGTGAAGTACGCGACACCATTTTTGATAATGTTCAACTTCCGCTAATCGTTCAGGCTTACCGAACACCTGCCATGGGAACAGATGATTACTATGCTTTGGAAATGTTATCAACACTTCTATCGGGTGGACAAAGCTCACGCATGTACAAATCATTGGTTGATGAACAGCAAAAAGCACTCGAAGCCGGATCATTTGCAATGCCATTCCACGATCCTAGTGTGGCTTTAGCTTATGCCTTACCAAACATGGGCGTTGACTGCGCCGACCTGGAAGCAGCTATCGATGCAGAGGTAGCCAAGGTTCGTAACGAGCTTATTTCTGATAAAGAATACCAGAAGTTGCGCAATCAATTCGAGAATTCTTTTATCAACTCCAATGTGAAATTGGCAAGCAGAGCCGAAAATCTGGCAACCAATTATACCTATTTTGGCAATACCAACCTAGTTAACACCGAGCTGGATAAATACCTTTCGGTAACAAAAGAAGACATTAAGCGTGTTGCCAATAAATACCTGGTAAAAGACAATAGAGTTGTATTGTATTATTTACCTAAATCACAACAGAATTAATCGCAGAATTGATTTAGATAAATAAAATAGTAAGCTAAAGACAATCATTTTTGATTGCTCACACAAAAAATAAAATAATGAAGAAATCAATTATATTTTTATTCGCACTTCTGCTTGCTTTTAACATAAACGCCCAGTTAGACAGAAGTACACCTCCAAAACCAGGTCCGGCACCTAAGGTTAATATTGGCCAGGCCAAATCATTTGAACTTAAAAACGGACTTAAGGTCTTTGTGGTGGAAAACCACAAAGTTGCTAAAGTAAGCTATACCCTATCTCTTGATTTAGATCCGATTGTTGAAGGCCAGAAAGCCGGATATTCGAGTATCGCCGGAGATTTAATGAGAACCGGAACAACAAACCGTTCAAAAGCTGAGATTGACGAAGCTGTTGATTTTATCGGTGCGACACTTAATACCAGTTCGAACGGCATTCAAGCCTCGGCTTTGACAAAGCATGCTGATGAACTACTCGATTTAATGACCGATGTATTATACAATCCTTCTTTTCCTAACGAAGAACTTGAAAAAACCCAAAAGCAGATGCTAACCGGGCTTAAATCTCAAAAAGATGACCCTAAAGCCATTTCGTCAAATATCAAAAGCATTTTGCGCTACGGTAAAGATCATCCTTATGGAGAAATATTAACAGAAGAATCGGTTAAGGCCATCAGCGTTGATGATTTAAAGAACTACTATCAAACTTATTTCAGACCCAATGTGGCCTACCTTGTAATTGTTGGTGATATCACTCTTAAGCAAGCTAAAAAGCAGGCCAAAAAGTATTTCGCTCAATGGGAAGCCAAAGATGTTCCTTCTTTCACCTACGAGAACCCTAAAGGATTTGACAGCCCTAAAGTTGTTGTTGCCAATAAAGATGGCTCAACCCAATCAACCATTTCATTGTCGTACAACATTGATCTGAAACCAGGTCATCCGGATGCTATTAAAGCTCGTGTAATGAACCAGGTTCTTGGTGGCGGCTCATTCAGTGCCCGTTTATTCCAAAACCTTCGTGAAGACAAAGGATTTACTTATGGTGCTTATTCTTCGTTAAGTTCAGATGAATTGGTTGGTTCATTCAGCGCCGGTGCCAATGTGCGAACCAGCGTAACGGACAGCGCCTTTACGGAAATCATTTACGAAATGAAGCGCATGCGCGATGAGTTGGTATCTGAAGAAGATTTACAGTTGGTGAAGAATTCATTAACCGGTAGTTTCTCTCGTGCTTTGGAAGATCCGGCAACTGTTGCCCGCTTTGCTTTAAGCATCGAGAAATACAACTTACCTGAAGATTATTACGAAACATATTTAGAGAAGCTGAATGCCGTAACACCAGCCGATGTTAAAGCCATGGCTGAAAAGTATATCACCCCTGAAAACAGTCTAATATTGGCAGTTGGTGATGTTCCAAACATGAAGGCCAGCTTATCAAAGTTTGCCAAAGATGGTAAAGTAGATATTTACGATTTTTACGGTAACATCGTCAAAGCAATGCCATTACCTGCCGATTTAACAGCAGAAAAAGTAGTTGCTAAATACATCGATGCCATTGGCGGATCTGAAGCTGTAAATGCAGTTAACGACTATGTAATGGAAGGTAGCATGAGTGTGCAGGGAATGCCTTTAAACATGAAAATTTTCAGTCGTCGTCCAAACCACCAGTGCGTTGAAACATACATGCAGGGTAACCTCATATCAAAACAAGTATTTAACGGTAAAGCCGGTAAAGTTATCAGCCCAATGGGTGAGCAAAATATTGAAGGTGAAATGCTGGAAAATATGAAAACAGAATCGATGCTTTTCCCCGAAACCAAGTTTGCTGAACTGGGTTATAAGCTTGAATTGTTAGGTGCCGATAATGTAGATGGACAAGATGTTGTGAAAATCAAGATTGTAAGTCCGTCGGGCAAAGAACAAACTGTTTTCTTCAACCGCTCAACAGGTTTAAAAGTGAAAGAAGTAAGCACGAGCCCACAAGGAACCATGGCCAGCACTTTTACTGAGTATGCCGAAGTAAACGGTGTTAAATTTCCAAAGAAGATGAACCAAAAGGTTGGTCCACAATCTTTCGACATCACCTTCGAAACCATTAAAGTGAATGAAGGCATAGACGCAAATATATTCGATATTTAACATTGGCATGGAATAAATATCGATGCAATCATAGTTTTTTAGAATCTGATTTTTTTATTTCGGATAAAGTTAGATTGATAGTTTGAAGATTGCTAAAAGAAAGGCAGCCCAACGGGGTTGCCTTTTTTCATATCTATCCCAATCATTTTATTGACGTTTCAAATCACCAAAATACAATTCCTTTTTTCTGGATCTGTTATCTGCCATTCGCTTTTAAGCAAAATACTTAGTAACTTATCTTGGTCTATTTCAACACTATGCCTGTCAAAAAATATCGCCATAGTATTTCGATCAACGGCCGTGAGTTGGTTTATTATCACATTGGCAAAGGTGAACCTTTACTTTTGATACATGGGATAACCACTTATTCTTTTATCTGGCGTAAGGTAATTCCCTTCCTGCAGGATAAATATGAGATCTTTGCAATTGATCTGCCTGGTTGTGGCGACTCCGAAAAATCGGTAGATGAAGATTACTCGCTTAAAAATCATGCCCGAATACTCGCCCAATTTCTTAAAAGATTACACCTTGATAAAATCCATTTAGTCGGTCACGATGTTGGTGGTGGCATCTGCCAGATTATGGCTGTCACATACCCTCAGTTAATACTAAGCATGTCTTTGCTAAATACGGTAGGTTACGATTTCTGGCCTGTCCAACCAATTATTTCCATGCGTACACCCATCATTCGACAACTGGCCATGGCCACACTCGACATAGGCGCCCTGCGATTTATTGTTAAAAGAGGCTTGTATAACGGCAAAGCACTTACAGCCGAGTTAATGAGTTATTTTTGGCGACCAATGAAAACCCAGGCCGGACGTAAAGCATTTTTGCATTTTGCACACTGCTTAAACAACCGTGATTTGACAGATATTTCAGAACAACTCAAACAATTAAGCATACCGGTTCTAATCATCAGGGGTGCTAAAGATGTTTACCTTAGTAAGGAAATTGCAAATAAGTTACACAAAAACATTACCACAAGTAGGTTAATCACCATTGATACGGCCGGCCATTTTCTACAAGAAGATGAGCCCGAACTGATTGTTCATCATTTAAATGCATTTATACATTCTGAATGAAAAAGTCGAAGTCGAAAATAGAATTTTTAGAACAACGGATTCAACAACTCGAGGAGGAAAACAATGCCTTAGCCGATCGTGTAGAAGATATGCTGTTGTTAAAACTGATTAATGATAGCTTCGAAACCATTGCAGATGAAGAAATATTGCTAAGATCGGTTCTTGAGCAGATATCCGTTCTCAAAAACATTCCCTACAGCGCCTGTTTTCAAATTAGCCCCAACAGCTCCAAATGCCTTGTACAATACTGCTCATTAATAAATCGCGAGCCCAATGATGGCTTAATCACTTTTTCGCAAGAGTTAATCAACCAGCTTCACGATCAATCTGTTATTCGATTTAAATGCAAAGAAAACCCTACGCTCATCAACCTGCATCAACTCGAAAACGGTTTTATCCCAAGCGAGCTTGTTGCATTCACTTTTCACTCACGCAGCATCAGCAAAGGTTTCTTTGTTTTCATCAGTGAAGAAAACCCCGTTTCGCCCTTTTCAAAAGATTTGCAATCTTTCCATCAGTCTATTAAAATTATTGTCGATAAATGGGATCGCCTGGCTTTGATGAGGGAATTAAAAGACCTGAATCACGAATTAGAAAATAAAGTTGATGAAAGAACTCTTCAATTCAGACAGAGTGAAGAAAAGTACAGGCAATTATTTAATCTGGCCAACGATGCCATTTTCCTTTGGAGCATCGATTCGAACAATCAAATAAATAATTGCATTCAGCTAAATGACAGTGCCACGACTCTAACCGGCCTTACTCGTGAGAATGCCAAATCCATGACACCATCGTTGTTATTGGATAGTGCCTACTCGGTTCAGGAAAAGCTTCATTACGAAAGCTTATTTAAAGAGCCGGGAACCATCTTCAGGGCTTCTTTTAAAACTCCCAAAGGTGTATTGCCTCTGGAATTTCATTCGCGCCGGTTTAACATTGCCGGTCAGGAACTCGTTCTTGCCATCGCCAGAGATATCAGTAAACAACTTGCCTTCGAAAGCGAAATTATCGAAGCCAAAAACAAGGCGGTTGAATCGGAACAATTGAAAACGGCATTTCTGGCCAATATGAGCCACGAGATACGAACACCCATGAATGCCATCGTGGGATTCAGTGAGCTTTTGGGACAAGATGCAGTGAGTGACAATGAAGTAAAGATGTATGCCGACATCATTTTTAAGAATAGCATGCACCTGCTTAGCCTGATCAATGACATTGTTGATTATTCAAAGATTGAGGCCAAACAGTTAAAAATCTACAAGCATTCTGTCAATATCAACGAGCTGATTGAGGATTTATCGATGAACATGATTTCGATACTTCACAAAACATCAAAAGGTGCCATTGATGTACTGACTCATACACCGCTCGTTGAAGAAAGAGCCAATATCTTAACCGATGGCACTCGCTTGAGACAGGTTCTTTCCAACCTCATTAACAATGCCATTAAGTTCACCAACTCCGGTTTTATCGAAGTTGGCTACAAAAAATTAAACGATAAAGAACTTGAATTCTTTGTTAAGGATACCGGCATTGGCATCGCGCCTGAAAACCAGAAAAAAATCTTCGACCGCTTTGTGCAAGTCAGGGATATGGAAACATTTAGCCAGGGAGGTACAGGCTTAGGCCTCACTATTTGTGCTAACATTGTGGAACGATTAAACGGGCAATTGTGCCTGGAATCGGAACCCGGAAAAGGTTCAACCTTCCTCTTTACCATCCCTTATATCAAATGCTAAGCAAACAGAAACTTAAAAGCTTCCTCAATCTTTTTTGCTTTGATAACCTGAATATCAAACTTACCTAGCTCCACGCCTTTAACATAGCTGGGTATAATAATACTTTTGAAACCCAGCTTAGCGGCTTCACCAATGCGTTGATCCAATCGGGTGACCGGACGTATCTCGCCCGATAAACCCACCTCACCGGTCATGCAAACATCAGGTGAAATGGTCATATCCATATTGGATGACAGAACAGCTGTTATAACAGCTAAATCAATGGCCGGATCATTGACTTTTAAGCCCCCGGCAATATTCAGAAAAACATCTTTGGCAGCCAGTTTAAATCCTGCCCGCTTTTCCAGCACCGCCAACAACATATTTAAGCGCCGAAGATCAAAGCCGGTAACGGAACGCTGCGGATTTTGATAAGCAGCCGTACTGGCCAGGGCCTGCACCTCAATTAAAAATGGACGAACGCCTTCAAGTGCGGCGGATATGGCAACTCCACTCATCTGTTTTTGCTGGGTAGCCAGCAACAACTCAGATGGATTACTTACTTCGCGTAAACCGGTGCCCAGCATTTCGAATATGCCAATTTCATTGGTTGAGCCAAAACGGTTTTTTATCGATCGTAATATTCGATACATATGATGGCGGTCGCCTTCGAACTGCAACACTACATCCACCATGTGCTCCAATACTTTTGGTCCGGCCAGGCTGCCTTCTTTGGTGATATGCCCGATTAGAAATACAGGAATATGCTTATCCTTGCACAGACGCAGAATGGTCGCCGTACATTCCCGAATCTGCGAAACACTGCCCGGTGCCGATTCGATGCGCTCTGTTTCGAGGGTTTGTACCGAGTCGACCACCAATACATCGGGTTTTTCATTCTCAACGTGCTTAATAATGTGCTCAACGGAAACTTCGCTTACCACATGGCAATTATCGGCCGAAGTACTAGAAATGCGATCTGACCTTAGTTTAATTTGCTGCGGACTCTCCTCTCCCGATACATACAATACCTTCACATCAGGCAGGTTTAAGGCCGTTTGCAATACTAAGGTTGATTTACCAATACCCGGCTCACCACCAATCAATACCATAGCCCCGGGAACCAGGCCTCCTCCTAAAACACGATTCAGCTCTTCGTTGCCGGTACTCATGCGTGGTTGTTCCTCTACCGACACATTGGAAATTGGCAATGGCTTGGTTCGCTCAGCTATCACCGTTCCGGGACGGCTGTTTTTAACCTTGCCGGTAATTTTTGTTTCTTCAACAAAAGTATTCCATTCACCACAGGCATAGCATTTGCCCTCCCACTTGGGTGATTCATTGCCACAATTCTGACAAACGAAAACAGTTTTAGATTTGGCCATTATTTTTCTTGTTTCCTGCAGATTATCGCAGATTTACATCGATGTTTTAATCTTTTCTACAATGGATGTGGTGGAAAAGCCTTCCACAAAATCAATGGTCTCCACTTTGCCACCTTTAGCCATTAAAATATCATAGCCAACAATGTCTTCGGCATTATAGTCACTGCCTTTAACAAGCACATCGGGTTGTAAGGCCTTAATAAGCTCATACGGGGTGTCTTCATCGAAGAGTACCACCAAATCGATAAATTGTAACGCTCCCATCAATATGGCACGACTTTGTTCGTCTACTACCGGGCGTTGTGGCCCTTTCAAACGCTGCACCGAGGCATCGGTATTAAGGCCAAGAATGAGTTTAGAACCTTTGTCTTTGGCCTTTGATAAATAATCGATGTGGCCCCGATGCACAATATCAAAGCAGCCATTGGTGAAAACGATGGTTTCATTATCGGCTTCCCACTGTTTTACTGTTTCAACAGCAGCTTCCCGGCTTTTTATTTTATGATTGATCTGATCTAATTGAGTCATATTTCAATTGAATAAGCGGATTACATTCCATCAAAAATAATAAAACCCCGACATCTGCCGGGGTTTCACCATAATATTTTAACAATGCTTTAAACCAATGCGTTTGTCGCCGTATCCGGGAATACAAATGTTGGTTTAAATTGTTTGGCCTCTTCCAAAGTCATGTGGCAATATGTAATGATTATTACAACATCACCTACAGCCACTTTTCGGGCAGCAGCGCCATTCAGGCAAATAACACCAGAGCCTCTTTCTCCTTTTATAACATAAGTTTCAAGACGTTCTCCGTTATTATTATTTACCACCTGAACCTTTTCATTTTCGATTATATTGGCTGCATCCATTAAATCCTCGTCAATGGTAATGCTACCTACATAATTCAGGTTGGCTTCTGTAACAGAAACATTGTGTAACTTCGATTTTACAAGCTCAACATTCATGATCCCTTTTTTTGTATGTCACGTTATCAATCAATCTTATCTCTCCGGCAAAAACAGCTATACAAGCAACAATGTACTCACTCTCGTCCCACTTGTCAACAGGCTGTAAGGTAAATCCATCTACTATTTCGAAGTACTCAACCTCCAGTTCCTTGTTGGCGTTAATCGCCTCAATCACTTTATTTTTGACACCTTCTACAGAAGTATCCGCGACAAAGTTACAAGATTCAAATAAAGTACTTGCAATAAGCGGCGCATTTTTTCGCTGTGCATCGCTCAGAAGCATGTTGCGAGAGCTCATCGCCAGGCCATCTTCTTCCCGAACAATTTCACATGGCATTATTTCAACCGGCAATTGAAGCTGCTTGGTCATGGCACAAATTACAGCCAGTTGCTGAAAATCTTTCAGGCCGAAATAGGCCTTATCGGGCCTCACCATTTCGAACAGGCGGCTAACCACTTGCGCAACACCGTTAAAATGCCCCGGTCTGAATTTACCTTCCATCACGGTTTCCAGATTTCCGAAATCAAAGGTGCGCGTATCTTTTTCGGGGTATACTTCATTTACATCGGGCGCAAATACGATATCGCACTTAACTGTTGATAATGCATTAAGGTCTGTTTGCAAATCACGCGGATAACGTTCCAGATCCTTTGCATTATTAAACTGTGTTGGATTAACAAAAATACTCACCACCACAACATCAGACGATTGGGCGGCTTGTTTCACCAATGACAAGTGCCCCTGATGCAGTGCTCCCATCGTTGGAACAAAACCAACTGTTTGATTTTCATTTTTATAATTCACGAGCAATTTTTGTAGCTCGGCTATCGTTTCAACTACTTGCATTGTATTGTAATAATCTGACGTAATATCTTTTAAGCGCTTTTTATCCCTTCTCAAAAATGCGGGGCAAAGTAATAAAATACTTGTCAATAATGATTGAATAATCATTAAAAACCTTGTTAAAATTTCAAATCGTAGTTTATATTTCATTGAATTTTACGGTTTATACTGCAATGCAAGTAAGGACTTTATTTGTCAGGTGGCATATTTTTAGTACTTTTGCAGTTGCTAAAAATATTCTACCGTATTATAATGGAAAAAGCAAAAGTCTTATTCATCTCTCAAGAAATAACACCTTACCTACCCGAGACAGAAATGTCAAAAATTGGCCGATACCTGCCTCAGGGTATTCAGGAATTAGGTAAAGAAATACGAACTTTCATGCCTCGCTTTGGTTGTATCAACGAGCGACGCAATCAACTGCACGAGGTAATTCGCCTGTCAGGTATGAACCTGATTATCGATGACACTGATCACCCGCTGATTATTAAGGTGGCATCTATTCAGGCAGCTCGCATGCAGGTTTACTTTATCGACAACGAAGATTATTTCCAGCGTAAATCTACTTTGGTTGATGCCGAAGGAAATGAGTTTGATGATAACGATGAGCGTACCATCTTCTTTGCCCGTGGGGTATTGGAAACCACAAAAAAATTACGTTGGGCACCAGATGTGGTTCATTGTAATGGTTGGTTTACAGCTTTGGCTCCGCTTTATATTAAGAAGGCAATGAATGAGGATCCTCATTTTGCCAATTCAAAAGTGGTATATACCGTTTACGATAATGAATTCCAGAAGCTATGGAGTGAAAACTTCAAAGAAAAACTTAAGCTGGATGGTGTTGAAGATAGCGACCTGGAAGTGATGATGGCTAATGACTATGTCAATCTGACTAAATTGGCAATTTCCATGTCGGATGGTGTTATTCAGGGAAGTGAGACAATAAATCCTGAAATAAGTGAGTTTATTAAACAATCGGAAAAACCATTCCTTGGATATCACGATGAAGAAAGCTATGTTAGCGCTTACAATGGTTTTTATGATTCATTGCTAGATTAACTAAGAACTTATGAAGAGATTTTCTTTAAGAAATATAATGAATACAGCAGGCCAATTTTTATTGATTGGCCTTCTTTCTTTCACAGTTGCTTGTAAAGATGAGCCTGCCCGTTTAACTGGAGATGTACTTCCTGACGGAGAAAAAATCAAAGGGCTCAATTATGATGGTCACATTCTAAAAACAACCAATACAAATCGTGCTGAGGTTAGAACAAGTCAGGCAACTTATGGTATTGTTGGTATATTTGATGATCCTGATTTCGGAAAATCAGAAGGTAGCTTCGTAACTGACTTTTCCATTGGAAAAGAAGTTAGATTTACCGTTGACATTCTAGATCTTAGAAATCCCGAAGACACAATTAAACACGATGATTATGTCTTCCACCAGTTCAACAACAATGTTGATACTATTGCTGATACCTGGTCGGTTGATAGCCTGGTTCTAAATCTTCAATATCAATTCAACAATTGGTATGGTAAAATGGAATTAAAACAAGATGTGAATATCTATGAATTAACTACTCCACTTGGCTCTAATAACCAGGAATTCTTCAGCAATCATGAAGTTGATGGTATGTACGATCCTAATGCGGTAGGAAGCAAAGAAGTTTACCCGAACATGGAAGTACCTGATAGTTTGAGATCCAATAACTGGGGGGATCAACTTTTTGAATATCCCGATAGTCTTTGGAACTATCCTCAATATTTATGGAACAACGATAAGGTAAAAGCTGATATTGACAGCACCTGGCTGGATTCTAATTTTACAGGGAACACGACAAAAACCAAATATTGGTCGTTTAAGTTGAAAGATGATTTAGCTGACAAGATCTTTACACTACCTGAAACCAGTCTTAAGAGCTCAAGTACTTTTAAAAATGAGTTCAACGGTGTATATGTTGCTTTGGATGAAGGATCAGCACTCAATGGTAATGGTTGGTTAACAAAAATAAACCTTTTAAGCGGTTCGGGTTCAATTGCCACCAATATGACCATTCATTTGAAGCGCGAATATAAATATCTGAATGCCCAAAAAGAAATAAGGGATACCAGTTCAACTTATCTTTACACCTTCCCTATCAACGTTGAAAATGTACGTTTTAACAAGTACGAACACGAAGAAAGCATTGATGTAGCTAATGATGATCCTGAGAGATTGTACATTCAGGGAATGGCAGGTACATACATGAAAATGCAGCTGCCAGATGATGTAACTACTTGGGTGGATTCAATTGGTAATCCTGAGATAGGCAATCGTGATGATTATCACATGGCCGCCAACATAGAATTCTTCATGGAAATTGACACTGTTAAATCTAAACCAGATTATTACCCAACACCAAATAAATTGGTTATTAAGTGGAAAGATAATGAAGATAATTTTGTTGATCCAATTCACACCATCAGAATAAATGACGTTGAAGTAAATACTCCGGTATTTGGAACTACAGATAGTCAGGGAAACAGAATTGGAGATGGTGAACGCGTCATTCGTCTCTCTGAAGATGGTAATCCTGAATATTACTACCGATTTATTATGCGTTCCGATTACTTTAATTACATAATGCGCCACCAAGATGGTGCCAACCTCAATGAAAAAGAATTCTTTATCGGTCCTGAAAATACAACTGCTAACTTCCAGCGCGTTATCCTTTTCAGTGGTTCTAAAAAGAATGAATCAACAGAGGTAGTTCCAGGCGGCGAAACAGAAGATAAACGCATGAGAATGAATGTGAAGTACTATCAGTACCGACCGCGCTAAACCATGTAACAAGACTTTTCAAAGGGTGTTTCTTATGAAACACCCTTTTTTTATTGCCCAATTCACCTTTCTATTCCTTTAAATTTCGACTCTCAACTTTCGATTTTATTGTAATTACCTTTCTTTTCATTCTCTGCTTGCTTTTGTAATTAATTCTTTTCTACATTCGCTATGTAATTAATTTACACAACTGAGAGAATGCACACATACCGAGCACTAACTGATACCGAGATACAAAATCTGGAACTGCGTAATTGCCTGTGTACCGATTGGACAAAAGTTCAGGTGGCAGAGAAGTTTCATTTTACTTCCATTCGAAACGTTTCCTTTTCAGGAGATGTTAAACTCGGAGCTTTCGAAAAAGTTTTTACCTTTCCCGGAGGAGTTCAGAAAAAAGCAGGTATTTCAAACGCTACCATTCACAATTGCATCATCGACTCAGATGCTTATATCAATCAGGTAAAAAACCACATTGCCAATTACCACATTCAATCCGGCGTTGTAATCGAGAATGTGGATTCGATTATTACCGAAAAAGAAAGCTGTTTTGGTAATGGTGTGCAGGTATCGGCATTGAATGAGGCTGGTGGTAGAGAGATTTCTATTTACAACGAATTATCGGCTCATACGGCATACATCATGGCCATGTACAGGCATCAACCTGCAGTTGTCGAAAAGCTTCAGAAGATGATTGACGGCTACCGCGCCAACATATGCAGTACCATGGGTACCATTGGCAAAGGTGCCCAATTGATTAATTGCCGTACAATAATCGATACCAACATCGGTGCTTATGCAAAAGTTGAAGGCATTTACCGCCTTACCAACGGATCAATTAACAGTTCATCGGCTGCTCCAAGCTATTTTGGCCCGGGTGTTATTGCCGAAGATTTTATAGCTGCATCTGGCAGTAAAGTCAGTGACAGTGCCTTGATTTCAAAGTGCTTTGTTGGCCAGGGCTGCGAACTGGGCAAGCACTATTCGGCCGAGAATTCGGTATTCTTTGCCAATTGCCAGGGGTTTCATGGCGAGGCCTGTTCTATTTTTGCAGGACCTTATACGGTAACGCATCATAAATCCACCCTTCTTATTGCCGGTTATTTTTCTTTTATGAATGCCGGCAGTGGATCGAACCAAAGTAACCACATGTATAAGTTGGGGCCGATTCACCAGGGAGTAGTTGAGCGTGGTTCGAAAACAACCAGTGACTCATATTTACTGTGGCCGGCCCGAATTGGTGCCTTTTCATTGGTGATGGGGCGTCATTACCGTAACCCGGATACCTCACAGCTGCCCTTCTCCTACCTGATCGAAAACAAGGATGAGAGTATATTAGCGCCTGGCGTTAACTTGCGAAGCGTGGGAACTATTCGTGATGCGAGAAAGTGGCCCAAGCGCGATAAAAGAACGGATGACCAACTGTTGGATTTTATCAATTTTAATCTATTGAGTCCTTTTACCATTCAAAAAATGATTAATGGGAAAAAGGTTTTGAAAGATTTAATGGTGTCATCGGGACCGACCTCCGACTATTACATGTACAATAGTGTAAAGATTGCCAACTCCTCGTTAAAGCGTGGAATTCAACTATATAACACAGGTATTATAAAATTTTTAGGTAATGCACTAATTAAAAAGCTGGAAGATGTTATCTTTGAATCGTTAAGTGAATTAAAAACAAGCCTTTCGAAAACTTCCGATTACGGAATCGGTGAGTGGATCGACATGGCTGGTTTGCTAGTTCCCAAAGAAAGGGTAATGACCCTGCTTGATGATTTGCAAACGGGTAAAATATCGAACCTTGAAGAACTCAATGCTCGGTATGCTTTGTTGCACAACAGCTATTTTGATTATACATGGTCGTGGTGCCTGAAAGTGTTCAAAGACGAATTTGATCTTGATTTCCAAACAGCCGAAATTGATCAAATAATGTCCTTTGTAGACGAATGGAAAAAATGTGTAATTGATTTAGATAACTTAGTTTATTCCGATGCCCACAAGGAATTCACCTTGAATAACCAAACGGGCTTTGGTATTGATGGATCTGAAGAAACCCGTATACTTGACTTTGAACAGGTACGCGGAGAGTTCGAAAAGCATCCATCGGTGCAAGACATCAGTAATCATATCAGGGAAAAAAGCAGACTGGCTGAAGATCTGAAAGAAAGGCTTATCCTCTTAAAGTAGAGAATAAACCTTAAATAGATTACTATGCGTTTAATTATTGAGCCGGATTACCAACAGGCTTCGGAATGGACTGCAAATTACATTGCACAAAGAATTAATAAGCATCAAGGTGATAAACCTTTTGTTCTTGGATTGCCAACGGGCTCGTCTCCACTGGGGACCTACAAAGAACTGATTAAACTGAATAAAGAAGAAAAAGTATCCTTCCAGAATGTCGTAACATTCAACATGGATGAGTACCGTGAGATTCCTCGCGAACATCCGCAAAGTTACTACACATTTATGTGGGATAACTTTTTCAGTCACATCGATATTAAGCCTGAAAACACCAATATATTAAATGGTCAGGCTGATGACGCTGAAGCAGAATGCCAGCGTTACGAGGATAAAATAATGGAGTTGGGTGGTATCGACTTGTTTTTAGGTGGTATCGGCCCCGACGGTCACCTGGCTTTTAACGAGCCGGCATCGTCGTTACAATCCAGAACACGGGTTAAAACGTTAACCTACGACACCATTTTAGCGAACTCTCGCTTCTTTGACAACGATCCTAACAAAGTGCCTAAAACAGCTTTAACAGTAGGTGTGGGTACTGTATTGGATGCCAAAGAAGTATTGATTATCGTTAATGGCCATAATAAAGCGAGAGCTTTACAACATGCTGTAGAAGAAGGAGTCAATCACATGTGGACCATCAGTGCATTGCAAATGCATCCTAAAGGCGTAATTGTTTGTGACGAAGCCGCTACTTATGAATTAAAAGTAGGCACGTACAACTATTTCAAGGATATTGAGAAAGACAATTTAGCGCCACAAAGTTTATGGTAATAAAGGGCTTATGGCCTGATAAAATACACACATTTGTTTGAAGAGGAACTCCTTATTGGTGTTCCTCTTTTTCATTTACAGCCGATAAAGAATGATATTTAATGTTTATATAGATATAAGCTTGTAATTCATCGAAGTCTTGCATCTTATGTCTTTAATCCTGATACTAAGAAACTATGTGTGGAATTGTAGCATATGTTGGTGGCAGAACAGCTTACCCCATCATCGTTAAAGGTTTACAAAGACTGGAATACCGAGGATATGACTCAGCGGGATTGGCACTTATTAATAGTGAAGTAAATGTTTATAAATGCAAGGGTAAAGTCAAGGACCTTGAGAATCATGCCAAGGGAAAATCCATTTCGGGTTCCATAGGCATGGGGCATACGCGTTGGGCTACTCATGGAGAACCAAGTGATAATAATGCGCATCCACACGTGTCGCAACATGGCAAGTTCATTGTTGTACACAACGGCATTATCGAAAACTATGCCCACCTGAAAAATGAGTTGATTAGTCGGGGCTATGAATTTCAGAGTGAAACAGACACCGAAGTACTGGCCAACCTCATTGAAAACATTTACATCAGTAAAGAAGTGGATGCCGAGATGGCCGTTCGTCTGGCATTAACCAAAGTGGTTGGCGCCTACGGCCTGGTTATCACTTGTACCGACGAAAAAGATCAGCTGATTGCTGCACGCAAAGGAAGTCCACTGGTGATTGGTGTGGGTGAAAAAGAATATTTTCTGGCATCGGATGCAACACCCATTGTCGAATATACTGATCAGGTTATTTACATGAACGATGAGGAAGTGGCAGTTATTAAAAAGGAGAACCTGACCCTTAAAAGCATCGAGAATGATGCCCTCAAGCCCAAAATTCAGAAGGTTAACTTAACCATCGACGAAATTGACAAAGGTGCCTATGAGCACTTTATGCTGAAGGAAATTCATGAACAGCCCATTTCGATAGAAGATACCTTTCGTGGGCGTATCTCGATGGATCATTCTAAAATATTTTTGGGTGGTGTAATTGATGTGTTACCTAAATTAACACAGGCACGACGAATTATTATTGCAGCTTGTGGCACTTCGTGGCATGCCGGCCTGGTAGGTGAATATTTATTTGAAGAGTTTGCCCGCACCCCGGTTGAAGTGGAATATGCCAGTGAGTTTCGCTATCGCAATCCGGTCATTAATGAGGATGATGTAATTATTGCCATCTCACAAAGCGGTGAAACAGCCGATACATTAGCCGCCATTAAAATGGCCAAAGAACAAGGCGCAACTATTCTGGGCATTTGCAACGTGGCAGGTTCCTCCATCCCACGCGAAACCCATGCGGGTGTTTATACCCATGCCGGTGTTGAAATTGGCGTGGCCTCTACCAAGGCATTCACTTCGCAGGTAACGGTACTCACCATGATGGCACTAATGCTTGGTAAAACCAAAGGTCATTTAAGTGATGTGGATTATAAAGAGATTATTGACGAGCTAACACAGGTGCCGGATAAGATCAGAAGCATTCTGCAAACAGAAGGTCAGATAAAAGAGATCTCAGAAACCTATAAAGAGGCCGAAAACGCGCTTTATTTGGGTCGTGGCTATCTTTTCCCTGTGGCTCTGGAAGGAGCGCTTAAATTGAAGGAAATTTCCTATATTCATGCAGAAGGTTATCCGGCTGCAGAAATGAAACATGGCCCAATTGCATTAATCGACGAGAATATGCCGGTTTTTGTTTTAGCAACCAAGGATAAGTCCTACGAGAAAATTGTAAGCAATATACAAGAGGTGAAAGCCCGCAATGGTAAAGTAATTGCCATTGTTACTGAAGGTGATGATGTTATACGGAAAATGGCCGATCATGTGATTGAAGTACCCGATTGTCATGAAGCCATTGCTCCATTATTAACATGTATACCACTTCAGTTTATATCGTACCACATAGCCGTAATGCGCGGTTGTAATGTGGACCAACCACGTAACCTGGCCAAGTCAGTTACCGTGGAATAGTTATGCATTACTTCGTTGTCATTCACCTTTGAATGACATTCATTGTAATATTTTAAGGTTTATCTCTCAGTAAAAGCCCGTTTGAAACGTCATACGGGCTTTGCTATTTTTTATTCATAACGAAAGAAACAAGACTTAAGATAAAAACGGAAGGCAAATACACAGCTGATTAACAACAATGCGCTTTAGTCTACTGTTCTTTCGCTTTGTGAGCTTGCGCAGCCTTCTCAAGCCATCAGGAAATACTCATCGGGGCTTAGTGTCGTTCTGCGCTTTAATAACATATCCTATCAAACCTCAAGGTATTATTCGACACCTTAAAGCCTATTAAGTTGCTTGCGGGATGTTTTGCAGAACTCTTTAGACCAAGTGTACAGCTACTATTAACGTGAGTTAGATTTAAATTTTAGAACTCAGTATCCCATGCCCTGAAGCATAATAGCCAATAATCTAACACTAAAACTCCCTTCGAAAAGGCTCAGGGAACAAATTCGATGTTACTTCAACGAGTTCAGCAATCATGTAAGGAAGCTGCTTATAGCTATTGGCTATAAGCTTTTTGTTAAAAAGTTATTACATACCCGGCCACTTATGCTTTTCGAGCTTCTGTTCGATGTTATTTTCAATGGCATCGGGCAAATTAGGAAAGAAATCGATACCCGTTTTTTGTTGCAATTCATCGATGGAGATGGCATAATCGGTAAGCGACAATGAGCTTTCGCTATAACCACGTCGGTGTTCAATCCAGAATGCCAGCCCCGAATATTCTTTATCCTTGTAATTAACCAATGCCATAAAATAGTATTTTGGCACAGGAACGTAGCTAGTACTGGTGGTGTAAGTAATTACCTGATCGAGCGTACCGCCTTTTACAACGTATAAAGTATCACGAAACGAACTGTTACGTCCCCAGTTACGGACTGCACCTTCGAACTTGGTCCATATGTCCTGGTTAAAATCACCATACATGGGCGAAATATTGGAATAATAAAAGGTCTGTTCGTTGGCTTCTTTACTGTAAACGCGATCAGACGATGCTACAATATGGCCGCGATCATAACCATAATAGTACGATCGTGTAGCCAGGTATTGACCTTCAATCTGTGGATCATCGGCCCAGGCATCTGTCCGGTTTACTTTATTGGCGGCGGTTTCGTTGTAATAAGTAAAAGCCACCCAACGGGCATGCCGCATCGATTTAATGTATTCTAAACTAAAGTTGGCAATGGTTTTGCCATTGTGTGTAGTTGTATGAGCAATAAACTGTGCATCCGTATCGGTATCCAGTTTGGGTATTTCTATTCGTTTTGAAATATCGCCCAAACCTGTATTACCCCCATTTCCGCCGTTATCATCTTTACCGGAACTCTGAATCATCCAAACATATTCGGTTTTCCGGGCAGTTTCTACACGCAGATTGGTATTTCTTTCTTTATCGCTATTGGCATCCACCTTAACCGTTACCACGCTTTTACCACTGCCGTACCTTGGTGAAACACTGATCCAGCTAACATCACTTTTAGCAGTCCAGTCGGCTTGCGTATCAATGGTTAGTTCATAAGTTCCTCCTTCGGCAGGTATTTGTTCCGTATCAAGGTTAAGCGATACATCAAGCTTAGATGAAGTTGAATTTTCATTGGTACACGCACTTACTCCCATTATCAGCATCAGGCTGATAATTCCCAACTTTCCCCACATTGTTAAAAAATCCAACTTCATAATTATCTAAACATTGATTTATTTGGTGCTATATAATTTATAATGGGCAACTATCTTCTAATTTACAATCGTCGCTCTAGCCGCGAGGCTTATACTTTACTTGCCTTGACGCAAGAAAGTATACAAAGAAAGTCAAGGCTACCTAAAAAAAGTAATTGATTTATTTACTGTTACTAAATGCGGCCGGGTGATCTTCGAACAAGTTCTCAGCTTCCCGGTCTCCATAAGTAACAGCTTCTATATCTATCACTTTTTTTAAGAGGCCAAAGAGTGCATTTAAGTTATTTTGGTGATTACCCACTAAAGTCCATACAGAGTCATTTAATTTGTCTTTTACAACTAATCGCTGACAGCAATTTACCTTCTATCCAGGCAAGCTGATTCAGATGCTACATTTCTTTTACCAGATAAGTAATCACGGGCAAGTGGTCGCTGTATCCGTTTAAGTATATCCCTTTTGAATGGGTTCTTTTAGGGTAGCCTTTAAACTGGCCTTCCTGATTAATTAAAAAGTCCTTGTTGAATATTTCGGCCTTCCAATAGCTTAACTGGCTTTTATCGGTGCCAATAACTGCTTTACTCATAATAATCTGGTCGAACAGGTTCCAACTTCCTTTATAAGCTAAAGAACCAATTCCCTTCGCATAAAAATCCCAATAAGGATTATACATTTCATCCTTTTTTACATCGCTCTTCTTGCGGCGGGCTTTCAACACTTTCTTCACACTGTTATTGGTTGGATCATCGTTTAAATCGCCCATCACAAAAATTTTGGCTTTGGCATCAATGGCCAATAAGGAATCAACTATACCCCTTGTAACCTCCGCTGCCTGTTCGCGACGAATGGATTTGGCACGACGTGATGGCCAGTGATCAACAATGATGTGCACTTCTTCGCCTCCCATTTCACCACTAACAAGCAATTGATCGCGCGTTTTGTATTTGCTTTCGTTAGGAATAACAAATGGCACGGCGCGGTATGATTTCAAGGTAAAAAGCTCAGGATTGTAAATTAAAGCCACATCGATACCACGAAAATCGGGCGACTCCTGGTGCACGATCTGGTAGTTCTTTTTGGCAAAATCGCCATGACTGACTAAATCTTCCAATACCTTTCGGTTTTCAACTTCTGACAAACCGATAACAGCGGGACCGGCCGGACAATACTTGCCTCCTAACTGATTTAAAACATCCGACACATTTGTCAGTTTATTCTGATACTTCATTTCATTCCAATGATACTTTCCTTCCGGAGTAAAATCGGCATCGTTGGTGTCTTCTGAATCCACCGTATCAAAAAGGTTTTCCACATTGTAAAATGCAACACCATAAACCGCATACTTTTTATCCTGAGCGTTTACATAAACATTCAGAACAAGAAGCATTAGAAGAATTATTTTAGTTCTCATGACTTAAATATAATTAAAAGAGGTAACTCAACATTTTGAGCTACCTCTTTCAGGAAAAAAATGAAATATTAATTTGTTACTTTAAAATCGTCGATAAAAACACGTTGTGTCACTTCGTTTCCTTGATAATCGCGTGTAGCTGTTTTAATCGTAATCACAGAAGTTGTAGTTCCACCCGTAAAACTAACTGATGCATCAACTAAATTACCTGCTTTTCCAGTTGTTGTAAATGTTGCTGTTTTTTCAACACCTCCTACTTCAATAATCACCGAATTATCCTCAGGGTACCAACCTTTAGCTTTAAAAGATACTGTAAATGCTCCTCCATTTGCAGAAAGATCAAGTGATTTCGAAACCATTGCTCCTGCACTTTTACTTGATCCCAGCTTAACACTACCTGCTGCCTGATAAATCCTATCTGTGGAAGTAAAATTACTACCTCCATCCCATAAATCTCCACTGGCATTGTCAACAGTACCGCCAGATGCAGAAGCAAAATCTTCCATCATAACAGCTGAGCCGGTATCGCCACCACTATTGTCATCACCGCCACCAGAATTATCATCTGCTCCTAATACTTTTAAATCGTCGATAAATACGCGCTGAGTAACCGTATTACTATTATACACTCGCGTAGAGGTTTTAATAATAATCGTTGAGCTGGCTGTTCCTCCTGTAAATTCCACGGATGCATCAGCAAAATCTCCTGCTTTTCCTGTAGTGCTAAAGGTAGCTGTCTTTTCAACACCATCAAGCTCAATAATGACAGAGTTATCCTCAGGATACCATCCTTTGGCTTTGAAAGAAACTGTGAAAGCACCTCCATTAGCTGATAAATCCAACACTTTCGAAGTCATTGAGCCAGGTTTTAAACCTGAACCACCTAACTTAACACTTCCTGCTGCATGATAAACTTTTTCCAGCGCTGTAAATGCACCTCCATTGCCATCCCAAAGGGTTCCGCTGGCATTGTCATTGGTTCCTTCACTCGCTGAGGCGAAATCTTCAGAAAAAATTTCTGTCCCTGTTGAACCGCCTGTGTTACCACCGCCAATTACAAAAATCTCTTCGCGCTCAGTAACATCCGTATCTATAGTAATTTCAATGGTTAATGTACCAGCACCAGCATCTGATTGAACAGGCTTAATGCTAACTAACTCACGTGCATTAACGGCTATGGTTTTTGAAAAACTTGATTGATCATCACCAGTACCCAAAGTAATAACAACATCCACATTACCGACTGCAAAATAACCGGTGCGTGTTTCTGTTTTTGGATACTCAAGCGTTGTGGAAGACTGAGTTACTGTTGCAGCATACTCACTAAATGCCGCTTTAAATTCTTCAGTCCATAAAAACTTTACACCCGCATTGCTTTGTGTACAGTTTAAGGCCACTGTTTTATTTTTACCCGCAACCACATCAACAGGCTCAACTGCACCGTATACCGGCATATCAAAAGCAGGTGTTGTGAACGCTTGTGAATAAGCCTCTACATTATACCTTCCGGCTATTAATTCAACCTGATCAGGAGCACTTGAGAACGGATCAAAAGTTTTGATGGTTGCATTTTGTGCATCTTTAATTGTTACTACAAAATCATCTGTACTTGGAGTTGCATTCGATGATTTCAGGTTAACTGAAGTATTCACTCCACATTTAAGCTCCAATACACCAGTATCTGTTACTTCATCCTCAACATTTGAACACGCCGAGAATACTGCTAAGCCCAGGGCTAATGATAGCAATTTTGTTTTCATTCTATTAGGTTTTATTGATTAGTAGTTATTGTTTACTCGCTAACGCCAAATTTGAAATTATCAACCCTGAATGTAGTTGAATTACTCTCACCACCTTTAGCAACATACTTAAAGCCGATGTACTTAATGCCTGACTGAGCCGATAAATCAACATCGCCCGATGCGATAAATGTATGATCAGCATCTCCTTCCTGAGCTAGTTTTGGCGATAATTTTTCCAGGTTTGCTGAAGCAAGGTCCAAATTATCCAGTACATATACTTCCAACGATGAAGTACTTTGCCAATAGGCTTTGGCCGTTTCAAAGTTCATTACTTTGTTGGTGGCTTTATCCATATCAATAGCTGGCGTAATTAACCAATATTCGTAGTCCGATTCGCCACCCTTATGTGCCGATGCCTGTGCATAATTATTTGTATCACCTGATGTTTTATCAGTAAACTTGCGAATTTGCCAGTCACGATCGCCCTTAGTTTTAACAATCGACCATCCGTTTACATTGGCATCATCATAATCGCTTGCACTTTCGAAATCCTCATCAATGGTAGTTACCGGCTTCTGTGGTTCCGGATCAGGGGTTGTGCCATCATCAACAAAGTTCTCAATGTCAGTGGTGTCGCGAATCACCAATTGCCATGTTCCTCTATAATTAGACATGATACCGGTTAGTTTTCCCCAGCCTTTTGGCAACATTTTGTTGGCAAAATTGGCATACTTACTGGTGTAAACAATAATACTTTTACCTTCTACATCAACAATACTTCGTGATGTTGAGTTTAATTCCTGATCCGCAAAAGTCTTATTACCTCCGTCAGTAAATTTCACATTTTTAAGACAAATAAGACGATCTTTCATCGGATCAGTTAAGTCAGCAATCTTAACTGTATCGGCCTTTGGATCTTCACCCGGAAAATCATGACGGAACACCTGGTTATCAAAGATCTCACCAGGCATGCGTCCCACTTGCCACTCACCAGCATCATTCTGGTATTTATAACCAATCAATTGCTTATCACCATAAGTACCGGTATATAAACCTTCACACTCTACAAACACCTGTTGACCTAGGCGGAAAGTATTATAAATACTATTTTTATCGATGGATAACTCAATAGCCTGTTCGTTATCCTGGATAATCATCTTCTTATATAGGTTACCCGACTCATCATTAGCGGTAACAACACCAGTTATTACTACATGCCCTGTAATTTCTTCAAAATCACTGGTAAACTGCGCTTTAAATTCTTTAATGGTATGCGTAGCCTGACCTTCATACATCGGAGCTGTAATTGGTGGCACATCATAGTCCCTGTCATCACATGCTGTAAATAAAGCGATGAACAGTGCAAAAACTAATAAGCTATAATTTCTAAGTTTCATTATATCGTATTTTTCTTTTTTCAAATCAGGTTATTAAAAGCGGTAGCCAAGGTTAACAAAGAAATTTAAGCCTTGTCCATAATAATATCGTGGTGGAAATTTATTGACATTGTAATCGGTAAAGTCAAATCTTCCCTGTTCGAAACCACCTGTTCGCATATCGGTGTTGTTGGTCACATTTTGAACCATCACGTTAATGCTTAAAGAATTGCTGTTTTCGAAATAAATCAGTTTACCCACTGAAAAATCAACTGTAAACTTGCTACCCAACTCTTCTTGTTCGGTTATTTCTTTAAGTTTCGCGTCAATCTCTTCATCCGTCATGCCATCTGTTGGAAAACGAACCGCTTCCTCAGTTCTTCTGGTTGGAGAAATATCCAAATAAGTGCGATCGTAATAATTAGCATTTACATTAAAGAACCACAATTTTGGGTGGAAATAATCCAAACCTAAACTACCGGCAATACCAGGGGTACCAGCCACGTGGAAGTTTTTGATATAAATTGTTTCGGTCACATCAGGAGCACTTCCGTTATCGAAACTAAAAGTTGCTTCAGGACGGTTGATGTAACGGTAATCACCCACGTTACCAATTGCTGTTAAAGTCAATCGGTCGGTTAATTTTGCCTCAGCACCTAATTCAATACCGCGGTACTCTTTTTGAATACCTGTCATAGCCACATTCATAAATGTGCGGTACGAGTCGTGATAATAGTTATCAATTTCAATTTGCTTATCCAATAAAGTATAATAAGCTGTAACTCGACCTTTGAAGCGTGGCAGGTTCATAATGTAACCGATATCACCCGAAGTAATAATACCATTCTCAAGGTTTGGCACCTCGTTATCTTTGATTCGTGGTGATAAGTAGGCGTTGTATGGCAGTGGTGCGCGAGTTTCATAGGCCGCGTTGAATGCTAAAATATGACGACCGGTAAATTTGTACTGACCACCGGCTTTAACAGCGATGTCGCCAAAGCGATATTCTTTGCCTTTACCGTATGAATTATTTGGTGCGCGACCGTTACGCATGTTTCCTTCACGATAGAAACCTGTGTACGATAATTTGGCACCATAGTAAATATCCAGATTTGAAAATCGATGATCATTCTTCAACCATAGATTGCCCGAAGTAACATGCATTTCATAATCATAGCCGAAAGTATCATCTTTGGTAACTTTGCGGTTTGGATTATTCAGGTCGTTCTGCAATTTATCAGAGTCACCACCAAAATCGCGTTCAGCAAACTGGTCGATGTCTAACCAATGGCTTCCACCCAATAAATCAACGACAGTTTTATAATGCATACCAATGGTACGACGCGCTTCGGCACCTGCCGTCAGCTTAAAGTTATCGTTAATCTCTGTTGCGAATACCGAGTTAAAAGTGAATTCCAGGTAATCGTTATTACGACCTTCAATCATATAACTGGAACCATTATCTCTTCCATAACGCTGATTATCCAGGTTGTTCAAGTGGTTAACCTCGTATAAACGGTTCCAATCGATCTGACGAACAGAAGCGTCATTTCTCCAAACACTGTCGTATCGGGCTACCATTTCAGGGCTTTCCTGGTAACTAGGCAAGTAACGATAGTAATCAGGACGTGGATCAGCTGAATTGTACCAATTCAAAGCGGTTTTACGATACATGCTATAGCGGGCTGCAACGCCTGTTGACAACTTACTTTTATCATTGATGTTCCATTCGTGCGATAAAATAGCCACTGGCTCGTATGATTTCGTTTCTCTGGCGTTACGCTTTTTACCATCCTGATACCCCCAGTTAGGGTTGTACAGGTTGTTATCGGCCAAATCATATACTTCCTGAAACGAAGCACTTGATGATCCACGCTCACTTGGTGCACCAAAAGTGGTAAACGATAAACTGTGCTTATTGTTAATCACCTTTTCAACAGCCAGCATATACGACCAGGCATCGTAGAATGTACCGTCGATATAACCTTCTTCGGCATGTCGTCTCGAACCAGATACCGTTACGGCCCAACCATTATCCATTAAACCTGTGGAATAGGATCCGATAATTCGTTTTGTGTAAGAACGGTTGGTAAAACTGGCGCTGATACGACCACCGCGGGCATAGTTGCGTGCTTTCATGTTGATGTTAGTGGCCCCTCCAATGTTACCAAAGCTATAAGAACCTGCCTCAAGTCCGTTGACAACATCTTTGTTTTTTACCACATCATTCAATCCTCCAACACTTCCGTAATAGAAACGTCCTCTCTCGGCACTGTTGAAGTTTACCCCGTTGATAAAAGTAGAAGTATACTCCTGATCGTAGCCTCTCACGCGAAAACGCATCGGACTAAAGGTGAAACCAACATTGCTTAAGTACACATCATCCGACGAAACCAATAAACCAGATATCACCTGATCATTATCGTCTTCGATGTTAATTTCATCTTCACCAATAAAAAATGCATTGACATAAGTTTCGGTTGGCTCAACCTTTACTTCGCCCATGTTGAAAACACTGTTCGAAGGAATTTGCACATCCATGCTTAGTGTTTTTATTTCGGCTGAAGAAATAACTAAAACTTCGGCTCCGGGGGTTCCTTTTATTTCGAAAGAACCATTCTGATCACTGACCGTTGAAGCCTGACTTCCTTGTAAAGTAATTGTAGCTCCTTCAATGGTATTTCCGGTTTCTGCATTGACCACCACCCCTTTCAGGCCGCTGGTTTGTGCCGATAAGGAAATACTTATCAGGAAGAAAGCTATAATTGATAATAACTTCATAGATTAATTAATTTTCGATATCTGGTATTAGTTAACAGACCATGTTAGTTCTGTAACTTGAATTGCTGATTCGCTCTTGAGTGCTGAAGACGACTTAAGTTGTCCCCAAATACGATCGATAAACTCAGGATGATCCACATAAGGATTTCGGTTGTTCTGGAAATCTTCGATGTGCTCGTTACGATCTCTTTCCTTTTTACTAACCGGATCGTTTTTGCTCCATCTTAGGAACATATCAATTGTCCAACGATCTAAACCATATCCATTAGAACTAAAAACTTCATTTTCATGATCGCCATCCCAACCTGCAATGCGATCGTCGTAACGTGTAACGAAATAGAAATAGATACGGGCAAAATCACCTTTATATTCATCAATTGGTTCGAAAACAGTTCCTGAATAACCCAGGCCACTCTTTGCAGAACCAACCTTACATCCATTAGAAGAATCCCATGTGGCACTTCCGACTTCTCCAAATGGGTAATTGCTACGTTTGCCGTTTACATATCCATCGGTTGGTACTAAATGCACCATGTCATCATGCATTGGTTGAGCTTTATTAAACCAACTCTTAGGCACTGAGTGTTCTCGATTATAACAACTTCCTTCCCTGGTATAGCTACCACACTGATCACTTCCCGGATAGAAAGTATATGATTCCGGACCATTAGGATTATCAGAATACATATCCCAGATTGTTCCATCAGAACGTATATCCGATTTTTTATAGATATCCCATAAATCATCATAGCTCCTGTCTCTAAAACCATTGGAGATAATATCGCCTAAAGTAGACTTTAATTCTAATCCGGTTTTACCTGAAGCATCAGCATAATAGCCTGTGTAAACATCACCGGCACTGGCCTTAAACTTAATGGTTAGTGCCGAGCCTGCAGCAATAGAAGGATTGTTGGCTTCCAGCTTATTCACCACTGTTTGTACCGCATTATCCGCATCGGTATAAGTTAAGGTTACAGTAATTGGTCCATTTACAAAATAGCCAAAACGCGATTCTGAGTCAGAATAACTTAAAGAACCATCGGCACTGCTAACAACTGTTGAATAGTTGGTATAAGCCGCTTTAAAATCATCAGCATAAACCACCTTAATACCAACATTTGCCTGACTAACCGACATGCTGATCGCTGTGGTTTGCTGGTCGGTAATGGTAAAGCTTTTGCTACCTCCATACAAAGGCTGATCAAAAGCCGGAGTTGTTAATGCCGACGATACCCTGGCAGTATAACTTCCGCCAACCAACTCGATTGATGATGGCAAATTCTGCAAATCAGAAAAACTTTTAATTGTCGCATCTGATTCATCTTTAATTTCCAAAATATGATTGTCAAGATTTGCGGTTTGCAAACCTTTTAAATCAACACTCAGCTTCAGTTGTTTAACCTCGCTGATGTCGCTGATTGTTTCTTCTTTGTCGCAAGCAATAAAACCTACCAACAAAAGCAAAAACAATAGCCGGTTAACTGTTTTAATCATTTTAGTTGTATGTTATGTAGATGTGTGAACTATAATATCTTCCTTACTCTCTCCCTTTTTTGCAATTTTTTCAAGCATATATATCTAAATATATATTAGCTTAAGCTTTTAATTTCAGCACATTTCAATGTTAATAATTGCGAAGCAAAGTAATAGAATTCTTTGGAGTAGACCAAACGGTCGGTCTATTATTATTTGAAACTTAATGATGATTTAACTTCATCTAATCGTCAACATCACAGCTGACGGGCTAAACAGCTAAAGTTTTTTTAATAAACTTAGTGTTACCGATAGAAGCATGTAGAAAATTCAGGCGATAGAAAACCAATCCTATCCCATTGTCTATTAGAAAGAAGGAGGATTTACTTTAATTCAGAATAGAATCTGTTTTAATTATTTAAGAGGCGGATTTTAGCCAATGTTTATTTAACAATTGGCTTTATGATATCTTCGAACTTTGTTTTACCGCAAACCGGACAGCTTTCAACGTGGATTGAATCCTTGTTGGCGATAAACTTAAAATAACAGTTGGTACACTCCAGAATCCTTTCATCGGAATAGATTTCACCAACAACGCAATTAATTGCCCTGCTCTCAACAAACGCGGTGGCTACTTTATTTCTTGCCTTAATGATTAATCGTCCGAAAGCGGATTTACTCATGCCCATTGCCCTTGCCGCTTCGTCATAATTCATGCGCATATAATCAACATAGTACATGGCTTCGTACTCTTCGAAATAAAAATCAACCTCCCCCGTTTGGATATTGTTTTTTCCAACAGGTTTATAACCAAAAAACTCAGGTATATGATTGACTTTATTTATTCCTTTCTTCCTTCCCATAACGACATTTTAAATGCAAAAATAATTGAACTTCTTAATTAAATCGAAAAACGCTTTAATGTTTCTTTCCTGTTCGTAACCGTTTAACTCAAACTCTTTGAAACAATAAGTTCAATGCCAACAAATGTTTATTTATAATAATATGGTAATCTATTGCTTAAATCAATCCGTTCAATTAATTGATCAAGCAAGAATATTTGCAATAATATTTGCGGGATATATCCTTTTTTATATTTTTGTCACTTCCTAAAAAAATCCATAACAAGGCATGATAAAATCTAATGAAGATAGACATGCACATTGAATTACTTTTCTAAACTAATTATTAGTTGAAGTAATAGAAATATTCAACCCCAACCTAACCTTCACCTTAAGGTGAACACTCAAAAGCCACCCGAGAGGGTGGCTTTTTATATCAATAATTTATAATTTCAACTCAACTTTCGCACTGTAAATATAGTCAGGATCAATGCGTGCACTCAATGATTGATAAATTGTATTAATGGTGCGCTCTAACTTCATCTTCTTAACTACTTCGCCATTTTTCTTAAACACAACCGGTTTGTTCAAATTAATAATATCATCGTTGAGCATTACCTGAATAGCATCCAGGTAAGTTTCACTAATATTGATGGCGTTATCTTCTTTCGAATATTCGGCAATAATTTGCTTGCCTGCGCGTGGCTGAAAGTTGTGGCACCATAACCAGTAAAACTGCTCGTGATAGCGATTATCCTGTCGCCAGATAATTTTCTCTGGATATGGATTTCTTTTATACTGGGCCATCCACGGAAGCGCCATGGCATCCTGAAGCTTCATCCAATGCCCACATTCTTCATGAATGACTGCCTGATGAAGATAATGCCCTGGATTAGCCCTTGCCAGGCTATCAAGTGTTTTCTTCCATTCTCTGGCTAGTCCGTTACGGTTATAAGCTCCATCTTTACCACCCATGTGTAATGCAAAAGGCAAATTATACAGATTATTGGGCGAAGCATCGCCGGGATGACCAGCCATCATTGAAGCCGCGGCTAAGCGATCGGCCAATCGAGGTGCCAGCTGATACAATCCGTCGCCACCGGCTGAATAGCCTAACAGGTACACTTTGTTGGGATTAACGCCTTCTTTAACCACAGCCATCTGTATAATGATATTAATAAAATCATCAATATCATCCTGATGCCACATATTCCAGGTATTGGTTGGCGCACGCATCGCCAGGTATACACCCTCCATATCTTTCATGGTTTTGTCGTAAAGGTGCTTTTGATTATTATATTGCTGATCATTTACTTCAGCAGGGGCACCACCTCCACCATGCAAAGAAATCCACAAAGCACGGCCATCCTCTGGTTTATCACCAAATACCTGATAATAAAATGGCATGCTATGATCCTGAAACTTCAATTCACGTTGCTCCCATTGATCATTGTATTTAGTTGCAAACTGTTTTTGTGCATCTGCATAAAGTAAAGCACCTGCTTCTTTCGCCTCTTTTTTCGATAAAGTTTTATTCGCAAAAAAAGTTTGAGATATTGCTGCTCTTTGTTCAAGGGGCTGTGCCAGCCATGCCTTTAATTCCTTAATTTGGGCAAATGAGCTAAAGCTGGCCATTACAGTAACCAACAGCATCAAGGTATTTTTGTGTCTCATGTGTTATTATTTAGTCCATTACTAGTTCCGAATTCCATTGGGATCAAACGCCATCTTATTTGAGTAATCAAATAAGATTGGTCATTCTATTACTATTTAATAACCCCCAATCTTCTTCATGAGGTTACAAGCCCGAAATTAAAATCATTAAAATGCATTTAGTCATCACTGATGTTAATAATGGGGTACTCAGGTTCGGAATTGCAATTCATAGCCCGACATTGCTATCGATTTTACCTAATGCAGCATGTCCTGATAACTCCACTTCCTGATTCCATACTTATCGAGTAATTGTTTTGCCACCTGGTTCGGAATAGCCACAAAACGAACAACCGGATCAATATCCTTGCCTCCCTTATCGCCACTGGTAATGTATATGTTATCTGTGGACAAATAGGCTATTTCTTCTTGCTCCATAAAATATATGCTGACACGTGAATGACGATGGCCATCACCCCTTGGGTAATGCAAGAGATTTTCGGCCTTGGAATCGCGAAGTTCTTTGATATAGGAAACAACTCCGGAAACATAAGCAAAATCCTGAGCCAAAACTTTCTTTGAATACCATTGATTGAGTTTTTCAGAAAAGGGACTTATGGGATATTTAAGCAACAGCAACAATGGTGCCCCTATAATAATTACTGCTTCAGCAAGCCAAATTAAAAGTAAAGGTATCCCTCGCAATGTTACACCAAAAATACTCCAGGTGCCATAATTGTATAGCTCCGACAGTAGATCTTTCAAAATGACCGGATCAAATAAAAACACGCCTTGCTGAATGGTATCCTGTAAAGGAATTTCTCCCGTAACTAAAAAAAAGAGAAAGACCAACCATTGAGCAAGCACACCGATAATTCCTGATACGACGCCAATAGTAAAACGAACCTTTGCGTTCCGAATTAGAGTGATACGAGAGATGTAAATAACCGTAAATCCAATAACAATGCCGAACACCCCGGTAATCATTGCATTTAAGTAAATAAAAGGAATAAAAGCAACCAATAATGCATATAAATATGCCGATAGAATGCTAACCAAAGCCGATAAGCCTGCTGCTAAAATTAAGCCTGGTAAGGTAAAATTTCCCGATATACGAAAATCGCCTTCATCGGGCACATAAAATTTTTGAAGAAGTGTTGAGATCATGATTTAAAAGTTAGATTCGTTTTTTAAAGATGCTAATAATTATGACAAATCTCTCTCTTTCTTCATCGAATTATAGTTTCACTTACCCATTTCAATCATCATCGACAGTTATAATATTTATAGAGGCTACAATCTGATTACCTGATGTTTTTAAAAAGCTGATTATAAATAATTGACACTTCTACTCTAATAATGGAAAATAAAAAAGGAGGCTGGGTAATCGTTCATGGGCACACAAGTCACTTCTAAAGCAAAAGCCACCCCAATAACGAGGTGGCTTTATTAATAAACCGAATTCGATTTTACTCTTCTACTACATTAAACTTACTTGTAGTTTATCCGACATACCTGTATGGCAATTGTCGATGGTTACATTAAATGCATTGGCATCTTTATTTAGGCGAATAACAATTGTTTTTCCCGGCTCCAGCTTAAACGCGTGTGGGGCGCCATTATCTTTTGTTTCATTGACAAAAGAAAATTGGATATCGCTGTTATTGCATAATTCACGATAAACGAATTTTTCATCGCTATGAAAAACAGGCTTCAGCGTAACTGATGCTTCAAACAATTGTTTCACAAGATCTTCCGGCCCGGCTAATTGTTGATCAAACCACGCAATGGTTCGGGCAGATCCAATAGCTTCACGTACTCCTTTTTGCGATCTTTCTTTAGCAAACAATAAAGTCATTGGGCGATGCGCATTTTTTACATCATAAACATATCCGCTCACACCGTGGATATCACTATTGGCAAAAACAGCCAGATTATAATCAATGCACCATTGCAATACCAACGGATACCACTCATTATAATTCATCACCTCCATTCCCTGTACAAGGCCTTCTTTAATTAATTTCTTGTGCACCTCATGTATCAAACATGTATCGGGCTGTTGGGCTTTCCAACCCGGATGGTTCCAAAGCATTAGACCATCTTGTTTTTTTACTGCTTCGAAGGCATCCTCAACCTTTAATTTATCCATAGCTTCGGCATCCGTAATAAACAAAGCATTCAAATGTCCGGGTGGCATATCACGAGTAATTTCAGTAGCCTTAACGAGTATGATATTATTCTTTTTTGCTTCGTTGACAAGCAAGTTATACGATTGATTATGCCCATCTTTAATGTGTTTTTTGTGCGGTCGATACTCTATGTGATCTGTTATAGCCATCACATCAATACCTTCAGCCCAACACTCCTGAACACGAATCGTTGGCCACACCAAACCATCGGAGAAAACAGTGTGTATATGAAAGTCTCCTTTTAAAGTTTTAAATCCCTCGATATCCGGAATTCTAATATTCTTTCTTTGTATTGGTTGCTTTAACTCAAGCTGAACATTGTTGACATTCTGTTGAGCCACCACTGATCCGAAACAAAGCAAACTTGTGACGATCAATAATTGTAATTTCTTCATTTTCCCGATTTAATTAACATTAAACTGTAAAAATAGAAAATGACATGAGCTAAGCAATGGATTATCAGACTAATTACCTTAATACACGATTAAAGCAGTTGAATATAACAGCCAGTTTCGGAGATGATAAACTAAAAATATTGAAACAACTCGAGACCTTTGCAAAAATAGTTGAAAGAAGAGCTTTTTGTTTTTATGACCATTTCCACCTTTCTATTTAACTATAATTGTATAAGTTGTTCATTTTTCATTCACTTTTTAGTTGTTTTAGTGAGTTTTACGACTCACTTT
>JAOARW010000114.1 GCA_025210475.1 Carboxylicivirga sp. | reverse complement strand
CATTGATACCTGGATTAAGCGTTCTGCGAATATCTTTGAAATGCTTCAACTTTCTATTGATTTAGTGGAACAATGAAAGCTATTTTGGACTGCCAACTGACACCTATGCGTTAGTAATGATAGAACCTGAGGTGTTACGAAAATTATATTTTATTCGTTTAGGTAATTCGATAAAAAATGTCAGAGTTGTTTCTTTATGTTATCTATGCAATTATTGCCCAAATCTCATTTCAATTACCTTATTCTTATGCAAGTATTTCTAATAGCCGTTTTTTTTTCTTTTATAATTCCTTATGAAAAACTATTCTGCAAACAATTATTATTTATTGGATAAAGTGCTCTACATGCTGCTATTGTTCATTATTTCCTGTATTGCTGTTATTAGCAATCCATCTTTAATAATTTTTACCGGTGCATTAGTCGCTGCTTTGCTTAGTTTTGGGATATTGGCATATTTAGTTGTTAATCTGAAGAAAGTGACATTCGACCACCATCAAATATCTGTCACCCAGATTATTGGTGGTAAACAGAATTACATTCATTATTATAGCATTAAAGAATTAGAACATCTTTTTATTTATCCGGTTTTTAGCCGACAAACGGTTATTTACTTGGATAACCTGGGAAAAGCGAGAAAATTAAAAACGAAAGCCGTTGTTGCACTTGAAGGATATATGGATTTTATAAAATACATGCGCACTAAAAATAGCAACATTAAGTTTTCATTTTTACCATCCGATTCTAAACTCAAAGAAACCTACCTAAAAGAATATAATGAGTAAGCTACTATTAACTACTTCCCTACTCCTATTTTTGGCAGTATTGAGCTATAGCCGAAATTCCGGGAGAAAAACCAGTCAACCTAAGATATCAAAAGAAGTAAACAGAATCGTTAGGCAAATGGCGAAGGCAAATGTCATTCATTCAGATGCCATTGGTTATGGCGGGATAAAATCTGATCAATACAAACGATTTGAAAAATTATATGCAAAAGCTTCCATTGCCGAACTATTAGTATTGATGGATCACCCCAAACCAGCCGTGAGAGGTTATGCATTTTGGGCACTGGCAAAGCAGCATTATAATGATCTGGAGAAAGTGTTTTTGGCGCATGCCAATGACAGCCAGCCTGTGGATCAAATGGTAGGTTGTATAGGCGGAGAGATACCTTTAATTGCCTTTATGCGCTGGGTGGTAATGCCCGACATGCTGGATCTGAAATGTAAGAAATTAAATCTGTCTAATATTGAGTAGCTAGTTAATCCTTAATAGACCGACTCATCATCATCGTATTTAAAATCAATGTAATTGCATGACTGTTCTCCAAAAGCAGTGTTCTTAATACAATCTGTTATAACAATGTGTGGGTAGGGAATTCCTAATGTTGAACAGACGTACATTTCGTTATCATAAGGTTTCCTGCCGTTCAGGTATATATTTAATCCAGATACCTTAAATTCTGATTTTAATTGATCAGCATAATATATTCCATCAATTATACTTGTGCTAGCACCCCTATTTTTTAACGAAATAAGATATGTATCTCCACAATCTGATCCTTTACCAATAACAGTGGCTTCAAACTGAAAATCGTATATATCCTCTTCTTTTTCGCAACTTAATAAAAGTGGTAATGAAAACGTTAACAATAAAAATCCTAATCGTTGCATGGCACACAATTTAGTAAAATTCGAATGTGTTAGCAGTTGTATTACAAAACACTCTTTCAGTCGTTTTGCTAACATGGTTATTATCAAGATGGATTAATTTGCAGGTGGTTGCGTATTACTACTTTCATCCCCAAAAACCGTATTTAAACCTCTTAAAGTTTTTGAAAGTGATTGTATCTACATTTCCTACCCAATACTTCTATTTAAAATAGAAATTACCAAATAGAGTTAAATCATCTGGCTTGAAATCTTAATCTATCAACAATTAGTTAATGGCAGTGGTTTCTAATATCTTCTCAAGCCTATTGATATGCTTCTCATTGGCGATTATAACAATAGAGTCCTTATCTGTCTTATATTCGATATTTTCAAAACCCCAAACATTTTTAAGCCGCTTCAATTTGTTGCTGGGCTTAAGTTGAGTTATACTTCCAATTTTGTGTAATTTATGCCCTTTAAACTCATTGATTAACAAGTTTTCAAATTCAACGGAGGTCATTGAAAAATTAATTAACTCAACTTTTCGTATTACAAAGGACTTAAGATAACCAGCCATTATGCCAATTATCAGAAATAACAAATAGGTATTCCCTAATTTTAAGATGTTATCCAAATCAAAACTTGGATGAAATATTAGAATTAAGAAAAAGGTAAAGTTAAAACCCAATAAAGCTTCAAAAAAACTTTTAAGTCTATATTTTATTAATCGCGATTTCATTTTGTAACCAGCTCAGCTCTTATTGACTTTCCATTATCATCGAAATCAACTTTTATCAGAATAATATAAATCGGGTCAATGTTATTTTTATATACTTCTTGTACAAGATAATATTTCTTTTCTTCTGTTTCATGCGCTATTGTTATTGGCAAGCCAAGTATACTATCAATTTTTGATTGATTCTTATTTAAAAGCAATTGTCTTTCAAGCAGGTTTTCAGTCATTCGTAATCTATGATCAGTTATAATCATCTCTCCTCCTGAAGATTTCCATTTTGCACTGTCAAATGGAACATTATTATTACAAAAGCTAAGAATAAATAATAGTATAAGTAAAACAATCCATTTTGACACCATAATAACAAAACTAATCTATCGTATTAATTCCTGGAATAAATATAATCATAAATATCAATAGCATAAAGCAAAAAAAGAGGCTACCCTTCCAGATAACCTCTCCATCCATAACTAACTTAACTATAATCTATTTGTTATAACGCTCATTTAGCTTTTTAACAATGGCCCAGTGCTTGTCGTTCAAAGAGCCAATTTGGAAGAAGGTAACACCACGCGCTCCATTTTCATAGGCTTTAACTATGGCCTGTTCAAAGTCATCGTAGTTTTCACCATAGTGCCCCACCAAAATACCGGTAAACAGGTGCTGATCCTCATTCATTTCTTTAATGCCTTCTTTGGTGGCAAAACCTACCCAACCCACATTACCATCATGGTCTTCTTTGTAAATCATTGGGAAGAAATAATCGAGGTTCCAGCGTCCCCAATCCTGACGAACATACTCGCGAGCCAATTGCGGAAAAGGAAATACCGCTGCTGATGCTGCCGTACCTTCTTCGTGACAAATTTCTACACACTCGTCAACTAGCGATGAAATGGCATTCATACGGAACTGCTGCCAGGCGGCATTCTCAACTTTATCTTCCATATCCATTGGATCGATGCCAAAAATCTCTTTGTATTGCTTACGTGCATTGGGATGATAACCAAAGTCAAAATCGGGCAACAAGCGATCCTGCTTCAACGGTCCGCCTTTATAAGGGTATTTTTTTTGTAGATTATTACCCAAAACAACATCGACAAATCGAATGTAATCGAAATGTACCGATGCCAGTCCTTCAATCTTGGCCTTTTCCCTCACTCCTTTTTTGATGTATTCACGGGCGCCTTCTGAGAATGGACTCAGGAAGTTATAATAGCCCACATAAGGATGAAAATCGCGGCAGCTTTGCCCCAATGCGTTAACCGAATACCATTCAGGATGTTTGCGACATTCTTCGCTGCCACCAACATTCATCATCCAGTGCCAGGCATGGATACGAATATTATGCTGAGCTCCCAAGCGAATTAATTCTTCTAATCGGGCATTGCCAGCTCCTGGTAACAAGTCTGTAACACCGGCTTCCGACCATTGTTTCAGAGTCGCTAATTGCTCGGCTTCTGTTCCTTTTTTAGGCGCTCCCCAACCAGAGAAGTAAAATTTCTTTTCGTCGTATACCTTGGCATATTTGCTCTTTTCCGACTCTTTCTTTACACAACCAGCCGATAGCAGCGCTAAAGCCATTATCAGTGTTAAAAAACGTACCATATAATCGTGTTTAAGTTGATGATAATATTAAATTTTCATTCTGTTTTTTTCGCTTACAAAACGCGATTTCAATAACTGATACAAAAATATAATGGCACAATGAAAGAAGCCCGGCTAAGTACTTGGCTTTTTGTGTTACTATGTTCAAATAATACCGAATATTGGATGCTTGGGCTTTTTATCCAACACAACACTTGTTTTGAGCTATTTTTTCACCACTTAGCTTTTATCTGCAAACGTAAATCTGATGATATTAACATATACGTGTCGTAAAAAGAATGACACACTAAATTCACCTAAAACTCACAATTCCAAATCATTACTGTGATGGCGTAATATTCTAAAAACTCTGTTTGTCCTCTTAAATACAGATTGCGTTCAACTAAACTCCTTTAAAAATGAGGCTCGGTATGTTCACTTAAGGGATAATATTGTTAACATGGAGGGCTACGAAGTATCTTATATACTTGTTAGTGAAGCTCAAAACCTTCTAGATAATCAACTTTCCAATTACCTTCTTCATGAATTACTTTAAATCGATATTGGAAATCTTTCCAGCATTGATGCATTTCATCTGTTAAACCACCCCACTTCCAGTAGTATTCCAAATCGGAAATGGCTACAACTTCAATTAAATCCCAGTTCATTTTATCCTGACAATTACACCATGGGCTGATTCCGGAAGCAAAATTAAATGGAGCCAATTCGCCAACATACCAGGCTCCATATTCAAATTCATTACCTTTTAACTTCTTGTCCAAAGCCAGAATTATTTGCTTGTAGTTCTCGATAAAATGATCAGAAAATAACTTGGTATTCTTTAATAGTTGTAGGTTTTGCTGGAGTTGATCAAGATCAAAACCAATATAAATACTGTCATTTTCATCACTTATGCATGGCAGCAGGTCAATGACATTTTCTGAATCCGACCATTTTACAACCCTTCGTATTAATTGTTGTATTTCATCACAACTTGGAGCGAGAAACCCAATTGGCAAGGCCTTTTCCAGTTTTAATGAATCAAGCTTGTTGCTTTGATTATCTTTTGCACTTGAACCTGTCAAACAGCTTGTAAACAGCAAAACAAGTGCAAAAACTCTGACAATAAGTATTTTTTGCATAGTGCTAAAATTATAGAACGGTTTCGCGTATTCGTTAAAAGCAATTATTCAATACGTATGATGCTTCTCACTTCAATATCTGTTCGCTTGTCAAAAACAAAATCATAGTAGCCGGTCTCTCCCGCTTTTCTTGCAATGGGTTTCGTTGCTCTGCCAAATTCCAGCCCATTTTTGTCCATGGCTTTCACGGTTAATTGCCTGTTAAAATCGTTATTGAATATCAGGTAGATGGTAAGCAGATTTCGATTCACGCTATTGGTATCATTCTTAATCACATATTTACCCGTTTTGAGGCCGCTTACCGATAGCTCTTCCGAAAGCTGAATTTCGCATTGCAGCGTTTTGTCAATTCCTTCCGAAACACCTTCGAAAAACTCAGTAGCTGATTCACCAACCGTTTCGCCACCTTTGTTTATAACGCTTTTCGTTTTTTCTTTAAATCGATTACATCCAACAGCAAAGAGAGACAATGTTAAAGCGACAAATAGTAATTGCTTCATTTTAGTTTAATGTTATGTTGTTTTTATACTCCCCTGAACTTTTCCTGCTAATATATTGGACTGTTGTCCGGTGAGTATCGATAGACACAAACTTATAAAAAAAATGACCACCTCAGCAGGTAGTCATTCTTTTGATCAACAATTATTTTTTGACGATGGGACCCTCTTTTAAAAGCGGTTCATTAAACTCTTCCATCTGCCTGTATAGTTCGTTGCTAAGTTGCTTTGCCACTTTTTTGTAAGCCGGATCATTATAAAAGTTAATGGTTTCATCCGGATTTTTTTGCAAATCAAACAACCAAGGACTATCCGTTGGCGACAACACCAATTTGTAGCGATTATTAACAGCCGCCACCCAGCGCCCATATGCATTGGTCATGTATACAATGCGATCATCTTTAATCAGTTTATCTTTATTGGTAAAATCTTTACTTGAATCCTCTCCATGAAACGAATGCGATGAATGATCAACATCCATCAGTCCCAGGATAGTAGGTGCAAAATCGGCCATGGTATAGGCTTTTTGAATGTGTTTACCAGCCATAACCTTGTTAGGATATTTTAATAAAAACGCCACCCTTGCCGACATCTCGTATGGTAAACCTTTGTTATGACGGCCATGTTCACCCATCAAATCACCATGATCCGATGTAAATACCACGATGGTATTGTCATCCAAACCTTCTTTCTTTAGCAGTTTCATGATCTTACCAACATTATCATCAATGCATTTGGTCATACCATAATAATCGGCCATTTGGGCTTGGTTAAGCTTCATGTTTTTATCATACTTTAACCATTTGGGCGAGTTTTTCCGATCGGGATGCATGGTACGAGGATCTTCAAAATGCATCTGATCGTACATGGTATCGTATGGAGCCCTTACTTCATTAGGGCCATGCGGATCGGGTATAGAAACCATTACAGCAAATGGTTTATGCTTGTCGCGCTTTATTATATCAATGGTTCTGTCTACATGAAAATCGGTGGTAAAGTTTTCTTCATTCACCTTATCAACTTCAAATATCGCTTTGTGTGGTTTAACTACTTTCTGATCGATGCGAGGCCCCTCTCCATCGTCGGCTAAAGCTTTCCAATGACCGCGGTTAAACATATACCGATTGTCGCTAAATCCAAATTGACGATCGGGGGTAAATCCCGGTTTGGCATCACCATCGAGGTGCCATTTGCCCACATAAGACGTTGCATAGCCATTATCTTTCAGAATCTGTGCGAAGGTAACAATGTTATCGTGCAGTGGGCGGTCATTCTGGTGCGAACCTGTGGCTATTGGATAAAGACCACTCATCATAGATGCTCTCGAAGGCGTACAAACCGGCGAGGTGGCATACCAGTTTTCGCACAGTGTTCCTTGTGCTGCCAACTGATCCAGGTTTGGTGTTTCTACAATGGTATTTTCTCCCCACATAAAGGCCTGTTCGTCGTTCATGGTTGAACGATAACAACCCAGAGTCCTTAAGTTGTGTTCGTCGGTATGAATAATAACAAGATTAGGCTTTTTAGGCTGGTTTTTCTGAGCCTGTACATTCAGAAGTATTGCTGTAAAAGTTACGATTAGTACCAGGTGCTTCATATCGCTTTGATCTGTTTAAAACGTTTTAATTTAGCTCCACTTAATATCCCGCAAGATATCTTCAATACCCGAGATTAGCAGATTATGATTGTTTCGTAAAAGTATAAGTCTGCATCAATAAAGATTGTCCTAAAAGTTCAAGAAATAGCAATTTTTGTACAAACAAGGGATAATATAGTATCTAACTAAAAGGGTGTTCGGGCACCAAGGCCATTCATTGAATTTAGTCGGGATGATTCTCTAAAAGATCAGACTTCTAATTTAAATCACTTCGACACAGTTCAACGAACGATACCTTTTGATGTCTTCGAACACCCAATATTCAGCAATATTTAGCGTTACAATAATCTATAAGCTCAGTATTCTATTATTTTCTCTTCGTTTCGTACTATTTACGCGTCGGCTTCTTCGCCGGGCGTTTTTGTGGTTTCTTGGCCGGCTTAGCAGCAGGTTTGGCCTTCGTTTTATTTACCGACGAAGCCGCTTTGCTTTTGGCTGAGCTTTTAGAGGCATTCTCTTTGGCGCTTGATTTCGCTTTTTGAGAATTGGCTTTCGTTGCTTTAGGATTAGTCTTGGCCGGTGTTTTAGCTACCGTATTTTTCTTGTAGCTTCCTTCCTTTTTATTGGAAATAACCGTGTTGGATGTATTTCTGTTAATGTTGTAATTATTATAGGTTTTATTGTTGTTGATGATAATGGTATTACCTCCCCGGCGACCACCATGGTAGTGGTGATGGTGATGACGATGTCTGCCAAAATAAATGTTAATGGATATTACCGGGTAAGGACGGTAATAAACCGGATAATAGCCATAATAATAAGGCGGATGATAAGGCACATACATTGGCGAGTAAATATAGTGCACAATTGGCTCCGATTCAATTACCACCACTTCAGCAGGCTGACTCTTTACAACAATGGTGTCTGGTCCTGAATAAGCCGGATTGGCTGTAACAGCTGGTTTTTCGGTCATGGGTTCAATCACGTAATCTTTGCCATACAGAGCTTCGTCGCCAACCATCTGCAGACTCACATTTTCTTTTTCATCTTTCGAAACAAGAATGACTGCCACATCCTGCACCTCTTCCTTGGTTACATCTACCTGAAGAACAAATACAAAATCTTCACCTTCCTGCTGGGTTTCAACTTTAATAAAATCCACATTACCATCCAGGTCCAGATCAAGGTTATTAATTCCGGTTTCTTCCTTGTTTAAGTTGGCTTCAAACTCTTCGATGGTTTTTGATTCCTGAAAAAGGTTAAGAACGGCATACAAATCCAAATTATCGCCGGGTAAGCCTATTGATTCATCATTGTTAGCTACAGCAGGCAAACCTGCCAAGACGATCAGTGCAAAAAGAAATAACAGTCGCAGATGTTTCATCATTCGGAGTGCTGGGAAATTCGTTTTCATCATTTAGTGTTTTTTGATTATTAATTGGTTTGTTTTTGTAAATAATACCAATCTGCTTAGGAATCCAACAGCCCTGATCACACACACTTCCTGATGCAGTATTCTTATGCCGATTACTAAAATATTAATTTGCATTGTGGCAGGTTTAAACAATTAAATATTAAGTTATTTCTTTTGACGAAACAAGGAATAGAACCGATGAACACTCTGATAATTAGGATAAAACATAAATCTTAAAAGAAAAGGTCGTTCAGAATAATTTCCAAACGACCTTTTTAAACTTTCATGCAGTCCAATATTCGACTACATGTAATCAATTACTGATTAATCAGCTTATTTCTTCTTTATAAAAACCACGCCATAAGAGTCATTACCTAAATCGCCTCTCACTTTTGCTTTGATTGTAAAGCCTGCTCCAGTCTCATACTGATCGATGGTAAATTTGTAAATATTATTCTTCGATTGACCTCCGGTGAAACCATCATGAACATCTTCGGTAATCTTATTGCCATTCTTATATACTTCAACTGACTGAATATCCAAACGGTAGCTACCCTCCGTAAATAAAAAGGCCAGTTCATATTGTCCATTGCTGTCAATTTTACCGGTTGCATTCATTTCCAATACACCGAATTCCTTGCCTTTAATCAATGCCGGCTTCCATTCAGAAAGGAATTTACCATATTTCTTAAACTGCTCATACTTCTCGGGGAAATACAATGGTAATGAATATTGTTTGCGGTTAACAACTGTAATGGCCTGAAAATCGCTTAAGCGATCAACCAATACCGGAGCTTCGTAAACGGCTGAATAAGGATTTGGCTTCACTCCGTCTGTTGTATAACGAATTTGTGCTCCTTCAACAACATTCTCCAAACGTATTTCAAATTGCTTGCCTTTCTTTTCCTTGCTAATTAATTTAGGCTGTGGCACACGGTAACCGTATCCTGCCTCATCCAGGCGCGGATAATGGCTGGCCATACGCTTTTCAAAATCATCCCAGTTTTTATTCTCAACCGGTGTCCAAACAGCTTCTGCCAATGCTGCCATACGCGGAAAAGTCAAGTAATCAAAGTACTTCTCCGAACGATTTTCATTGAGTGGTTCAATCTCTTGCAAAATAGTTCCGTGAATAAACTGGTCAGACCATAATGTGGCATGTCCTCCCAATACTTGTGGTCGGTACTTTTCATCCAATTCTTTAATCATTGGATTTAAGGCATAAGTTTTCTCCAATGAGATTGGTGGTAACCAGGTGGCTGCTTTTACTTCACCAGGAATCTTGCTTTCAGCCACATCGAAATAACAATGACCGGTTAGGGCCATTACCACATCATGACCATCCTTTGTACCTGATATGGCTTTCTTTTTGTTGTGCCACACCATTCCAACAGCTTTGTCTTCCAATCCTTTTTCCAACATTTCGTCCCACCCTACAATGGTTTTACCGTATTTTTTAACCATCTGCTGTACACGCTTTGTGAAATAAACCTGTAAATCGGCTTCATTTTTTAGTCCAAGATCTTTTTTACGTTTCTGGCAGTGAGGACATTTAGCCCAACGATCGTAACGTGCTTCATCACCACCAATATGTATGTATTTAGAAGGAAACAGTTCGAAAGTTTCTTTAAAAACGTCTTCCAGAAATTCGAAGGTAGATTCTTTACCCACACAATATAAATCGCGACTGATAAAGTGTTGCAAAGGCACTTTAAATTCTTTCTCTGTACACGACAGGTGCGGATAAGCTGCAATAGCTGCCAATGTGTGAGCCGGAATTTCAATTTCAGGAATTACTTCCACATTACGCAGGCTGGCATAAGCTACAATCTCCTTAAGATCTTCCTGGGTGTAATAACCACCTGTGCGCTCATGACCTTCGCCTCTGAAACCACCAATAGAAGTTAATTTAGGATATTTCTTGATTTCTAAACGCCAGCCGGCATCATCAATCAAGTGCAGATGTAATACGTTCATCTTGTACATACCCATCATATCGATCAGGTGCAACACATAATCCTTATCGTAAAAATAACGGCTGGCATCCAGCATCATTCCTCGCCAGGAATATAAAGGCTCATCTTCAATCTCAGCCCCTTGAATGGTCCAGTTTACATTGCGCTGGCGTAATTTATTGTAAACCTTTGAAGGCATTAGCTGAAACATGGTTTGCATCGCATTAAATACCCCTGCTGATGATTGACCGGTAATTACAACCTGACCCGTTGAAACAGACAATTGATAGGCTTCTATATTATCACTAATTGATGAATCAATTTGTAAGAGGATGCTATTCTTTTTCGCTTTTTTTGCCTCAACTAGTTCTAAATCCCAACCAGTTGGTGCTGAAAGACTTTCAGACAGATACTTCGCCAAATCATTTAAGGATTCAGCATAAACAATTTTCGTGCTTTGATTTAATTGAAACACTTCACTCTTTTGCTGATGCTTCAGAGGTTTGGGAATCAAATCGGCTGCCATAGCCTGCTTCTGCAACAGCAGAACCATAATTCCTAATGTTAATACTCTCAAAATTTTCATAGTGCTTATTTATTGTTTGTATTGTTTCTTTCTATCGTAATCTCATGATGCATTGCTAAAGTTGAAATATTAGTTGCAGAAATGAACCTCCTTACTATACATTCCTTGATTAAGCCATGAATCACATTCCAGACATTTTTTGTTTTATGTATATATATTGTTCAAAATAGATGCATAATCATTCGCGAATATAATGGTTTAAGCTTACATTTCCTTACAATTCGAAGATCATACAAGCAAAAACAACACATCGTAGCTTATAAATCGCAATATTTCAAATTATTTTGTACGAATACCCTTTTAATTCCTTTCGTTTACTTTCTTAGATGCAATTAACGCAACTTAATTCTTCTTCGCAATCAACATTCAGATAGAGTTATTCCGCTATTTTTCTAATTGAAAACAGATACCTCTGTCATCATAGCAAATAGTACATCGTATATCTTTAAATACTTCAAAAAATAATACATTTGCAAGATTAGGCTTGATATTAGCCACCAATATTATAGTTTGTAATTACATGGAAGTTAGTGTGTTATTTTGGAAAAGTGTTTTAATCTCCGGTACCATTGGCATTGCCTTGGTACTGTTTCTATTATTTCGAATCAGCAGGGAATTAAAGCGGTATATTCCCCTTATTATCTATACAATCCTTATTTTGATCGAGCTTTTAATCCAAAGTGCTGTTCATCTGGCTCCCAAAAGCTTTCCGCACTTGCTATATGTTACAGAACCGTTTGCAATGCTCTATGGAGCCCTGATCTTTCTGTATGTGCGCAACTACAACAGTCAATCACTTGAATTGAAACGATTTGATCTTTTGTTTTTGATTCCTTTTGTGCTGGCCATTATATCGTATATTCCTTACTATGCCATGAGTGCTGAGGAAAAGCTGACCGACCTTGCTAAATTTGGTAGTGTTCAAACCGATGTATTTGAGAATATTTGGGAATGGAATTTTGATATGGTGCTAAATTCAGCATTTTTGATTGCCGCCCTCATAGAAATACGCAAATACAATTACCTCATAAAAGAACAGCTTTCGGATATTCATAAAGTGGATTTACACATTACCAAACTGGTGATAAAGGTGTGTTTAGTGAGTTATCTGCTCGAATTTTTGTTTGTATTCTTAACACTCTTTGGCTTTCCTTATTACGAACTGTTATACAATATGCTGACTTTAACCAACTTTATAGTAATGTTGACAATCGCCTATGATGCAATGGTTTCCCGACGTTATGTAAACGAATTATTAAAAAGATGGAGCAGCAACAATACGCTTAAGGTTGAAGTGGACGGACAGCTTGTAAAATATGCTAAATCAACCCTTAACGAAGCATCTTCTATTACAATTAAAACGAAACTTCTGGATTACATGGAAGAGCATCGTCCCTATTTAAAACCCCAATTACGTATCAAAGAGCTTTCTGAGCTAACAGGTATTTCAACCCACCACATATCTCAGGTCATAAATGAATCATTTCAGCAAAACTTTTATGAATTTGTAAATGCTTATCGCGTTAAAGCAGCCAAACGAATTTTGAAAGACCCAAGCTATAAGAATTACACCTTAACAGCCATTGGTTTTGAAGTGGGTTTTAACTCCAAATCGGCTTTTTATTCAGCTTTCAAAAAAAGTACCGGCTCCACTCCCGCCAAATTCTAAACACAACAAATTCAGCTCAATATGAATATCAACTTATAAGTTAACACGCCTTAAACAAACTGAAATTATCCTGACTTATATACCCAAACGCTCAAAATAGTTCTTCAATCTAAGTTTGCTCCATCAAAAATTCATAAAGTAAAAACACAATGAAAAAACGGAGCAACTTAGTATTGTTTTTTGTATTAGTAAGCAGCCTCACATTTAATATGTGTGCCAACCCCATTAATCATCAATCACAGGCTGATTTCGATGTGGTGATTGTTGGCGGTGGATTTAGTGGTCTTTTATGCGCTTATAACCTGGAAGGTAAAAAAGTATTGGTTCTGGAAAAAGAGAAGCTGGCTGGTGGACGCTGTGCATCCGGCCACTGGAATGGTTTTCATTATCCCAAGGGCACCGAATACATTGGCAAGCCAGAGCGTTATATGAGAAAAATATTCAATGATCTGGAGATTCAGGTAGAGCAGCTTCCGGCACCTACTGACGGAATTGCTTATAACGGACAGTTTTACCTGGGTAACGAATTATTGGATTTCCTGACGATTCCTGAAAAAAGACAATATCATGGCTTAATAGAAGAACTATCTGAATTAGCCCAAAATGGTATTGAAAAGGCCGTTTTTGACAAACCATCCAGGTTGACTCATCACCGTCATTACGACCAGGTATCGGTAAAGGAATGGCTTGACAGAAATGACTACCCTTCTATTATTCAAAAGTTTGTAGATATCGAGAACAGAGGGCTTTTTGGTACAGACAATTCAAATTTCTCCATGCTTTTTAATATACCGGAGATGGCCTTTGACCTGCCAGTCGTCAGTAGTATAAACGATAGTGAAGTATACTCCTTCAAACAAGGCATGTACAGTGTAATTGATGCGTTAAGCAAACGCTTAGGTAAGCATCTTATTACGGGTGCATCGGTAAATGATGTGTATGTCAACAACGATCGAACCGTTACAGTCTCGTACATAAGAAATGGACAAACCGTATCGGTAAAGGCGAAATCTGTTGTGATGGCAACTCCAGCGCCGATCACCTCACAAATTGTTAGTAATCATCTGTCGGAACAAGTTAAAGAAACACTCAGCAACATCAGATACTCCAATTACGCCACCATTAACTTTTTTCTTAATAAACGATTATTACATGAAACCTGGTCTATTTCCTGTATTGATGAAGGAAGTGTAGTTACCCTTTACGATGTTATCAGACCACAGGTTAAGAATGATTATCGTGGCAAATCAATTTTGTCAACTTATATGGCACCCGAATCAGCTTACGACAAAACCTTTATTTATAAAAGTGATCAGGAGCTTGTTGCCGAAGCTAGCCAGGTGCTTAGGAAATATTATCCTGATTTTGACCAATCGCTAATCGATTATGACGTTACCCGCTTTAAGCACGCTTTTCCCATATTTTCGCCCAACTATCTAAAAAAGATTCATGTACTCAACAAGGATGCTTCCTTAAAAGGCCCCATATTCCTTGCTGGGGACTACCTGGTATATGCAACCGTTGACGGGGCCTTAATCAGCGCCGAAAATGCAGCAGAAAAAGTTTGGGAATTTCTTGAAAACTAGGTGATGAATATGGTTTCAAAACTATTCAGTAATGATCAGATCAATACTGGAAGACAAATTGAGTTGGACGTTGCCCGGGCATTAGCGGTATTTTTTATGGTGCTTGTTCATGCACAGATGTATTTTCTGAAAGATGTTTATGTGGAGTCGACTTGGGGACTGGTCATAGATTTTATGGGCGGTGTACCGGCCGCTCCGGTTTTTATGTTCTTGATGGGAGTTGGTTTTCTGTACTCGAAGAAAACGAGTTACATGCAAATTATAAAAAGAGGCCTTATAATTCTGGCATCGGGCTATTTACTCAACCTGTTAAGGGATACGATACCGGAGTTAATCGATTACCTATCCACGAACGAAACCAGCTCCCTTACAGAGGCGGCTAAAGGATTTATTGATGTGGATATTTTACACTTTGCAGGTATCGCAATGGTCTTTTGGGGCTTATTAATGAAATTCAACTGCAATACACTGGTTATTTGCATCATTACCCTGACGTTATCCGTCGTTAATCTGTTTTTATTAAATGTGCAAGTTGACAATTTAATACTTAAAGTTGTTACCGGCCTATTCTGGGGCTCCAGCGAGCTCTCGGAGTTCCCTTTTCTAACATGGTTTTATTATCCTGCGTTAGGTTATCTTTTTGCAAAGGCTTTAATCCGGTGCAGTAATAAAAAGAAGTTTTACCACTTAATACTGATCGTTTCGATTATGGGACTCGCTTTGAGCTTTGGCGTTTTTTATGGCATCTATCAAATGGATTTAGGCATGTCGTCAGAAATAGCATATTATCACCACAACCTGTTTGCCAATATTACATACGGCTTTTTTTGCCTGCTATGGATAAGTATTATTTTTCTGGTGTTGGCCATAATCCCCAAGTTTATTTTAAATACTTTTAAACGTTGGAGCAAACATGTCACGGAAATCTACTTTATCCACTGGCTATTTATAAGCTGGTTGAGTTGGATTTTTTATGACTATTCCATTTCGATATTCCCCTACCTTGTTCTCAGCATTGGTATTTTCATTATCACCGATATGATGGCACTGATGTATAAGCAAAGACGAAAGGAACAACTCGGTTAGAATTACACAGGCTGTTCCAATCAACCGGAACAGTCTGTTATAGTCTTTACCAGTTTTTATTCTTGAGCACTTGCTCCATACGCTGCAGTATTCGCCGAATGTAAAATCGGTGGAATGGCTTGATTAATCGAAAGTAGGTTCTGCCAATGACATTATTTAGCTTCACCGTGGTTATCAGCTCCATTCTTACTCCTTCGTCCGACTGGTAGCTTACAAACGACAGCTTAAAATCTAAATGCGAATCATTTTGTCCGGTTAGTAATTCTCTTTCGTTTTTATCCAACACCTCAAAAATAGCAACACTCGCGCCCACCTCACCATTGAAGCTATACAAATTCTCATACCTCGATTTTTTGTTGGTTTGAGGAGCCGTTTTTAAACCAAAAGGTTTCACCAATACTTCACGCAGGTTCAACAGAGCCTTAAACGAACTGGGAAAGGCCAAAAAGAAAGCAATCATCATATCCTTCGGTTCGGGTACCACCTCTAACTGTTGGGAGCTCAATTGAAAATTATCCCAAAAATCTACTTCTTCAAGATTGTGACTGATAAGGTAGTTTTGATCAATGCCAGCATTTTTTACTGATGTTTTCATGCATTAGATTATTGATAATTTATAAATGTCTGACCATAGGTTTTATAACACGCGAAGCTAATAAATTGCTTATTTTTTTGCACAAAAATATCATTTACAGTTTTTGCAGCCTTGTTCAATAATTTAACCGTATGTAATTCAAATTTTCCTCATAGAAATAAAAAATGGTTTGCTTACATTTGTACCCTTTGAAACCCCACAATGCAGAAGATGACAACAGCACAGATGGATTATAAAGACATTATTATAAAAATTCGAAGGATTGTGCGCTCAATCAATATCGAATCGAAAAAAATACAAAAAGATCATGGTGTAAGTATACCCCAGGTGCTTTGTCTCGAATATTTAAAAATTTCACCAAATTACCAGGCTACCCAAAAGAGCATTCGCGATCATTTAAAGCTTAATTCCAGCACGGTTACCGGCATTATCGGCCGTTTGGAAAAGAAGGGCATGCTGGCCCGCCTGCCTAAATCGGGCGATCGTCGCGTAACTACCATTACCTTAACCTCCATTGGTGATGAAGTTTTAAGAAACACACCGGATTTATTACAACAACGCTTAGCTCATAAGCTTAAGAAACTCTCTGAAGAGAAAATTCATGAGATCAGTCAGTCATTGGAAACACTGGTGGAAATGCTGGAAATTGAAGATTTGGAAGCATCGCCTCTCTTAACTGCCGAGGACACCATTAAAGAAGTCATCAAATCCAATCCAATGGATTTAGGCGAAGAGTAATAAACTGATAGTCATTGATTTTTAACCCCATTGAAAATAATAATGTCCATCAATCGATTTGATGGATTGCTGAGCAGTCGCTACTAGAAGGACTACTCGCATTTAACAATCAACCACGTTGTGGTTGAATAAAAATACGCGATCCCATGCCCTACATTCCATACAGGGTTATGCACTTTAAATCCTCACTGGATATCACCTGGGAAATTGTTTTTAAAACATAATTGATAATTCATTCTATTTTTGAACCACAAACTGCACGAATTACCCAAATTTTTGTTCCGCTGTGCGGAATAATTTGCTTAATTGGTGCAGTTTGTGGTTCATTTTTTTAATTGTGGTTTAAAGGCATTTTCCCTGACCTGGTAAATTACTTTTTAATACCAATCGATCATTCTTATAAATTTAACCCCAATTATGCCATAGAAAATCTAAAACGTAAGAATAATACAATCCGGGCTAAGCAATCAATTTTAAGAAACTGTTTAAGTTTTATCCTTTGGTTTATTTTGGTGAATTAACCTCTCATGCTGCTGCAAAAATTCTTTAAATAGTGATGCTATTCGTATCCTTTTTCCCTTGCCTGAGAACTTAATTCATTCAAAATAATTAGCTACGCTGAACGTTGTTTCACAAAAACAATATTTAAATAGTTTCTAAGAATGATATTTCTGATGTTGGATAAGTAAAGTAGGTCTCGACATAAAATAGTTTCTACAAAAACTATTTATTTTATCACACCTCATTAAGCAAAGCTTACAAGCCTAATACTCAAGACAAAACCCTCGAAATACAACACTTTTTGCACATACCATTTGACAAATTACTTTTTGCAGAACTAAATTTTTAGATACTTTTGTCGCACAGAAACTATTGGCTCATTCTAAATATCGCGGATTGATTGTTGGAGGAGGCTGAAAGCAGATAAATAATTTATGAAGAGACAAAGATTCTGTAATCTACTGATTACTATTGCCATTATTTTGCTTATTGCACCGTTTGCAGGTGCTCAAACCAAACCAACTGTAAAATTTGGTGGCGCATTGCGCTTCAACTACCGCTACAAAGATTGGGACAAAAACAATAAGAGCATTGGCGGAGATGCCGTGTTCGATGTGTTTAAGATAAGTGCCAAAGCTACTTACGGAAAATTATTCCTTGATATGGATTATCGTTTCTATCCATCCGATTTTGGTGGTGGCATGCTTCGTTATGGATACATTGGTTATGATTTCAACACCGAAAATCAATTACAAATTGGTGCTAACCAGGTGCCTTTTGGCCTATTACCTTACGCCTCGCACTCATGGTTTTTTAATCTACCTTATTATGTGGGTCTGGAAGATGATTACGACATGGGCATAAAGTTCGTTCGCAACACATCAAAATGGCACTTAGCCCTTGCTTTGTATAAAAATGCCGAAGGCCCCAGAGCCTGGACTACCTTTTCCAATGGCACAAGCGGCAACAGTGCCGACCCAATTCGTTACTCCTACGATTTAGCGGGTGATACAGAAGAAAGCGGTCAGATAAATGCTCGTGCAGCCTATAAATTTAATAAGCAGGAAATTGGTGTTTCGGCTCAATTGGGACAATACCACAACCATGTAACGGATAAAACTAACAGTCATAATGCCTTTGCCATCCATTACAATGGAAACTTTCTGCAAGATGAGCGCCTGAACATAAAGGCTGAGGCCATACAGTATACATACAATGGTGCGGTTGACGATTTAATAACCATGGCTGCTTATAACTACACTTACGATATTACAAGCAAAGCCACCCTTTTAACGGCTGGTATTGCCTATACCATCCCACTAAAAATGGAGCCTTTTCAATCCATTCAGTTCTATGAGAACTATAATTATATGATTAAAGGAAACGATGGCCATCACGACACTCAAATGAATGTGATTGGTTGCCTGTTAACAGCTGGCCCAATATACACATATATCGATTATGCTTCAGGTAAAAATCAGGATTGGTTTGGGCCTTGGGGTGGATTTGGACCGGATGGCGATCAATATGGCTTAGGTCGTGGAGAAGCTTCTCCCGAATGGCATTCATGGTTTAACATCAACGTTGGCTATTATTTCTAAGCTTTGATGTTTCTTATAACCTGAGTTCGAAATTTAATGTCGTACTCAGACCAATACACTTTTAGATTAAAAAAAACAACAATCATATGTTGAAAGAAGAAAAATCAGAAAATCAAAAAAAGCGTTGCGATGAAAAATCGTTTTGGGGCATCAAAGCCAATGGAACGGTCTTTATCTCCTCCTTTTTAATTGTATTTACCTTGGTAGCTACCACCTTAATTGTAGGCAAACCCATTGAACAATGGTTTAATGCTGCTAAATCATATATCTCGGATAACACCGGATGGTTTTTTATCCTGACAATTAATGTTTTTGTGGCATTTGCCCTATTCTTAGGTTTTGGCCGTTTTGGAAAAATCAAACTGGGGGGTGCATCAGCTAAGCCAGAATTTAAGCGCTCATCGTGGTTCGCTATGTTGTTCAGCGCAGGTATGGGTATTGGTTTGTTATTTTACGGAGTTGCCGAACCAATTTTCCATTTTGACAATAACCCTTTTGGTCTGGAAGGTGCTGAAGCTGCCAAATCCTCATTTGGTATTGTATTTATGCATTGGGGCTTTCATGGATGGGCAGTATATGCCATTGTAGGATTAGCTTTGGCCTACTTTACTTTTAACAAAAAATTGCCTTTAACCATTCGTTCCATCTTCTATCCCATCTGGGGAGATAAAATCTATGGCACCATTGGCGATATTATCGATATTGCAGCCGTAATCGCCACCCTTTTTGGTTTAGCCACATCACTTGGTTTCGGAGCACAACAGGTTAATGCCGGCCTTACTCATTTATTTGGATTTGATTATGGCACCACCTGGCAAATTGGTATCATTACCATTATTACACTCTTTGCTACCATTTCTTTGATACTGGGCCTTGATAAAGGTATTCGCCGATTGAGTGAAATTAATATGAAGTTGGCCCTTGTATTGCTGGTTTTTGTGTTATTAATTGGCCCAACAGTATTCCTTCTGAAAGCGTTTGTACAAAACATTGGCTTTTATCTGGGTAACTTTTTGGAGTTGAGTTTCTGGAACGAAACCTTTGCGGGAGCTAAGGAATCATCGGGTTGGCAAAGTTCATGGACAACTTTTTACTGGGCCTGGTGGATTGCCTGGTCACCTTTTGTAGGTTTGTTTATCGCAAGAATATCCAAAGGCCGCACCATTAAAGAATTTATATTAGGCGTATTACTTGTACCGTCATTCTTAACATTCCTGTGGATATCGGTATTTGGTGGAAGTGCCATCTATAAAGAACTTTTGGGTAATACTCAAATATCAGAAGCTGTAAATGCCAATATCGCAACGGCCATTTACCATTTGCTGGAACAATACCCTTTGCCATTTATCTCATCCATATTGACAATCATTTTGATCTCCAGCTTCTTTATTACCTCTTCTGATAGTGGATCGATGGTAGTGGACACATTGACATCTGGTGGTAAACTGGATGCTCCTGTCGGACAAAAGGTATTCTGGGCATCCATGGAAGGATTGATTGCCATCATCTTATTACTGGGTGGAGGTTTAGCTGCCATGCAAACAGCTGTTATTATCACCGGTCTTCCTTTTGCCATTGTCTTATTAATAATGTGTTATAGCTTATTGAAGACATTGAAGAAGGATTATCCATACGAAAAGTTGGAAGAAGAACTTGAAGAGTAAACAAATCACTGAAAATAATTAAAAGCCTGCAATGCAGGCTTTTTTTATAATCAAATACAAGATGCTAGCTTTAATGTCAATTTCCATCTTAATCAGAAGTTTATAAACCGATATCAATCTGGCTTTAAAACAAGCATTGTACTACTCGAAATAAGCTATTGAGCAATCATTTCAGATGATTTTCGTAAATCAGAATTTAATTTTGCTACTGATAACTGAGCTTCACGTTTATACTCAACCTTGCTTAACAATAGCTCCAACAGAGGCAGCATACGCTTTAAACCACCGGCATTAATAATCACATTCCAAAGGGGCTCCATTTTCTTCCAGCCCCCGGTATAAAACAAATGTTTCAATTGGTGTTCCACCTGCTCATGACTCAGCGATGCTTTTAATACATTGCTCCATGTATAAAACTCCTCATAGGCCCAGTTGTAGCCATCTTCCAACTCCTTTTCACTTAGTGATTTACTTTTATATACCACATGGCGAGTATCGTAAAGATCCCAATCGCGCGACATGATCCGGCCTTCCCTTTCTAGGTTTGAATATAATCGAGTGCCCGGATAGGGCGTGAGAATGTGATATGTAGCCGTTGTAATGGCATTTTCAACACCCCAATCCACCGTGCGTTTAAATACATCCCGATCATCATAATCAAGACCAAAAACAAAACTGCCGTTGATCATGATGCCCAGCTCGTGCAATCGCTTGACTGCGCGTTCGTAATCTTGTTTGAGGTTCTGATTTTTATTGCTTTGCCTAAGGTTATCTGGCGAAAAAGTTTCAAAACCCACAAACAGACTACGTAAACCCGCCTGGGCAGCTTTCTCAATCAAATCTCCTTCCAAAATTGATTTCACCGTTGCAGCCCCCTGAAACACTCGATTCATGCCTTTCATCCCCTCAAACAGCTCGCGCGATAAACGCGGATTGCCAAGCAAGTGATCATCAATAAAATACAGGTGCTTGCCTTTTAAACGATCTATTTCTGTTAGTATTTCATCCACTCGCTGAGTGTAGAATGATTTTCCACCTTTAAAGAAGGAATCTTTATAGCAAAAATCACAATGGTGAGGACAGCCACGCGATATAACCAAAGAATTTGGTACCAGGTACTTTTCCCGCTTGATTAAATCTCTGCGGATGGGAGGTTGATCCTGAATTGTGCGCCCCATGGAAGAAACATAGCGACGCTTAGTTCGCTTATTTCTATAATCCTTTAAGAAAATTGGAAATGTTTGCTCTCCAGGTCCGATAAAAATGGTATCTGCAAAAGCTTCCGCTTCATCGGGTAAGCTGGTGACATGCAAGCCTCCCAATGCCACAAATACGCCTTTATTTCGATAATGCTGAGCAATGTTATAAGCCCGTTTTGCATTAGTAATGTAAACTTGTATAATCACCAAATCGGGCTGATCATTGAGGTTTAACGTTTCAACGTGTTGATCCTGCAGATCAATTTCATCGGTATCGTCCAGATAGGCTGCCAAAGTGGCCAGCCCCAATGGCGGAAACAAAGAGTATTTAATGGGCCGCCAAAAAGCTGTTTTAGCTTCTGTTAATGAGGGCAAAATGAGTTTTACTTTCATAGGGATATTTTGTCATTAAAATTTCGCGCCAAGTACTCAAAGATCAAAAACGCTAAATAAGCAATAGATTCGAATCTAATCCTTTACACTTTATTGGTGCTTTGTGGCAATAACCTTTCTTACCATTTGCAGGCATTCTTCCTGATTGGCCGCCGACACATTTACCACACTATAGGCTTTTTCGCCCTTTAGCTGTGCCAATCGCCATTCTATCTGACGACAGGTATTTTGCTGTCCGTTGGAGTACCACCAGCACGAATACAAGGGCTTCTCTCCTTCTTTGTACAACTCAAAAGTCATCAGTTCCTGACCATCTATCACACAAGTATTTTCATTCAACACCTGGTAACCACTGCCTTTCCAGCAAATAAACGGGTGGTGATCCGATCCCAGGAAAAAAGCAGGCGGTTTAATGTAGATCAGAACCTGATCGTTGCTCAACTTCCTAACCTGGTCAGGACCTATTGAGCAGCTCATGCCGGGCATATTAAGTTCCAAAGCACTGGCATTGGTATGTAGTTGGTTGCGACTGGTAAAAACGGATAGGCCAAGCATTAGCATCTGTAAATATAACAGCAAGCGAGGAATGCCTTTCACCTGCTTTGAGGGCTTATCTTTTTGATAGAATCGTCTGAACCAGTAGCCAGCCAGTAATAATGGAAAAGCAATGTTAAGTATAAAAACCAACAAACCAATCAGCTCGTGCAAAAAGGTATCGGGCATGGCTTTGAACAGAACGGTTAACAGAATGCGGTTGGTATTGGCTATCAGCACCAGAAAGAAAGTGATCATCAAACTGGCACTTATCAATTTTATTCCGGGTTTTAGCCCATATTTCCTTGACCAAAAGGCCAGCGAGAAAAGAGCAATGACCAGGGCTGCACTAAACATGTTCAATCCCAGGCATTCGGGTGCCACGCTAAACACCACCTTATCCAGTATTATGCCATTGCCTGCCACTTCCACATCAGGATAAAATATTACTAAGACTTTACCCGCCAGTTGCGTTAACTGCAAACGAATAGAGAAACTATAAACCTGAAAAAAATAGCGAAAAGCAGGTGTGGTAATAAACACCAGGGCATAGGCGATATAACCGGGTTTGCTTTTGGTAAAGGACAAGCCAAGCAATAATACCAAACCGAACCCCAGATAAAAAAGGCTGTAAATGTGAGTCAAAAAAAACAGCAACAGAAGGAGTGCCCCTCCTGCTGCTGTCATGCGAATCGGGAAACCTGATGATTTGCCAAGCGTAAATGGCAACACCATCAGAAACAATACCTGTTCGAAGCGCAAACCGCCAAACTTTGAAAAAACAGGCATTGACACAATCAGTACCAGCACTGATAGCCAGTAATGATCGTTTATGGCTTTGGATAAGAGTTTTTGACTCCGTAAAACAAAACAACCAATTAGTTCCAAAACCGATATTATTTTATGGCACATACAGGTATGATGTATGCACCAGTTCAGTGCCATTTGTCGAACACTTCGCATCATCTGCTTATCTGAATTTGAAATAGAAAAAGCTTATTAATACAAACACCAGGGCGATCAATGCCCACTCATGTGGCTCAGGAACGGCTCCTGAATCTTTCAGATTGGCATTTTTAAGGCTATCCACACTTTCATCAATGTCAAAACGCTCGTAATCTTTTTGCGTTTCCAATACAATCAGGCTCGAAACAGGCGACACCACATAGGCTTCATCACATAATCGGTAAACATCATCAGTGATTTCTTCGGCATTGGTCAGGAATAAATGCCCGGCCTGGCGAATGATGGAATGATAATTATACAAACGCAATAAATGTGAAGGGGCTCCGGTCTCCACGATTTCAGAAACATCTTCATCGGTGCAGCTAATGCTCATATCGGATGCAGGTATAGCAATGCTTTGATCATCCAATTGAATTTGACTGTACCAACGGTCAACGGGATGATGCAGCAATTGATACATGCTGATGGGCTGAGCATTGATTAATTGGTATTGATTCAGACTATTGATGTAATCAGATGCTTTTTGATCAATTACCAAACAAGGCAAGGATTCAGTTTCATTTTGCATGGCATACAATAGCTCCTCATGAAAATTGCAAGTCCCTAATTCCGAAGGAATGGGCGAATTTTTCTGTCCTTTGGTAATTAACAAAGCACTGGACCTATTCTTAATTTTGTGCACTGGAAATAAGCTAAATGCCCGATCGGACAAGATATCATAGGCTTCATCCAGATTTGCCAACTCCAGTTTAAGTAATCGATTGGTGTACACATATACTTCCTGTTCTGACGCTTGTAACAAGATGGCTTCAACTTCATCTTTCTCCCACTCCCGATTAATATCCAGATAAATGACAGAAGGATTTAGGTAAGAACCAGCTATAAGTGGCTTAATACGATAGACTTTATGATTGAACTGAAACGCTTTGGTACTTAAAGCCGATGCCGAAATGCTGGCTTGCCATTCTTTCAATAGTCTGCCATTGTACAAATATTGCCCCCCCGTTTTGTCTTTGAATCCTCTTGGCAAATCGAGGTTTATCTCGTCGCCAATTACCTTTAAATGGATAATCTCACTGGCTTTACTGTCATCGGGGCCGGAGAAGGCCATGGCATCAAACACCAATTGATTGCCTTGCATTCTCAAGGGGGCTGTTATGCCAATTTTAACACGACGTGCTTCGGCTGGTGTACAAGGAAATATGGTGGCCGTTAATCGGTTGCCCTCCTGCCAGTGCAATACCACCGGATCGCGCGACTCCACACCCACAATTGTTTTGTAAGCATTGGTGGCTTTTTTACGCGTGGTTAGCCGCGATTTCTCCTCTTTTCCATCAATCCATAAAGATAAAGACGAAGCCACTGCACCTTCGGGCAAGTAAAAGGTAAACAGAGCCTCTTGCTGACTGCGTTGCCAATTGTTGGTGTTCTCAATCCAGAATGTTTTTTCGAAATAGGCCATCCGGAAATCAGGATACAAGCGCACATCTGTCAGCGTTTTTAAAACTTGCAAGTCTTTACCCGACCATAACTTTTCATAGGCATAATGGCGTGTTCCTGTGCTCGATGACAGAACTTTCACTTTCTCCTTTGTGCTTAAATCCAATGGTGAACCAGATAAAGCAGCGGTTGCCACCAAGGGATCGTGCTCGGCAACCTCGGAAAATGATCCCGGGTTAAAATTAAGCCCCCACCAATCGTTGCTGTGCTTTTCGTATAGCAAGCCTGTTCCGATTATACGTTTGGCCCAGAATTCGGAGCTACATAATTGAGCATACTGCACCCATTCGGGTAATTCGTCCGATTCATTTAAAACAATTTCTTCTCGTGCCGATTCTATTTTATTGGCATGATACCTATACAAACCAACATATATAGCAAGACCTAAAATGGCTACTGCCATGCCACTTAAAATGGCCCGGGGAATAACATTTAAACATTTCCCGGATACTGTACAACGGATGATCATGGCCACCATAATAAGCGGAACCACCAAATGAATGGAAATACCCAACAGGATTAAACCAATGATGGCAAAGGGAATGGTAGGCAATAGTACGATGGCATAATAGGTAAAAAGCACAGCCCCTATACCCACAATAAAGGATAAGGTATAAGAAAGCCATTGTGGAAACTGTTCGCTAAATGCTATCAGCACAAAGGCAAATAGGATTGGTATTAAGGCCAATTGCAGCCATAATGGCGTGAGGGCAAATACATGTATATCTTTATTCAGGCTAAAACAACTTACCAGCAGCAAAGCCATTAAAATGTGCCAGTTAATACGTGATCGCACCATCCTGAAGAAATTGGTTTTAGTGGGCCAAGCAATAAAGGACATAAGAAAATAAAATGCAGAAATACCATAATTAAGCAGCGCCATACCTGCTAAGTTTGAATTGGTAGAAGGCACAAAGTGGAATATAAGCATACTGATTGCTAATAAAATCAGTCCGATTTTTTGAACGGGCGTCAGTTTTGTTTTCATTTTAGATGATTTTAAAAGTACTTTGTTTTTCAAAGTGTAGATTTAAAAAAAATTAGGTGTTGATATTTTGAATCAAATTATTTAATCCATCCAGGTGTTTTTGAAATAGTTGCCTTCCCAAACCTGTTGCCTGGTAGGTTGTTTTTGGTTTCCGGCCAACAAATTGCTTACTCACAATAATGAGTTCGTGTTTTTCCAAAGCCTTTAAGTGACTGGCCAGATTACCATCCGAGGCATTCAGATGCTCCTTGAGGGTATTGAAGTCTACCCAGTCGTTAACCATTAATATGGCCATAATACCAAGCCGAAGACGGCTTTCAAAGAGCTTGCTTAAATTATCAATAATGTTCTTCATAAGTCTGTACCTTTAATTTCTTTCGTACTTTAGGTACATACTTACCCCATACACAATGTGTAAAACTCCAAAACCAATAAGCCAAAATACCACACCATAACCAATAAAGAACAGACTGATTAATCCCAATAATATTTCGGATATACCTATGTATCTGATCTCGCGATGAGTAAATCGACTGGCATTGATCAACGCCAAACCATAAAAAATTAAAGTACAGGAAGCCAACAGATACAATTCGCCATGATAGGTTAATGCCAGGCAAAATAAGCCACCGGTAACAAGAGGAATAAACAAGTTGATTAGAAAGTACTTTGTGGAAGCATCCCAAATCTTTAGGTTTTTCTTTTTACTATTCTGCCAGGTAAAAAACAACGCGAAACTAATGGCCAAAACAAACGTCAGCATTGCAATCAGAACAACATGAATAAATGGTTTACTGGTAATGGGAAAACCAAAGAAGTTATTCGTCACCTGGATGGGTGAAACAAAGGCTCCCTGCCCTACATACCACCAGGTATAAGTACCGCTTAACAAGGCAATCAAGCCGGCCGACACACCTGATAATCCACTTAATGACAAACATTTGCTGGATCGCTCCATTAATGATCTGATCTCGGTTAATTGATTCAATTGTTCTTGTGCATCCATCATTCAAAAGTTCTTTGAATTTCAAAGTAAATGATTAGATTTTGTTTTTGCAAGATTTCTTTTTAAAAATTTAGGTATCGTAGCTCGAATTTTTAATCACAAAGCAAGACAACCTGATTTATAACCTTATTATTCAGAACTTTAATTTCAATCTGAATAATTCAGAATAAATCTATACTTAAGTTGTTTCCTATTATTCAATATGCTGATTATTTTTATATCTGAACTTTTTAACATATACATATGATTATTTACGGGTGGAGAGCTTCTCACATAAAATCAGAGGCTAATAATCGCATAATTTGTCCAAGTTGTGGCGAAACAGGCACAATAGTAAATAGTGTTTTTGGACGTTATGTTCATATTTTTTGGATACCTGTTATTCCAATTGGTAAAACCGGAGGTGCACAATGTACCCACTGTCAGAAAACATTCAGTAAAAAAGAAATGAACGACGACATGAAACGTGCCTATAAGACTATGAAAGGTGATACCCGAATTCCTTTTTGGCACTTCTCTGGTATTTTTGTTATTGGTCTGATAATCGGATTGGTAAGCTTCTCGAATAATGCAGAAGCCAAAGCTGAAAAGGAATACATTGAAGCACCATTGGCTGGCGATGTATATGAATATGAAAATGGTCCGAGCCGTTATTCAACCATTAAAGTACTCGAAGTTAGCGAAGACAGTATCTATTTTCTGCAGAATAATTACGATTTTACGTCTAAATCGGGCATAGAAGAAATTGATGTTGATTCTTGTTATGCCGATGACATCTACATGATGTCGCGTAGTGAGTTACTTGATTTGTATACGGAGGGTACTATTTTTGACATTAATCGCAAATAGACCATTATAGATAATTTGCAACAAACGAGCTTGTTATACATTTTACCAAGCTCGTTTAGTTATCTTTATTTTTTCCGCTTAACACCCCGCAAAGCTTCTGCTTCCAGAGGATTATCGGGCCAATGGTGTTTTGGATACCGGGCTTTTAGTTCTTTTTTCACCTCAAAATAGGCTTTATCCCAAAAGCTGGTTAAATCATTGGTAATCTGAACCGGCTTAAACCCTGGCGATAATAGATGCATTAAAACATTGATTTTTCCCTGATTGACTTTAGGTGTTTCCAACATGCCAAACACCTCCTGCAATCGAACGGCTAAAACGGGTGCCTCACCATTGGCATGGTAGCTTAGTTTTATATTGGATCCGCTGGGAACCTGAATTCGTTCTGGTGCAGCTTCATCCAATAAGGATTGTAGCTCGTAATCAAGGTGGTGTTGCAATACTGTTTTCAGATCAATTTTCTTCAAATCTTCCGGCTTCTTAACTGATGTCAGATAAGGAGCCAGCCACTGCTCATTGCTTTCCAGCAAATTAGAGGTCGATACATCCGGCCAATCGTGATTCTTATCCCACTGGCGCAAAGATAAAACCCGATTTTGCCATTGAGTTACCTCTTTATCAAAATTCAACAACCAGCCTCCCTCCTTTTTAATGACATCTGAGATGGCTTTAACCTTCAAATCTTCATCAAAATGCTGCAAAGGTTTACTTTGCAAAACAATGTTACCAATTCGCAATTCTGTTTGCGCCTTAAAACCACCTTGTTTGGTATCCCAGCTAATGGATTCATGTGTTTTAACCATGGGTGCCAAATCCTGCGGATTCAATGGCGAGGCCAGGAAAATGCGGCCAACCCCATCTCGCGCATTCATGTTCGCAATGGCCAGCCATCCTTCATGCGCCAGATCGTCCTCATGTCCGGCCGCTGCAATGCTTCCGTTGGCCAGCTTAAACTGGGCATTATTACCAGGTTTGGCATGGGCGATGCGCTCCGGAAAGGCAAATACCAATAATAAACCTGTTTCGTAAGGATCAACGGCTTCATTCTCTTCGTCAACTGCTATCAAACGACGGTACTGTTCTGCCATCTTAGCAATGCGGCTCAGTTTCTTGTTTTTAAGCTCACCGCGTCGCTGACGGCGCAAAGCATCAATGCGTTTGTTCAGATCAATACCGGCTTCCTTGCCTAAAGGATCTCGTTCTTCCAACAAAGCCGCAATATCACAGGCCAGTGCACTTAAACCTTCTTCCTGAGCCATCAATAACATATGTGCTAATCGCGGATGACAAGGCAAGCGATGGATCGCCTTACCATGAGTCGTGATGCGTCCATTATCCAATGCATCTAACTGGTGCAGTAAATCACGGGCTTGTGCCACATGCCCCTTTGGTGGCGGACTTAACCAGGTTAATTGATTGATATCATCAACGCCCCACTGCGCCATTTCCAAAACCAGACTTGCCAAATCGGCTTCTTCAATTTCTGGCGTTCGATGCTCCTGCAAGCGGTTATGCGTGGCTTTACTCCACATACGATAACAAACGCCTGGTCCTAAACGCCCGGCCCGTCCGGCGCGCTGATCGGCCGAATCATGTGTAATATCAACTGTTTCGAGCCGCGATAAACCCGAGTTGGGATTAAACTTCAGGGTTCGGCTAAAACCACAATCCACCACTACTTTAATGCCTTCGATGGTCAAACTGGTTTCGGCAATGGATGTTGCCAGAATAATCTTTCGTTTACCTTGCCGGTGTGGCATGATGGCTGCATATTGTTTATTGGGTGGCAACTGCCCGTATAAGGGATGAATGGATAAATTGCCATGACGCTTCTTTAAAATAGCTTCGCAAGAACGGATTTCTGCTTCACCCGGTAAAAAAACCAATATATCGCCATCCTGCTCTTTAACTGCTTTGCTTACGACCCGACTCGTTAATTCGGGTAACATCATCACATCATTTTCTCCCTCGTGTTTAATTTCAACCGGGTACTGACGTCCCTGACTAACGACTGAAGGAGCCTTTAATAATTGGGTTAATTGTGGCATATCCAGAGTGGCCGACATTATCATCAAACGCAAATCCGGCCGAAGCACTTGTTGGGCTTCCCTGGTTAATGCCAGGGCAACATCGGCAAACAAACTTCGTTCGTGAAATTCGTCAAAAATTATCAGCCCTACTCCTTCCAGTCCGTTGTCGTTTTGAAGCATCCTTGTCAGGATTCCTTCAGTCACAACCTCCAATTGGGTGGTTTCACTCACGCAATTATCAAAACGTATGCGATACCCTATGCGAACACCCACCTTTTCTTCTAAAATATCGGCCATTCTCATAGCAATGGTTCGCGCTGCCAACCGGCGGGGCTCCAGCATGATAACCTTCTGCCCCTTGAGCCATTCTTCCTCCAGCAATGCCAATGGCAGCAAAGTACTCTTTCCTGCGCCCGGAGGCGCATTTACGATGAGAGTATTGTCCTTTTTCAGGTGTTTTTTAACGTCGTTTATTACCTCTGTGATGGGTAAATCTATTTGATATGGATCGAAATTCAAGACTGCTTATTTTTGGCTGCGAAGGTAGATAACTCAGAAGAATTTTACCATTTAATTTTTGAAAATATATGGCAATTGAGGCATCATTTCTGAGACTATGAAAGCTTATAAATGTTATTCCATAACATAAAAATGGCTTCCGCCACAAAATTATCGGTGGGCTTTATCACCAAATCCGTTTTCAGAATTTGATCCAACTCGATAAGATTTGCCCGTTTATCGATAAAACCTATTTTTGCATTTAACCTTGGTTGAAAAAAAATCGAAAAAAATAATGCATAAAAGCAACCATTGAAAATTAAATGTATCTAGCATAGTAGTATTGCCTGATGTTACGATAATAATTAGGTACAGTTTGGGGATTACAACAAAAACAATTGATTTTTAAAATAAGTAAAAAGAGTTTATGAGAAAGGTATTATTATTTGCATTGATTTTGCCCTTATTGGCAAGTTGCATTGATGATGATTATGTGGATTACGCGGCTATTGATGAAGAAATTATTAGTGAATATTTGACTGAAAATAATATTCAGGCAGAACGTGACCCATCGGGGTTATATTATCAAATACTTAATGAAGGAATAGGTGATCCAATTGGTGATGGCACTTCTCAGGATGATAAAGTTACCTTTTCATTCAAAAGTAAAACCATTGATGGCAAAGACTTTTATACAAAAGATCAAAATCACACTGCATATTTAAGCGGTTTGCCTTACGGTTTCCAGATTGGCCTGGATAAGATTAATCGCCAGGGAGAAATAATCTTATACACGCCTTCTTTATTATGTCGAGACCCTTATGGTTATATCTATGGTGAAAAAAATACGGTAATGATTTATCGTATCAGCGTAGATCGTGATCAGGATGATATTGATGAAGACATAATAGCCGCTTATCTGCAAGAAAACAATATTACGGCAGAACGGGATGAATCAGGTTTGTATTATCAAATTCATGAAGAAGGTGAAGGCGGGCATCCTGATGAAAATGCAGTTATTGATGTGAAGTACAAAGGAATGCTATTAGATGGAACTGTATTTGAGGAAAACGAAGTTGGCAATCTCCAGTTAGCTAAACTCATCGAAGCCTGGAAAGTTGGTATTCCTAAAATGAAAAAAGGAGGAAAAGCAACCTTCTATTGTCCTTCTCAAATGGCGTATGGCCATACGCCTCGAGTTGACAGCAAAACAGGTAAGGAAAATATTCCGGCCAATAGTATTTTGATTTTTGAAATTACACTTAATAATTTCCTGTAATTGGCGTAAGATTATACCAATTATCACTTAATTTGATTTAACTCGGGCCCTGTTTCTAAACGATTCAGGGCTTTTTTTGTATTTTGCATTTTATTGTGGCAAGCATTTTTTCATTTGCCCTAAACTATTTATTTAATGAGTGAATCATTTTTCGAGAAAGAAAAGAATGTGCGTCAATATCTTGAGATGACGGCCGACTATGATGGTCAATGGTTTCTTGAGCAGTTTTTGAAGCACATTCCAAAAGAATACCGTGCACTTGAACTGGGCATTGGACCAGGAAAAGATCTGGAAAACATTCGGCAACATTATGATGTGGTTGGGTCTGATTATTCCTTTGTTTTTGCTGAACTATACAAACGTAGCCATCCCGAAGTCAAAATAATGGTGCTGGATGCTGTATCCATCAAAGTAAAAGAACAGTTTGATTGTATTTATACAAATAAAGTGCTGCACCATTTACCTACAGAAGACTTAATTCAGTCGCTTCAGCGACAATCTGAAGTATTAAGCCAGGATGGCCTTGTATTTCATACTTTCTGGCGAGGAAGTGGTCAGGATAAATATGACGATTTACTTTTTAATTACTACGAAACCAACGAGCTTAAAAAGTTTTTTGAACAACACTATACCATCCTGTGCATTGAATATTACAAAGAACTAAAAGAAAATGATTCCATATTAGTTGTGGCTCAAAAAACAACAAAATGAATAGCATTAACAAAGACGAAATCAAAACCCTGATAAATAAGCAAATAAAAACAGTTGAACGAAAAGTCAATTCGCTTAAAGAGCTAACCCAAGCCATTGCCCCCGATGATGCGATTGGTCGTGTCAGTCGCATGGATGCCATTAACAACAAAAGTGTTAACGAAGCAGCTTTACGTCAGGCCGAGTCAAAACTTAAAAATTTACACGAAGCATTGGAACGCATTAACGAACCTGATTTTGGAATATGCATCCAGTGTAAAGCAGCCATTCAAACAGGCCGCCTTGTGTTGATGCCTGAAAGTCGTAAGTGTATGAAATGTGCCCGCTAAAATTAGTATTCAACGGGCACATATCTTTTAATTCAATTAAGTCTTTGCCGCTTATTTGAAGCTCGATACAAACTTCTTCTTCTTGCTTTCGGGTGACATAATGAAAGTGTATCCCCGCTCTCCAGCACCACCTTTCATCTTTCTTTCTTCCGGCTTTAGTCCCTGTACAATATCGTTGTAGTTTTTGTTAGAACAAAGGGTTTGCATCATGCTGTTTTTATAAACGAAATATACCCAGTTCTGATCATCCAACTCGATGTACATCTCCAATGAATTACCACTTCGCTTACGGGTTATTTCAGCAAGTACCTTTACTTCCCGATTTACAACAAACTGCTTCATATAAGCTAAATCAGCTTTGCCATTGGCAATAAAGGCCCGCTTTTGACTATCCCATTTAAAATCAATGTTAGAGAATAACAGCAAGGATTGTAAATCCAGAGGTAAAGCTTTGCCTTCTCCGGTTATTCCTCTCTCCTGGTTCGATTTATTTGCCTTATCGTTGCCACACCATTGCGCCAGACGCCTTGTATAGGTTTCTTTGCTTAATTCCGAAGCCTTGGCCGATGAAGACAAAATGGTTGAATATAAAGCATCCTGTACATCATTTGTTAAATAAAAATCAATGCCCATCATCGACGATAACGAAATCTCATTCTTGTCTCTGTCGTTAACAATGGTACCGCTGGCCTTGGTTTTCAACTGATCCAGATCGATTCCTATGTCGATTTGTCCCAGCCCCTGAATGTTACAGGCAGCCTCAGAAAAACGCATCAGGTTACCAATCGAATCCGGACTGGCCAATCGCGATTCAGAAGCAATATCGAAGGATTGATCTTCATCGTTGTAGATCAGATAACCAAATGAATTGATCATTGGAACATCGCTGTAATCCTTTCGATCCTCTACAAATGAAGAATAAACGTGCGTACTATCTTTAGTAATAAAGAAGTCTTTGTAAATATTCTCGAATTTAAAATTCTGCAATTCTTCGGCAATCGGAATGCGCACATTGGAAGGATCAATTTGCGAATCAAAACGAATGTAAGTCTGAGGTCCTTTTGAACAACGGTGCAGCATTTGAACCCCTCCGTCGAAAGACAATAGTTGTTCCTTTGAATTCAAGCTGGCAGCTCCCTGATAGGCAAAATGCGAATTAAAAGTAAACAGATCGCCAGGATTGATTTTACTTTCCGCGATGGTCATTTCTTCCTTGCCATACTCAATATTATGCATATCAAGCGTTAACGTTTTACCGTCGCCATTAATGTAATCGTATTTACCGTTGGCCTTAAAATCGTATTTACCATTGATAAAAACTCGTGCATCGTACAAAGTGTGTCGAACCAGGGAGTCTTTATCCAACATGATGCGAACACTGTCTAATGGATCTAAAGCAGCATCTTCACGAATAGTAACCATACCATTCTTTAGAATCATGTTGGCATCGCCCACCTCAATATTTTTAACCTCTTCGGCAAAAATGGTTTTCGTTTCAACATCATACATGGCCATAGGCACATAAAACGATAAGGAATCCTGCTTACGGTGAGTCGATATAAAGCGGTTACCCTTTGAACCTCTGGCACCCATGTAAATATCGTTCTTATCCATATCCCAGGAGAACTCACTGATGAACGAAACATAGCGGTTCTCGGTAAAGTCAACCCGGCTACCACCCGAGCGCGACTGGAAAGTACCTTGTCGTGTTTCAAAGTCGATATTGGAAATCAGGTTGGTGGTTGAGAAACTAACGCCTTCAACCGAAGCGCCTGTCAGGTTAAAGTCTGACGAGTCTGCTAATATGGCATGATGACCAAAATCGATATCTTTTGATTTTACATTGGCCTTGCTCATAAAGAAGGTTCCGCCACCTGTCATGCCATAAGGTGTAATTTTGATTTTACCCTGTAACTGAGCTTCCTCCTTATACATTGTAAAATTCTCCTCCTGGCTGCTGGCATGAAATTCTTCTTCGAGTGGTAAATACTCCACATAAATGTATTGCGATTTAACATCCGGAAAGGGAGGATTTTCGCCTTGTTCGCCAACTGTAAAATCATAAACCTGTCCTTTCACCATCTCCGGCAAAAAGGTATAATCTTCTGAAAAAGACGTTGAAGTCAAATAATTGAGCTCACCATTTCCTTTTAGACCTTTATTACTTAGGTCTATGGTACTGGTAAAGGTGGCCTTTCCGCCATAAATGGGATAGCCATCGGCTGGTGTTTCCCTTTTAAATCCGAGGGAATAATCCGGCCTGATTGTTAAGTTCTCACGAAAAGTTGGGAAGATATTGGATTCAAATTCTCCACTAAAGTTAAAGTTGGCCCGCTTCAGTGTATTGATACTATCCATTTCAAATGGATCGAGTGTAAAATACATTTGATCTTTGTGGTAGGCTCCACCCTGAATATCCGGATTGTCGAAATATACGTAAGATTCAATTTTACTATTAATAATCGGATAATGTGGATTACTCTCAGCCCCCGACTTGTTATCCGGTTCATCAATCTGTAAATAACCCGATAACTGAGAAATGGTATTACCCACATCTTTTAGGAGTGGAATACCAAAGTAATCGCGCTCGCCCGACTCAACTTTCATTTTTAGGGAATCGATATTACTCATATCAATTCTAAAGTCGTCGTAAAGAAACTTAAAACCATCGCCCGACAGGGTAAGCATACCGGCATTAATGGTTCCGTTAAATACAAAATTTCGGTTTTCTTTAAGAATTATCTCCTGGTTACGCGGAAAGAACACAACATTTTGGTGATCACAGATGGAGATGGTTTCAACCCCATGCAAATCCAAATCAAAGTTTAACAAATCCAATCGTGCATTGGTCACCTCACTGCCCGTTAATGAAGTAAATCGGATTACATCATAATCCTTGTTACCCAATCTAAAATCGAGGTAGTCGCGCAAACGTTGGCGAATGATAATTTCATCGGTATTAACATTGTAACCAATAAAACCATAGAACGACAGGTTAATAATTTGCTGCCTTACCGGGCTTATTGGGAAGCCCATAAACTTGGCATACTGCTCAGCTGTAAAAGGTTGCTCGTGGTAATATTTACTACACTTGCGCAGCCCCTGCAGCGGATGCACCGCATCCATCCCCTGAAGACGATTGTAGAATTCTTCCCGGAAATAACTTAACGATTCAAAAAAGGCCTGATTCTGTGCCGCACCGGTCAGCATTCGTAAATCCATAAACTGATCGCCAACTTTCCAGCGAATCAGCTCTACGTCCATGCTCACGTTATGAAAGGTATTAAAGTACGGACTTAAGGCCAATCCTTCTCCATTTCGTATCAAGTGCACCTCTTCCAGCTCGGCCATGTATTTAAAGATCAATCCCGGATGGTAGATAAAACCACGATCCATAACAATTGAAATCTCCGTATCGTTACTTAAAATCTGATCTTTACGCAGGGCAAAATACAAGGATTTGGCCGTTATAAAAGTTGTATCATTACGTGAAATGGTAATTTGAGCCGGATTCTCGTAGGTTCCCGCTCCCAGAAATTTGGCGCCATTTTGTGCAAATCCTCCTTCATAATCGATGTTGGGATGGATCTTTTCAATTTTAAAACGCTGTTCTGATGTAACAAACTTCGGGTAAATGGTGGATTCCGGCGAAGTAATCTGCATCAGCTTGTGCTGCACATTACCTATCAGCGGATAGTCAAAATAATGACGGTTGTAAAACTCTACCGAATCAACATTAAACGATGGTTTATCAATGGCCATTTCGTAATTATTGAAAGTGGCATATACCATATCCGCCTTAAATCCCGATCGTTCCCAGGTAATTTTACCCTGATTACCCTTCCATTTTTTTTCCAAAGGATAAAGTACACCAGAAGTATTAAAAATAACGATACTGTCTCTTTTTGAAACACAAACCAAGTCGGTATTACCAACCTCCAGACTTAAAACTTCATCTTTGTATTTATACTGATAATTGCCAGAACGCGCATACCAGGCCAAAGCAGGTGTGGTGTAAATTGCATTGTTCTCAACCAGGTTTTTACTTATTACCAAAAACGATTTAAGATGGCGCAAAGCAAAACGGCGCTTATTCAATAAATCCGTTACTGCCTGGTGCCAACTTTTAAAACTGGCTTGATCATGACCACTGTTCTGAAAAGCCATGATCGTGGTAATATAGGTATGATAATCGGGATAAGCACGCGCCTTTTTAACGGCCATTTGGTTACAGGTACTGATCATCAAACCATGAAGATCATCATCCAAACCCGTCCAAAACAAATTGAGTGATTCGATAAACGCTTTGGCGGCCTTTTTATCTGTAGCTCCTTTAAAAACTTCTTCCATTTCGCCGACAAAAAGTTCACTTTGTCCGCTAAATTTGTTCTGAGCCAATCCCAGTGCCCCTCCAATACTCCAAAATATAATTAAGACGGCTAGTAGTCGTTTATTCATAGAATCAGGTTATTCCGATGTTTATGTGCTTAAGTTATTTTATTTCGGATTTTATATACGCAACAGACGTCCAATTGTTATCAGTTTTTTGAGATATCATTTGAAGATTGTATTGGCTGGTCACTTCATTGAATTGCTGAAGGTCGCTATCATAAAAACCACTAAAAATAATGGTACCCTTATCTTTCAATACTTTAGCATAGCTCTCAATGTTATCCAACAAAATATTGAGGTTAATGTTGGCAAGAACCACATCGTAAAGTTCTTCTTTAACAACTTCGGCACCACCCAGCATTATTTTCATATTAGTGATATCATTAAGCTCAATGCTTTCAAGCGCATTATTATAAGCCCATTCATCAATATCAACACCGGTTATCTGTTTGGCACCTTTCATCGAACACAACATACCTAAGATACCTGTGCCACAGCCCATATCAAGCACATTTAAACCTTCGAAATCCTGTTCCAAAATCTGTTGCACCATTAAACTGGTTGTTTCATGATGTCCGGTTCCGAAGGCCATTCTCGGATTGATAATTATCTCATATTTGCACTGATGCTCCACCTCATGAAAAGTACTTCGGATAATACACTGATCTCCAATGGTAATTGGCTGAAAATAATTCTCTTCCCAAACCTGATTCCAGTTCTGATCGGGAATATTTTCGCTTTTAAACGATAAGTCAATACCATCTATCGGACTCACTAACAATGAGAAATCCACCTGATCAAATAAATTAGCAGGTATGTATGCATTGAAGCCATCCGCGGTTTCTTCAAAACTATCAAACCCCATTTCTCCCATCTGCGCCATTACTATTTCATTGACTACCTGATTAACGGGATTCACCTTCACTTCAACTTTCGTATATTCCATGCTACTTTTTTTAGCAAAAGTATCTAAAAAGATTTACTCTTTTACAATAAAAAACCGGATGTAAATTGCTTATCCGCCATCAAACACAAGGCTTAAGCAATAGTTTACAACAGGTAAGTTTCACACACTCCATTTAAGCAGAAGTGATTATGTCATCATCATTAAAAATTTTCATCATCCAAATCTTCTCAAACAAAATCCTTAAAGGAAATCATTGATCATTTTATTCGGATAAATTCTTCTTTGGAGCAATTTGTCACTAGAGTTTTAATAAACAAGGTTCCCAATAAAAAAGCAATTATTCAAGTTGCAGAATGCATTCGTATTTTTAAATTCTTTCTGTATCTTTAACTAACTAACACAACCATTATCTAATGATTGCACCTTTTAACAAAACCATTATAAGGTTCTATTTATTAATTATATTCTCCCTGCTGTTCGAACAATCAAAGGCCGACAGCTTAAAAGAAGTGGTTGTCCTAAACTCCTACCACACTGGTTTTAAATGGACGGAAGACATCAATCATGCCATCGCCGATTATTTTTATACAGATCAATCTGTTCGGTTATTTTGTGAATACATGGACAGTAAACGCTTTCATTCAGAAGCCTATTTAAACACTTTAAAAGATCAGTATTATCTTAAATTTCATGACCACAAGGTTGATGGAATTATCTGCTCTGATAATCATGCCTTTGATTTCTTTTTAAAATATGGTAAAGAAATATGGGGCGATGTGCCTGCTGTATTTTGTGGGGTTAATAACATCAAAGATCAATTGCACCTGGTTGATACAAGTCGGCATGCCATCGTTTATGAGCTGATTGATGTTGGAGGTACCATTGACATTATTGAAGAATTGCACCCTGGTTTAGAGGAAATCATTGTAGTTTCTGACGAAACCCTATCGGGAAAAATTTTTGTCGATCAATTTGTTAGCGCCTTTGAAAAACTCGAACGACAATATACCTATACGGTTATTAATAATACCAATCCCCAAGACCTTAGAGAAACGCTTCTGAGTATACCCAATGAAAATCGGGCCATTTACCTTCTGAGTTTATATACCGAGCGAAATGGAATTCCCAATGAAATGTTTCAGGAAAGTCATTATTTTTTTGATGGAGTTAACATTCCAATATACAGTAACTGGGATTTCTTGTTTCCCCACCTTATCGTTGGTGGTAAAATTTTAAAGGCTGCGGAACAAGGGCAATTATCTGCCCAAATAATGGATCAGATGCTCAATAATAAAACCTTTGAAATTCATAATTATCCGAATGATCACATCATTATTGACTATACTCTGATTGAAAGATTCAATTTAGAGCTGGGTAACCTAAGTTTACAACCTGAAGTTATCAACCAGCAGGAAAGCTATATAAAGGTCTATAAAAGAGAGCTGTCAATAATCCTAATCATTCTGATTGTATTTACATCCATTCTTATACTTTTGATTGCTGACATTATCAAACGTAAAAGAATTGAAATTGATTATATCGACAGTGAGAAACGATTGGAATTAGCCATAAGAGGAGCTAATGAAGGTCTTTGGGACATCGACCTTGAAAACGAAAATGCTTATGTTAGCGAACACTTTGCCCGCTTGCTGGGCTATACAACTGCAGTGGAATTGAATTTTAGTTTTTCCAATTGGCATGAAATTGTTCTTCCGGTTGATTTGGATCAGGTAAAAGAGGCTTATAATGCCCATAAAGAAGGCGGTGCTGAAGCTTTTAGATGCGAAGCTCGGCTGATTAAAAAAGACAAGAGTGCTGCCTGGTTTTCTGTACATGGAAAGATTACCGAAAGTTCAAACGGTGTACCAACCAGGGTTACAGGCATTATTCTAAACATCAATAACCAAAAAGCTTTTGAAGGTGAGCTAAAAAAAGCGAAAGAAAGAGCTGAAGAGAGCGATCGTTTAAAATCCTCATTCTTAGCCAATATGTCGCACGAAATAAGAACGCCAATGAATGCGATACTTGGTTTCACCGATCTTCTAATCTACAGCCAGTTAAACCCGGAAGAAAGAAATGAATACCTTGGCTTGATAAAAAGAAGTGGCGAGAACCTTTTAACCTTAATCAACGACATCATTGATATCAGCAAGATCGAATCTGGAGAATTAAAAATCGTTGAAGACAAAATTGATGTTCATGAGATGGTTAAAGAGGTACAAAGTGTTGCCATTAGCTTATGTAACAATCTTGATAAAAGCCTTGAAATTAAAATTAAGCAAGCAAGCACCTCCCCACTTCATGTTTTCAGCGACCCCTTACGGATTTATCAAATCTTACTTAACCTGGTATCCAATGCTGTTAAATTTACAGAAAAAGGAAGTGTCGTAATTAGCTACAAATTAAGTGAGGACGATAAACTCCTGATTTCGGTTAAAGATACAGGTCCTGGAATTCCGGATAAGGACAAATCAATTATATTCGATCGTTTCCGACAAATTGATGAATCCTCAATTAAGAAACATGGTGGAACAGGCTTGGGATTATCCATTACAAAAAGCCTGGTTGAATTAATGGAAGGACAAATTGAAGTTAAGTCTTGCCAACCACATGGATCTGAATTTATGATTAGCATTCCCGTCAATGTTTACCAAGCGAATCGCATAGCTTCTGAATAAAGAGCATTATCTTTACAAGCAAAGTTTAGAAATATGGAATTATTTTTCGATCCGGAGTTTAACGGTGAAGGCTTGTTAAACGAAGCAGAAAGCAAACATTGCATTAATGTCCTGAGACATAAAGAGGGAGACACAATTACAGTGGCGAATGGAAAGGGCTATTATTATACTTGCAACATCATAAAAGCACATCCCAAAAGGTGCGAATTGGCATTAATCGAATCAAAAAAGCACCCGTCGCAAGTTTTTATGATTCATTTAGCGGTAGCACCTACCAAAAGTACCGATCGGTTTGAGTGGATGATCGAAAAAGCCATGGAACTTGGAATTGCTGAGATTACACCTATTCTTTGCAAACATTCCGAGCGTAAGAAAGTACGAACCGATCGCATCGAAAGAGTGGTTGTGGCCGCCATGAAACAATCATTAAAAGCCTATTTGCCTAAAATAAATGAGCTAACTTCTTTTGATGATTTTCTGAAACAGAACCATGCTTCTCAGGGCTATATTGCGCATTGCCACGAAAGTGAAAAAACACCATTAAAGCAAGCTTATCAAACCGGAACAGATTGCATTTTATGCATTGGCCCCGAAGGTGATTTTTCCGAATCAGAAGTCGAATTGGCCCAAAAATCTAATTTCAAGACTGTTTCTTTAGGTAACAGCCGTTTACGAACCGAAACTGCAGGTGTGATCGCCTGTCATACCATACATCTTTTAAATGAATAATGAAGCCATTTATGTCATCCTGATATTTTTATCAGGAATGGCCGTTGCCATACTTATAATTTTCAACGAGTACCGCAAGTATAAGCGTTCAAATACACTAAGTTTAAAAGTTGCTCAACAATCGCCTAAATGGAATAAAATAAAAGAGGTTTTGGAGAATAACTTCTCGTATTACCAGAATTTACCTGAGAATCTCAAGGCCGATTTTATCTTGCGCACCTATTACTTTATGCGGCATCAGAACTGGATCTCGTCCAGTTCTCCAAGGCTTAGCCTGTATAAAAAAACCATGATCTCGGCATCGGCTATTCAGTTAACATTTGGTCTTAACAACTTTCGATTTGTCAGGTTCAGAACAATTATGGTGCACGAAGACGCTTATTACAACAAGTTGACTCAGAAATATCACCGCGGCGAAGTGAACCGGGCTGGACTGATTGTTCTTTCGTGGAAGTATTTTGAGGAAGGATATGCCAATGACTCTGATAAGTTCAACCTTGGATTGCATGAAATGGCTCATGCTCTAGATCTTGAATTGCACTTAACACAAGGAAGGCAATACAATATTCACCGTTTAATGGCCAAATTTAAGCAATCGGCATTTGATGAAATTGTAAAAATGAGAAATGGTAATGGTAGCTTTCTAAGAAATTATGGATCTACAAACACCAAGGAATTTTTCTCTGTTGCAGTTGAGCATTTTTTTGAAGCTCCTCAAAGCTTTCGATCAAAACTACCTGAATTGTATCTCGAACTATGTCAACTACTTAATCAGGATCCGATCAATAAGGTTTATCGAGGGTTTAAATCACCACACAGCACGCATTATCACAATGCACTTAAACCGGATGCCCTTAAGTTTATAAAACCTGTTATTTCCTTAAAACCCAATGCCAATATTCTAGTCCCCATTGGCACATACACCCTCTTATTTGCGCTTACTCTTCCTGTAATTAAAGCCATGAACACCTCACTCCCATTTGTAATGATAGGTAGCTGGGGCGGCATTTATCTGCTTATTGTTCTGCTCACATACAACATTAAGGGGAAAATGCTTCAGATAGCGCAAGATTACTTAATCACCAAAAATCATTTATTAAATAACCAGTTGGATAGCATTCACCTGAAGAACATCGTCAACATCAGCTTTACCTATATGCTGACGTATTATCGTACCAATATTTCATTTTTTGAGGGCGAAGAGATCAAAACCAAGTCGGTTTCACTTTATTTTTCACCTAATAAAATAAAAAAGCTGGAGCGTATCCTACTCCAGCAAAACATTAAAATTAAGCACAACAATAAGTGGCTTAAAAAAGAAAGCTCCTGATCGATTATAAATATTCGTTCAGGTAATGGCTTTCCATATATTCTTTAAATTCTTTGGTCATATTTCGCGATAAATCGCCCAGCATACAGGCGCCGATAATACAAGAGCGCTTATCGCCAGGGCACGACTGAATAGCTACTCTGCCTTCAATTGCTTCGTAAATCATTAATAACGAAATATCAGCCGCATCCTGTTTTAACACAAAACCACCACTCGGCCCACGGTTCGAAGCCACAAAATCTTCCTTCGCCAATCGCTGCATCACCTTGGCAACATGATGTTTAGAACTATCAATAGCCTCCGATATCTGATTGACATTAAGCTTTTTTTCACTACGGGCAATTAATACCATGGAGTGTAAAGCAATCGAAGCTGCTTCGGAAAGTGTGACAATTTTCGACATGATTCTATCTAAAAAAGAAATTGAATACTTAAATAACTATTTGCGCAAAAATAAATAAAAAACCCGTAACACCATGGGTTACGGGTTATATTATTGAATTTTACCTACGCTTGCTCAAGCTGAAGCGTTTTGGTAGTAATATCACATACTTCTGATGGCCCGAAATACTGGATTGGACCAGGATATACATAATTAGTATTGATGGCCCACTCTTCGCGGTTTTCAACCAACTTCTGGAATGGAGCACCGTTTAATTTTACTAAAGCTTTCTGAATTACAGGCTTCATTTCACCATGACGTCTTTCCATGTTCATCATCATGGTAACAGGTACACCACCTGCAATCCACTCTGTTGATGGAGCAGTTAAGTTACGTACAGATGCCATATAACCAGTTTTACCTTCTCCGATTAACATAGAGGCTGTGTTACCAAGTGCATAACAGTAATCAGCATCGAAATTTGATGGAGCAGCACAACGGCCTTCGTAACCAAAGAAGTGAGGCTGACCTTTGAATTTACCTTTAAACTCACCGGCCTTTTTCATTTTCTTAAGTTTCGCCTTCACCATGTCAATAAGTAACTTTTCTGTTTCAATTAAAGAAACCTGAACGTTTCCGTGTGGATCACGATCCAACATCAACTGGTTAGCAATTGAATTTGGTAACGACACAAATACTTCACGAGACTCTTCAGAGATGCGCTCAGCTACAAACTCACGTTTTTCTTTGTTACCTTCCAAAGCATTTACAGCTTCTTCGTTGTGTGCCAAGAAATCGTTTAATTCTGAAATCAATTTTTTCATTGCAGGGATAAACTCAACAAGACCTTCAGGAATTAAAACCGTACCGAAATTATCACCATTCTCTGCACGTTTAGCAACGATGTTGGCAACGTAGCTCACCACATCATCCAAAGTTTGCTGCTTCGCTTCTACTTCTTCCGATACAATGGTAACGTTTGGTTGCGTTTGCAAAGCACACTCTAATCCAATGTGAGATGCCGAACGACCCATTAATTTAATGAAGTGCCAGTATTTCTTAGCTGAGTTGGCATCTCGCTGGATGTTACCAATCAACTCACTGTATACTTTACAAGCTGTATCAAAACCAAATGATGTTTCAATCATTTCGTTTTTAAGGTCGCCATCAATGGTTTTTGGCACCCCAATCACCTGAACACCAGCCTCTTTATTCTTATAATACTCAGCTAATACACAAGCATTTGTATTTGAGTCATCACCACCAATAATAACCAAGGCAGAAATATTTAACGCTTTGCAGTTTACTAAGGCTTGTTCAAATTGCTCTTCTTCTTCTAATTTAGTTCGTCCCGAACCAATGATATCAAAACCACCTGTGTTTCGGTAGTGATCAACGATATCCGAAGTCAGCTCAATGTACTGGTTATCTACCAATCCACCAGGACCACCTAAGAAACCGTATAATTTATTATCAGCATTAAGCTTTTTTAAACCATCGTAAAGTCCTGAAATCACATTGTGACCGCCCGGAGCCTGACCACCTGATAAAATTACACCAATGTTTTGTGCTGCATATGTTTTATCATCACTTGGTTCGAAGTTAAGAACCGGCATCCCATAAGTATTCGGGAAAATCTTTTTTATATCTTCCTGATCTGCTACAGATTCAGTAGCATTTCCTTCAACAATTTTCACCCCACCTTTTAATGAAGATGGCATTTTTGGCACGTAGTTTTCGCGCGCAATCTGAAGTGGACTTTTAATCATCATACTGTCTTGTATTGTTTTATACGTTTTATCCTTTGCAAAATATGTTTTAAAACATCTTTCAAAAAAGATGTGCAAATTTGCCGATATTTTTTTAAAACAGAAAAACTAGTAATAAACAATTTACAATCTTTAACTTATTTAGAGTGAATTTGATTAATATCTCTAACAAATAGGATTGATTATTAACATTTCGATAGCATTTATCCTCATTCGGATAAAAAACATTAATTAATTCCTTATTTTTCTTTATTGAACATTGATTTGCAGTTTTTTAGATAATATCTTGTAGTAATAAATCAAACTTCGCAACGATGATTCTAAAACAACACGCTTCAAAAACGATCGCTATTTTAACAGGTGGTGGTGATGTTCCAGGATTAAACCCGGCTATACGAGCCATTACCATTCGGGCCACCAGAGAGGGTTTCAGAGTAATTGGCATTAAAAACGGTTGGAAAGGTGTTATCTCGATCAACCCACTGCTTCCCCTTGAAGAACAAACTTATTGCATGCTTCTTAACGACCATATAGTAAACCGTTTGGGAAGAACCGGCGGCACATTTTTGCACTCCAGCCGCACCAAAGCCGATAAAGTTCATTTAAACGATGTTCCCGATCACTTAAAATCAATCTATAAAGATGAGTTCAATGACCTGACTGATGAAGCTGTCAGCAATTTAAAACATCTGGGCATCGATTACCTGATTCCAATTGGTGGTGACGATACCTTAAGTTATGCCGTTCGATTGCATCACGAAGGGATTCGAACGATTGGTATACCTAAAACCATGGACGGCGATGTGCCCGGCACCGAATATTGTATTGGTTTTAGCACCTGCATCACCCGAACCATTGAACTAACACATGCCCTGCGAACCTGTGCCGGTTCACATGAGCGCTTTCTGGTACTGGAAGTATTTGGCCGAAACGCAGGCTTCTCTGCACTGTTGCCAACCGTTGGTGGGGCCGCCGACCGTTGCGTCATCCCCGAACATCAGATTAATATAGAGCAACTAACGGCCTTAATGGTTGAAGACCGAAACAATAACCCAAGTAGATATGCCGTTGTATTGGTTTCTGAAGGGGCTAGTTACGAAGGGGGGAATATTATCTACAGCAGCCAGGAAACAGATGCTTTCGGCCATAAAAAATTAGGTGGAATTGGTGAAGATATCGGACAACAACTGAAACGATTATCACCTAAATTCAACAAAGGCAAAAGCATTAACATCATCAATCAAAAGCTTGGTTATCTTGTGCGCTCAGGCGAACCTGATGCGTTGGATTCTATTGTACCAACGGCCTATGCCAACCTGGCCATGGATTTAATTATCGAAGGCATGTCGGGTCAAATGGTTTGCATCAACGATGGGAAATATAACCACATCTCCATTGAAGCCGTGAAAAAGGATGAAAATGGTGAAAGCACCAAAAAAGTGAATGTCAGCAAATTTTATGACATCAACCGTTACCGTCCAATTTATTCAAACATTGTAGGTGATCCGATGTTGATATTAACGCGTGAATAAGAATAACAACTGGTAAAATTATAAAAGCTTTAACGTTCGATAACTTTTTGCAACATCAATAATTCTTATATTTGATGCCATAATAAAGCCTACATGCAATTTTCAGTAATAATTCCTGTATATAATCGACCCGACGAAATAATCGAACTTCTCGAGTCGCTGACATTACAGTCTGCTCAATCGGTTTTTGAAGTAATCATTGTTGAAGATGGTTCTTCAAATCCTTGCAAAAAAGTTATCGAACCTTATTTCAACCAGCTGGATCTTCATTATTATGTGCAAGAAAATCAAGGTCCTGGTCCAGCTCGTAACCATGGCGCCTCAAAGGCAAAAGGTGAATACCTAATCTTTTTTGACAGTGATTGTATTATTCCTTCGAATTATTTCAATCACATATTGGAGCATCTTGATATACAGACTTTAGATTGTTTTGGTGGCCCGGATGAGTCTCATCCGTTCTTTACGCCCATCCAAAAGGCAATTAGTTATTCCATGACCTCTCCTATAACGACCGGAGGTATTCGTGGTGGCAGTCGTAAAATGGATAAGTTCTATCCCAGAAGTTTTAACCTGGGTGTGAAACGCGAAGTTTTCAATTCAGTTGAGGGATTTCGTGATATGCGTTTTGGGGAAGACCTGGATTTAAGCATGCGAATAATGGAAGGTAATTATTCCGTTGGCTTAATACCTGAAGCACACGTGTACCACAAAAGACGAACGCGCTTTAAAGCTTTCTATAAACAGGTTTATAATTCGGGTATCGCCCGCATCGACCTTTCTCTGTTACATGCAGGTACACTTAAGCTTGTGCATTTATTACCATCTGTATTTACAATTGGTTATCCCCTATTAATCATTTTGGCATTGCTGGTAAGTAAATGGTTTATCGTTCCATTTTTATTGTTTCCGGCAATTATTCTGATTGATGCTTTATTTCGCACAAAAAATGCCCATGTAGCTATTTTAAGTACATGGGCCTCTTTAATTCAATTATCCGGTTATGGCTCCGGCTTCCTCAATGCATTTTGGGTCAGGGTTATTAAGAAGAAGGGAGCTTTTCACAGCTTCGCAAAATCCTTCTATGATTAATTGATAATAATTCCGTTTTCCAGACCTAAAGCTTTTATCGGTTGATAAGCACGTGCAAATGCTTTTATCTTAGATATAATAAAAGATCCGGGCACAACATCCTTATTTACAAATAAGCTATCTGGTAACTTTTCATAGACAGCTAACCAATGGCCAGCTTCTTCTTCGCTGGCATTAAAATCGTGAGTAGAAATATCGCTCATAGGCACTTTATTTTTAATTACACAACTAAAACGAAGTGCGCTGGTAAATATTGTATTCCTACGAAAAGGTCAGTGAAATATTTCTTTCTTCAGCTAATTTGCGCAAGTTCATCAAGGCATATCGCATTCGTCCAAGGGCTGTATTAATGCTCACGTTTGTTTCTTCTGCAATTTCCTTAAAACTTAAATCTCTGTAATGACGCATTACAACCACCTCTCTCTGATTGTCCGGCAGTAGTTCGACCAATTTACCAACTTCACCCAAAACCTGCTCTGTTACCATTTTATCTTCGATGGAAACATCCGAAAACTGGGCTGAATTAAACAGATCGTACTCGTAATTGTCGTTTGAAATAACCGATTGATTCTTTTGCTTACGGTAGTAATCGATAATCAGGTTGTGCGCAATGCGCATCACCCACGATGAAAACTTTCCATTATCAGAATAACGGCCATTCTTTAACGTTCTTATAACACGAATAAAAGCTTCCTGGAAAATATCTTCAGCCAATTCTTGCTGTTTAACACACATCATTATATACGAGAAGATCTTTGCCTTATGCCGTTCAATCAATACATCAATTGAACCACAATTACCCGCAACAAAACTCTTTACAAGTTGCTCATCAGAAAGCACCAATTGCTTTTCCATACTCTTAATTTTTAAACATCTCGTAAAGGTGCTTCAATAGGCAAATAGAATTAGATGTGACAAATGATTGTTTTCAGGTGTAAAAAAAGTAAAAAAATGTTTAAAAACCAAATAACTATGATTTCAACTTAATCGATGTAGAATTGTTTCCATTCTACTCCACTGTTATTTATCTTTGGAGCCACTTAAGAGAAGCAAACAATGCAGGAAAAAAATATAACCGTTAAAGGAGCCCGGGTTCACAACCTGAAAAATATAGATTTAACAATTCCCAGAAACCAGTTTATTGTAATAACCGGGGTTTCGGGCAGTGGAAAATCATCATTGGCATTTGATACTTTATATGCCGAAGGCCAGCGAAGATATGTAGAGAGTTTAAGCTCTTATGCGCGTCAGTTTTTAGGCCGGCTCGATAAACCGGATGTTGATTTTATTAAAGGCATCCCTCCTGCTATTGCCATTGAGCAAAAGGTTAATACCCGTAATCCTCGCTCCACAGTTGGCACCAGTACCGAGATATATGATTACATCAAATTGCTATATGCCAGAATTGGTAAAACAATTTCGCCTGTTAGCAATCAGGAAGTAAAAAGGCATTATACCAGCGACGTGGTTGAGTACATAGCCAAAATAGAGCCTGGCACCCGACTTAGTATTCTTGCCCCTATTGTTTATTCCGATGATCGGAAATGTACTGAACACCTTGAGATTTTACTTAAACAGGGTTTTAGCCGGGTTGAGATTAACGACCAGTTTGTTCGCATCGACGAACTGCTCGAAGATCATGAGCAGGTTTCAAAAGCCTGTAAGGAAGTTAACCTGGTTATCGATCGTTTATCGGCCTCTGATGACGAAGATGTTTTAAGCCGCCTGGCAGACTCTGTACAAACCGCTTTTTACGAAGGTAAAGGCGAGTGTTTCGTTAAAATATACGGAAAAGAGAAAACTCAAACACAATCATTCTCGAACAAGTTTGAACTGGATGGCATTGAATTCGAGATACCCAGTGAACACATGTTTACTTTCAATAATCCGGTTGGCGCCTGTCCTGAGTGTGAGGGATTTGGTAACGTTATTGGTATTGACGAAGATTTGGTAATACCCAACAAAAGCTTATCGGTATTTGAAGATGCCATTGCCTGCTGGAAAGGTGATAAAATGAAGGTTTGGAAAGATGAGCTGATACAAAATGCCCATCATTTTGACTTTCCTGTTCACAGTCCGTATTACGCGCTGACACCTGAACAACGCCAGCTTTTATGGAGTGGTAACAGGCATTTCCATGGATTAAATCGATTCTTTAAATACGTTGAAGAAAAACAGTATAAAATTCAGTACCGTGTTATGCTATCGCGCTACCGCGGAAAAACAACCTGCCCGGCCTGTAATGGCACACGACTTAAAAAAGAAGCCGGCTGGGTAAAAGTCGGACAAAAAAGCATTCATGAGTTAGTCGTAATGCCCATTAGCGAACTTTCTGATTTCTTTAATGGCTTAAAGCTTGAAACGCATGATGTGGAAGTATCCAAAAGAATTCTGCACGAAATAAATAGCCGTATTCGCTTCTTGTGCAATGTTGGTCTTGGCTATCTAACACTTAACCGACTTTCATCTACCCTATCTGGTGGCGAAAGTCAACGCATTAACCTGGCAACAAGCCTTGGTAGCAGCCTTGTAGGATCATTATACATCCTTGACGAACCAAGCATTGGATTGCATTCGCGCGATACCGCCTTGCTGATTAATGTGCTGAGAGATTTACAAAAAGTTGGTAATACGGTGATTGTTGTGGAGCACGATGAAGACATAATTCGGGCGGCTGATACCATTATAGATATCGGCCCATTGGCCGGATTGCATGGTGGAGAACTGGTTTTTCAGGGCGATTTTAAACAGCTGGAAGCCTCTGAGAAAAGCCTGACTACCCAATACCTCAATGGCACCATGGAAATACCAGTACCCATCTCCAGGAGACCACACAACGATTTTATCCGAATCACAGGAGCGAATGAAAATAACCTTAAAAATATTTCGGTTACTTTTCCTTTAAATATCATGACGGTTATAACCGGTGTCTCGGGAAGCGGTAAATCGTCCTTAGTCAGAAAAATACTGTACCCGGCTCTCAAAAAACGAATTGGAGGCTATGCCGATAAAACCGGCTCATTTGACATGTTGGAAGGAAGCATCAACAAAATCACCGAAGTCGAATTTGTAGATCAAAATCCTATTGGTAAGAGCTCACGTTCCAATCCGGCCACTTATCTTAAAGCCTATGATGAAATTCGAAAATTGATGGCCGATCAAGCCTATGCCAAAAACAATGGCTTTAAACCGTCTCATTTTTCCTTTAACATTGATGGTGGTCGATGCGAAGAATGCCAGGGAGAAGGAACCATTAAGGTAGAGATGCAATTTATGGCTGACATTGTATTGCAATGCGAATGCTGTAAAGGAAAACGTTTTAAGGATGAAATATTAGAAGTAAATTACAATGGCAAAAATGTGTATGACATCCTGGAGATGAGCATTAACGAAGCTATTGCCTTTTTTGGAGAAAACAATACAACCATTGAAAAACGCATTATCAGGCGTTTAAAACCACTTCAGGATGTTGGTTTGGGCTACATCAAGTTAGGTCAGTCATCAAGTACCTTAAGTGGTGGTGAGAGTCAACGGGTTAAACTGGCCTTTTTCTTAGCGAACGAAAAGAGCCAGCCCACCTTATTTATTTTTGACGAGCCAACCACTGGCCTCCATTTTAACGACATTAAAAAGCTGCTGGAGGCCTTCGCAGCATTGATTAAGAAAGGTCATTCGCTGATTATTGTGGAACACAACATGGACATCATCAAATCGGCTGATTGGATTATCGATTTAGGCCCGGAAGGCGGTAATGAAGGTGGGCACATCGTTTTTGAAGGTACGCCTGAGCAATTAATAGACTGTGAAACTTCCTACACCGGAAAGTATTTACAACCGTATATAAAAAGAGCTCTATCGTAATAGAGCTCTTCCTTTATTCTTATTTAATATCTTATCTTCGTTTCTTCTTACTGGGTTCCAAACCAAACAACACTGCCACACAGCCATTGATCAGCTCTTTCTGCTTTGGTTCTCGTTCCAGAACATTAAGCTCCACTACTAACATTTGCGTTGACTCAACATTAAAATCCCATACAAGCTGGTAGTTATGATCGCGGTTATCAAACAAAACATTACCATTTTTGTCCAACATGCGGAAATGTATATTTGGCAATTGATCAACCTTAGATATAGCTATACGGTAATTTTGTCCGCTAAAAAATGTTTTATAAAGCTCGGCCTTTTCACCTTCTTCCAATGTAGTAGCATTGTAGTTACCATCGTGAATGAATTCACCCAATTGCTTTTTTCCAACATTGCGCGCAAAATTAACACACTGTCCAAATAAAGTCGATCCTCCCAGAAGCAGTATTGTCAGCAAAGTTATGATTCGCATAATTTCCCACTCCTATCTTAAGAAATAAATTCAGATCGAATCTCCTCCACTTTCTTCATCAACTCATCAAACACAATTGGAGATATTACAGCCTCAGAATCGGCCTTAATGGTAGTTACTTTTGTTTCAGCATTGGTTTCAGCCTCCACCTTGGAAGTATTATTAATCTCTACCTTTTCGAATATTTCATTTAACTCAGATATACGGCTTAGCAGGTGCTTAACATCTTCATTGTCCTCATATTCTTCCAAAAGATTAATAACCGTATAAAGGCTTAACTTCTGATAAACAATACGATCGATTAATCGCTTATTGTTTTCAATTGAACCATTGGTCAGGCGGGTTGCCAAATACAATCCTTCAACCCATCCGCCTACAAGCACCATTACAGCAATTGCCGGACGATCGTTCTCCGTTAAATAAGCATTTGAAGACATAAACGTTTCAGAGATAATGTCTAACATCACATCGCGATTGTCCATGTTTTCTTCCAGCTTAACCAAAGTTTCTTCATCAATGGCATCCATAATACCCAATGCATCAGCCAACTTCTTTGTATTAGCCATGTATTGAATGGAACTTTGTGTTTGGTCAAACAGGCTGGTATAACTTAAATCAGCCGAATAGATACCCAAATTCAATGCCATTTGGCGATTGGTGGTATACTTGTCGATATTCGATATTGGATTTAATAATTCCTTGTTATATGTAGCTCCTGCACGCTTAATTAGCATGGCCGTTTCAAGGGGCGATGGTAAAGAATAAAAAATCAACTTTGACTTTTTGAAATCATCCACTAATTTTCCATCCACATTAACCGATTCAACTATCTCCTGCTCTTCAGCTTTTTGCTTCTTCTGCCCCGAATTACAAGCAGTAAATGATACAACACACATAGCAATAGCCATGAAATAAATAGTAGATTTGGTCATTGTATTTCTCATAATCAAATAAGATTAGTACTCTTTAATTAGTTATCAACTAGTTTCAATCTTGAAAATTAATATAAAAATATTAAATAAAACGAATTACCTATGCTATAAATCTCATAAATATTCATTTGTTTTTATGAACAGCATTATTGTTGAAATAGTTCATTCATTTTCTTCCACTAATAATAAGTTAGTTACAAAAAAAGTCCCGCTATTTTGATAGCAGGACTTTTTGTATGATGTTTTTCTATTACTCGTAGGATGAGAAATATTTCATAAACTGAGCCCGTTCATATACGGCGGGATTCTCAATTTTACTGTAGCTCATCAGGCCTCTGAAATCATCAACCGACTGATAACCTTTTTCGTCCATCCAGGCGTTTAATTTATCCAACATTTCAGTGATTACCTGTGGGCCATTCTTGTAAATTGCCGAACAGGTTTGAACCGTTGTTGCTCCTGCCAATAATTGCTTAATCACTGCCTCACCATCATGAACTCCGGTAGAAGCCGAAATATCTGTATTCTGAATTTTATCCGAAGTAATGGCCACCCATCTCAGTGATCGTCTCATATCGGCTGGCGTACTTAAAACCTCGGCCGTAGTTAATGACAACTTGTTGATATCAATATCCGGCTCGTAAAAACGGTTAAATAATACTACGCCTTTGGCCCCCGATACAGAAATACGATTAACCACATTAACCAGGTTTGAAAAGTACATTCCCAACTTAACCGAGATCGGAATGCTGATGACCTTGCTAACATTAGATACCACATCTACATATAACTGCTCATAGGCAGCTGCATCACTGTTTTTATCCGTATTAAGCACAAATACATTTAACTCAAGCGCATCGGCACCTGCTTCCTGAATTTGCTGTGCAAAATCTACCCATTCTTCAGACGAAAAGCAATTGATACTAGCAATAACCGGAATATCGTATTTTGCTTTTGTTTCTTTAACTACTTTTAAATAATCACCAACAGAATTGTCGCGCGTATAGCCCTTAACATAGTCTGCTGCTTCCGGATAGTCAAATCCTTCTCCTTTGTATATAATGTTATTAATCTCGTGATTAATCTGTTCTTCGAAAAGCGATTTCAGCACCACAGCTCCTGCCCCTGCTTCAACCAACTTACCAATTTTATCTACACTATTTGTAAGGCCTGAACTACTTACAATAATTGGGTTTTTAAGCGTTAATCCCAGGTATTTAGTTTCTAAATTTGCCATCGGGTAAATTATTTTTTATACATATCTTGATAGGAACAAATATAAACAAAAGTCAACCACAGGGAAGCTTCCGTGATAAATTATTCCTGATTAAAGCTAATATAGAATGGTTTTAATGATAATTACGGGCTCCAAAAATTGAGCTTCCCACACGCACCATGGTGCTTCCTTCTTCAATGGCTATCAGGTAATCGCCCGACATACCCATGCTGATTTCAGTGAAACTATCATTTGCTGAGAAAATTGAGCTCTTTAAACCATCAAAGATGCTTTTTAATGCTTTAAATTCTTTTCTAATCTGCGCTTCATCATTGGTAAAAGTGGCCATGCCCATTACCCCCTTAATATCCACATGCTCCAGTTCTGATAATCGTTCATTGCTTAGCATATTAGAGAGCTCCTCTTCTGAAAAACCAAATTTGGTTTCTTCTTCGGCAATATGCACTTGCAACAGGCAAGGAATTTTACGATTGTTCTTCTTCCCTTCTTTATTAATGGTCTTTAATAGTTTTTCGGAATCAACGCCATGTATCAGGCTCACAAACGGTGCAATATATTTCACCTTATTCGATTGCAAATGACCAATCATATGCCACTCAATATCTTTGGGCAAGGTTTCGTATTTGCCTGTTAATTCCTGCACTTTATTCTCACCAAAAACACGCTGACCAGCATTATAAGCTTCCATTAAGTCTTCGTTGGGTTTGGTTTTAGAAACGGCTACCAACAGTGCTCTTTGGTTAATCTGCTCTTTAACAGCCTGTAAATTATTTTGTATCGACATTTTATATTCTTTAGAGGCACAAATTTACGCAACAGACTTTATTGTACAAAAAAGCCTCCTGCTGAAAGGAGGCTTAAAACGGATATTTAGTTAGTCAACTTAATAGTAAAGACTACTTGGATTCTAATTTATGAATAACCAAGCCTGAACGCAACTTAGGCTCAAACCAGGTTGTTTTAGGCGGCATAATGTTTCCTGTGTCAGCAATATCAATTAACTGCTGCATTGAAACCGGATACAAAGCAAAGGCCACTTTCATATCACCTGAGTCAACTCGCTTCTTTAACTCACCTAAACCACGGATACCACCAATGAAATCGATACGTGTTGAACGACGTAAATCTTCAATACCTAACATGTTATCTAAAACGTGGTTAGACAAAATAGTTACATCTAATACGCCAATTGGGTCGTTATCGTCGTATGTTCCTTCTTTAGCGTTTAACTTGTACCACTTTCCTTCTAAGTACATACTGAACTCATGCAATTGAGCCGGACGATATTCCGCCTCTCCCATGCATTCAACTGTAAATACTTCATTCAACTTCGCTAATAATTCGTCAGGCGTTAATCCATTCAAATCTTTAACAGCGCGGTTGTAGTCAATAATCTTCAACTGGTTATCTGGGAAGTGAACAGCCATAAAGAAGTTGTATTCTTCATCGCCGGTGTGATTAGCATTCTGAGCACTTTTCTCATCACCAATGCGAGCTGCAGCTGCTGTACGGTGGTGACCGTCTGCTACGTAGGTTGCAGGCACTTTGGTTTCAAACAACTCTTCTAAACGCTTGTTTGTTTCAGCATCGTTAATGGCCCAAAGGTGGTGACCAAAACCATCTTCAGCTGTAAAATCGTAATCGGCTGCCTGTTTTTTAACAATGTTTTCTACAATCTCATCAATTTCAGGAACTGCTTTATATGAAAAGAATACCGGCTCGATGTTAGCATCCAGGTAACGCGTTAAAATCATACGATCTTCCTCTTTATCCGGCCGCGTTAATTCGTGCTTTTTAATGATCCCATTTTCATAATCTTTGCAGGCAGCTGCTCCAACAATACCGTACTGAGTGCGTCCGTCCATTGTTTGAGCATAGATATAATACTTGGCCTCTTCATCCTGCACTAACCAACCTTTTTCCTGGAAAGCTTTGAAGTTAGAAACTGACTTCTCGTACACTTCATCAGAATGAATATCTGTTCCAGCCGGGCAGTCAATTTCGGCACGTGTTATATGTAATAATGAACAATCTTTTCCTTCTGCCATTTGAGCAGCTTCTGCACTGTTCATAACATCGTATGGTAGACAGGCCAAATCCTGCGAAATGTTTTGTGGCGGTCTCAGGCCTTTAAACGGTTTAATAATTGCCATTTTCTTGTATTTAGTAGTTAAATTATTTACTTATTTCGGGAACCAGAGTTTGTCTGATACAATTCAAACAACGCCTTTTTCCTATTTACAAATGTAGGTAATCACTTATTGCCGATTAGGTGACTTTCGTCAATGTGAAAGGTGATTTTTTACTGTTTTAAAACATGTGGTGGGCATTGTGTTATTTAGTGAAATAGGGATTTAGGTGGTAGTGAAATAGAAAGATGGTAATATAGTGGATTAGGAGATAGTGACTTGGTAAAATGGTAAAATAGTGAATTAGGTGAAAGTGAAATAGTATTAATTGAATGATTCAACTCCTTATATTGCTATATCACTGAATAATAAATTTACCATATCACATTTTCCTAACGTACTAAATCGCTTTACCATAGACTAATCTCTCATTTTGCCAGTTGTAATCGTTTGAGATACTTTTGATACCCAACGGCCATTTTTGATAGTTCCAGTAATTTAGCCCTGGCTTTTTCACTTTGTTCTTGTACGATATAGTTTTGTTGCAAAGCTATAGAATTGCAAACAACACATTCTCTAATTGAGCCCTTTGAAATGCGAAGGTACCTTAATGCCAATGGTATTGACTCACCATATCCTTCTCCAATGTTTAATGCAATAGAATTAGCTGCTCGCCGATATTGACTTGTCAGTCCATAAACTTCGTCCTTAGGAAAATTCTGTGTTTGTAAATACACTAAATCGACAAATTCAATTGCTTTCTTATACAGCTCCAGGCTTTCAAAATCAAAGAATCCCGCCATTACTTAATCATTTTTCAACCCAAGATAAAAAAAATAGCACCAAAAATCCTCATTACGTAAGGGTCTCCGGGTGACGGTTGTAAAAAAAGCCCGTCAAATTTGGGTTAAATGTGACGAGCTGTTATAGTTTAGTTTATTGTTCACCCCACCTATCAGGAAGTAAGTTTCGCATTTGTTCGATCGTGATGTTTGGAGT
>JAOARW010000113.1 GCA_025210475.1 Carboxylicivirga sp. | reverse complement strand
TGTTTGAAGATCGGCTGACCGACAAAATTTATTTCCTTATTTTTACTCATGTTGTAAAGTGTTTCGCAAAATCAATTTACAACTTTGAGGGGAAACCACTTGGGAGTACCCTCTTTTAAAGATTTAGTCGGTCACTAGTGAAAGATTATCATAAATCGAATTATAGGAGAAGCTAGGCCTATGTTTACGAACCATGCCAAAAATTGAGAAAAGTGAAACGAAACCACTCGGTGATTCCTAAAAATGCTCGCCAACTCAATAGGTGCAAGTCGCGATTTCCGGGTTGATTGGTCCTTTAATGAAAACAGAGGGTATTTGTTTTTCTGAACCTATCTTCTGCTGTCTAAATTGCTTGGCTTTCTAACTCCTTTCATTATTGAATCGTTTAATTCAGACAAGTTTTAAAATCTCAACAATAATTGTAAGCTCGATTGTCAATTATCAAAATAGCTTTCTTTCCTGACCTGAATAAATCACCCAGATAATCTTGTTTTTGTTATACCTTTACAAACTGACATTGATCTTAATAATTTCCGTGAGAATAATTAATAATAAACAGCTTAGCAGCTTTCCTGCAATAATATATGTAGGTTTAATACCGTGAGTACTACTATAGTCGCTCTATAAACAATCGACGCAAAGTGATAATTGAAAAAACATATCATCCCGGTTTTCCACTTAATCAATATGTGGATATGATATGGGTTGGAAAGGCACCTGAACTTGAAATTAGTTCAAGTCATCATGCGGCTTTGTTTACTGAACTCATCTTTAATTATGGCGATACTTTTGATGTAGAAGGGCAAAATGTTAAAAACCTGGTGTCGAATTCCGGCCATAAAATCCTATCGGGACTCAAAACCCAGCCTTTTCAAACAAAGGTATTGGGAGCTTATGGTAATGTGGGACTTATTTTAAAACCATTTTGCTATGGCATGTTGTTCAATAAGTTTGGTTCAAAAGCCATGGAACAAATCTCGGAGTTACTATACGAACAGCTTTTTGTGCCTGAAGAACCCTATATGAGCAAAATAGAACAACACTTGCTAAAGTTATTTGAAGTGGCACCACTCGATAATGACCTGGCTAAGTTTGAGGCCTATATTTCTCAAAACATTCTTGAAAAAGGCAGCCTGCAAGACTTCAACATGTCCATATCCATATCGCAGAAAAGCTTTATCCAGAAGTTTAAAAAGCACTTTCACCTCACTCCGGGCGAATATGTAAAACTTAAGCAAGTGAATTATGCCATTCAGTTGTTGCAAAACAAAAGTTCTGAAAAGCTCATTGATATTGGTCTGGATGCTGGCTTCTATGATCAGTCGCACTTTATCCGCGTTTTTAAAAAGTTCTGCGGTGTAACGCCCAAGCAGTTTTTAAGCAGGTAAATTCTGTACAATTTTTTGAGGCAGCCATGTCTCATCTTTGCAAAGTAATAACAGGGCATTCGCGTTTAACATTCAACCACTTTGTGGTTGTATAAAACATTTATACCATACCCTGTAATCCATACAGGGTTATTCACATTAAATCCATTCAGGATTTAGCATTAAAAACCATAAAGTGGTTGAAAATGAATAAGCCCAGATGGTACTGGGGGATTTTAAATGCGGATTTACTTAATAATAATAAAAAGCAATTGAATATTCGGAATGAGGCATGCAACTAAAGAAAAATACAATATCAACAAAAACTTAACACAGAGGCACTGAGTCGCTAAGTTTATTAGTGAAACTCAAAAATACTCTGTGTCTTTACGCCTCTGCGATTATTCATAATGCGTTGTTGAACAATTATAAATAGCAAGATATGAAAGGGACAAATTACGTATTTATAGCTACCAGCTTAGATGGAAAAATTGCGGATAAGAATAATGGTATAGATTGGTTAAACACGGTGCCTAATCCCGATAATATAGATACCGGGTTCAAGCGTTTTATGAGCAAAATTGATGCGCTTGTGATGGGTAGAAGCACCTTTGAGGTTGTTATGGGCTTTGGTATTGAGTGGCCCTATTCGGTGCCCGTGTTTGTGCTGAGTAATTCCTTAAAAGAAATACCGGAAACCTGCAAAGGCAAAGTAGAACTTGTTTCAGGTGACATCAAAACAATTGTTGAGGAATTAAACAACAAAGGATTTAAGCATTTGTATATTGATGGAGGTCAAACAATACAAAGTTTTTTGAAAGAAGATTTAATTGATGAGCTTATCATCACAACCATACCGATACTATTGGGAGGTGGCGTGCCTTTGTTTGACGAGTTACCTGATGAGCGCAAGTTTCAACATCTTAAAACGGAAGTCTTCCTGGAACAACTGGTTCAGAGTCATTATCAACGCGTTTGATAATTTGACTATTGAATATCCGTAATCATTCAATAGATATTTAAAAATTACTCTAATAATAAACAATGCAGAGACGCTGAGGTAAAGAGCATTTATCATACTCATAAAAAAAATCCGAGTCTTTTCGCCTCTGTGTTTATTCTATTAATGCATAAAAACGGACCATCATTATACAATTGAAGCAATGAGAGATATTGTCATTAAAGGAGCCAGACAAAATAATCTGAAAAATCTGGATGTCACGATTCCACGCAACCAGATTGTGGTGTTTACAGGTGTTTCTGGCTCGGGGAAGTCATCACTTGTTTTTGAAACCATTAACTCAGAAGCCCAGCGGCAGTTATACGATACATTTAGCACCTTTGCCCGCAGCAGGATGCCCAAATATGAACAGGCCGACTATGATTCAATTGAAAATTTGTCGCCAGCCATTCTAATTGAGCAAAAGCGCTTTTCGGGTAATTCAAGGTCAACATTGGGCACAGTAACTGAGATTTATACTTATCTGAGGTTGTTATATTCCCGCATTGGTTCCGAGTTTATTGGTGGTTCCAATCATTTCTCCTTTAACTCGCCCGAAGGCATGTGTGAGAACTGCAGCGGAACAGGCCAGTCCACCCAAATAGAGATTGACTCACTGATTGATTGGAATAAATCCATTAACGAAGGAGGCGTTTTATTTAGTGATTTTAAGGTTGGTTCTATTTACTGGAAACAGATTGTGATGTCTAACCTGTTTGATTGCGATAAGCCTTTTAAAGATTTCTCACCGTCAGAAATTGACGACTTCCTGCATGCCAAATCCATTCGTTACAACATGGGAAATGAGGAGGGCTTTCTGAAAGGCAACTACGAAGGCATCTACCGAAAAATCAACCGTCTGTATTTGAATAAGGATATAGCCAGCCTTTCGAAGAAAAAGCAAGAGGTGATCAGCCAGTACATACACCAAGGGACCTGCGATAAATGTGGCGGCTCACGACTGAATGAAAAAGCACTTTCTGTAGTAATTAACGGTAAGAATATCTACCAATTGTGTTTGCTTCAACTAAATGAATTGCTTGATTTTACCTCAGCAATCGATAATCCGCTTGTAGAAACCGTTTTACAACAAATTAAGCAACGGTTGCAACATCTAATCAATATTGGGGTTGGCTATTTAAATCTTGCGCGCGAGACAAGCACCTTATCAGGAGGAGAAGCCCAAAGGGTAAAACTGGCCAAACAGTTGGGAAGCAGCTTGACCGAAATGCTCTATATTCTGGATGAACCAAGCGTTGGGTTACACCCCAGAGATGTACATTTGGTTAATGAGCTGTTCAAGGAACTAAAGGAGGCCGGTAACATCGTACTGGTAGTTGAGCACGACCCGGATGTTATCAAAATAGCCGACCATATAATCGATATTGGCCCCCATGCCGGTGTAAAAGGTGGCAAAATTATTTATGAAGGTAATTATGCCGGCTTGAAACAGGCCGATACCTTAACCGGTCAATTCCTGAGTAAGCCCATCAAGCGCCATAAGCCAATAAGAAAATCCAGTGAATTCTTTCAGATAAGCAATGCCAGTGCCAATAACCTTAAAAATGTTTCGCTTAAAATACCCGGGAAGATTCTTGTAGGTGTAACAGGTGTTGCCGGCTCGGGAAAGAGTTCTTTGATACATAAGGTCTTTTTAAAGCATTATCCGGAAGCCATAGTGATTGACCAAAGCCCAGTGGGTCAGTCGGAACGTTCTAATTCTGCCACTTACACAGGTGTATTTGACTTAATCCGTAAGGAATTTGCCAAAACCAATGGCCTAAGCTGTTCGTTGTTTAGTTTTAACTCGAAAGGTGCCTGCCCCAAATGCAATGGTTTAGGCTACCTCACCATCGACATGGCTTTCCTGGATTCAGTAAAAACAAAGTGTGAAGAATGCGAAGGAAAGCGCTACAGCCAGGAGGTTCTAAAGCACCAATACCATAGGAAGAACATTTTTGAGGTCCTGGAACTGACCATTAATCAAGCCTATCAGTTTTTTGTTCATGCCGAAATACGCTCCAAGTTAAGTCTTCTGATCGATGTCGGACTTGGCTATCTAAAACTCGGCCAGCCACTGTCCACCCTGTCGGGAGGTGAATGCCAACGGGTTAAACTAGCCAGTGAATTGCATAAGAAAGGAAATATCTACATCATGGATGAGCCGACCACGGGCTTGCACATGTCGGATATCGAAAAGATTATTGATTTGATGAATCAGCTGGTTGACAATGGCAATTCACTCATTGTAATAGAACACAATCTGGATGTTATCAATAATGCCGACTGGCTGATTGATATAGGACCCGAAGGCGGAATAGCTGGCGGTGAAGTGCTATTTGAAGGCACGCCCGATGAGATTATCAATTGCGAAAATAGTTATACGGGGAAATATCTGAATGATTACAGACAAGGAATCACAGAAATGGACAAGCAAGGTAAATTATAAGCCATAAAAATAATTAAAGAGAACAAAAGCTATTGATTGTTTAACTTTTGATTTAGAAATTGTACTAACAATTTATTAAAATTAAAATAAAGCATCATGAAGTTAGGAGCATTTTCAATCAGTCTGGCGGTAAAAGACATACAAAAATCCAAAGATTTCTATCAAAAGCTTGGCTTTACAATTTTGGGCGGAAACGAAGAAATGAATTATTTAATTCTCAAGAACGGTAATTCAGTAATTGGACTATTCCAGGGAATGTTTGAGAAAAACATTATTACATTTAATCCCGGCTGGGACGAGAAAGGAAATGCATTGGATTCATTTAATGATGTAAGGCAGATTCAGAAAAATCTGAAAAGTCAAAAGGTAAAACTTAATTCAGAAGCTGATGAAACCACAACAGGACCTGCAAGTATTACTCTAACAGATCCGGATGGAAACGAAATCTTAATCGACCAGCATGTATAAAAGATGATCAGCAATAAAGGCGAATATCTAATTCGTCAATTCTGTTCTGGCTTTTAGATTTATTATCGATAAATCATTCTCAATTGATCAAACAAAGCTAATTCAAAAACTCTTTGTTTACTCGGTATCTTAAACTGATCCAATTTAGAGTAGCAGATTTTATATTACCTTAATAAGCCTGATGATTGATTGGCAAAAGCTCCAATGAGAATAAAAAAAATTAGCATATTTATGATATTAAATCTAATCTCGGAGAATCATGAATAAAAGAAACCTGCTTTCACTCATCATTATCTTACTCAGTCTTACTGCTTTTTCTCAGGTAAGTGATTTGGAATCATTTAGTACAATGGGCAAACAAAGTGCCATCCTGAATTCAGGCAATGAAGAATTACTTTACGAAAAGGAAGGCAAGGGTTTACTGCACCACATGTGGTTTGGAGGAGGTAATGAAGGTATTGAAAATACTCTGATACGCATATACATTGATGGTGAAAAAACAGCATCTATTGAAATGAAACTTTCGGAGGGCTTTGCCAATGCTTTTCATTCTGATAATAACTTTCAATCTTCATCAATCATCGGTAAAACAGGGCGTAAACTAGGGGTATACAATACTTTTAAGATTCCTTTTGGTAAAAAGATCAAAATCACAGCCCAAAATAAGAATATAAAAGAAACAGGTGGATGTCATTTCTGGTGGATATTAAGAGGGACGCTTAACCTTCCTCTCACTATTGACGGGGTCACTTTACCCGAAAATGCCAGATTAAAACTGTATAAGGTTGAAAACAAATTGGTGAAAGCCTACAATGAGTTTGATTTATGTGATACAAAAAAGAATGGTTTGTTATATATGGTCTATATGCAGGGAGAAGCCGCTGAACCAGGCAAAGTTTATAAAGAAGAGTGGCATAAAATAAGCTTTCTGGAGGCTTGTATGAGAGCCTATGTAGGCAGAGAAAAAGAACCAGTTTTCTTGTCATCAGGTTTGGAAGACTATTTCCTGGGGACCTTTTATTTTGTTTCCGGACGATTTGCAAACAACCTGGCAGGATTAACCTATTTCGATAAAGATAATGCGAAATTTGCCGCCTACCGCATTCACGAAAGAGACCCTTATTATTTTAAAGGTGGATTAAGATTAACCTGTCGAGCCGGAGAAACATGGCCTGAACAAAACAATGTAAAGCTACACGATGCTCCAAATACTTTGTTTACAACTTACACATGGGTTTATGAATGGTAATATGTACACAGCTAATCATTTAAAATTAGGGCAATAACAATCTGAGAAATCACCAATCCATTACATTAGTTAAAACATGACCACAGCAGCTTATATAAAAATTGGTCAATTTACCGCATTGATCTCATTTTTAAGTGGTACTGCCATATTTGTACAATATTATTTAACCTCCGGGGTTGAACTTCTTTTTATTGGCGTGGGCTTTATTGTTCTTATTGCAATTTTAAATATTGGGATTTTGATAGCGATTAAGAATAAAGCCAGAAAAGATTTAAGTAATCGTCAGCGACTACAAAAAACATCTGGCTTAATGCTGATAAATATCCCAATAATGATTCTCTATTGTTGGATGGTAATGTTTCTAATGGGAATCATCAGAATTAATTTTATTAACAATACCAATACAACCTTAAACGATATAAATATAGTTGGATGCGGCGGTGCTCATATTGATTATCTGGAAGTGGGAGAAAGTAAAACGGTATGGATTGACATAAGCGGAGATTGTTCTATTTCCATAAACTACCTGGAAAAAGGAGAACGAAAAACAGAGGCCGTGGCTGGCTATGTCACTTCTGGTATGGGCAAAAAAGTGTCGCATAAAATTAACGGTAAAGACAAAGAAATATTTCTATAAAGCACTAGAGATGCATTACAATGAAGGTTCTCTTATTATCCTATTAAGCATTCCTTAATTCACGTAAGAACCCTTGTCGATTCATCCAGTTTTGCTCATTGGCAGCATCTGCCACAGCCTTAATGCGTTCATCAAATTCCTTTCGGATTCCCTGTTCATCCACATATTCAATCAGCTCTGTAAAGGCCTTTAACATGGCTTTGTAAAAAGCTTCCTGTTTAATGTACTGTTCCGATCTAAAGGTTTGAGCAATTTCAATGTGGTAAAGCATTATATCGGCCACCAAAGAAGCTTCAACACCCAAACGATTAAAATGCCGGATATACTTCTGAGCAACAGAGCGCCTCATTTTTGGCTTTCGGCCATTGGATGGAAAGTACTCTTTCGATATTTTAATTTTGCACTCCTCCATCAGTTTGTTTTCCTTGGGATTAAAGGCAAAATCATAAAACTCTTTCACTTCTTTAAAGCGTCCGTATAAATCAATAATTTGCTCTTCCAGCTGATCTTTATCCAACTCGTGCAGATACAATTTTAAGTCCTTCTTGCTCATAAAGCAAAAATAGAAAATGAAAAACAATAACCGCCCATTAAATGCACAACAATCGGTTTTCTCCCTATTCATCAGGTTTATAAATCATCAAACTAAATTGATTGTTTGTAATGAATAATAATCAACATAAACATGTGTTATTGGAAATAAACTATAAATTAGCATGCCATTAAACGAATGCTACCGAATATTAGTAGCAGTACAAATTACAAATAGCCTATGCCCAGTTATGTCTTATTGATCTTTATTCCGTTTTTTCTGATCATATCTGTTTTTGCCTTACAAACACTGCACAAAAGAGGATGGAATAATTTACAAGAGCGTTACCTTTTTACTTCCAACGAATTTTATGGAGATAAAATAACAATTCGCAGCTTATCCATTGATGGCGTAGGCAGTCAGAATATTGTTAAAATAATGGTTTCAAACAGGGGATTGTTTATGAAGGCTACCATCCCGTTTAACCTCTTCTCAAAACCAATTATGATACCATGGACTGAAATTGTTGAAGTTCAGGAAAAGAAAGTCATGTTTGGCTCCTACAAAAGACTTGTAGTTGGAAAACCTTTTGCCTCAACTATCGATATTCCTGAAAAGGATTACCACAAAATCAATAAATACATTCGCACTAATGGATAAAATCTGGATCAATAAAAAAAAAGGAGAAGATAAGCTTATCGCCATCGGCAATAATTGCATTTATAAAGTTAATCCCAAAGCTGATCGTGTAGAACAATATACTAATGATTTAAAAAACGGAACTGTTTCAGACGATGTATTAAGTATTCCGTACTCCTACATTAAAAACATACAATATCAGGAGGGAAAGCAATATATCCAGATATTTTTCGGTCAGGAATCGGAAGAGTATATCAGAATTAAGGACGACAATAAGCGCAATGAGATTTTTAAATATTTTAAAAACAATATTCCTGGTACGGCATACCAATTTGAGGAGTACAGTGCTTTAAAATCGGGGAAAAAGCCAATGATTGCCGTTATTCTTACCTCCCTTCTATTCGCCTGGACACTTTATTTGTCCATACAAATCGAATTAGGATATCAATATGAACTGGTTGGTGGTTCGGGTCACTCCATTACCGGACTTGTACTCGCATTGGCCAATTTAGGCGTTCTTAAAGTGGTACTGATATTTGGTTCTTTACTGAGCATTGGCTTATCTTCAATGATCCGCAAGATGAGAAACAGACCTTCGGTTCACGACATTGTAATTCTCAGGGGATAAAAAAATTGTTTCTCCATGATAAAAACAGCCTCTTTCTTTTTATTAATCAGCATTCTGATGGCGTGTCATACCCATAATAAACCAGATTATTATGGACAAAGTGAACCCACTGCTTCACCGGAGATATTTGCCGAAAATACTATTTCGGTAAAAGGACGATTAGAGCACGGTATTTCATTTACATCAAACACTGAAGAACTAACTTTTGGTGTGCTAAACAAGGAAGATTTTAATGGTGTAATCTACTATTCGAATAAACAAGCAGGCACATGGAGTGAGCCAATAATTTTTGAGGCTCTGAAGGATGTTAGTGCCTATCTTCCCTACTTCGCTCCCGATGGTAAATCTTTACTTTATGCCCAAAGTCAGGCTGACACAACGAATGGCTTTACCGATATCTGGTTGCTAAAGAAAAAGCACGGTTCCTGGGCGGAAGCTGAAAAGGTTAACGGTTCGGTTAATTCCTTGTCAAGAGAGTCAAATGCCAGCATGACACATAATAATACCATTTATTTTTGCTCCAACAGAGGTGGAAACGGACTGGCTGACATTTACCGTGCATTGCTTATAAACGGTGAGTATCAAAATGCCGAACGCATCGATGCCATAAGTTCCGTCCGGGATGAAGAAAGTGTTTTTATTGCTGCGGATGAAAGCTACCTTATCTTTAGCCGGTATGCCACCAATAAAAACGGACCGGATTTATTTATTAGTTATCGCGATATAAAGGGAAACTGGATGGAGCCCACTCCCCTGGATTATAGCATAAATTCTGTTAATTGGGAAAGGCGTCCTTTTGTAAGCGCCGACAATAAACACCTGTTTTTTACCCGAATGTCTTTCAACCAAACTGGATTAGAAGAATCGGATATTTATTGGGTTAATACGCAGAAGGTATTTAAACCATATGTTTTTAATTCACCGCCTGAACAAAGCATTTTACGTGGAAAAGAAACGATTATACAATTACCGGCTGATTACTTTAAGGACATTGACAATCCACTCTTAAACATTAGTGTTAATCAGGAGGAATTTAGTTGGATCGGGTTTGATCAACAAACCATGACTTTAAGCCTCAATCCGAATCAAAGCGGCACTTATGAATTAATCATCACGGCCAGGGATTCTTTTTCCAATGAAACAAAACACCAACTAAAAATCAATGTCAAGTAAGACTAAACCTTCTAACATACATCTGATTATGAACAAACTTTTTTTACACCTACTTAGCTTCATTTATTTAAGTACACTATCAAGTTGTAATAGTGCGCCTAATAACAACAGCCAATTGATGCTGGGTATGATTCTTTTGGAAGAAGCCAATTCCATGCAGATAAACCAGGTGGTAGATGATTTACGAAACAAGTGGAAGTTAACGGTTGACGACTGTGCATCAGATCAGGAAACATCGGTTCTCATCATTGATGATTATCGTGTTGCCATTGCCAACTTACCCATGCCAATACCTGGCGATGAGATTCAAACCACCGCCGAATTCAATTATTTCTGGCCCAATTGTGCCGAAGAAGCTTCAAAGCATAAAGGGCATGTGATTATATCCATTATGGATACCGGCAAAGATCCGGTGAAAGAAAATATCCTTTTTAATAAAATTGCTGCATCCATATTAAGCAATAGCAATGCCTTGGGCGTGTACATTGGAAGTCGTACACTATTGCTAAAAAAAGAATTCTATCTGGCGAACACAGAAATGATGTCGGAAGAAGATTTTCCTTTGGATAATTGGATTTATTTTGGCTTACGACAAGAAAACGGTAAGCAATCGGTTTACACTTTTGGCCTGGCCGATTTTAATAAACCCGAGATGGAAATAGTAAACTCTAAACATTCATTAGCAGAACTCGGTGAGTTAATGTACAACATGGCACACTATGTTATCGCCTCCGATGTCGTACTCAAAGAAGGTGAAACAATTGGCATGTCGGCCACCCAGAAACTGAAAATTTCATATTCAAAAGGAAAATATTTAGAAGGAAAAACTCTGAAGATTAAGTTCTGATATTAAACCCGGATTATATGTATTAGAACATCATCATGAACATTGACAGTGCAATAAAACAAGGCTTTATCAAGGCGAGACATAGCACCGTTCTGGTGAGTTGAGATGAAGCGACGAAGTGACTTGTTTTGGGGCAATTTCAATGTGTAATAGATTTTCTAATGTAGATTGCGGATTAAACCAATCAGGCATATTTATTGATAAAAATTTGAAAGCTGGCATTGGGTTCAGAAGTGATCTTCTTAAACGAAGCAAACAACAAAAAATTTAAATGGCCATTACGCAGATTTGCTCTGTGCAACGGCCATTGAAATTTTAAAAAGAATACTTCACGTAATTTGTTAGGGCTATGATTTCTTAGCCGTTCCTTTTGTAACATTTTTATACCAAAGCAGAAGCTCCTTCAACATCTTGTCAGCCACCTCCGGATGCTGTTCCTTAAGATTTGTTGTTTCACCAATGTCAGCATCTAAATCATATAGTTCCGTCTTAGCTCCATTTTTAAGGTACACCAACTTCCATTTTCCATGGCGCATGGCCATACTATGGGTATACTGCCAAAATAATTTGCGTTGATCCAGTTCTTTCTTGTCCAATATTAAGGGCTTTAAACTAACACCATCCAGGTTCGAAGGCATCTCTGCACCAGCCAGATCTGCAATGGTTGGTAAAAGGTCCATAGTCATTGTTGTTGCATTGGATAACCCCGGTTGAATATGCCCTTTCCAACGGAAAATACCGGCCACACGATGTCCGCCTTCATAAAGACTGCCCTTACCTGCACGCAAAGGTGTATTATCGCCATATCTGGCGCCTCCGTTATCCGAACAAAAGAACACAAGCGTATTATCATCAAGGTTTAAATCATTTAATGTCTGAAGCACCTTACCAATGCCCTCATCCATCACTTCAATCATCTCTTTTAGCAACTCTTTTCTTTCTTCATCGCTGCGCTTCACATCCACTATCTGTTTACCAATCTCTCTGAAAGCAGGAGTGTTCCTTCCCTGAAATGGCCCGTGGGGCGACTCATGCGGAATATATAACAGAAAAGGGTCTTCGTGATGGCGTTTTATGAAATCCACCGCATGATCGGTTATTAAATCGGTTGAATAGCCTTTTTCTTTCTTAAGCTGATTCTGAAACCACCAATCTTCATGGCCTTCCTGATCAATATGGGCATGGTAATCCACGTTACCACTCACATAACCGATATATTCATCAAAACCCTGATGAATTGGATTATACTGCTCGGGATAACCAACATGCCATTTCCCAAACATCCCGGTCGCATATCCGGCTTGCTTCAAAACATCTGCAAAGGTTAACTCATTTAAATCCAAACCAACCTCCCTGTGCGATTTTGCAGTTACCACACCGGTAATGCCTGTTCTTTGCTGATACTTACCTGTAAGCATGGCGGCTCGTGTTGGACTGCACACCGATCCATTGGAATGAAAATCGGTTAATCGGATGCCTTCTGCTGCCAGTCTATCGATGTTTGGTGTATTAATGGTCGTACTTCCATAACATCCCAAATCGGCATAGCCCAAATCATCGGCCATGATAATCACAAAATTTGGCTTCTTGTGGGAATTGGTTTTTGATGAACAGGCAGCCAATAGTCCAATAAGAATAAGCGATAATACAGTTGATCTAAATCCCATAGTTTTGAATTGATGTTTACGTTTAATAAAGAACCTGAGTTCAATAATAAAGATAATTCTTAAAGTTTTCTATATTATTTCCTTCTTACAATAAATCGGCCATCTCCCCTGAAAATTCAGGGGAGAAAAAGTTGCCACAAAGACTTGCCTCTAAGAATTTTATTGATTAATAATAAGAACCCAAGTCAATGACAAGTTTAATATAAATTATTTATTTAAACCTTTGGCCGTTAAATATCGATCAAGATTATTTTTGTCTATTTCATCTGAATCGCCATATTTGGCTCTCACTTCTATCAGCTTTTTATGCATTTGCTCTTTCACCTCTGCATAACTCGGATCATTATACACATTGTTCATCTCCTTAGGATCTTTATCCAAATCATATAATTCCCAGGTATCTGAATCGTAGTAAAAATGGATCAACTTGTAACGATCGGTTCGAACACCATGGTGACGCTGCACATTGTGCTCACCCGGATACTCGTAGTAGGTATAATAAATGGCATCGCGATATTTATCGGTTTTACCATTAATAACGTTTCGAAAAGACTCACCTTGCAAATCCTCAGGAATATTACTACCTGCATAATCCAAAAATGTAGGTGCAAAATCCAGGTTCTGAATCAGTTTATCAACAACAGTTCCGGGTTTTATTTCTTTTGGATAACGCATTAACATAGGCGTGCGAAACGACTCTTCGTACATAAAGCGCTTATCGAACCAACCGTGTTCACCCAAATAGAAACCCTGATCGGATGTATACACCACAATGGTATTCTCAGCTAATTCTTCCTGATCCAAATAATCAAGTACCGTTCCTACTCCATCGTCTACTGACTGGATGGTAGCCAGATAATCTTTCATGTAACGGTCATACTTCCATAGTGCCAACTCTCTTCCTTTAAGCCTGGCCTCTTTAAATTCCTTAATAATCGGATTGTAATGGACATCCCAGGCCGCCTTCTGCTCGTCGGTCATTCGGTCGTAAAAACTTTGACCGTACTTCCGATATTTGGTCTGTATTTCCCCTTCTTTATCAATCATTTTAAGGTCATAGGCAACATCCAAATGCTCAAAAATTCCCATCTCATGCTCGGCAGCTACCGGGCGTCCCTCATATTTATCAAAGAAATTCGCAGGAGGGGTAAAAGTCTTATCCTTGAACAAATCCAGATATTTCTTCTCCGGCATCCAGGTACGGTGTGGCGCCTTCTGGTGATACAACATCAGGAAAGGTTTGCTTTTGTCGCGCTTATTCTTTAGCCAATCCATGGCAATATCTGTGGTAATCTGCGTACAATACCCCTCATATCGCTTCTTTTCACCATTTTCGATAAAGTCAGGATTATAATATTGCCCCTGCCCTGGAAGGACATTCGAATAATCGAAACCTTGCGGAAGGCCATCAATGTGTATCTTTCCAATCATAGCTGTTTGATAACCTGCCTTTTGTAATTGTTTGGCAAAGTTATCCTGATCCCAGTTAAAGGACTGTATATTATCAACTTTACCATTTACAAAACTATGCTTGCCAGTAAGCATCACCGCCCGGCTGGGAGCACATATCGAGTTGGTTACGTAGCCATGTGTAAATAGGGCTCCTTCGTTGGCAATCCGATCAATATTGGGGGTATTATTTAAACCATGTCCATAGGCGCTAATAGCCTGGTAAGCATGATCGTCGCTCATGATGAACACTATATTTGGCTGTTTCACCTCCTCCTTTTCATGACATGCACTTACTAGGCCTCCAATTAATATGACCAGAAGAAAAGTCAATTTTTGTTTTAAATTCATAGATCTACACGCTTTAACTTATTCATTTTTTACACCTTATTTTTTTTGAAGCAAGCTGGCCACCTGCTCCATTCTTGCCGCACTATCATCAAGCCCGCCGGGACGATTTCGTAACAACCAGGTTTGTCGATGTTCTTTCTCGATGGCCGATAGCTCTTCAGCCAATTTCATTCGTTTTTTCTTACTGATATTATAAACATCCTGATCCTTAGCGGCCAAACGAGCTTCTACAAAACGACAGCCCCAGTCAGCTAACCTGGCAGCCGTTTTCATTTCCTGAACAGCTATTTTAGCATCTAAAGATGTTGGATTTGCTTTCTCCAGCTTTTTCATCGAAGCAGCGAGTTCTTTCCTGACTTCGGGTAGCAAATCAAGATCGTAATGAGAGAATTTAAATTCATTGGTAAAGAAAAACTCAATGCGATCCATCATCTGAAAATAAGGCGCCAATGCCTGTTCTTTCTCCTGACCACCTTTGTAGGCATTCGTTAATTGTAATAAAGCATCCCCCATCATTCCGCTGGCATCTTTAAACACATCCTCGTTCATGATCCGAACCAGGTCAATATCTCTGTTTTTTTCTGATGCCCATGACATACCCGCTGCAAAAGCAAAAGATGGGATGGCCGTGGTGATTGGTTGCATGTGTCCGCGATCGCCCCAATCGGTATGAAGCACACCAATAGCACCATACTTCTTCCCATTATCAACGGCATTAATAATGTTTAGCTTTGAACGATCGGTTTTACCAATGTACGATCTCCAACCACTGGTGCCCGGACATACATAAAATGGAATATTCTGCTCCTGAAATCGTGGACACTGCTTAGCAAAGGGGTGATCAGGACGGTATCCCCACACCATACAGATAATATCTTTAGGCATTTGAGGGATTAACTCGGGATGCTTGTTGACAATATCACCCCACATCTGTGTTTGCTTTCCATTTTGTGCGGCTATCTTGGCTATCTTAGTCATGTAGTTAAGATAAACAGTGCTTTTACCAATGCGCTCGCACTCGGCCTTTGAATTACCCAAACCCAACTCATATGGTTCATCACCACCTACATTAACGTATTTACTTGAGAAGTTAGGCAGGTACTCGGTAAAAAGACTATCCATAAAAGCAATAGATTGCGGATTAACCGCACTCAGTGTTACACGGCGATTATTGATGTGCCACACATCAGAACTTGCATCTCCAGGTCGTTCGGCCAGGTAATGGTATTCTTTATGATACAGCCAGCGATGCATGTGTCCCAGTGAATTTTGGTTTGGCACTAAATCGATAAAACGATCAGCACAATATGTATCCAGCTCCAGAATCTCTTCAGCCGTAAATGGTGAAGCTTTACCCCACACAGTTTCGTGGTTTTTATAAGCGAAAGTATGCTCAATGTAAAGTTGTAATTCATTAATTTTCCAGCTGGCAAACCGATCAATCATCAGCTTAACCGTTTCCATAGTGGGCACCTTGTCCCTTGAAACATCCAGCATCACACCGCGGCGCTCAAAATCGGGCCAGTCATTGATGCTTAAACAAGGCAAAGCATGCGTCGATTTTTCAATGATTTGCTTTAATGTTACCAAACCATAAAATGCACCAGCTTCATTATTCGCGATTATTTCTATTGTTTTATCTGTTATGCTCAAACGATAACCTTCTGTCTGAGTAACCACCGATGGCACCACACGTATCGAAAGAACAGCCTGTTCACCGGGAGTTAATGCAGCTGCTTTTGATAGTTTCGTAATACCCTTCTTATCAAGTAATTGTATTACCTCATCCAGTTCTTCACCCAGTGTCATCTTTAATGACGGTGCAATCAAGGCCCGACCATTAGTAATGGATAAATGCCCCTGATTAAACTTCAGTTGCTGTGGAACCGGAAAAATATTTATTTCGGCTCGCAGGTTTATCGGATTGCTTGCAAATAATAATATAAATAGCCAAAGGCCTGTCGTTAACAATCGTACCATGTTAAAAATCTTGTTTAAGTTGTGAGTTATTAAGGTTGAAATAAAAAGATATCGCCATTAGAATTGTTGCCTCCCATTCCGGAAGCATCAATTACCATTTCATATTTGGCATCCGGCTCCAGACTCTGTAGATCAACAAAATACATTCGATCCAAATCTGCCTGGGCATCGGTGGTACCATAATGAAAATCAGATGCCACTTGCTTACCATTCTTTTTGAAGGCGACGCTTCTGATTTCCAATCCGTTTTGACCTGACACATTATCCAGTACCACCAAATATTTACCTGCTTGCGTTAAATACGAAGTAATATCAACCGTCAGGCTCTTCTTGCTATTAAGAACATCGGTATTCCAGCCTCCTACTTTAATGGATTTTTCGCGCCAGTACGCCAAACCTTGATAAGCCATGCGTTTTTGATGATTTAACACCCTTTGATGAAACTCGTCCCAATTCTTATTTCCGGCTTGTGCCCAAGCTGATTCACAAAGAGCAAAATTTCGCGGATATACGGCTAAGTCCCACAAATCTGGCTTATTGGTAAAAGGCGTCCATAAAGCCGATTGGATACCCAACACCAAATCCATCTGTTCTTTGGGAGTTGTCAAAGGGATTGGCTCATACTCGTAGCTCTCTTTCAAAGTTAGCATCCCCGGCCATTTCTTGGGATGTAAAGGATTGTCTGTTTGATCTTTTTGGAAGTAATACCCCCTGTTGGAAGCAATAACCGTTTTCTGGCCGTTGGAAACGGCATTTATAGCACCTTTATTACCCCGCCAACTCATAATTGTTGAGCTCTTTGTGATGCCGCCTTCCAAAATCTCATCCCAACCAATTAGTTTACGATCATGTTGATTAATGATTTTCTCTAATCGTTTGATAAAGTAAGCCTGCAGTTCATCAGTATCTTTCAGGTTTTCGTCTTTCATCCGCTTTTGGCATTTCGGACAAGCCTCCCACCATTGCTTTTTAACTTCATCGCCACCAATATGAATGTATTCACATGGAAATAAATCAATTAACTCTTCAACAATGTCTTCAAAGAAAGGAAATACATCATCATTTCCGGCACAGACAGCATTTGCACCAATTTGCTCATCAAAAGGTTTGCTTCGTTGAGGGAAGTCTTTAAATGGATAAATATGATTTACTTTTAGTGCATTTGGGCAAGTAAATTCAGGCATGGTATAAAGCAATGCACATGAATGTCCCGGTAAATCAACTTCTGGTAATATTGTTATATGCTTTTGTTTAGCATAGTCCACAATGTCTCGGATCTGCTCCTGGGTATAGAATCCGCCGTAACGTGTTGTATCACCACGCTCGGGGTAACCTGGCTGCATTCGATAAGCACCAACATCAGTTAACCAGGGATATTTCTTGATTTCAATGCGCCAGCCATTGTTATCTACCAAATGCCAGTGAAACACGTTCATCTTATGATCGGCCATCACATCCAATACATGCTTTACATAGTCGGCATCGCAAAAGGTACGTGACACATCCAACATGTAGCCCCGCCACTCAAAACGAGGATAATCCAGGATATCAGCGCAAGGCATTGACCAGGTAACATCGCATAATTTAACGCGACTGAAAACCTCATTTGGCAATAACTGGCGAATGGTTTGAAAGGCATAGAAAGCACCAGCCTCCCCGCCAACTTTAATAGTCACCAGCTTTGGTTCGATATTTATTTTGTATGATTCACTTCCAAAATCTGATGATAATTGCTTATCCTTCTTAAGCAAAATTCCGCTTTTAGCTTTTGTGCCTTCAATAACATTCAGCGAATAGCCCAATGCCGGCTCAATGCTTTTATTAAACTTGGAAGCTTCATTTATTAATTCCTTCTCCGCAACTAATTGAACTTGTTCGTTCAATAAAAATTCACCTGCTTTAATATTTACCTCAACGGGTTGTGGCAATAGGTTTAATGGCTTACTATTTTGAGCACAAACAGTTAGACTTATTAATAAACATTTTAGCAGTGCAATCACTCTAACTCTCATAATCTTTCCTCTTCAAGCGTTTAAACTATCACGTAATTCTCTATTTATATGTTTAGTTCCCTTCTTCACTCCAGATTTTCTCCACCTCTTCAGCTAAAGCTTTCTGTCTGCTGTATTTATCCTCCACATCAGTTGTCACATCGTGACTAACCAACCAGGTAAATACGCCGCTCCAACCATTCTTTTTTGCCATTTTAACGATTTCTCTTACATCGGTGGTCGACCAAATAGCATGTCCATCAACTACTTTGTTTTCCAAGGCTTCTTTTCCATAAGTATCATACAGATACTGGATGTTTTTGCCACCCTTCTTGCCTTCTTTACGATACTCAGGCATTAAAAAGGAATAATAGCCAACGCCTGATAACATTTTAACCTTGCGGTTGGCTGTAAATTCATTGGGGTAAATGGTTTCCCATTCAGCCATTTTTTGTCCTTTTATTGCCACATCCAATTCTTTGTTTGCGGCGTTGTAACCCAAATATTGCATCACATTAATGTAATCGGCCATTTCTTCGTTAATGATCTCTTCCCATTTCATGAATTGACCAGCATGACCATTTATATTAGCTTCCGGTTCGATACATTGATCCAGATATTCTTTACCGGCTGTAGGCCGAATGGCACATACCGATACCTTCATACCCAGATTTTTCACTTCTTTCATCAATAAACGATAGCCTTTAGCCTGTAACTCATTCGGTGGAAATTCCCATTCAAAATCAACACCAATGCACTTAAACTGTTTGGCGAAAGCTTTTAACTTGGGTGCATAGGCTTTTGTCAGCGCTTCATCTTCCAATACAACACCTAAACTTCCGCCTGTTAACCAACCTGCAGCTGTTTGTGATAGCCATAATTTCATCCCTTTTTGATTGAAATACTTAACAACCTCATCTATAACCTCCTTGCTACACAAGTGTTCACGCTTTCGTTTTTCGTTAATGGGTCGTCCCAAATAATCTTCACCCTCAAATACTTCGGGCCATTCATCTTTATTCCATTGGGTGATAATTGATCCATCTTTCCCAGTCATATATATGCCGCCAATCAGGGCAATGTCTGATATGCCATCCCAACGGTATTTGTCCAAGGCAGGAGCAACTTCCTGAGGTTCCATGGTATGCATTTTCATCATTGACAACGAAACATATGCCAGACTAATGAATTCCTTATCTTTTGTTTGGGTTGGTTTTGATTCTGATTTACAAGCAGTAAAACAACCTGCTGCCAATAAAATAATTAGTATATAATTAATTGCTTTCCTCACCTTGTTGTTGTTTTAATATGTTACTTTCATTTTTATAATATCAATGAAGGAGGAGTGCTACCACCCTATAGCAGCACTTTCCTTCTTTGATAATTGTTGCTTTTTGCAACCAGACGGGTTAGTCTTATGTTTTTATTACAGAAATCTTATCACTTGATAAACCACATATCCTTAGCGGATAATTTTGATGTATAGTCTTTATCAGCAGTTGATAATTTCTCGGCATACTTTTGAAAATCATTCTCTCGCATGGCATATCTCAATGCCGTTTCATAACGTTTGCCCTCGAAGCTTAACTCCAGGTTATACTCATCAAAAATCCATTGAAGAAGCACTTGTTTCTTTAACTCAGCTTCTTCTTCAGGGCTTGCTGCATCAAAGCTTGGATACTCCTTATTTTCTAGTTTAACGCGTCCTCTTACACCATGATTATCACTAAACTCAGTTATCCACGAACTATCAAATGGTTCTAAAAAGTTTCCGGTTCCTTCGTCGTAATACACATTGCCTTTATCCGGATTCACACCACTGTTCAGCAAAATATATGCAAGATCCAACTCACCTAACATAGCCTTGGCTTCGCAGAATTTAAGATGTGCCTCGGAACATCTATAAAACACAAATCGACGTTGCGCATACTTGGTAACCATATAACGATCATCTAATTTTAAATACGAAGCATCGGCCCTAAACTCATCTCCTTTATTAATGACAAGAATTGGGGCCTCTTTGTCATAATCGTTAACAATATCACCGGTCGGTTGAAGCATTGCTGATCCTGTGAACAATTCATCAAACTCAAATATCTGTTCGTATTTTTCGACATAATCAATCCACGTAATATTTTCACCTGATGTATTAATTCCACCAGTAAAAATACTTGCGAACTTTTCTCCTGAATAAATGTCTTTAGGCAAAACGTATAAAGCATCTGAATTCATAAATTTATAGAAGTGATCAGCAGCCATTTGATAATCACCTGCCCATAAATACAAATCACCCAGTAAATAGTCGTACTTAAATGTCGTAAAGTTCAAATTTTTAGGCAATTCCAATTTATCAAACCAGTCCATTGCAATGCGTAAATCTTCGTCAACAGAAGTAAGATCAGCTATTAACTGTGTAATTGCTTCATCGAAGTTTAATTTAGTTTTTAGCTGATCGTCATTGGCTTCTTCCAAGGTACTAATTGGCACAGTATAATGCTCTATCGATCCGAATATTTTAGCGATATTGAAGTATACATATGTCCGAAGTTTTAATGCGTCGGCATAATGGGCTAACAAAACCTTTTCATCAGCCAGTTCTGAATCGCGCAACAATCGTTTAGCATTATAAATAACTCCATTACAACTATTAATAATGGAATAGTATTTGGTTTTGTCGCAATATGGATTTGATTTGCTATACTTTAATTGCTCAATAGCTTTTAATGAATTATCGGCATATTCAGTTACCGTTAACTGGTTACTTCGTAAATCATTTAAAACCACCAAATCATCAGCAATACCTTGCATTTCGCCAAGTATGGATACATAGTTGGCAGTCAACTCTTCCTGATCGGTAAAATTTTTATCCTCCCGTACCAGATCTTTGTCCTCAATATCAAGCAAGTCGTTACAACCTACCAAAAAAAGACTCAGAATATTTATTAATAAAAATAATCGTTTCATGTGACTTTATTTTTTTGAATATGTGAAGTGAAACTATTGGTGTTTCACTCCACAATACATGCATTTAGAAACCAACTCGTAAGCCTAACATAACAGTGGCTGCATTTGGAACTTGTCCATAATCCACCCCCTGGTACATTGGATTATCACTATAGCTAAATTCAGGATCCAGGCCTTTATAATCGCTTAACAACCAAAGGTTGTAACCGTCTAAACTAACACCGAACGATTTGAAGGCACTGTTCTTAATATCAAAATTATAGCTAAGTCCAATATGTTTTAACTTAATGTAACTACCGTCTTCAATGTATCTTGAACTGAAACGGTTATTATCCATTGGGTCGTTAAGTACTGCCCTTGGCATATCTGTTTCCTGTCCGTCGATCATCCAGGCTGCCAATGTTGATTTAGCCTGGTTATATCCCTTCGACTGCCCCTCGGTAATCATGCGGGAATAATTATAAACATCCGCCCCCATTGAGTAAGAGAAATTAACATCCAGTTTCAGACGTTTCCAGGAAGAAGTTAAACCGAATCCTCCAAAATAATCTGGATTTGGATCTCCAATCACCTGCTTATCATTCTCATCAATAATGTTGTTTCCATCAACATCTTCAAAAGCAATGTCACCAGCCTGAAATGCTTCACCAACTTCGTTTACCAAATTCAATTGTTGCGCTTCAGTATCGGATGAAATGACTTTGTTAACCTTGTAACCATAGAACTGATACAAAGCTGATCCAACTTCGCTAATTAACTCAGCATGTGGAATATCAGTTATAATAGAGTGGTTACCTGGTAATTTTGTAATTTCATCAACATTATTGGTTACATTGGCATACAAGCCTAAGGATAATTGATTGATTTTAAAATTAGTGCTTAAACCAAGGTTGACACCTCTACTTTTCTTTTCCCCACCATTGGTTAATACTTTAGCAAAACCATTGGATGCTTCTACATTCTGGGTTACCAGCATATTCTTAATCGAATTCTGATAGTATGTACCTGTTAGGGTTACAGCATTTAACAGTTTGGCTGTAGCCGTTACATTATAACCGTATACATCTTCCCAGCTTAAATCATTATCAATTAAATTGTACGATTTTAAACCGGCAATCTGATCATATCGGTTACTCTGGTAGTAATGACGTAATTGATAAGATTTCAAATCCATGTTGGCCGTCTTAAATGTTTCTGGCCTTATCGTGAAATAGTTCAATACACCCTCGGATGAATTAAGCAATGTTATAGGTAAACTTGCTCCGTAAAACAAACCATACTGATCAGCGTTTTCACCAACATTACTTGTTCCATCAAAGTTTAACCAGGCTTGCAAGCCTACAAACTTGTTAATATCCAGATTCGCATTTAAAAATGTCTGTATCATACTCTGTTCGGTCCAACTACCACGTACAATGCGCGGATAACTTGGATTAACATTCTGCAACGTGATAAAATCATCACTACTTGTGTTGATACCAACACCATAATCGGTATCTACATTTGATTGACGGTATCTGGCTCCAACAGTCGCATTCAAGCCATTTAATATCTCCTTGTTCTTATACCCTAATTGATATTGAAACTGAAGACTCGATTTTTTGGTAATTCCGTGTTTTACCATATTGGATGCTGTTCCATCAAAATATGGTATTGGTGCTACCGCCAGATTGGTCATACCACTAATAAAGTTATTCTCACGATTACTAATCAGGTTATAACCCAACATTAGGTTATGGCTGAAATGCTTAGCAAAGCTATGATTAACGCGAACCAATGTAGAAAAGATGTGACCTTTTGCATAGGATGAATTATCATTTAACAAGGCAACTGGGTTACTTGTCCGATTGAAGTTTGCCACCTTGGCATAACTTCTTTGGATGGTTCCCAGGTTATCAATCTCATTGGGAGCCAACATTGGTGTCATAGCATACGCACTAATAATTGGATTACTCTCAAAAGCATAACCTGTATTTGTCAGATCAGACGTAAAGTTCATCAGGTTAGCATTCACATCAATTGAAAATGCCTTCGATACCTTAATGGCCGCATTAAAGCGCATAAAGTATTTTTCCAACTTGGTATTATCAATAATACCCTGATCATTATTATATCCAACCGTTAAAGCATAATTAGCAATGGCATCACCACCTTCCACATTCAGCTTATAAGCCTGGCTAAAAGATTTGCGATAGATTTCGTCGCTCCAGTTGGTGTTGTTATTATAATTATTATAAAAACGATCGTTTGTATTAAGGAACAAGTTTGGAAAGTCTTGCTCAATCTCATACATCTCAAATTCCGATTTGTACAAGTTAATTGCATGAAACTTATACTCATCGGCACTAAGCATATCGAGGCCACGGTAGCGCGAGCTAACTGCTAGCGAAGTACTGAAATTAATCTTCGGCTCAAGACTTTTACTTTGCTTGGTTTTAATAACAATTACCCCTTTACCGGCCTGCGAGCCATAAATTAAAGCAGCTGCTCCCTTTAAATATTGAACACTTTCAATATCGTTTGCATCCAATTCATTTAAGTAATTAAACTGATGACCGTCGATAACATTGCTCAATTCATTTTTATAATCAATGATCAAACCATCAATCACAAACAAAGGTGTATTATCTCCATTAAGGTTAGCAAATCCGGCAACCGTTAATTGACTGCCCTGCCCCGGCATACCACCTCGCTCTGTCACTTGCAGGCCATTTACTTTACCGGCTAGTGTACTTTCGAAGTTTTTGGTTCCGCTTCTGATAGAATCCACGCTTGTGAAAACTCCTTCCACTTTAGATTCTTCTTTACTCGACTGTGCCTTTATGTGCACAATGCCCAGTATAAACAGTAATATATATAAAATATAATTCTTACCCATCGTCTTTTTTGTTTAGAAATTATTCTCAGTAGGCACTAAACGGATGTGCTCTAACATAGCCCTGGGAAACGTTTGCGCGTGTGGTGGTATTCGAGGTTCATCACCAATCTGCGTGATCATCACTACTGGCTTAAAACCCCAATCATCGGGTATGGTTACCCGACCAACAAACAAACCTGCCGATGTGGCCGCCAGAGGATCCCAAGCCTGGTATTCTGCACCCGGACCACCTACAGTGATTGTTTCATCACTATCAAACTCTTGGGCAAAAATTAATTTATTGTAATTGGCTCGAGCCGAATAGCGCGTTGCTTTTACATAAACATCATATTCTCCTGGAGAAATTGGTAATGGAAATATCTCATTTTCACTTGATACACGATGTGTTTTAAAACCATACTTACCATCTCCATGAGCTGTTGTACTTCGAACCGACATAATGCCCCACCAAGCTCTGTTGTCAATAGGATTAGCTTGTTTCTCCAATAACCCTGAATATAATTTAAAGTATTCCTCCAAATCGTCCTGAGGCGTCGTTCCATCAGTAAATAAATTCTGGGGTCTGAAGAATATTTTTCCCATATAAGTATAACGGGCAATTCGATATTCATCCAAAGGATAAATTACGCCATTACTGGCCGTAATCTTTTCATCCATATTCACCTTCTCTACCCCGGTGTCATACCTAACTTTATTGATCAACTCAATGGTTGTGTCGCGTCGGGCATCCTCCAACTGACCCGCATAGAAAAGAGACGTTAAACACCATTCTTTCATTTTTTTCTTAAGGCTTTCCTCAAGGGCTTCACCTTTGGCTTCTTCCAGAGTTTGAACAACACTATTGAAATTAGTTTCTATTTGCTGATCACTCGGAATAAAGGCTGTAAAAAAATGATCTTCGGCAGTAACATCATATTTGCCTACCTTTAAAACTTCGTTCTGATAGATCCAAACAGTATCGTACACTGTTTGACCTTGTTCATCAATACCAACCGGCTTACTTAACTCGCGGTCGAAGATAAGCGTATCAGCATCAGCAATGTATTCCTTTACCATGCGATAATCATCGCTCATTCTCATGATTTGCCCATATACGTCGTGCAAAAAGGCAAAAGGCTGACTGATTTCGTAAACAACTCCGTTCTTACAAAGTACTTCATTACTAACCGTCATATTATCAATCTCCAAGGATGGCAGATGGCTAATATTGTGGTATTTTCCAAGGATGGTTTTAATCCGATCAACTTTCATTAAGTCATTAATCGTATATGAACCAACACACAAATGGTATTGTAAATAGTCCTTTACGTTTTCGCCACTATTCTTGAGCGCCTCCATGCCCTTGTTATTAATTGCGAAAACAGTCATGGTGGCCTGCTCTTCGAGCCATTCATTTAACCTATATTCGTCAATGGCCTCCAAAAAGCTTGTATATTCGGGCTTAACTGACAGATATTCCGAAATATTTGTCGATAAACTTACTTTGCGCGTTACGCTATTATTCTTATCAAATTCGTCGTTACAGGCCGTCATAAAAATGAGGACCGTAAGTAAAATATAATATATACTTTTCATGATTTAAGTATTAAAGAGGTTCGATCAAAATAGGACCCAAAAACGCGGTAGCCGGCCCACTCTTATATTCCAAACGAATGGTGTGTGACTCCGACTTATCGAAAGTAATTCCATCGGCTAAGGTTCGGTACACAACAAAATCCTGATTGTAATTCATGCTCACTTCCGCCTTTTGCACACCATCAACCAAGCTTTTAAAAACACCACCAAACTTTCTGGTTAAGGTCATGCACTTGATTCTATACTTTCCGGCCGGAATGATAGGTGTTTGAACCTCAAACCATCCTCCATCATTATTGCCGAGGTCAAACCACAACATGCCATTTGGTGTCCATTGCGTATCGTACCTCTTGTATGTCATTTCGACCTGTTCAGGCCACGAATCCCAGTTCCATTCTTTTATAACACCTTTTGCAATCTTTTCATCCTTTCCGCTAAACTCGTTATTAGAATCTAGTGTTTTATGGATTGAAATGCGGTGATAATCTTCAACTAATACAGGATCAAAAACCATGTAAACAGGCTTTAATGATAAGATATCCATTAGGTTATTAATGTAATGAACACATCCGTTTTTAAATGGGAAATTTCTTTGCCCATCCACCAAGCTTGTAAAGGATTCTTCCTCATCTTCTTCAACATAGTTGATTCGAATTTTCCCCCTATTCTCCATTACATTAATCCCTTCGCCGTACAACAACGACATGATGTTAATCGACTCAATATCATGAGCAAAATCCAGCATTGAATTAGAGAAATTGGCCCCCTGAAGAATATGATATTCCATAAATTGACGTAATCGGTGATCAGCATCAGTTAATTCGATACCTGGTGAATCATACCTTGTTTTAAGGGCCTCAAAATCTTCAATTCCCTGAGCAATAAAGGTGGCATCATCAATCAACATCAACGTGAAATAGGTTCTGACTACAATGTTTGAATTATTGGTAATAGCAACCTGATCCAAAACATCAATCAATCCAGTTTCCTGAAGTGCTTGCTTAAATATGCTAATGCCGTCCTGATTTTCGATATAGGTTTTTATTGTGGCCTGATTAACATCCAACACTTTATCGGTTTCGTGCATGATACCATTTACCAAATCGATATCCGAATCAATAATCTTACAGTTCTTGTTAAGAAGCGTTTTGGTTCCATTATCCGCGACAAAATCAACTGATACATAATCACCAATGTAATTGGTGTCATTTACAGCACCTTCTCTAAAGTCGGCTTTCGTTACTTGCCTTGGAAAGATATGATTTCGAACCAGGCTCTCCAATTCTTTCTTGGTAAACGAACTTAAGTCGCGGCCATTAAGGTATTGCTCTACAGCTGAATTATTTGGTGTTAGAAATGTATAACTTCCATATATATTCAATGTTTCATACATACCAGCTTCGGTAATCAAATCAACCCAAAGACTGTATTTTGCAGGATTCTTCTCTAATGTAATGACATAAGGGAATTTTTCGGTGTCCACAAAATCTGCGCTTCTATCATCATCTGTACAAGCTGCAAGAATCATCAAAAATGCTATAACAATATATAATGCTTTCATGATTATTTATAATATGGATTTTGTTCTAATGCTTTATTATTATTCAATTCGCTCGTATGTATCGGGAAATAATACGAATAGGGATCTTGAATCATAGCTTCTACCTTTGCATAGTCAACACCTTTTACATAAGATAGGACGATATCCATGATTAACTGTTTTCTTTTCCAGTCTTCTTTTCGTGCAATTCGTAAAAGATCGAACCACAATTTACCTTCGCCACAAAACTCTTTTCGACGTTCCAAAAGAATAGTATTTAAGGCATCATCAACCGAATTAAAAGTAGGTACAATGCTTTCTGGCAATGCTCTGTCTGCAACCGCTTTAATATCCTCACGCGCTTTATTAAAATCATTCTTCATCGCGTAAGCTTCCGCACGAATTAAATATACTTCGGCTAAACGGTAAAGCTTAATATTTGCATAGCTTTCATCCTGCGAAATCACCTCATAATCTGTACCATTGAATTTTGTAACATACTTACGAATTCGTTGGTTTGTATTGTTGTAAGTGCCTTCGTAACGGACATCGCTTATGTTTGTAAACAGTTTATCTGTTCCTTCGTGGTAATCACTTGAAAACCTGAACATCGGTTTGTTCCCCTGAAAGAGGCCGAAAATGCTGTTCTTTTGGTTGTATTTTTCGTCGAATGGTAGTTCAAAAATACTCTCATTGGTAAACTCCTCGCTGAACAAGGTAAACCAATCATCCTTATCGACCAATGATTTGGTTCTTAATGCAAAAACCTGATCGCAATGCTTAATGGCATTGTCGTATTTTTCAAGGTACAAAGAAATGTCTGCCAAAATTGTATAACCAGCAGCCTGTGTCATGCGGCCATACAACTCCCACTCTTCACCAAACAGATTTTTAAGGTTCTTTACCGAAGCATTTAAATCATTGTAAACAAAATTCAAAATCTCTAAATCTATTGATTTTGGAATTAAGTAACTATGTTCATCGGTATCGTATGAATCCACCACTAAAGGAGCATCTTTCCACCAACGGGCCACATAAAAGTAAGCCAATGCGCGAATGGCTTTTGCTTCAGCAATCAATGAGGCACTTTCCTCAGCAAAGAAGTTAATGTCGCGTTCCACCACATCATCACTATTGGCTATAACAACATTACAGTAACTGATGAGCTTATACCAGGCATCCCATTTAGCAAACGAACTATTGGGTGTAACCAATCCGGCTCGCACATATTCCCAGGAAGTGCTCGATAATGCTAATTCATCGGCTCGCAACTCTCCCATCACAATAATATCAAAATTGAGCTGCTGTAATTGCCTGTAAGCACTCCATAAAACACCTTCTACATCTTGCTGTGTCTGCCAGAAATCCTCCTTCACCACTTCGTTCTGTGGTTTCAGTTCCAGGTAGCTATCACATGAAGAAAACAGAAGACAGCATACAATTATATTTAGAAATATCTTTCTCATGTTACAAATTTTAGAATTGTAAATTAAGACCTAATGTATACGTCTGTGGGAGTGGCGAATATGAGTTATCTTCACCTACACCTGACACAGTTTTAGGATCCTGACCTGAATATTTTGTCCAGGTAACAAGGTTTTGTCCAGTTACATACATACTACACGATTTGAAATGTATGCGCTTAAGAAACTCCGGAGTAAAACGATAACTTAATGTTAACTGTGAAAAGTTGATATAATCCCCTTTCTCCACGAAACGATCACTTCCTAATGTATTGTAGCCCCTGTTATATAAAGCTCTTGGTACATCGGTAACATCACCTTCATTTCTCCATCGATGCAATACGGCGGTACTTTGATTAGACTTACCATACATGTCCTCCGTCTTAATACGCGTCATATTTTTGATATAGAAATCCAGACGATAGGCAAAGTGGGTTTTTAAACTCCAGTTCTTATAAGTAAAAGTTGGTGTAAATCCACCAGTATACTTCGGTTGCGTGCCGCCCAAAAAGACGATATCATTCTCATCTATTACACCATCTGAGTTAATGTCCTCATAACGCGCATCGCCGGCTTTAAACTCCTGATTGTATTTCGATGTCATGATTACCCGCTGGCCATTAATATCCAAAATGTCATTGCCATTGGCATCTTTGGCATAGGTATCCTCAGTAGTGCTGTATACGCCTAAACTGCGATAACCATAAATTCCATACAAAGGATTACCAACCAACTGGTTACTTGCAAACTTACCATTCCCATAGGTGTAGTTCAATAACTTAACATTATCGGGTTTCGAAAGAATTTCATTTTTGTTATACGCAAAGTTGTACGCTATCCTGAATTGAAAATTGTTTTTCTTGATTGGTACCACCGAACCAAAAACTTCAAATCCAGAGTTTCTGATATCACCTCCATTATACCATTGTAACTTAGAAAAACCTGTTACCGTTGGAATGGTTGCATCTTTCATTAATAGGTTACGGGTTGTCCTGTTGTAGTACTGAACACTCAGATCGACCCGATAATTGAAGGCGCTCAAATTAAATCCAAGGTTAAAATCTTCGATTCTTTCATTCTTCAAATTCGATAATGTTACCCTTGTTGGCTGAATGGCATTTTTGTCCATGTAAGCACCATTTCCACTATATGCTCCGTAGTGAGAATAGGACTGTGTTGGTGAACGTCCAATAACACCGTAGGCGGCATCCAGTTTTAAATTATCCAACCAGGTGGCTGCACCAAGAAAGTTTTCCTGATCAATTCTCCAACCGATACCGATTGACGGATATTGCGACCATCGCTCGTTGGCTCCGATCTTACTGGTTCCATCGTAGCGGTATGTTCCCTGAATGATGTACCTGTTTCTGTAAACATAATGGATGGTAGAAGATAAACTGGCTAAACGGTTTTCATTTGTTTCATTTTTGAAACTCTGTACAACTCCATTGTTAGCCACATCTTTAGCATCAGCCGAAGGAATGCTTCGAATAGTTGGGGTATACTGATCGACAGACGTTAGGTTGGTATTAAACCTTATCATGGCGTTCAGTGCTGTACCTTCATTAAATAAATGCGTGTATTGTATACGCTGTTCGGTTTCAAGAGCGAAGTTTTCCTGCGTTGTTTCGGAAACTTTATTTGAAATAGCATTGGTTAATAAAGAACCATAAGCCACCTGGGGTGCATACTTCTTAATGGTTTGCTCACTTTTATCCAAGGCAACATTGAAATGATAATTTAATCGTTCGCTAATCCGATATTTTACCCTGAATACAGATCTTAAACGGGTAAGCTTTGTTTGATACAAGGATTCGTTGTTCATTGCCACCGGGTTATACCAATCGATGCCACCTGTACCTTGCCAATCGTATCGTAGCTGAAAATAATCATTTGTGCGATTTCCCTGCTCATCCAATAAATATGGGCTCATGTTAGGCATTCGTCTTAAAGCCATCATCCTTACATTAGGATGGTCTCCTTCTTCGAAATAGGGTCCATTTCGTTCGCTCGAGTTAAAACTGAAATCGGTATAAAACTTAATACGATCACTTACATCATAATCCAGGTTAATACGATTGTTGAAACGATTAAAACTGGTTGAGGTGGTATTACCATTCTCATTAAGCATACCTAAGGTAATTCGATAACGCGCCTTACTACCACCACCACTCATCGAAAGGTCGTGGTTATGAGAACTCTGAAAATCGCGTACAATTTCACCCAACCAATCCGTATTTACATTGTATTCATCGTAGTATCTATAATTCTTATCACCATTAATTTCAGGGTAGTTTTCAAGTAAAGACAAGTAGCTGTCGTTCTTTCCTTCTGAATGCAGGTAACTGTTCCAGATAGCTTCAGACACCAGACCAACATAATCGTTTCCGGATAACATTGGTATAGGATTGGGCTCTGTCTTAAGCTTGTATTGCATGTTATAACCAAATATTGTTTTACCTGACTTTCCTCGTTTGGTTTTAATCACTAAAACACCGTTGGCCCCACGTGAACCATAAATGGCAGTCGCCGAAGCATCTTTCAATACAGAAATTTCCTCAATGTTTTCTGGTGATATAGATAACAAAGCACCAAAGTCATCGTACGTTGCAGTCTGAAAATCAAAATCCTCGTTAAATGAGGTTGGAAAAACCATACCATCTAAAACAACCAGCGGACTTGTATTACCATTTAATGATCCAATTCCACGAATTGTTAATCGGGTACCTGAACCGGGATCTCCACCCATCATCGCCACATCAACACCCGCTAAACGTCCCTGGATAGCATCGCCAATAGAAACTGAAGGCACTTCGTTCAAAGCATCCATTTTAAGAGACTGAGTAGCAGAAGAAAGATTTTCCTTTGCTATTGGAAGCAACTCGGTATCATCCACAATATTGGCAACAATATTCACTCCTTCAATCTCGGTTACATCTTCAATCAGAGTAATGGTGTAATTGGATTTATCAATCGGTACAACCTGATCCTTAAAACCAATAAAACTAAAGCTTAGACGATTTGTTTGACTCTTCACCACAAACTCGAAATACCCGTCCAGATTGGTAATGGTACCTTTTAAGTATCGATTGTTTATATCAACTTCAACGACGTTAACCCCTGGCAAGGGTTCTCCGTCAAGATCCTTAACAACACCAGTTACCTTAAACTCCTGAGCATAGGAGCTTACAAAGGTCACCAGCAGCAAGAATAGTATATAATAACGCTTTTTATAATTCATACTATTTAAAGCTTATAACATTATCAATTGAATAAATTAAAGACTTGTTACACAAACCTATACGATCCTTCAAAACGTTAGCCGAAGCTCCATTTTGACCGGTCACGCTAAATCCGTTGTTAACGCCTGTATCAGGATCACCTTGTATCAACAACGACAATTCGTAATACACCTTCTTTTGCTGAGTGGTATTGTTTAAATCAAGCAAAGCTGACTCAACAGGTGCATCCTGATTTTCGTTTGGCAAATAGTAATTATCCCGGGTGTTAGGGTTAATGGGTACAAAATGATATTTTAACCAATTCGCCAATTCGCTATAAACAAGATGCTTTGGTGTATTAGGATTATCAATTTGTTCCTGACTTAAATCGGGATTGATTTCATCGATTGGAATTTCGCCATTATCTAAAGCCTCAATAATAGCTTCATTGGTTGGTGCGAAAATCGTATAATATGGTCCTGAAGGGATAAAAGGACAACTGCCAAACTCGCCAGTTTCCGAATTGGTTTTAAAACCGCCTACCTTCTGGAATAATTTGTACAACTCAGCATAGTTATCATCCTTACTGATAATTTCCCAACAAAGCGACAAACTTGGTTTAATTATGTCATCAACCTGAAATCTGGTACCGTTACTACGCTCAACTCCTGTCGAAATGATTTGGGCAGAGCTCTCGTTTAAATAGATATCACCGCCTCCCAGGATTTCGTCTTCTTTTACAAGTACAACCTGGAAGTTATTCAAGGTTAATCCCAAATCAAATTCATCGTTAAAAGGAATTTCGTTGGTAATGAACTGCCCCAATACCCAACGAGACACATTAACAGGCGTTGCGTCAACGTCTCTGCCTTCAGGGGTTAATGTAAACTCCTCGTCACCTAATTTCTTTGGATCTTTGATGTCAATTGTAATGCCAGCTCTTTTCCATGCATCGTTATCTGCCAGGTAGGCCTTTTTGCTTGTCCTTGCATCTAACAATTCATTCATTGTTTGGCTATAACTTGCCAGGTACAACATATAATCGGAGCTTGGGTATTTAAAAGGCAAGTCGATCACCGAATTAAACACCTCTATTTCGGGCACTTTATTCAGGCCATATACCAAGCCATTTGAGCACATAGCCACCGTATCTACATCCGCATCAATATCAATACTCAACTTAGCTCCAAACTGGTTTCTAAAAATATCGCTATTGATATTCTCGGGCCAGTAAGTTTCATAACCCAATAAGTTTCTTAAAAAATAAATACTGGTAACCGGGTTGATTTCGTTGATTGAGCTAACTTCGCTGTTTAGCAACTCCCTTTCGAGGTAATCTCTTAAAGAAGCATCTTTTATCATAAAGAAAGAGCGCTCCTCTATCATTGAATACGTTAGTAATGAACCCGAAATCAACGCAGCTGTTGACTCCTGATTGATATTACCAGCCGCATAAAACTTAAGAAAGATTGAATCGGCATATTGAGCATATTTTTCACTGTATCGGCTATCGTAATCATAAAAAGAATAACGCTGATACAAATCTGCCATCAAGCTGTATTCAGAATTGTTCTGTATCCAGTCTTCCACATTGCTGGAAGTCTTTACAACATCGTCAACATAGTTTAAATAGCCATTGGTACAGGTTAAAGTCTCAGTAACATTACTATTACCGTACATTAAAGAGCCATTATACGCTTTGTTAAATATTTTCTGAATGTTATAGTTCGGATCACTGATCTCATCCTCTGCAAAGACATTAGGCGTAAAAACGGGCATAAATTTCTCACCATGATATAATGCGTATTCCTTGTTATCACTGGTTTCAAAACTTATTGGCTTTTTTGCAAATGTTTTAAGTCTTCGGGGAACAATATCGTTCATTTGATTAATCAGATCGTTACTAAAAACATTTCGTACCAAATGTACATTAATAGCTATCTCAAGATCTGCTTTATCAACATCTTCAATAGAACTGGCATTTTTTGAAGCCAACCACTTTTTCATGGAATCATCGTTCGGCGCAAACACGGTCATGGGTGCTCGTCCGTCCAGATTGTTTTTCATATCAACCAATTCAATTGCTTTTGCAAACAACTGATGATTAGGTGATGCTTTTAGTTGTTTATAAATAGTTCCATTTATATTATCCGGTGTTTTATACCGGTCATGCAATTCTTTTTCGCACGACACAAGAAGCAGGGCAACACAAGACAATAGTAACAGAGATTTTATTTTTTTAGTCATAACTATTTTAGTTTAAGGCTCTCTTAACAATCATTTCACCGAACATCACATTGTTCTTATTCACGTTCCATGTTTGCATCAGTAACAATCGCAGGTATTTTACTTCCTGATCGCCTTCAAATTTGATTACATATGGTTTGTTATAAACCGGCCAGCTCTCGCCAGTAAAGGATCCTAACTCTTCCCAGCCCTTTGCTGCCATTTCATTTTCCCATTCTATTCCCTCACTACCTTTCGATTCTGTATCAGCATTTTCGATTCCTGATGCTAGGCCATACACTTTAACCGTTTTGGGAAACAGTTTTGTATTTCCATTCTTCGGATGCAAAACAACTTCGCTGACCAAGGTGGGTTCTTCCAGTTCAATAGTAAATGTTGTTGGCACAAGCGGGTAAGCAAGCTGCGATGCCCAAAAGTTGGTTCTGTCTTCCCATTCGCCGTCAAATAACTTTTCATAAACACCAAAGCCATCTGCAGCACCAGGCGCCGGACCTGTACCATCTTCATCATGCGTTAGGTGATACCTTTTTAAATTAGGAACCGGGTTGGGATCGGTGATTTTATCAAACTTGATGGGCTCACCTTGTTTATTAACCAATCCTTCGAAGAAGTTATTAACTTTATAATAACTATTTAGAGCATACGTTTTTCGATAGTCGGTTGCCGCATTTAGACTGATCGAATTATTCAATCCAAACACTGTATCATTAAGAGCTTCTCCATTTGTATTAAAATAACTCACCACTGTGTATTGATGATTTCCACCTGGTTTCTCGAAATTTAGAGTAAGAACACCATCACCATAATTCTGTTCAGCTACTTTAATTGTATTAAGTTCATCCAAATAACTGTTATCCATTACAGATACAATGCGGTATAATGGGCTTGATTCAACACCATCAGCAGTAGTGCCTGTAAATGTAAAAACCTGTCTCCCGGCTTCTAAATTATCAAACTCAACTTCTGCCACATTACCGTTTACATTAGCATCTAAACTGCTTGCATCGGAAGATGCTTTAATGGTTTTAATACCATCGTAGGTTTCAACATGGAACATTACTTTACCAAACATGGTGGTATGGGTAACTTCTTTAATACCGTGCACCTTTCGATGATAGGTATCGTCTTCACAACTTATGAGCAACATTAGGAATATAAATGCTACTCCAATTTTAAAGATTTTGTACTTCATAGATTTTATAGATTATGTAATTAGTAATTGGTTCTACCCTAATATTTAGATACAAATACATCTATTAACACATGTTAACAAAGGTAGATGACAGGGCACAAGTCAATCCCTAACAACTGGTCTAGTGGAAGGTACAGGCGTATTTCCAGGGGGTATAAACTGGTCGATCAGGAGGTATATTTGTATCACCAACATAATTTACCAGTAACAGACATGATGAAGGTAAACATTGCCCTAAGCATTAGAAATGCGCTAAAGAAAAGTACAGGCGCTGCTTACGGCATATGCTTGACTCAGGTTTGGTGGATTTTTAAGTTGAGTCAGTTAATGATGTAAAAAAAACCGGAACTACCTGTCCCGGGTTATAAAATATGATTCAATGCTTAATGCTATTCTTGATTGCGCCATACGAAATCACCCGTTTCGTAAGACCAGTCATTACCAAAGAATCCGCTGCATTCAACGCCTGCGATACCTTCCAAAAGTACCTTATCATTAAAAATCAGTACATCCGGAAAAGTGGTGGCATTGGTTAAGTAATGGTTGGCATAAGCTGCTTTCATCCCTAAAGGGCCTGTGGCTGTAACAACCCCAACACTTGCCACATCACTATCGTTTCTTTTATAAATGTAATAAGCCCCATAATTCTTCCCTTTCAAGGTTTTGTTGCCCAAAGTCAGGCTGCCATTTTTAACCTGCAAAGGGCAAGCGGTCAATAATTTCTTCCAGGCACGATTATTATCAGCATTGCCGTAAACAATCACATTCCTGTCTTTATAATCAGCATCCACAAAATCTCGGTCTTTTATAATTTCTACATTCCCGTTGGCCCTGTAGTAGAACATCTCAGCATCTGCCCTGGCCCGGCTATAGTACCATGTATTTTCTTCTTTTGTGCCATTGGTAGCATAAACAAGTACAAAGTTATTTCTGAAAGCATCCTTAAAACCACCATTACGATGGGGGCCTTTCTCTGATAAAGCGATTTCCTTCACTTCTTTCCATTGGGCATTCTTTTTAAGTGTCAATTGCTTTTTTTCAGTTGTGTCGAAGATTTGCCCATCAACTTCAATACTATCTTTTTCAGCGGCCATCTTATCAAGATCAATCGTCATTGCTGATACATTATCGGTTTTAACGGTTATATTATCAGCACGATTAAAATTAAATGAAGAAATGCCAAATGGTTCTTCCTGTTGATTGATGGTTACAAAATGAGACGAGGCTGAAACACCCGGTGAGCCTGTATAGAACTCCAATCGATCGATTTCAGATGATGGCTTGATGAAGCGAAACTTAAAAAAATCGAAAATAGGCGGCCAGTCTACACTGTGATTACCATACCAATGTGTACCATGCGGATATTCGTAATAACTGAAATCAGGGTGGTACGATCCTAATAATGCACGCATGTCCCTTGCTATAAACGTAGGCACTACTGAATCGTCTTCTCCATGCAAAATATACACCCCGTGATGCAGGTAGTTACGTTTCAATTTCAGTGTTCTACTCGGGTTGCCCGCTCGTCTGATTATTGAATCCATTTCAATGTCTATTTGCTTATCATAGGCTTTTCCTTCAAACATCTTTTTGGCTTGTTCGCGCGTTATGCCATAGCGCTTAAGCTGTTCATCCGTCATGCTTTTTAAACGCCTTTGAAAACTCCCTCGGTAACCCAGCAAATCAGGATAACCGGCCGCAGGTGCAATGGCTCCCCATTTATCGGGATACGTGGCTCCCAGATACCAACTGCCATGTCCTCCCATTGAATGACCGGTCAGATAAGTACGTTGTTTATCGGTTTGAAAACGCTTCTCTGCTTCATTCAAAACTTCCAAAGCATCCAGGCGGCCCCAGTCTTCCCAGGCAAAACCAAACGGTCGACGGTTGGTTGGCGCTACCAAATGCCCCCAATCTTTTTGTTTATAAGCATTGGCCTGGTTGGTGGCCTCTACAGAAGCACCATGAACAGACAGAAAAAGGGCAGGCTTTGTAAGCGTATCGTTGTTCGAAGGTGCCACACTGTAATATTGCACACTGCCATCAATCTGGCTCACAAAGGTTCGTTTATGGTGCTTTTTATTGCTCTTCACATTTAATTTAACAGTGTACTTTGAAAGTAATTTCTTATTACGGTCTTTGAGTTGCACCAGCATTTCTTCTGTTTTGCCATTACTGCTCACATTGGGTATGCTGATTACAACCTTGCGCGAATTCAATGGGGATACACCAGGTAATGGGGTAGATAAAGTACTTCCTTTTACTGTAACTGAAACACTTCCGTTCTTAAACCATTTATGGCTCGCATTAACAATTCTGATTCCTCCAACCAAGGTTTCATCTTCCTCTTTCAATAAATCAGGAAGAGTCATGTCGCGTGTTGTTAACTGAACGTTTACATTGGGTTTTATGAGGCGGGCACGCATTTTTGGGAAGCGGCCTCCGGTTAATAAAAAAGTGTTTTTTCCTTTTTTTAATTGAATGGGTATTAAGGAATAGCCAAAATCATAGTGATCTCCTTCATGAGGCAAACCATTGGCAATAAGCCGTGTGTGACCTGAGGCTTCAAAAATTACTGTTTGAGGAATTTCTGATTGGTATTCAAGATAGAGGTAACCGGAACGTAGCTTCCTGTCACTGAACTCACTCTTATCATTAATCGCTATTGATGTCCATTTATATTCTTTTCCGGCCGAATCTGTCAGGCCGGTTTCTCCTTCTGCTATTTTATAAGCTGGATTGAGCAGGTGGTTTCCGACAACAGCATCTATTGGAGTCGTATTGTTTGATCCAAAAGCAAATCGGTTTTGCCCTAGTACCAAACCTTTGTTAAAGGTGTGAATTAATTGCCCCTCATTGATATCGTCCACTTTTTCTTTCCCAAAATACTCAACGATATTTCCTTGTTTATTCTGAGCAAATAACAAAGTATTACTCAGCATGCATATAAACAAAATATACACTACTTTACTTGTTGTTTTATTCATACCGATCATTTTAAAATGTACACTTTATTAAAATAGACAATTCCTGAAAACTTTAAAAACAAGGAATTAGAAAAACAAAGACTCTTGCACTTATATTTACATCACTACCCCTAATCTACACATACAGAATATAGCGGAGTGATACTAAATTGAAAATATGAGCAAATGATTTCATCAATTATTAAGGTTCTGAAACATCTTTAACACGCACGAGCCAATACTACAGCATCGATTTATTAAGAACAGATTTGGTCTAAGACACAGGTGTAGTCCGAAGGGGTAAAAACTGGTCGATGAGCAGGTATATTCGTATTTTTAATCATTTATTGCCGGATAATTGACATAATCGAATTCAGATTGTTTATTTTTGGTTTAACAACCTGTTAATGCGAGTTAGAAATGCGTGAACCCAAAAGTAATTCATGGATATTTGTTGTATCCATCGTGATTGTTTTTCAATTGACCATCAGTGTATGTTTGGCTCAAAAGCACCAACCAAATACACAAGAAATTGGGGTCACCTCCTACTCTTTGGATCATGGGTTAAATGAGGATTATATAAAATGTACAGCCCAGGATTCCAGTGGATACATATATGTTGGTACCCGAAATGGCTTGTTTAAGTTTGACAGTTATACTTTTACCCGAATCAATTTATTTAAGTCCACTGCCAAAGCAACATTGGTTCATTTTATACATGTCGACCAACAAGGAAATGTTTGGGTAGGGACCAATAAAGGTATAAAAAGAAAAAAAGCTAAAGAATCCCAATTCGAATCGATTCCTAAACTTAACTACCGAATAATTACTTCCATATATCAGGAAGACGAAAATCAATTCTGGCTTGGAACAGCTTATAATAATCTGGCGTCCTACAATCTAAAGAAAGATACTGTTATTCTATACCCAATTCCTAACCGTTATAATCTCTCAACATTAATGCCTGTTGACGATGAGTTGATGTTTATTGGGCTTAAACGAAAAGGTGGTGTATTTTTTAATCGCTCATCAAAAGATATTATTAATAATAGCTCATCACAAATTCCAAGGTCTAACATAGAAAATACCATTAAGTCAAAAACAGGCAGAATATTTGCTACCTGCCGTGGACGCTTATATGAACTTGTTAACAATCGCTTTATAGATCTGGATATCAAACAGAGTTTACCGGAAAACAATGCCCCTGCACAACTTCTTTCCTTATTGGAATATAACGATTCAACCCTGTGGATAGGCACAGATGGGAATGGCCTTATAGCTTACAACATAAATAATGGACTAGCAAGCAGTTTGAAATTAAAAACAAACGTTCCTGTTAACGCGATTACACATTTATTTAAAGATAAAGCTGGTGCTGTATGGATTTCAACCACCAACGCTGGTTTGTTGGTCAACGATCCCTATAAATCAGAATTTACACACTGGATTTATGAAAAAGGTAACCCAACCGGACTGAGTGCCAATTCCGTTTTAGGGATCGAACAGCTCAGCAATAGTAAAATAATATTAGGATTAGATGGTGGTGGAATCAATATTTACAATGAACGAACGAATACGTTTAATCACTTCATCAATTCAAAACGAAATAAAAACGTTGTACGTGATGTATTTAAAGATTCGAAAAACAATATTTGGGTTGGAGGTTTTCGGGATGGACTCAAACTTTTCAAACCTAACAAACGGAATCATTATACATATCCTATTAAAATAGAGAAAGCACCCTTTAACAATAGTGTTAAATGTTTTAGTGAAGATTATAAAGGTCGTATTTGGATCGGAACGGGAGAAAGAGGCGTCATTATCTCCAATTATCCGAATGATAATAATAGCACAGAATATTTAAAGGCCTATAGTAATAATCTTATCACCAGCCTTTACGAATCATCTGATTCGACCATGTGGATTGGAAAAATTAATGGTTTAAGCAAATACAATCCGCACCTTAATAAGTTTCAGGATGTAAACCTTGGAGGAGGAAATACTCCTCCTATTCATGTTTTATCAATAACAGAATCAGAGAAACATCAAATTTGGGTTGGCACACAAATAGGTCTTTGGCACATTGATGAAATTAATAAAGACACCATCCAATACTCGACGGCAGATGGATTACCCAGCAGTATCGTTAACGGCGTGCTTAGCGACGATAACGGAGATATTTGGGCAGCAACGGCGCATGGCCTCTCACAGTATAAGGTGGGTGATGAAATATTCAGAAATTTTGGATTGGTGGATGGAATCAAAGGCCAGTTTAGTGACAACTCTGCGTTAAAAGCCAGCGATGGAAAGCTCTATTTTGGAGGAACCAATGGTGTATATAGTTTTTATCCCGAACAAATTAAGCACAACCCAACGCCCCCAACGATTCAGTTAGTAGAGATGGCTATATTTACTCTAAACAAAGGGCATGAAGATGCCCTGCCGAACTACCAGGTGATTGATCTGCACAATACCAATGAAATTATTCTAAACCACGATCAGAATATCTTTTCGATAAGTTTCACGGCACTAAACTATACCTTGTCGCGTAATAACAAGTATAAATATCAACTCGTTGGATTTGAAGAAGGATGGAATACCACTAAAGACCAGCGGAAAATAACCTATACCAGAATTCCTCCGGGGGATTATGAGTTTAAAGTGATTGCTGCTAACAATGATGGAGTGTGGAACAACAGAGGTAAAAGCATCAAAATAAAAATTAAATCGCCCTGGTATAAAACCAATACAGCTCTAATCATCTGGTTCCTAATTATACTGGCGTTAATTATTACCATTAATCGATTTGTAATACTTCAAATGAAGTTGAAGAATTCGTTGCAAATGGAGCGAATGGACAAAAAAATGCAGGAAGAAGCCAATCTTAATAAAATTCAGTTTTTCACAAATATTACCCATGAGCTTCGGTCTCCCCTCACGCTTATATTAGGCCCATTGGATAAACTAATTACCAATGCAAAGCCAAACTCATCGAACTTAAAGAATCTTGGATTGATTAAAAAGAATGCTGACCGACTGTTACGATTAATAAACCAAATATTGGAATTCAGAAAGATTGATCAAGGCAAAAGAAAAGTTAAAGTTAGCATGGTTAACATTGTCTTGTTTATCCGGGAAATCTGTGACAGTTTCATTGAGTTATCCAATAGCAAGTCCATTACAATTGTTTTCACTCCTCATTTTGATGTATTAAACCTGTATGTTGATACTGGAATGATGGAAATGATTATATCCAACCTACTATCCAATGCCATTAAATACTCATCACATGACACCGAAATAAATGTTGATGTGACTATTGATAATGCGACTAAAATGGCCATTATTACAGTAAAGGATATGGGTAAAGGTATCGCTCACGAGGATCAATCCAGAATCTTCGAACGTTTCTACAGGGTTAATGATAATAGTACCTCAGGAACAGGTATAGGCTTGTCGCTGACAAAGAGTATGGTTGAGATGATGCATGGTGAAATAAGTGTTGAAAGTGCAATCGGTAAAGGCAGTTTATTTACGGTTACACTCCCTCTTGGTAATGCCCATTATGCCGAAGATGAGCTGGAACATCAAACTACGCCTAAAGTCCTTAACACATCTGAAACAAGCGCAAAACCAGGAACAAAATTCGCAAAACTATTAAACGATTCAACTCCGGTAAATGCACAAAAAGAGCTTATAAATAACTCTAAATACAAAGTATTAGTTATTGATGACGAAGAAGATATCCGTCAATTTATAGCCGATGGTTTAAGCCTTTCTTTTCAGGTATTTCAAGCAACTGACGGAGAAGACGGTTACAACAAAATCATCGATATAGAACCTGATTTGGTTATCTCCGATGTACTAATGCCTAAGATGACCGGTTTGGAATTGTGTAAGAAAATCAAATCAGATTTAACAACCAGTCATATCCCAATCATCTTATTAACCTCACTGACTTCTGATACTCAGCACTTACACGGCTTAGAGGCTGGTGCTGATGATTACATCACAAAACCATTTAATCAGCTCATTTTATTACACAAGGCCTATAATATAATTGAATACAGGAAAAAAATAATAAAACGATTTAAAACCGAAGTGGCCATGGAGCCCAAAGAAATGACTTCAACCTCTGGCGACGAAGCATTTATCGAAAAAACCATTGAAATCGTTAAGGCGAATATTTCGGATTCATCCTTTAAGGTAGATCAACTCATTGAAGAGTTAGGAATGAGTCGTAGTCCTTTCTTTAGAAAAATTAAAGCCCTTGCGGGTATGGCTCCCTCCGATTTTATCAGAACCATTCGTCTTAAGCAGGCAGCTATGCTTTTATCCCAAAATGATCGATCTATTTCAGAAGTAGCCTATGATGTTGGCTTTACCTCTCCGAAGCATTTTCGCGAGTGCTTTAAAAAACAATTTGAACAGACTCCAAGTGAATATACCAGAGCCATTAATAATTAAAGCAAATTAATACTGATTAAAAGCGGATATCTCCCATAGTTCGGTTATGAACCATGGCGAATTGTGAATACCAATTATATATCCACTTAGTTTATTGTTGATCAAATGGCATTGATAAATATCGAGATTTCAGTACCTTTCCCTTCCTCACTTTTTATCTTTAATGCCCCACCGGCACTTTCCAGCAGCTCCTTACATAAATACAGCCCAAATCCGGTACCAATTTCGTTGGCACTTCCCTGTTTAAATATATGCATACCGGTTTCAGAGTTAAGCTTCTCCACTTGCTGAGCATTCATTCCTACTCCCTTATCTTTCACCATAATTATTATACCCTCAGCATTCTTTGTCCAATTAATTTCAATGCTATTATCCGGATGACTATACTTAATGGCATTACTAACAATATTACGCATTAGAACCATCAGGATATTCTTGTCATATTGAATCCGATAATCATCACCACTGATCTTTAAATCCACATTCTTTACTCGACTGAAAGAACTAAACCAGACCTCCACTTCCTTCATTACTTCCGCAATGGAAATGTTCTGTTTCTTCAATCCCAGGTTATTATGTACTTTCTTAAACCAAAGCAGTGTATTGTCAATAAAAGCCATCAGCAGGTTAGACGATTCAGCCACTGCCTGTACTAATTTCACATCATCCTTTTCGCTAATGGTTGGCGATTGTTCCATTATTGAGGCTAAGCTGATTATACTACTGAGCGGTGATTTTAAATCGTGACTCAAAACCGAGAAAAGTTGATTTTTAATCCTGTTAGCCTCCAGTAACTCATTGTTACGTTGCAATAATTGCTTATTTACATTAGCCAGAGCTAATTTTTGTTTACGATAGTTTAAAAAGGCAATGAATACGATAATAACAAGAATAAGCAAGAACAAGGTTATCAACACACTAACGGCAGTCGATCGTTTTTCATTCACCAACTCCATTTTTAATAATTGTTGTTGAGTTTTTAGCAGTTGAGCCTCCTTCTCATGTTTCATTAGTTCAAAAGCCTTCTGCAGAAAAGTAAGCTCCTCAACTTTCTTAATGTCGTAGATACTATCTTTTAAACTTATAACCTCCTCAGCATACAAACTGGCTTCTTTCCATTTCTCGAGCAACCTGGCATCAGCCGCCAGTTCATTTGTCATATTTAATCTTGCATTGTCTAACTTGTAATCTATAGCTATTTGTAATGCCTCTAAATGATATTTTTTTGCCTGTTGATGTTGTTTTAGGTATCTGCTGTAATCAGCTTTAGCCTCAAGAAAGTTTATTTTTGCACGGGGAAACTCATTCAAATCATAAGACTTTTCGATGAGTTCAATATAATGGACTGCTGAATCAGGTTTATTAATTGCCATTAAATAATCAGCCTTATTGCTGTGTGCCTGTATAAGTCCTTTGCTGTTATTCGTTAATTTATATGCGGTTATTGCCTGGTCAATTACACTTAACGCTTCATCATACCTTCTCAAATATGATAATACTGCAGCCTTATTATTCAGGACATTACCCAGCATAACATTATCAGACAATTTATTAGCCAAGTCATAGGCTTCATTAAAATACTCAAGAGCTAACTTCATTTCTTTCTTTAGCTTAAAGATGTTAGCTATGTTGGCCAATACATAAAGCATGCCCCTTTTATCGTCCACTTTATCAAGAAAGTCAACACTGTTTTTGTAATTTTCGATGGCTAAATTATTATGCCCATTAATCCAGTATACTGTGCCAATATTTAGTAATGATCGACCTATAAACTGATCATCTCCCAGTTCCTTAGCCAAGGATAGAGATCGATTCAAATACAATAGTGCCGAATCTAACTTTGTTGTATACAATTTGATTACTCCTTTGGAAAAATTTTGCTGCAAAAGAGCTTTTTTGCTCACTCCTGTTTTTGCGAGACTATCGCCTGCAGCAAATAATGCCTCACACCTATCTGAATCACCTTTTAGATGATAAACCAATGCTAAAGAAACCAAAGCCCTCATATGTAATGAGTCTTGATGAAACACCTCTGCATTAGCTGCCAATAAATAGCCATAATGAATGGCTGAATCAGGCTTTTTGTAATAATAATGCTGCATCAGCTTTTCGTAAACAACAGTTTTATCTATTGATTCGACTACATTCAGCTGATTTTTCAAACTATCAACATTAACCCCTTTTAATTGCAGGCACAATAAAGTACCTAAAGCAATTAGCATCGTCCTTAATTCCATCCCTTATCAGTTTCTCTCAGTGCAAAAATAACTTAATAAACACGTTACTACCATGACATTTGCCAAGTCAATATTTATTGACAATACGATTCAATAACCATCTCATTCAAAAAAGTAAGTAACAGAAGCATTTGACAAGTAATAATGAAAAACTTTTCTTTTCTCCAATAGGAATCCGGAAAAGCATTCCACACTTATCTGGTTAAAACTCTCTGGTGATTGACCTTCTCGATTTATATTAAACCCGCAATATGCATTAGAAAACCTATTACACATTGAAATTGCTTCAAAACAATTCACTTCGTTACTTCATCTCAACTTACCAGAACCTTGCTATACCTCGTCTCGATAAAGTCGTGTTTTATTGCACTTTCAATGTTCATGACAATGTTCTCATACATATACTCTATTAAAAAACAAATTTAAGCAACTCTTTTTGGTGAGCTATTACTATTTTTTTCTCTCGGGTCAGTACATATATAATCCTTTCTATATGGTGTTTTACTATTGACAACACTATATACTGTTCGGAGTAT
>JAOARW010000112.1 GCA_025210475.1 Carboxylicivirga sp. | reverse complement strand
CTCAATGGGATGCCAGTCGATGATCTGGTTAATTTGGCGTAAAAATGTATTTTTTCGCGTTCTACGTTCGACATGATGCGATACAAAACTCATATGTAATTCCTTTTTAATCACATCTTTAAGTTAATGAAAATCCCAAACAAAACCATCTTAAACAACTATTAATCTGAGACTTAATGGTACCTTTGCCTTGCAAAGGTTTCAACCTTTTAATTTTATTGTTAAGTATTGCAAAGTAAACCACCGGCTGGTCATCATCCGCGCTAGATTGGCGTCAGGCAATGGAAGAAGAGGCCGGTGGAGCGTTGCAATATAGTATTAAAATTTCATTATTATGGCTTTACGCTATGGACTAGTTCCAAATCATCTAACGGATGATCCCAACGACTGCATGGCAGTCACCACCGACAATGACACGATTAATGTGGAAGAAATTGTAGAATCGATGATTGGTAAAGGCTCTACCGTTACCAGGGCCGAAGCTCTTTCGGTAATTGAAGAGTACGAATATGCCATTGCCGATGCAATTCAAAAAGGTAATAATCTGAATACCGGCTTGTTTAAGGTGCATCCGAGCATTTCGGGAGTTTTTATTAATGACGAGGATGGCTTTGATGAAACCCGCCATGCCATTAAACTCAACCTTAATCCGGGTCAGCGATTGATTGAAGCTTCCGAAAAAATTGAACTAAAGAAGGTGGAAATCGTTTCTCCTCAACCGGTTATTCAACAGTTCATCAACCTGAAGAGCAATACCGTTAATGAGAACTTTACCCCCGGCCAGGTAGCATCCATCAAAGGCTCCATATTAAAGTTTGATTTGGAAGATGCTCAACAAGGAATCTTTTTTATTGCAGATGATGGCACTGAGACTAAAGCATCCAATGTGATAAAAAACAAACCGTCGGAATTATTATTCTTCGTACCTGAAGGCTTAACAACAGGAACTTTTCAAGTGGAAGTAAGAGCTATTCTGCACAAAGGAAAAACCTTAAAGAAAGGAAGGCTTCTGAATAACCTGGTTCCCGCTTAAACGATTTTTTTATGTTGAAGGTGTCCAAAAACTAAGCTCAATTATCGAGTTGTTTACTGAGCGGAGCCGAGGTACAGGAGAGATGAAGTCTGATTAATGTTGATAATCTTTCTGACCGATAAATCAGCCATCTCCCCTCAAATTCAGGGTAGAAAAAGCTGACCCAGAGGTAAGCCTCTAAGAAATTTATTGATTAATCACTTCGACTTCGTTCAGTGAACTGATGCTTAAGGTATTTTTGGGCACCATCTTTTTTTCCAAACAGCTTGGGCCGGTAAGCCCGAATACCTTGGGCCCATAAGCCCAACCCGCCTGGAGTTGCAAGCCCAAGCTTCTTGGAGTGCATAGCCCAAAGAGTTTGGGTAGTACTGCCCAAGTGGTTTGGACAAAAACTAAAGGTTTGTAATTAAGATTGATTGTAGTTATTTATTGAATAAGTCCTGAGTATAAAAAACTAAATGACGAATTTAAAACCCGCTAGCAGGCTGCTACCACACTTTAGTATTTAATACTAAAAATATTACAATGAAAAATCAGCATAACATGTAAGTAATAACTAAATTCAAAGCTTCAATAGGACAATTACGTAAACAAGTTTGCATCATTATGAACTTAAAAGCAATATTGGAAAAGGAATACTGCTTACCCAATTCAGGTAAAATACATTTTTATCTCTCTGCCGGATTTGGCTTGACTATATTCTTAATGCTGATATTGTTTTCGCCTTTTGGTTTCCACCATATAAGTCCTTTAAGCAATAAGTTACTCATTGCTACAGGATATGCACTTATCGTTATGGTAATCTGGTTCGGAAGCTTGTTATTAGTTAAACTGTTAAACATCAACAAAGGAAAGCTATGGCAATTACTAATTGTAATGCTATCCATACAGTTCTTCGCGGGCTTATGCTGCATGTTTTATAACAACATTGTATTTAATAATCCTTCCTATTTCGATTTTTTCATACGCTTTCAGGTGATAGTGCTCTTAATGGGAATTTTTCCGAACTGCTACCTGTTACTATTTATGGAAACCAATTATTACCACAATCTAGTAAAGCAATCGAATCGTTTGCAAGAAACAACTTATCAACAAGTTACTTTGCACGATAAAAATCCAATGAAAAGTTTAAACCTTAATGCTGATCATATAATTTGCGTGACATCGCAGGATAATTACATCAAAGTTGAGTGGATTAATGATGACAACAAGATAAGCTCAAGTTTAATAAGAGCTACACTTAATTCTGCTATTAATGCATTGTCAGATGTGGATAAGATTACCCAATGCCACAGAAGTTATCTAATCAACTTAGATTATGTCGATCAGATAAAAGGCACTTCTCTCTCCAAGAAATGCGTAATGCAGATTTCGGGTTCCGTTATTCCAATTTCTCGCCCTAATGTACAGAGCGTTTTGGATCAATTAAGCACAAAAGAATAGTTGGTATTTCAATTCGCCACAAATCCTTTCAGCTCGTCACATTTAGTCGTAAAGGTTGCTTATTAACGAATAGTTTTAGTGCAATTATTAATTAATAACATAGCTCTATGACTTTAAAAAAAACAGAAACTCTTAAAATAAGTATTGTTGTAACACTCGGATTAATACTTAGCCATTCTCTTTTTGCCTGTACTACCTTCGTAATAAACGATTCTACCAATTTGGTTTTTGGGCGAAATTTTGACTGGGACATCGGTTTGGGGATGATCGTCGTAAATAAAAAAGGGCTTAATAAACAGGCCATTGTTCAAGCGCCTCATTTTCCTGTCCGATGGATTTCAAAATACGGAAGTATCACCTTTAATCAGATTGGAGTTGATATGCCCATGGGAGGAATGAATGAGAAAGGACTTGTTATAGCTCAAATGGGACTGTTCGAAAGCCAGTTTCCTGAAAAAATAGAACAGGAAGTGCTGAATGGTCTCGAATGGATCCAGTACCAGCTGGATAATTCTGCTAATCTGGACGAAGTCATTGCGAACAATCAGAAGGTTCAAATATTACCGGATATAGTGCCACTTCATTACATGATTTGCGATGCCAATGGAAATGTAGGCGTTATCGAATACTTAGGTGGTGAGCTGGTTATAAAACAAGGCAATGATATTACTATTCCGGTTTGCAGCAACATGGCTTATGAGAAATCTCAAATTGCGATAAAAGACTACCAACCTTATGGTGGAACGAAAAAATTACCAACCCAATGGAACACGATACCAGATATCATTGCAAAAGCAGGTTCTATGATTGAAAACTTCAATCACACCGACAATGCAATCGACTTCGGTTTTAAGATTTTAAAAGCCGTGGGTTCCGAAACCAGAACTCAATGGAGCCTTATTTTCGACATTCATAACAAAACTATCAACTTTAAAACACTGAATAATACTACCACACGGGTAATTTCTTTGACTGATATAGATTTTAACTGTTATAACGATATTCTTATGCTAGACGTGCACAAGGCTCAAGCACGCAAGCCAATAATAAATCAGTTTAAAAAATTAACTCCAAGGTATTACTTTCAATATAAGCAAACTCTTATTGATTTGTACCAAGCCAATTTTGAGGGATTTCCAAATATACCAGATGAAGTAATAAAATTCGAGATTGATTACGCTTTTAATTTGAGGTATTGTAAATAAAGATGTTCACTCATCTAGTTAAACCATGCTATAATATTGTCTTAATCTGCTTCGCATACTTAAATTAGATATCATACATATACGATGTAAATACTTATATTTGTTAATACCAGAAGCTTTGTCACCTAAATGTCGTCCATATGGCAAGTGCGATTGTTGGAAAGTTTTTTATTGAATGTAATCTTTACATAAAATCTTAATTTTAAATGAAAAACTCAGATTGTGTAAGAATAACACTGATCTCGATACTCATACCATTACCAAAGTTAAATGAACTATAAAGCAACCCTTCTGATCACCTTCTCATCTATTAAATATTAAGTAAACCGCTCTATGAAAAACTCGAACCTAATCCTACTCCTGATATGTCTGTCCTTTCTGGTGATCTCCTGCGAAAAGGACAATGAAAAGAAAACAAATTTCTATGAACAAGAGTATCGTATTGGACTATGGATCAACCAGGATGCTACCGACACATTGGAATTTACTTCTTCTTCAACAGTTAACAGAAAAGGACATTACTATAATGAGACCTACTCCTATTGGATTAACAATGAAACTTTATTTTTCAGTCTCAATGGATGGGAAACATCGCACGAAATTATAGAAGCAGATAATAACAAAGTACAGATCGACAATATGTATATCTCCATCGAATCGACCAATAAATCCGGAATATTTTTCAAAGTAAATTAGCAATTGTATCCAAAACCTAATCAACCCTCATCTCACTATGGTATCTTGATAATTGCGCTCCTCCTTCAACTTGTTTAATGGACGTAAAACTGTCTTATATGCTAAAAATCATTTTGTATATTTTGATGCTAGTACTAGCGATACTTGGACCAACCATCATTTTCAATGCTATTCACGGATGGTTATTGATTATTGGTGTTCCAGTCATAATCTGGGCGTTTACATTTAATTCGCTCCTTTTTCCGCTTGGAATTCTACTACTAATATCAATGATTAATGACAGAATGAATAAAGATTTCTGGTATTTATATTACCCAATACTCATTTTATCTGTTTATTTATTAATTGTCAATATAGAGTTCTTACCTTGGAATGATTTCTTTCAGAATAAATTATATAATATAGATTTGAGAGGTAAAGAAAAAGGCATCATTTGGATACAGATTTATCTTTCAGCTTTCATTCTAGGAAGTGCCTTAATAGCTAAAATTATAAGGATCATTTCTAAACTAAAAAATACAAACTAAGCTCAATTGCTAACTATTAATTCAATCATACCAACAATATAACCACCATGAATCAAAAGTATCGTCTAAGCCTACTATTACTAATAACGAATTTTGCTTTAGGATTATCACAAAACTCTGAAGTGAAAAATATCATCCCGACTAACTTCCCTTCAGATTGCATTGTAACACTACATTGTCCAAGTTGTGAAACACCTGATAGCTTGTTATTCTATCCTGATCGAACTTTTATACTAGTACTCGGAGGATTTGAAAAAAGTCAAAAACATTACAAGCTTGGCATTTGGCGACACGAAGGTGATGCAATTATAATAGAGATATACAAAAAACTGGGATTGCGACCTGTCGGAGACGCTATTAATCCCGATGTTAGGTTTGCCTCCAATCCTGATGATTATTTTATCTATGAAGAATATGTTCCCTACGAGGAATAGCTTAGCGAAACGCAAACATTTGAAAATGAATCATTAAATCATTTTGATATTTCACTGGTCACAGAAAACAAAGCAAGTCAGATCAAAATTGATACAAATAAATACCTTGCTAATGGTCAATACAAGATCGCGTCTTGCAGGCAAATAACTAATAATGATCTTACAGGACTTTCAAAACAGGAATTAAGATTGATACGAAACGAAATATTTGCGCGTTATGGCTATCAATTTAAATCAATAGATCTGCAAAAACACTTTTCAAGAATGAGTTGGTACCATGGCCATGCTACAAATGTTGATACCTATTTAACAGATATAGAAAAGAATAATATTAAACTCATAAGGAAGTTTGAGCAGAAATAGCCTCAACTTAAAACATCTAAAACTTTACACAAATGAGACCCAAAGAGCTGGTAGAAAAATTTGTCGAATATTTCAATACGTGCGACGCCCAAATGATCGCAAACCTATACCACGAAGATGCAACCAATCATCAGGTAGCACATGAACCTGTTATTGGAAAATCAGCCATCAAAGAAATGTTTGAAAGAGAATTTTCACAAGCTGAGATGATGTGTATCGTTGAGAATATTTTTGAAGATGGCGAATGGGGTATATTAGAGTGGCGCGACCCGCTTGGCCTGAGAGGTTGCGGATTTTTTCACATTATTGATGGCAAAATAAAGTGTCAACGAGGTTATTGGGATAAGCTAAGTTTTTTGAGGCAACATAACCTTCCTATTCCTAAAGATTGAATTGGATCAATTAAATTAAACATTAAATTCTCTATATAACCAATATCGTCACAGAAATTATATTATTTTGGTATGTTTTTTTGCTAAATGTTATAAAAAATGAAAGTACTAACCAGAATATCATTATCCTGAAATCAATGGCATTATATACCACATAACCAAGTATAAACATGATACACCCACCTAATTTTTCACCATTACTTTGATGGTTAATTGATAGATAAACCGTTCTTTAATAATATTCCAATCATAACAAATGAGATTCCAATCACTTACAACATTACTTACTTTAATTGTATTTTCTGTTTTTTCTCAAAATCAGATTGTAGAAATTGATGAACTCTATGTCAATATAGATCAGGAGTCAAAACTGATTTTAATAAACAAGAATACTGAGGAACTTAATTCCGCATATACTAAAAACAAAACTATAATTAAGTCAGGAAATCAGCAATACACTTTAAGTTCAACGATATCAAATTTTAAAACAGGCTTTAAGTACCAAGTTAATGATTTAGAGAATAATGATTACAATTTATATTTTACCAAGTTGCCAATCATTAAAATTTCAACGAATAACTATGTTGTTGATGAACCACGAGTTTATGCGCATTTTAATATGTGTGAAAGTAACGGTAAGATAGTAGAAAGTAGTATCGGAATTGAGTATAGAGGTGGTTGGACACAAAGTCTCCCAAAAAAATCGTATCGCCTTGAATTTTGGAATGATAATCAAGGTGACGAAACTAAAAGCATTAGTTTACTTGGCATGCGAGATGATGATGATTGGAACTTACAAGCGTTATACAACGAACCTTTAAGATTGCGTAGCAAGGTGAATTTTGAGTTATGGAGAAAGATTAATGAATTAAGTTACAAAGATGAAGAACCGAAAGCCATCAATGGTATACACCAAGTGTATGTGGAATTATTTTTTAATGAACAGTATCGTGGTATATATGCTTTAAGTGAACGGGTTGATAGAAAACAATTGAAACTTAAGAAAATCAAAAAAGGTACCATTAGAGGAGAACTTTATAAAGGAATTAGTTGGGGTGCCTCCACCTATACCTCACTGCCTGCGTACGATAATAATAATAACCATTGGAGTGGTTTTGAAATTAAACATCCTGACGATTTGATCGATTGGGGAAATATCTATGAATTTGTTGACTTTGTGATTAATGAAGATCATGAAACCTTTCTTCATGATTACAAAAACAAGTTTGATATTGATAATGCCGTCGACTATTACATTTTCCTCAACACTCTTAGGGCAACTGATAATACCGGTAAAAACCTTTATGTTGCTAAATATAGTGATGGTGAACCCTATTTTTATGTACCATGGGATTTAGATGGCACTTATGGAATTATTTGGAATGGAACAAAACAAAACATTACTAATGATATTTTAAGCAATGGTTTTTACAATAGGTTAATTGAAGATGAATCATTCACTACAAAGCTAAGTAATAGATGGAAAACCTTACGAGAAGAAATAATCACCGTAGAGTCCATTATGAAAGACTTTGATTCTCATTTCGATTATTTAAATACTAATGGTGTATATGAAAGGGAAAAAATAGCTTATCCCGACTGCAAATTCCTTGATTTAGATAATCTACAATATACTTCCACCTGGCTTACAGAACGTTTAAATTATTTAGATGGCGTTTTCAAAAAACTGATACCTACCAAGAATGAAATGGTCAGAAGCAATCAACTTAAAGTTTACCCCAATCCAGCAAGTCATTATATAACAATTGAAAGTGAACTCGAAATATCAAATATACAGATAATTAATTCACTTGGTCAGATTCTATACACCCATAATGGAAATGCAGGCTTAACGAAAGTCAATATCTCAAATCTACAAAGTGGAATTTACTTTATTGCCATAGATTACAAAAATTTAACAAGACAAGTAGAAAAAATAGTTATTGAAAAGAAGTAGTTAAATTTTAATTGGTGGATTCGAGTTTCACATTTATACACTTCTTTTACATTATACAAATAACAGCTGAATGCCACTCATTTAAATCAATGAAGCAAAAATAACATAACGATAACGGAAGAAGCAAACAATCTAGATTCTAGTTTTGATTAGTTTCTAAAAATGAAAGAAATGACGAATTATGAATTACCCCAAAGAATAAAAGAACTAAGAAACCATAAAGATTATCACTATTAACCGACTAAAGTCGGAATTCATAAAATTATCTTCTATAGCGCCCATTAATTGGGCGTTTGTTTTTCAATTTGAAATTAGACCCCATTCCAATTTAACTGCAATTGACCAGGAGAGCCACCAATTTG
>JAOARW010000111.1 GCA_025210475.1 Carboxylicivirga sp. | reverse complement strand
AGCTTTTTGATATCTTCGGCCAACAAGCGAGGAGTTTTAAAATAGCATCGTTAGATCGAGTTAAATATGTTAACTATTGTTTGGGCAAATATGATGCCTTCAATGATATCAAGTTCCAAAGTACAGAACAGGAAGAAGTCAATAAGATAAATTCTGATTTCGCTAAGAAACAATTTCAAAACCTAAGTAGTCTTCTTTCAAAAAAGACAATTGCAGAATTTTTAAGTGATCATAATTGGGCTCATCAGAAGGATGTATTTAAGATTTACTCTACATGTAATCATGAATTCGCAAATTGTAAAACAGCCAAAACTGATCAATTACTTAAGTTAAATAAAGATGCTTCTATTACTTGTCGCAATTACATTAATTCAAAAGAAAGAGCAATAGGAAGTTTAAGGAGATCCGTATTTTCTGATTTCATTTATACTAACAATCCAAAAGCATCTTCGTCACAATTCCAATTGGATAAGTTTGAAGGTCCACCCGATGTTCCGGATAAAACTGGAGAATATTCCAGGACTTATTTAAAGGAGCCCGACATCTTATATGGTTTAGGATAGATCCTGGTAAGCCAACGGATGTATCCTAAATTAAATAGGCACTTTTACAATTTGTGAGTATTTCATTTTTATGAAATTGCCTAATTGTACGCACTTTTAAGTGTGCCTGGTTTAATATGCACTTAGTTGAAGTTGTGGTAATCGCGAGTGTATTGCACGCATAAACCTCGGTCTATAAATGTGTCTAAATCAGTCTTTTCTTTAAATTATGAGAGCCTTCGGTTAGAACATAAATTCTTCTTGATTCTGGTTTTATTACTAAGGTTTCCACTTTTTTTAATCGACCAATTTTAGTGCGTTACGGTTAAATGAATAGGTCGTACTTCACAAATAAAAATATGCCTGATTTAATTATTAAACACTACGTCTATTAGTAAAAGTAGTAATTGTGTTATCTCTTTTTAAAGGTATAATTTATGCTTTATTTGCGACCCAAGGGCATCTTGCTGGATTCATCAATAAAGTGTATAATTTGAGCTTATTTTGGGTTAAAACGATGATGTAAGCATACTATGCGTCGGATAAATTTAATTAATTAAAAAGCATCGTTAAGCCTTTCTTTTAACATATTCTGACGGACTGACATCAAATTCCTGTTTAAAACACTTCCTGAAATATTTTGGATCTGTAAATCCGGCCATATAAGCTATTTCTGATATGCGTAACTTGTTTTGCTCCAGTAGCTGAACTGCACGTTTCAATCGAAAACTGCGGATGTATTTGGATGGTGTCATGCCGGCTATCGACTTTAGTTTACGATAAAGATGCACACTGCTTAATCCAATCTGATCGGCTATCCACTCCACAGACAATTCTGAATTGGAAATTTCCTGTTCTAAAAGTTCATTCAATTTCTCATAAAACCGCTCGTCGGCTGATGTTACAGTGATTTCTTTGGGAGATGGCATGTGCTGACTTCCAAATTTATTTCTCAGCATTTGTCGCGAACTTAGGGTATTTCTGACAATGTATTGCAGCTTTTGAAGGTTAAACGGTTTTGTGATATAATGATCTGCTCCGATATCAAACCCTTGTAATTCATCTTCATTCGTGTTTTTGGCAGTAAGCAATACCACCGGTATATGGCTTGTTTTAATTTCTGATTTGATGTTTTTACAAAGCTCCAGACCATCCATTATTGGCATCATGATATCTGAAATAATTAAGTCGGGATTCTCACTCATAGCCTTAGTAAACCCCACTTTACCATTTTCAGCAGTTATAACTTTGTACGTGTTTTTTAATGTGTTTTGGATGAAAATACGCATGTCCTGATTATCTTCAATAATCAATATGGTTGCTTGATCACTTGAATTATTATCTGTTGATGTTTCTAGAGGGATGCTATCCAGATCATCTTGGGATTTACTCTGGTTAATATTTGTTTCATTAGCTGTTTCAGTAATTGATTCTGTTGGGTAAGATTGTATTTCAGATGGAAGAAATACATAAAAAGTACTGCCTAATCCAGGCTCGCTTTCCAAGTGAATGTGTCCAAGATGTGTTTCTACAAGGCTTTTGGTGAAAGATAGTCCAATGCCTGTGCCAGACTGCAATTGATGTTGATCTTCTATCTGTGTGAATCGATCAAAGATGTATTGTTGCTTATCCTTGGCAATTCCAACACCATTGTCTTTTACGCTAATACAATAATAGCTATCGGATTCATCGATTAAAACCGAAGGTCGATCGGAAGGAGACCGTAACTCAATTGTCATATAACCACCATGAGGCGTGTATTTTATGGCATTTGAAATCAGGTTAAACATGATCTTATCCAGAAAATTACTATCCACAGGTAAGGTAGACGAAACTTTATCTTTAAACTCAATCTGTATATTTTGTGACTGTGCTAATTCTTTAAAAGATTCAATGTAGTTTTGAATAAGACCAGAAATATTATGCTGGCTTACATTGAGATTTAACTTATTTTTTTCCAGTTTTCTAAAGTCAAGCAATTGGTTAATTAATCGCAGGAGAATGTTCGTATTTCGCTGAACCGTTTTTAATTGATACTCCTGTTCTGGATTGTTTGTGGGTGTATTTAGCAGCTGTTCCACAGGACCAGTTATTAAGGTTAATGGTGTTCTTATTTCGTGGGAAATGTTGGTGAAGAATTGTAGTTTAAATTGTTCGAGCTGCAGGTTATTTTTCTGTTCTTCTTCTTTAAGAAACCGTTGCTGCTTAATGTGTTGTTTTCGCCTTACGATATAAATAAGAGCAATAGATGAGGCAATAATTATTAAACAATAGGCCATGTACGCAGTTGTACTCATCCACCAAGGCGGAAGGATGACAATTGTTTTTTGCGGACCTGTTGAATTCCAATCACCATTGAGGTTGGTAGATCGAACCTTAAAGACATATGTTCCGGGTCTTAAACCTGAATAAGTTACCTGAAGATTTTTTGATTCCGTATGATTCCATTCTAAGTCAGCGCCTTTCAACTGGTATTTAAAGTGAATTTTATGCGGTGCAGAGTATTCAATTGCACCAAACGAAAAATTGATGTTATTTTCATTGTGGTTTAATACCAGCTTTTCGTCTGCATTAAGATTTTTGCTCAGCACAAGGCGTTCATTAAAAAGTTGGTGTGGCTTAATTGGGTGGTTATTAATCCTTAATTCATCAAAATAAACTGTAGGAAAGGAGCTCGACTCAACAATAAGATTGGGATTGAAGTGGGATAATCCATTGTTACCCCCAAACATTAATTCACCATTCTTAAGAACAATAGCCGAAGAAAGGTTAAAAATATTGCCTTGTAGTCCATCGTGCTTATTATAATTGCTAAAGCTATTGTCAATAGGATTTAGTTTAGATATTCCATTTTGTGTACTAATCCAGATGAATCCTTTATCGTCTTTTACAATGGCTTTTACTACGTTGCCAATCAGGCCGTCTTCAATATTATATTGGGTAAATGAGTTCGTTGATCTTTGATATTTGTTTAATCCTTGCTGTGTGCCTATCCAACAGATATCCTCGTTTTCAACAAATATGGTATTAATTAAATCACTACTTATTCCATTGGTATTGTTGAGGTGATAGCGATAATGCTCGAATTTGGCATTTTTTAAATCAGCGGTTTTAGATAAATTCAGTTTATCAAGACCTCCACCCCAGGTGCAGACCCAAAGCTGATTGTATTGATCTTCGTAAACAGCCCGAAGGAAATTAAAACTCAAACTATTGGGGTTATCCGGATCATTTTTAAAATGAGTAAAACGTTTAGTAGTCCAGTCATAATGATTCAGCCCATCATATGTGGCTATCCAAATGCTTTTTTTATCCTTAGAAGCACAAACCGACCAGATATTGTTATTTGTAATTGAATTAGGGTTGTTTTCATCATGCTGAAAATGGGTAAAAGTATTGGTTGATGGATCAAAAAGATCCAAGCCTTTTGCAGTGCCCAGCCACAATCTATTCTGGTGATCAAAACAAAGAGATTCAATAATATCGCTGGCAATACTATTCGGATTTTCAGCTTGATGCCGGTAAGCCGTAAATTGTTTGGTTTTAGGATTGTACTTATTTAATCCACCGCCGTAGGTGCCAATCCATATATTACCATTTTTATCTTCAGTAATTGCTTTAACAACATTGTTGGATAATGGATTAGGATTATTAATCTCATTCCTAATGTGCGCGAAACGTTGAATGTTCGGGTCAATTCGATCCACACCGGTTTCACGTGTTGAAAGCCAAACAATACCATCTTTTGCTTTCATTACCGAATACACGAAGTTTCGGCTGAGTGAAGAAGCATCAAGTCGGTTATGGAGATAGTTATGGAAGGTACCATTGTTTAGGTTAAAGTGGGTGAGACCAGACCCAAATGTTCCTATCCAAATGTTGTGATCATTATCTCCGGTAAAGGAATAAACCGGGGCATTTTTTATTTCATAGGGTTGGAATGTCTGAATTTTATATTGGCCTTCAAGCTTCTTAATAATATTGACTCCCGCTTCGGTACCAACTATTATTTTGTCCTCATGTTCATATATGCTGTATACTATCCTGCCGGTAAAACCTGAGTTTTTGGGGAAACGATGAATCTTTTTCTCTGCACCATTATTGGAAATATAATTTAAACCACCGCCTTCGGTACCGATCCAAACGATTCCTTGGCTATCTGTAAACAAAGAATATATTCGGTTATTACTCAAGGATAAACTATCATTTGGATCGTAAAAAAATTGCTTTAATACAGTAATTCCATCTGTATCAGTATCAACCTGGTTTAAACCATTAATAGTGCCGACCCATAAATGCTTGCCTTGTGTTACCGCCGTTATAGTATTATCTGATAATGATTTTTTGTTATCACTGGCAAGAAAGGTGCTGAAATAATCGCTTTGTGGATCGTATTTATTTAAACCCAGTTCAGTTCCAATCCAGAGACAAGTATCTCTATCTTCAAACAAACACTTAATGATATCATTGCTGATGCTGTTGTTGTTGCGTGTGTGTTTATATATTTTTATTGAATTCCCATCGTAACGGTTTAGTCCGGCGTCGGTTCCAATCCATATAAATCCTTTTTTGTCCTGAAGTATGCTACCTGTCACATTGGACGACAGGCCTTGCTCAGTTTGTAAATGCATAAAACGTACATTCGATCTACTAATGGGTTGCGCATTGATAATAATATTCACATTGCAGAACAATAATATTAACGAAAATGATATGATTAGATGCACATTATTATAGCTCATTCAACAAATATTATAGGTTCGTTTTTAACGTCACATTTGTTAGGAAATTAATATTGCAAGTTACTATTTATCTCATATTTCTTTAACGTTTATTGTACAATGATGGGGTATAATGTTTTGGTAAATGAGAAGCTATCTCCGGAAAAATGCAGGTATGAGAATATGAGTAATGATTGGATAAACAACACATGAATAATGGTATAAGTGGCAGTTGGAGAGTAATCTGCATTTGATTGTGTAAGCCAAGGTAAGATGGATACCCCTAAGTTGATAGATATTGCCCCTTTGATGCAAGCTACTTAAATTAGCTTTGCGATGCGTAAATATTATTGGAAAAGAGCCTGAAGTAAAATCTCATGCTGAGATGTGATTTAAGGCTAGACCATTTAAGAGATAATAAAGGTTTAGAGATATGAAACGACCATGCAAATTAGATTATTCACATTAACAATCAGGCAGATAATCAAAGTTATTTTGGGAGAGTGATCCCGTAGGCGGCACAAGTTATGATCAATGAAAATAAATTTAAACAGATGAAAAAATTATTGACGGTATTATTCTTAGTAGCATTTGTTAGTTTGCAGGCCCAGGAAAAAGACCACAAAATGGCAGAAGGGCTTATTGTCAATCAGGACATATTCAATACAAGCATGCAGGAAGGGGTTTCTTGTTACCGAATTCCAGCCATTGAAACGGCTCCTAATGGTGATTTAATCGCAGCAATTGATGAACGCGTGCCCTCATGTGGCGATTTAAAGTGGAGTAAAGATATCAATATCGTTTTGCGTCGCAGTGCAGACAATGGCCAAACCTGGTCTGCAATTGAAACGGTTGTAGATTTTCCTTTGGGTCAATCGGCATCAGATCCCTCACTGATTGTGGATCGTGTAACTAATGAAATTTTCCTTTTTTACAATTATATGGATTTAGACAAGGAAAAGGATGTGTATTACCTGCATCTTGTAAGTAGTAAAGATAATGGTAAAACCTGGAGTGAGCCGCGTGATATTACCACTCAGATTGCATTGCCAGGGTGGAAAAAGGATTTCAAGTTTATTACATCTGGTCGTGGTATTCAATTGAGAGATGGAACCCTATTGCATACAATGGTGAATTTAGATAACGGGGGGCATGTTTTTGGTAGCGACGACCATGGTAAAACATGGTATCTGATTAATAATTCCATTAGACCTTTTAATGAATCCAAGATTGTGGAACTTACCAATGGGGATTGGATGATTAACAGTCGCGTGCAGGGTTTGGGATACCGCTATGTTCATATCAGTAAAGATCGCGGAGCCTCGTGGCACAGCTATGGCGATACCACCTTGATTGATCCGGCTTGCAATGCCAGCATCATCCGTTATACTTCGCTTGAAGATGGTTACAAAAAGAATCGACTGTTATTTTCCAATGCCAAACGTAAGAAAGGACGTATGAATATGACTGTTCGGATTAGCTACGATGAGGGTAAGACCTGGAGTGAAGGCAAAACCATTTATACGGGTGGCTCGGCCTATTCTTCCATGACGATTTTGAAGAATGGTGATATCGGATTGTTTTTTGAGAAAGATGGTCACAAGGTGAATCCATTCGTCAGTTTTTCTCTTGAATGGTTAACAGATGGTAAGGATAAATACAAGAAGCCAAAAAAGAAATGATCTTCCGGGATTTGGTTTGGTCAAAAATAAATTGATCGATCCCCTAATTAGTTTAATGATAACATTGGAATTAAGGAAGAAGAGAGGTGTTGTGAATTGTGGAAATAAGAACTTTTTATTTAGTTAAATTCGCGGGTGAAAATGCGGCTGTTGCCTAAAGCAAAATTATTAATATGCACACATTTCTATCCTTTCTCCCGATTCTTTTTACGATTATAATGATGACGGTGGTCAATCAGCCTGCCAAGCGGGTTTTGCCCATGGCATGGGGATTGGCTGCTTTAATGGCTTGCTTGGCCTGGGATAATTCAGTAACGGAATTATTAGCCTTTAGCATTTTTGGAGGCTTAAAAGCTTTTGATATCCTGGTTATCATCTTTGGCGCCATAATCATCTTGAACACCCTCAAGGTTTCCGGGGCGATGGGGGTGATTAATAAAGGCTTTTCGTCACTCACGGATGATCATCGTATTCAGGCAATCATCATTGGTTTTGTGTTTGTTTCGTTTATCGAAGGGGCAGCGGGTTTTGGTACGCCGGCAGCATTGGCTGCACCCTTATTGGTTGGGCTGGGATTTCCGCCTTTGGCAGCGGCTATGCTTGCTTTAATGTACAATTCTGTATCTGTTGCATTAGGCGCTGTTGGAACGCCTTTCTTTGGCGCCACACAGTCAATTAATGAGTTACTGGTAACAAATAATATTGACCCGGATCATTATAATCATATTTTGTTGCATTGGGTAGCTATCGTTAATGTGTTTGCAGGTTTTCTGATACCTGTGATAGGTTTGTGTGTTATTACACGCATTTTTGGTCAGGAAAAATCCATTAAACCGGGTTTGGAGATTATACCATTTGCTTTGTTTGCCTCTCTTGCTTTTTTGATACCTTATTTGCTTACAGCTCTATTTGTGGGACCCGAGTTGCCTTCTCTATTAGGTGCTTTTATTGCGATGGGTATTGTGATGTTGGCCACCAGGAAAGGTTTCTTAATTCCTAAGCGAACATGGCGTTTTGAGCAGAAACATAACAATGAAGAACACACTTTTGAAAATACGGTAAGCAATTCTTCAAAAATGAGTGCTTTTATGGCGTGGATGCCATATGTAACAATAGCTGTTTTGTTATTAATAACAAGGATCCCATATGCGGGATTCAAAACAATTTTGGAAAGCCAGGTCGTAAAATTGCCAGTTGGCCAATGGTTTAACTTACAAGGATTGGATTATCAATTAAAGTGGGCCTACTTACCCGGAATCTTTCCATTCATATTTGTAGCCATCATGTTTTGGGGCCTGTATAAAATGAAAACAAATCAGATTGGTGAAGTGGTTAAAAACAGTTTACATCAGTTAAGTGGCGCTTCTATTGCTTTAATTTCCGGAGTGGCTCTGGTACAAATCATGCTGCATTCAGGTAGTGAGGAGCAACTAAGTATGACATCGCAAATGGCTCTGGCTGTTTCGGATTGGTCAGGCAGAGCGTATCCGTTATTTGCGACTTTGATTGGAACACTGGGTGCTTTTATTTCGGGATCGGGCACAGTATCGAATATTCTGTTTGCTTCTTTTCAGTTTGAAGTAGCTCAGATGTTAGAAATTTCGGATGTATTGATTCTAAGCATGCAGTGTTTAGGCGGAGGTATTGGCAGTATGTTGTCCATCAACAATATTGTTGCTGTATGTGCCACTGTTGGCTGTACAGGCGTTGGTGGCAGAATCATTCGAGTCAACAGCATTACAGCATTTATTTATTATGTGATGGTTACTATAGTTGTTGTAACTTTAATGGGCTTAGGCATTCGTCCGCAATAATTGACAGTAAAAACAAATGACAATGAAAATTAATAAGCTGCATATATTAAATCTTTTAGGGCTGATATTATTGATAGGCTGTAGGCCGGATAAATCAAATGATGGAGAACCTTTTGTTGTAGGAAGTCCACCTCAAAATGCCTATACAGGATTGGTCAAAGTGAATAACAATGATGTTCGACATTATGGCAAGTCTTGCTTTATTCAATCAAAAGATCAGGGAATAAGCTGGGATACGATAACTGTTGAGGATGGTCGCCTTTATGGTAAATGCAGTCCGATTTCGGGTGAATACCTTAGGTTAATGTCTGGTCCAAAACAATCTGTTATTGCTTTGCGGTCGGAGGGAGGAATTGATGGAAAGTGGCACCAGACAAAAATAGATGATAATGGAGCCATCATGATAAAGCCCCTTATTTATATTCGTCAGGGAACAAGAGTCATTGCTGGCTTTCATACGGTTCATCGTAATGGTTGTGGCGTGTATTACTCAGATAATGATGGGTTAAGTTGGAAGAAATCAAATCAGGTGAATGCACCGGCTCATCAACCCGGTGGGATTCATCAAGGCACTCGCTGGAATCATGGAGCAGTTGAACCGAGCATAGTTGAGTTAAGTGATGGGCGATTGTGGATGTTAATACGAACTGCGCAGGATGAGTTATATGAATCATTTTCTGATAATGGAGGTGAAACATGGAGTGAGGCTAAGCCATCCCGTTTTTATGGAACCATTACCATGCCAACACTTTTTAAACTAAGCGACGGGCGGATTCTGCTTCTTTGGTGTAATACAACACCGTTACCAGAAATGGGTTATCACAATGGCTATTGGGAAGATGTATTTACCAACAGGGATGCCATACATGCAGCAATATCAAATGATGATGGCCAGACCTGGCAAGGATTTCGTGAACTGTATTTAAACCCCTTAAGAAACGATAGTCTGATGGCTACCCGTTATGGAAAAATGGGAAGCAACGACCGTAGTGTGCAGCAGAGTGAATGTATTGAATTGGATAATGGTGATTTATTGGTGGCTTTGGGGCAGCATCCAAAATTCCGGGTCATGCTAAAGCTGTATCCTGATTGGCTTTATGAGAAACAGCGATCGGATAATTTTGAAAATGGATTAAAAAATTGGTCGGTGCAGAAGTATATTAAAGGAATTGAGGGCCATTGTGCCTATAATCGTAAACCCGGAGCAGAAATTATGGTAAATCCGGATGATGCCAATAATAATGTAATGCATATTTATAGTGAAGCAGATACTACTTTATTGACAAACAGCAGTGGAGGCGTGTTTAATTTTCCGGCAGGCAATAAAGGCGAACTTTCCTTTCGATTTAAGTTGGAGGATGAACATTCAAGACCACTAGTAAGCCTGCACGATCGCTGGTTTAATCCAACTGATTCCATAGCAGTCAATACGGCAATGTTTCATCTAGACCTTAAGATTTGTATTTCAAAAGTTTATAAAGGTGAGAAAAAGCATGCCTGGCATATTTTACAACTTGTTTGGAATCTGGAAAATAGCAATAGTACCTGCCGTGTATTGCTTAATGGCCTTGATGTTAATCAGACACTTCCATTAATAAATCATTCGAAAAATGGTATAAGTTATGTGCATTTTTATTTGCCAAACGAAAACAGTAATCGAAATGGTATATTGATCGATTGGATTAATTCTAAAGTGGAGTAATGAAACTGATTTTTAAATCAGGAGGCTCTTACCTGTTGATTAATAGGTTGTAAGTGAGTGTTTGTTTGATCCGTTGTTTGTAAATGCTCCCCCTTTGTGTAATATTCTTGCCCCGTCTATGAGCTCATAATTATGGAATTTTGAGCCAAAGGATGCACCATTTCTGAAAGCATAGTTGTAAGTAAAGTGTAAAAGCAATTTATTCCGATGCTTTGTAAATTTACTGGTAGTTAAAGAATAAGACATGAATGAGCAAATAATAAATGAGCCTTGGTTATTAAGCTATACCAATTGGGGTATGGTTCAAAAGGAACAGTACGAAATAGCCATTCTTCCCTGGGGGGCAACAGAACCACATAACTTGCATCTGCCTTATGGTACCGATTCTTTGCAGGCAAGCGAACTGGCATCTGGCGCAGCACGATTGGCCTGGAAAAAAGGTGTGCGATGTGGTGTTTTGCCGGCTATTCCCTTGGGGGTTCAAAATCCGGGACAGATAGATGTACCATTTTGCATTCACACCCGCGCATCTACACAATTAGCGATACTAACAGATATACTTGCATCGCTTGAGCATCAGAAGATCAATAAGCTCATCATTCTGAATAGTCATGGCGGCAATGATTTTAAGAGTATTATCCGTGAATTGCAACCAAAGTTTGCGACCATGTTTATTGGCGTTATGGATTGGTTCCGAATTAAAGAGTGCTATCAGTTTTTTGACGATCCTGGTGATCACGCAGGAGAAATGGAAACCGCTCTGATGCAGTATCTGTATCCCAGGCTGATTGATTTGGATTCGGCAGGCGATGGAAATAGCCAACCATTTAAGCCACAATGCATGAAGAGTGGCATGATTTGGACACCTCGCAATTGGTCGAAAGTATCTGCAGATACCGGTATTGGTAATCCTAAAGCAGCATCGGCCGAAAAGGGGAAACAGTGTTACCAATACCTGACAGAGCGATTGGCAGCTGGCTTAGAAGAATTAGCAGGTTTGGAACCCAATGACATTTACGACGAATGATTCAAGTTATAATGAGAAAAGCAATTTTCATTCTTCTGTCTTGTCTGATCACCCCATTCCTTTCATCGGCACAAAGCAAAAAACTGAAAGTGGCTTGCCTTGGCAACTCAGTGACCTATGGATATAGTATAGAAGACAGACAAATAAATGTATACCCATCTCATTTACAGGCATTATTAGGAGATGATTATGGCTTGCCCGCATCAACTTTTAATACGGAATTTAATAGTAAATAATAATACATTTTCATGATTGAGTATAAAGCGAAATAGGATATTAAAGGACTTTAAGTTTTTATAAGTCCAGTAAACCAGTCATTAGTCTTGATACTTTAATCTTGATACTTATTAGAAAAATATGAAAAAAATAAACGGATCGATAGCAGCACCATTTACACCAATGCATGCCGATGGTAGCATTAATTACGATAGAATTGATAATTATGCCGATTTCTTAGTACGCAATCAGTTGGATGGGGCTTTTATCTGTGGCAGTTCAGGCGAGGGAGCTTTGCTTACTATAGAAGAGCGTAAAAAGATAGCAGAACGTTGGTTGATTGCCTCAAATGGACGATTAAAGGTGATTGTGCACACGGGTGGAACATGCCTGGAAGATCAGAAAGTATTGGCTAAACATGCAGCTGAAACTGGCGCTTATGCCATTGCCTCAATGGCCCCCGCATTTTTGCCTCCTCGTCGTAATGAAGAGTTGGTAGCTTATTGCAAAGTAATTGCTGAAGCTGCTTCTGAGTTACCGTTTTACTATTATCATATTCCACCATTGAATAATGTATCGTTATCGGTGGTTGATTTGTTAACCGAAGCAGATAAGGAGATTCCAAATTTTGCAGGTGTAAAGTACACACATGATAATATGTATGAATTCGATCAGTGTAAATATGTGGCAGACGGTAAATTCGAGATGCTACATGGTTTGGATGAAACTTACCTTTCAGGATTAGCTTATGGCACAAGAGCAGGTGTAGGAGGTACTTATAATCACATCTTTGGGGTTTACAAAGAAATGGCCGAAGCATTTGAAAATAATGATATAGAACGTGCCAGAGAACTGCAGCACCGATCGCATTTATTTATCAATATCCTGATCAGGTTCAGGGGTAATATTGTGGCCGGTAAGCACATGATGAAGTTTATGGGTATTGATTGCGGTCCTAATAGATTACCAATGCAAACTATTACAGAAGAAGAAAGCAAGCTGGTTAAGCAAGAATTGGAAGCCATTGACTTCTTTAGTTTCTGCAATAAGTAATCAAATTAGTGGATGATGTTTAATATCAATCAAAGGATTTCAAAAGCATTGTTGGTGATTATCTTGTTGATGGTTGCTACTGTGCAAATTGAAGCAAAAGGGTTTACAAATAAATTTAGCTGGAAAGAATTAAAGAGTCTTCCGGCCGGAAGAGGAGAAGCTGTTCAAAAAGGTTTGGCTAGTCCTTTTGCCGGATCAATTGGCGATTGGGTTTTTGTAGCCGGAGGCTGTAATTTTCCAGGTGAACCAGTATATGAAGGTGGTAAGAAACGTTACTATCGTGATATTTTTGCCATTAACCATAGTCAGGGAACGGATGCTCAATGGCATTTAGTTGGTCAGCTGACTCAGCCATTGGCTTATGGCGTATGTGTTGAAGTAAAAGAGGGACTGTTGCTTGTGGGAGGAAAAAATAATGAGTCATCCAGCAAACAGGTTAAACTGATGAAATGGGATGCAACTAATCGCTCTGTTTCATGGGAGCAATGGCCTGACCTTCCTTTTACGATGGATAACATGGGCGGTGCATCCATGGGTGATTATATCTATCTGGCCGGAGGAATTGCAGATGGGTCAGTAGGAAACAACTTTCTTCGTTTGAACTTGAATAAGAAAGATAAGTGGGAGCAATTATCCGGTTTTCCCGGCGAAGGTAGAATTCAACCAATTCTGGTGGCCCAGAACAGTGCGGAGGAGAAGCATTTGTTTCTGTATAGCGGTTCATGCTTCCCCGAAGGATATGATGAGCCGGTGATACATACCGATGGTTTGGAGTTCAATCCAAAAACCAAAGAATGGACATCCACAGGTCAAATAAGTGTACAAGGAGAAGAGGCCCATAGTCTGCATGGAGGATTTGCTTTAGCTGTGGGCTCGCATCACATCGTAACAGTGGGGGGTGTTAATAAGCAAATTTTCCGATATGGTTGGATGTTGGAACATCAACGTACTAAGCTGAAACTGACAGAAGATGCAACACAATTAAATGCTGTTGAAGCGAAGTTACATCATTATTTCACCCAGGAACCTTTATGGTATAATTTCAACAACCAGGTAAGAGTTTTTAATACCATCACCCAATCGTGGTCTAAGGGTGATGATTATCCATACCCGGCGCCTGCAGGAGCCGCTATGGTGAAAATAAAAGATGGTTGGTTAGTCATAAACGGAGAGGTGAAACCCGGAGTCAGATCAGCCAAAGTGTATAAAGGATCAGTGGGTACAGAACCAATCTTTGGTGCGATTAACTGGACAGTATTGTTGCTCTATCTGTTGGGGATGCTCTACCTGGGGTATTTCTTTATGAAAAAAGAAAACAGTACTGAAGATTTCTTTAAAGGAGGCGGACGAATCCCATGGTGGGCTGCAGGTATGAGTATTTTTGCCACAATGTTGAGTGCCATCACTTTTATGGCGATACCGGCCAAAACCTTTGCTACCGACTGGAAATACATTCCTTTGGCGATTACCATTTTGATAATGGCTTTTCCGGTGGTGAAGTACTACTTGCCTTTTTTCAGGCGCCTGAATGTGACAACGGCTTATGAATACCTTGAAAAACGATTTAATTACGCTACCCGTTTGTTGGCAAGTACACTTTTTATTGTGTTTATGGTGGCACGAATGGCCCTGGTTTTGTTCCTTCCATCGCTGGCATTAACGGTGGTAACAGGTATTGATATTTACATTTGTATTGTGTTAATGGGGGTAATTACCATTATTTATTGCACTATGGGCGGTGTTGAAGCTGTTGTATGGGGCGATGTTATTCAGGGCTTTGTATTGATGGGTGGGGCCGTGTTGGCTGCAATATTCCTAATCGCTGGTTTGGATGGGGGATGGAACCAATTGATGGAAATCTCCATTGAAAACTCAAAATTCACTTTCTATGAAGGGGCGCTGGATTTTTCAAAACCTACCATCTGGGTAGTGACGTTGGGAGGAATTGCCAATAATCTGATTTCATACAGTAGCGATCAAACAGTTATTCAGCGTTACCTGACGACCAAAGACGAGAAATCTGCAGGCAAGAGTATTGTAATGAATGGATTCTTGAGTATAGCCGTCTCATTTCTTTTCTATTTTATCGGAACAGCATTGTTTGCTTATTATAAACAAATGCCGGGCGAGATGAATTTTACCATGCAAAATCAGGATTCAATCTTTCCTCATTTTATCATGACAAAAATGCCAATTGGCTTAGCAGGATTATTGATTGCGGCCATTTTTGCGGCCACCATGTCCACCGTTTCATCTAATATCAACTCGCTTTCCACTGCTTTTACTGCCGATTTGTATCAACATTTCTTTAAAGGGCGAAGCGATCGAATTAATCTTCGAGTTGCCCGCTGGTCGGGTGTGATTTTGGGAGGCCTTGGTATTGCATTGGCACTATTGATGGCAACCTGGAATATTCTTTCACTATTTGATTATTTCAATTATATCCTTGGCCTGTTAGCCAGTGGATTGGGTGGCTTATTCCTGATGGGAATTTTTTTTACACGAATCAAGGCGCGAGCTGCACTAACCGGATTTATTACAGCTACAATTCTATTGATTTTTATAAAGCAATACACTGATATTCATTTCTTGATGTTTGGCTTTATCGGCATGCTAACCTCGGTGTTAATTGCCTGGCTTATGAGTTTTATTTTACCCGAAAGAGCTGTTGATCTGAAGGGCTTAACCATTAAGGATTTGAATTAAGAAAAGAGGGTTACTCGGAGTGCGACTACTTTAAAACTTCAAATAGTCGAATTACGAGCAAATTCCATAAAAACAGATATAAATGAAAACCATAAAAGAATACAGCTCCATTTATAAAGAAGGACTTTTAAATAACATCATTCCCTTTTGGATTAAGCACTGTATTGATGAAGAAGATGGAGGATTTACCTTTTGTTTGGATCGCGACGGAACGGTAATCGATACCGATAAAGGCGTTTGGCAGACGGGGCGTTTTACCTGGATGTTGGGAGCACTTTACAACGAGGTAGAGCAAAAGGAAGAATGGTTGAAGCTGGCTAAGCATGGCATTGATTTTTTAGATGCGCATTGTTTTGATACGGATGGAAAGATGTTTTTCATTGTGGATAAGAAAGGCAATCCGATTCGCAAACGCCGCTACGTATTCTCCGAATCTTTTGCTGCCATTGCCTATGCTGCTTATTACAAGGCAACCGGAGAAGAGATGTATGCCGATAAAGCCCGTAAAGCCTTCGATACTTTTTACAAGTACAATACCACTCCTGGTTTAATCGAACCAAAATTTACAGAGCATCGTCAGATGATTGGAATGGGTGGGCCGATGATTGGAATTGTAACAGCTCAGGAATTACGAAAGTACCTTGATGATGATTCATACACAGCCTGCATTGATAGATGGATTTGGGAGATTCAAACAAAGTTTATCAACGAGGATTTTAGGGCGGTGATGGAAACCGTTGGACCCAATGGAGAGTTTCTTGATCACTTTGATGGACGTCTGCTCAATCCGGGTCATGCTATTGAAGGAGCCTGGTTTGTAATGCAGGAAGCCAAATACCGGAACAATGATAAAGATTTAATTCGGTTAGGCACCAAAATGTTGGATTGGATGTGGGAAATAGGCTGGGATAAAGAGTACGGTGGTATTTTGTATTTCCGCGATGTAAAAGGCTTACCCGTTCAGGAATACTGGCAGGATATGAAGTTCTGGTGGCCACATAATGAGACCATTATTGCTACTTTAGTGGCCTATGAGTTAACGGGTGATGAAAGGTACAAAACAATGCATGATCAGGTGCATGAATGGACGTTTAAACACTTCCCGGATGAAGAATATGGTGAATGGTTTGGTTATCTCCACCGCGACGGACGTATTTCGGTGCCTCTAAAAGGCAATATATGGAAGGGACCTTTCCATATTCCACGGATGTATTTGATGGCCTGGCAAACATGTGAGCGAATTTTAAACTCCGATTAAAGAATCGGATATGAGACGATGATTGATGATAAAGCCTAAAATAAGTATTCTTAATGCAATTATTTCTTTATATATTCGCCATGGAGTCGCCGCATTAGTCCATTAAATACAAGTACTCTATCCTCAACTGTTAAATAGGAAAATGTATTGCATAGCGTTTAAATGTGGCAACCATTTTTGGGAAAAGGTGTGTTAGAACTTATTTATTCTTTGATGAAAATACAGGTTGATAGATTAATTGGATATGGTATAAAATGCAGACGAATCAACATTGTAATTGGATTATTGCTTTATGCTCTATCTGGCTTTGCACAAACTCAACAAATAAAGTTTAATCACTTTTTAGTCGATCAGGGCTTATCTCAATCTTCCGTTTTGTGTATTGAGGAGGATAGTTTAAACCGAATATGGTTTGGAACGCGCAATGGGCTTAATTGTTTCGATGGCGTTAGCAATAAGGTTTATAACTCTTTGCCAGGTGATTCTACTTCCTTACTTGGGCATTATGTTCTTGAACTACTTGTTGATGGCCAACACCTTTGGGTATTGACCAGAAAAGGTATATCGCGTTTAGATTTTAAAACATCGAGATTTGAGCAATACCCTGTCAAGGCAAGTACTATTGTTAAATATCAAAATAAGATACTTCTTGGCACTAATAAAGGGATAGCCGAATTAGATTGGGATAAAAAAATGCACTCCTATCAAAAGGAATTCTCAAAATTGTTGCCGGTAATTAATGAATTGTTGGTTCTTCAGGATGGTGCTCTTCTGGCAAGTATGAGGTTAAGTAAAAAGTCAGAAGTTAACCTGGTGAAATACAAGTCTGGTACTAAAATTGAAATTGCCAATGGTATCAAAATCTCTCATTTTTTTCAAGATCGAATTGGGAATATATGGGTAGGAACCATTGATGGTGGTATATATGCTTATGATGAAAATTTGGATGAAATAGCGCATTATAATGTCGATAATGGTTTATGCAGCAATGTTGTCTATGAAATTTCTCAGGATAACCAAGGTAAAATATGGATTGGAACACTGAATGGTTTGAGTATTTTAAATCCGGAGAATGGAGCTATACAGAATTATACCGCTAATAGCAAAAACATTTATAGTTTAAGTCACGATGCCATATTTTCAATTTTATTTGATAGTAATAATAATGCTTGGGTAGGTACCTATTATGGTGGCGTTAATTATTGTAATCTAAAAGCAGATGTATATTACCATTATTCTACACAGTTAGAAGGAACCTATCGTTTGAGTAATGATATGGTGACACAAATGGTTGAAGATAATAATCATAAGATATGGGCTGGTACCGAAGGTGGAGGAATTAATATCATTGATAAAACAAACAATAAGGTTAAGTATTTTACAAAAAAGGATGGATTGTCTGGTAATAATATTCAGTCAATTTATTTCGATGGAGAAGAGACAATGTACATAGGAACTCACAATGATGGATTCAATGTTGTTAATATTCTTACAAATAAGGTACAGCGTTTTGTAAATGATATAAATGATCCAAACACCATTCAATCAAATGTAATTTCGTGTATTGTTCCATATCAGGATGGGTTGCTATTAGGAACAAACTCTGGTGTGCTTTTTTTTAATATCGAAGATCAAACATTCGCACCTTTCTTAGATGAGAGGTATGGAAGATTTAATCAAACCATCATTTACTCGATTCTAATTGATGAAGCAGGGGATGTTTGGATTGGAACGATTAATGATTTACTGAGGTATAATCCTACTTTGCAAACCATTGTGAGTTATAGTTCTCAGGAAGAAGGACAACTTCTAAATGAAAACATTGTATTCTCAATTCGAGAGGATCATAACAATAATATTTGGGTCGGCACCTTTGGTAGTGGATTGGTAAAGATTAATAAAACTGATGAAAGTTGCATTTCTTTTACATCTGAAAACTCAACATTACAAAGCAATTTTATATACGAGATAAAAGAAAGTAAAGATGGACAGATATGGGTATCTACCATCAGCGGATTAAGTGTTTATAACAAAACAGATGAACTTTTTTATAATCACCAAAGAGACGAAGGCTTTCCTTTAAAAGAGCTAAACAAGCGCGCTTTGTTATTGGACGATCAACGCATATTTGTTGGTGGTATTAATGGTATCATTTCATTCAAAGAGGATGAGTTTTTTGCCGAATCAAGAAAAGCAAAGCTATTATTCTCCTCGATTGATGTTAATAATCAGCCGATACAAGCAGGAGACAAAACAGGAATATTAAGTCAGGCAATGGTTTTTACCGATCGAATTATTCTACAACCAGAACATAAGACTTTAAAAATTAACTATACAACTTGCCATTACGTTGATGACTTAAAAAGTAACTACCGGATAAAACTGGAAGGTTTTAATAAAGAATGGCTTGATTATGGAGAACAAACATCGGTAACTTTTACAAACTTAGATGCCGGAACTTATAAATTACGAATCCAGGCGGTAAGCCCCATCACTCAGAAGGTGCTGACTGAAAAAGATCTTGAAATAAAAGTGATTGCTCCTGTTTATCAGCGGTGGTATGCCATTGTGTTTTATGTTTTTACAATCCTTGTGATTCTTTATTGGTTTATGCGAAACCGATTCGACAAATTAAATCTGTCGCATCAGTTGTCAGTTGAAAAACTAAACCGGGAAAATGAGGCCAATTTGACCAAGACTAAGTTGTTGTTTTTTACCAATATCTCCCATGAGTTCAGAACGCCATTAACATTGATTACAGGGTTTGTGGAGAAGATATTTGAAGAAAAAGGCTTGCCGAAAAAAATAGAAAAGTCTTTAAGAACCGTATACATGAATTCTCAAAAACTGAATGACTTGGTTAATGAACTTCTCGATTTTAGAAAACTTGAGCAAGGACATCTGAAGTTAAAGGTTTCGGAAGTAAATATTCATCAGTTTGTTAAAGATCAGATATATTATTTTGAAGAATATTTTAAACGAGAAGATATTGAGTATTCGAGTTTTGTGCAGGATGATATCGAAACCATTTGGATGGATAGGAACCAAATGGGAAAAGTGATTAATAATTTAATAAATAATTCGATTAAGTATCTGGATAAGTCACCGGCACAGGTTAATGTGCGAGTTCTTGAAGATGATAAGTGTTTTACCATTAGCATTGAAGATAATGGTTGTGGTATTAGCGAATCAGATCTTAAAAACATCTTTAACCGTTTTTTTCAAGGGGATAATTCAATTAAAAGAGAAGGATTTTCCGGGAGTAGTGGTATCGGCTTAGCCTATTCTAAAGGTATTGTTGATGCACATCATGGACAGTTATTGGCTGAAAGTAAAGAGGGGCAAGGAAGTACATTCTCGATTAGATTATTAAAAGGGAAAGAACATTTTGCAGAAGAACAGATTTTAAATGACCTGGTGATAGATGATAGGGCGGATGAACCAAGTGTTATAAAGGAAAAGGATAATAAGCTTCGGTTTACAGAAGAAAGTGTTGTCAACAATGAAAATGATAATAAGATGCATTTACTCATTGTTGAAGATAATGCCGATGTTAGATTGATGATAAGCGCTTTATTTGAGGATTTATACCACATAACAGAGGCTATTGATGGACAGGAAGGAATGAAATTGGCCTTGGAAAAACAACCTGATATTATTATCTCAGATGTAATGATGCCTAACCAATCGGGAACTGAAATGTGTGCAAAACTGAAACGAAACATTGAAACATCGCATATCCCGATTATTTTATTAACCGCCAAAACATCATTCGAAAACAAACTAGAGGGAATTGAATTAGGAGCAGATGATTACGTATCGAAACCATTTAGTAGTAGAATGCTTAAAGCAAGAGTGAAAAACTTGCTGCAGAATCGTATTGTGCTTCAGAATAGATACAAATCAGAACCCAAATTGGATGTAAGTGAGATTGCTAAGAATAAGCTTGATCTGGAATGGATGAAGAAACTCGAATCAGTGATTGAGAGCAACATTGATAATGAGAAATTTGATGTAGATTACTTTGCGTCTGAGATGAATATCAGTCGTTCCAATTTATACCGAAAGGTAAAAGCGATTACAGGGCAAACGCCAAACGACTTTGTACAGTCATTTAGAATTAAAAAGGCAGCCTCTCTACTAACGGCTGATCCTTCTTTAAATGTTACTGACGTTGCCTATGCCATGGGATTTAGTTCTGCAAAATATTTCAGTCAATGTTTCAGAAATGTTTATGGAATTCCACCATCAAAATATGGAAAATCGGGTAATTAGTGTTTCTTATATCTATATTGAAAGTTAGTCATCATTGCATTATTCAAAAGCGGTGTAATTTACTTGCGCGGTATTAACTGTTTTTATAATTCCATTCGCAATATTGGAAAAGATGGATGTTGATTTGATCAATATCTATTCAACGTGTCGTATTTGCCTACTAATATACTGGTGTGGTATTAATGTGCAGTAGTTCAGCTTTGTATGTTTAATGGAAGGATGATTTTGAACCAAAAATGGCATTTATTTGGGCGTTTTTGAAATGATTTTGGGTGTTGAAAATTTACTTCAAATCTACTTTTGACGACGAAGAAAGTACGAAAAGGGAGCAACTGTCTTTCTCACTTTCTCAACCTTAAAATCATTTTAATTAAACGTATTATGAAAAAACTATTACTATTATTTATTGGGGTTATATGTGTTAATCTTGCAAATGCCCAAAATTTGTCCAATGGAAGTTTCGAAAATGAAGGAACAGGTTGGGTAATAAAATGGCCTTCTAATATTACTGCCACATATCCGACAGATGCCACAGCACCAGATGGTACTAAAGTTGGGCAATTTAAAAGGGATGTCTTAAGAGCTGATGATGGAGAGTTTTGGAATTACCAAATTGAATACTCCATTGCGGGATTGGGTATAGAAGATGATACGGAGTACATAATGACTTATTATGCCAAAGCTGATGCTGCTGATTTAACAATTCATCATTCAAAGTTTTTGGGTAATGGCAACACAAAATATAATGGTCGGAAAACATCAACAGATTGGCAGAAATTTGAAGTTGATTACAAATTCGCCGATTTCTCGGCATTAGCTTCCGGTAAACAGGTTATAAACTTCCAGTTTTTAAACAAGGGGACATATTACATTGATAATATTGTCATAAAAAAGGCTACGGCTACAGCTATAGGAGATGAGGTTTCTGCCGACGAATTGTTAAAGGTGTATCCAAATCCGGTTGTTGATCAGTTGAATCTTCAAGTTGATCCGGCTTTTGGAGCTGAAGTATCATATACAATATACGATCTTGCTGGTAATCCAGTGCTTAAGGGCATGAATCAGACAGGAGATGATATTACTGTTAATTGTGCAGTCTTGGCAACCGGGTATTACATTTTAAAAGTGAAAGGAGAGAAAGCTTCACTCATTAAGAAGATTATGATTAGGTAATTATAAACTACCGAAATAAACTACAAGTAAATAAGCTCAAAAGAGCTTTTGATCAAAAAAATAGGTACAGGATCGGTTAATTACGATCCTGAGCCTCTTGAATTTATCCAATATTAAAAGACGTGTTGTATGAGAAAGTTGTGCATGGTATTATTATGCCTGAACTTATTGATTAACGCTTTAGCAAAAGAGAAGTATCCATATCAGGATTCAGATTTGCCGGTAAAAGTAAGGGTGGAAGACTTATTGGCCCGAATGACTATTGACGAAAAAATAGGTCAGCTGAGGCAATGTGATTTGTCGCGAGAACTTGTGAATGGACGGTTTAAAGAGGGCGCAATGATTCGAATATTTGGCGCAAATGGAGCTGGTACTATTGCAAGTCCGTTTATTTACACTCAGGATGTTGCCAGAGTTTATAACGAAGCACAACGATATCTTGTTGAGGAGACACGTTTAGGAATACCGGGACTACTTATTGCTGAGACTCTTCATGGGCATCTAGCAGTTGGTTCAACTGTATTTCCTCAAAGTATTGGATTGGGTGCAACCTGGAACCCTGATTTGGTAAACAGAATGGGACAGGCCATCGCATTGGAAGCAAGTTCTGTGGGTGTAAAACAAGCTTTAGCACCTGTTCTTGACCTTTCAAGAGATCAACGTTTTGGTCGTGTTGAAGAGTGTTATGGCGAAGATCCGTATTTAGTTTCAAAAATGGGGGTTGCTTATATAACAGGTATGCAAGGAGAGAATGTAACAAAGATTGGTTCAGAAAATGTGATGTGTATGGCGAAGCATTTCGCAGCCTATTCAGTTCCTAACGGAGGAATTAATCTAGGACCAGCTTCAGTTGGAGAACGCGAATTGAGATCATTGCATTTACCCCCATTCGAGGCGGCTGTAAAGGAAGCAGGTGTTTGTGCAATTATGCCTTCTTATAACGAAATCGACGGAGTTGCAGCGCATAAGAATAGATTCTTGTTATATGATGTTTTAAGAAAAGAGTGGGGCTTTGATGGTTTTGTTTTCTCTGATTACGAAGGCATAGCCATGCTTAAGTACTTTCAAAAAGTGGCTGAATCAAAGAAAATAGCTGCCTTGCAAAGTATTCAGGCTGGTGTAGACCTTGAAGCACCTTCGGATGAGTGTTATATGTACCTTAAAGAATTGGTTGCTGACGGTGAATTAGATGAAGCAGTTGTTGATCAGGCAGTACGCAGAGTTTTAGCCACAAAATTTAAAAGTGGTCTGTTTGAGAAGCCTTATGTGAATGTTAAACGTGTAAAGTCCATTATTAATAAGAAAGAACACATTCAACTGGCCCGGGAAATTGCAGAAGAGTCCGTTGTTCTATTAAAGAATCAACAAAATATTCTTCCATTAACAGGTAATGATTTTACCATTTCAATTTGTGGGCCAAACGCCGATCAGGTTCAATTTGGTGATTACAGTTATTCAAAGCGAAACGAAGATGGAGTAACGGTTCTGGAAGGTTTGTATAATCATTTTAATAAAGATCGGGTAATATACAGCAAAGGATGTGACCTAACAAATCTCGATAAGTCTGGCTTTCGGGAAGCAGTGAATAATGCCAGTAAGAGCGATGTAGCCATTGTGGTTGTGGGTGGCACTTCAGCGACTTTATCAGGCATTGGCTGGGGCGGAGGAACCAACGATATCAATACTTGTGGTGAGGGTTTTGATCGGGCTTCATTAGGCTTACCAGGTGTGCAGTTGGACTTAGTAAAAGAAATTCACAAAACCGGTAAGCCAGTTATCGTTGTGATGATCAACGGCCGTGGTTACAGTATACCCTGGATGAAAGAGAATGTAAATGCGATAATTGAAGCCTGGTATCCGGGTGAGCAGGGAGGTGAAGCGATTGCCCGGATAATACGGGGCGAAGTTAATCCATCGGGTAAACTAAGTGTATCTTTCCCTCAAAGTGCCGGACATAATTGTTCTAACTACAATTACAAACCTTCCGGACATGGTTATTATCATAAACCAGGTACTCCTGAAAACCCCGGTCGCGATTATGTTTTCTCAACACCAAAACCCCTCTTTCCATTTGGCTTTGGTTTAAGTTATACCCAATTCGAATTAAGCAATTTGAAAATCAATAAGAGTGTTTATTCAGAATCGGATATTATTCAGGTAGAATTAAGGGTGAAAAACGTTGGCGATCGCACCGGAAAAGAAGTCGTACAATTATACGTTAATGATTTAGTGAGTAGCGTTACAACACCTGTTAAAGAGCTCAAAGGCTTCAAAAAAATAATGTTGGCAAAAGGAGAAGAAAAGGTAGTGACTTTTAATCTGGCCGTTAAAGATTTAGCCTTAATCGATCTTGATATGAATAAAGTAGTTGAAGCCGGTGAGTTTGAATTAATGATCGGGAACAGTTCAGATAATATCAGGCTTAGAAAAAAGATTCGAGTTGAATAATAAATGATAAGAGCCTTGTGCAGATGGCTATGACTCAAATTTTTGAATAATTGTCAGTAATCTGCACAGGCAAATAATACTGAACGAATCAATTGGTTATAATTACTCAGGTAATGTCATTATACAAATTGCGAAGTTTTAAACCAATGATCTGTAGTTTTTATAGGTATTGAGCAATAATAATAAGTGATGAATTTTAAGAAGAATTTAGTTAATGTTTTACTGAGCTTACTCGTGATGCTGTTCTGTTTCTCCTGTAAAGGAGACGGGGATGATTCAAAGCCTAACATCATCATTATCATGGCTGATGATTTGGGCTATGGCGATGTTAGTGCTTATAATCAGGGTACACTAAATACACCCGGTATTGATAAACTTGCCAAAAGTGGATTGTTATTTACCAATGGATATGCTACGGCCGCAACATGTACACCAAGTCGTTATTCATTGCTAACCGGAGACTATCCGTGGCGTAACAATAGTGCTAAAATTTTGCCGGGAGATGCCCCTTTGCTAATTGATACTTCTGGTGTTACCCTGCCTAAATTACTTAAATCGGCCGGTTACACCACCGGGGTTGTTGGTAAATGGCATTTAGGCCTGGGAAATGGAAATGTCGACTGGAATAATTACATCAACCTAAATCCTAATGCGGTTGGGTTTGATTATTCATACATAATGGCTGCAACAAATGATCGTGTGCCGAATGTTTACGTTGAAGATGGCCATGTATGTAATCTCTCAAAAGATGATCCATTATTTGTCAGTTATAAAAAGAATTTTCCTAATGAACCAACCGGTGCTGCCAATCCTGAAAAGTTAAGGATGATGTACAGTGAAGGACATGATGGAAGTATTAATAACGGGGTTTCAAGAATTGGATTTCAAAAGGGGGGTAAATCTGCCCAATGGGTTGATGAAGATATGGCTGATATCTTTTTGGAACAATCAATTGAATTTATTAAAAACAATACTAAGAAGCCTTTCTTTTTGTATTATGCTTTACATCAGCCACATGTTCCGCGTATACCCCATAGTCGATTTGTTGGAGCAACAGGAATGGGGCCTAGAGGTGATGCCATTGCCGAAGCAGATTGGTGCATTGGTGAGTTGATGAAAGCACTCGAAAAGGAAGGTCTTAGCGAGAATACGATAGTGGTATTTACCAGTGATAATGGTCCCATTATGGATGATGGCTATGTTGATCAGGCCGAAGCGTTAAAAGGAGACCATACGCCAATGGGACATTTGCGCGGAGGAAAATATAGTTTATACGAGGCTGGTACACGTGTGCCTTTCATCGTAAAGTGGGAGGGGCATGTAAAACCCGGTATTTCTGATGCATTAGTATGTCAGGTTGATTTAATGGCATCACTGGCTAAATTAACAAAACAGGCGGTTCCTCAATGTGATAGTGAAGATATACTTGATGCCTTGATGGGTAAGACACAAAAAGGGAGAGAAAATCTGATTATTGAAGGTTTGTATCATCGAACAGCTTTTCGTCGGGGAAAGTGGTTAATGATTCCACCATATTCAGGACCTGCCATTGTTCCAGGAAAAGTTACTCACGAAACGGGTTTTAATCCCGGTTATCAATTGTATAACCTGCAGGAGGATGAGCAACAACTAGAAAATCTGGCTTCATTATATCCCAGATTATTAAAGCAACTACAAACTGAGTATTCCAGGGTTATTGAAACAAGGAATCATCGGTAAACACAATTAAATCCGTTAATCTAATTTTATTTTAAAAAATCTGAAATGAGAAAATTATTACTATTAATGGCACTGGCATTTCAATTGCTAAATGCCCAAACGGTAGTTACCTATACTGGTAATGAATCAACCTTAAATGGTCAACCGTTTTTTGTAAAAGGAATGTACTGCAGTGCAAATCCTAATCTTTCCAAAATGAAGGATTTAGGTGTGAATGTGGTTATGAGTTATGGCACAAAAAACATGGATGTAACCGCTGCAACTAATTTCCTAAATTTAGCAGAGCAAAATGGCATGTATGTACTATTTCAATTAAGTTCAACTAAGGTAATAAATAAAGATGTGGCTTATGTGACAGAGATGGTGAATGCATTAAAAAATCACAATGCTCTGTATGCTTGGTATTTATTCGATGAGCCATCATTGTATGGTCTTTCTCCTGATGATCTGGAAGTTTCGTATGGTACCATAAAAAGCCTTGATCAGAATCATCCTGTTTTTACATCCAATTGGCAGATCGGTAATTATCAATATACAACCGATGTAGATATGCGACAGGTATATCAGGGTGTTCCAAGTGAGATGCAAGCCGCATTAGATGACGGTCAGGGAGGGGGGTATATCCCAACTGTTGATAATCTTGGTGTGAATTGGCTGCCTATTGTTAATACCCATGCATCAAAATTTGGTGATAATGTTTCAGACCCTGTTACATTTCCAAGTCCGGCTCAATGGTATAAAGGCGTTAGTCAGGGCAGTGCGAGGTATACAGAGTTACAAAACCGTGCTGAAGATTTAAATCAAAGTAATGTGATCACCAATCCTTTTGGAAAAAAAGATCGCTATTATATGCCCTTTGTTAAATCGAATAATTTTCCTGATTCAGAAGCCAAAATTAGAGGTCAAGTAGCTTGTGCTTTTTACAATAAGGGGAACTGCATTTATTGGTGGTTATTTGATGAAGGTTATCGAGTTAACAAGCGCTGGGGCTTCTATACCGCTTTTCATTATGAAGAAACAAAGAATTCTCACAAAAAAGTCATATCAGAAATTGATCAGTTTTCTGATATGATTGTGGGGGCAAAGGATATCGATTTGCAATATCGAAGAAGTGGCTATTTATACCGTTATATAAAAAGTGTTGATGGAAAGGAGCTTGTTATTATTTTTGATAACAATGGTGTTGAAAAGAATGTAACAGTTAGTCTGCCTGCTAATTCGGCAAGTAGTTTTAAGAATTTGGCCGATGGAAATACCTACGATATAAAGACGACGGGAATTAACTTACCTAAAAATGGAGGTCTTTTTCTATTAAACGATCCAACAGCTACAGCTGTTAACGATATTAAGTCAGATGGAGCAATTTTAGGTCGAAATTATCCTAATCCTTTCTCAGCAGAAACGGTTATACCTTTGAATCTGCAAAATGCTACAGATATTAAATTAAACATATACGATCAGGCAGGTAGAAGAGTGGCGAAGGTTGCTGATGGATATTATGTAGCTGGTAAACATGAATTTATCTGGAATGGGACATTCAGTTCCGGACAGAAAGCTTCGGCCGGCGTATATTTTTGTGTATTGACTTCAAAGATGGGGAAGGAAACATTGAAAATGACCGTAATTAAATAGCTTATAATTAGGTTGTAACAAATAATAATGGAGGTCGATTCATTCCGGAAAATTCATTTTTAAGGTTTTACAATCTACCTGTATAATATTACTGTTTAGGTTATGTATTGAACAGTAATGAGTAGGATTAAATAAGAGGCTATGAGTCAGGTAAGTAGTCTCTTGTTTTTAAATAAGGATTAAGAGTATGGAGCTCTTAATGATGGAATTATCAATATGAAAATAGTTTGTTTAAAGACTTCACTTGTTAGTTTATTGCTGTTGAGTTTATTTTCTTGCCGTACAAATCATAAGGATATAGAAAGTAAACATCCCAATGTTATTATCATTTTCACCGATGACCAGGGTTACCAGGACTTAGGTTGTTATGGGTCACCACAAATTAAGACACCAAACATCGACCAGATGGCCAGTGAAGGGATTCGTTTCACTGATTTTTATGTGGCCAGCTCCGTTTGCAGTGCCTCAAGAGCCTCCTTACTAAGCGGACGTTATCCATCGCGTCATGGTATCGGCGGCGCTATCTTTCCCGAAAAGGGAGGCTTGAACCCAGAAGAAGTTCTCTTACCCGAACTTTTAAAGACGGCCAATTATAAAACGGCCTGTTATGGCAAATGGCATGTGGGCGATACGCCTGGTATGCTTCCCATGGATCAGGGTTTTGATGAGTATTTGGGTATACCTTACAGCAATGATATGTACATCGCACCCAACCAGCAGTTTGCCGATAATGTTGAGTTTACCAATGGCTATACATTGCAAATGGCCAGGAACGACCAGGATACAGTGCTTGTTACAAGCGGTTTCAAGAACTTTAAACGAAAAGGCCTAAGTGGAAAGGTACCATTGTTCGAGGGCGAAAAAATTGTGGAGTATCCATGTGAGCAAAGCACATTAACCGAGCGATATTTTGATCGGGCCATCAATTTTATTAAAAAGGCACAAGACTATCCCTTCTTTGTGTACATCACACCGGCCATGCCTCATGTACCGCTTTATCCATCCGATAAATTCAAAGGAACCAGTGAGCGGGGATTGTACGGCGATGTGCTTGAGGAAATTGATGCCAATGTGGGGCGTTTGCTGGCATATTTGAAAGAAGCGGGTTTGGATGAAAATACAATTGTCATCTTTTCATCGGATAACGGACCATGGTTGAAATTTGGCGAACTGGGCGGAAGCGCCTTGCCCTTACGTGATGGAAAAGGAACCATCTATGAAGGCGGAGTAAGGGTACCATGTATTGTTCGTTGGCCAGGTAAGCTGCCCAAAGGGGTGGTGAGTCATCAGGCAGTATCAGCCTATGATTGGTTGCCTACCATTACCTCCTATGCAGGTATTAAAACTGACCACCTGACATTGGATGGCCACAACATTGCAGCGCATCTAGAGAATCCGACCAACACAAGCTTAAACAATGCCTATGTTTATCACAGAGACACCAAGCCGGCAGGTATTCGCCTGGGGCATTGGAAATACCTGGAGCAGGGAGGCACTTACTATGGAAAAGACAAAGAAGGAAAGCCGGAAGAAGCCATGTTGTTCAATTTAAAGGACGATCCTTCGGAAACAAGAAATGTTATTGAGCAATACCCAGATGTGCTGGCCAGGATGAAGAAAGAGTTGGAACAAATCAAATCCAGATTATAAAGAATGAAGAAAGTAGTTAAAGAAACAAGCGTTAGGTTTTTATCAGCTTTGTTATGTGTTTTGGCCATCGGTGCATTGGAGGTTAAAAGTCAATCAAAAGCCAAAGCACCAGCCAATGTGATTCTGATCTTGGCCGACGACCTGGGATATGGCGATTTGGGGTATACCGGTAGCAAGGATATTAAAACACCCCACATTGATCGTTTGGCCTCCACCGGCATTGTTTGTACCAATGGCTATGCTTCGCACTCCTTTTGTGCACCCACCCGGGCCGGCATCATGACCGGACGCTACCAGCATCGCTTCGGATTTCAGAATAACCCCAGCAAGCAATTGCCCGATCATGGCTTGCCAACAGATGAGATTATTCTGCCCAAAGTTCTGAAACAGGCAGCTTACACAAGTGCCTTGGTTGGTAAGTGGCATTTGGGTGTACATCAGCACCAGCATCCATTAACAAAAGGCTTCGACGAGTTTTATGGTTTTACGGCCGGCGGGCACGATTTCTTTTCTTGCGATCCCAAGCAGAAAAATGATCACGCCTATGATGCATTAATCGAGCACAATGGTGAACGCAAAGATTTTGAAGGTTACCTGACAGAAGATCTGACCCGCTTTGGGATGGATTTTATGGAGCGCAACCAGGATCATCCATTTTTCCTGTTTATGTCCTACAATGCCCCACATACACCCTTGCAGGCACCAGAGAAGTACTTAAGGCGGATGAGTCACATCAAGGATAAGAAACGACGAACCTATGCTGCTATGATATCGGCTTTAGATGATGGTGTTGGCCAATTAATGAGTAAACTAAAAGAATTAAATCTTGATGAAAACACTTTGGTACTTTTTATGAGCGATAATGGCGGCGCTCCCTTCTCCTGGCCGGACAATAAGCCCTTTAATGGTTGCAAAGGAACCGTATTGGAAGGCGGTGTCCATGTACCTTTTATAGCCAATTGGAAAGGACAGCTAAAGCCGGGAATATACTCTAACCTGGTGATGAGCTTTGATATCTTCGCAACAGCCACAGCCTTGGCAGGCCTTGATAACCCGGCTGATCGTCAGATTGACTCAAAGAATCTGATTCCATATCTAAAGGGTGAAAATAAGGCAGAACCACACAAAGTGCTTTACTGGACGCAAGGCGATTATCAGGAAGCTGCAAGAGCGGGTAACTTCAAGCTGGTTAAGATCGGAGGCAAAGAGAATTATTTATTCGACCTGAAAGAAGACGTGGGTGAAACAAGCGATGTGAGTCAGCAAAACAAGAAGGCCTTAAAAAAGCTGGATAAGCACTTCAAAAAGTGGAAGTCAGAATTGCCAAAACCCGAATTGAAAGACAGTGGTATAGCAAATGATATGCAGCGCAATTATGTAGAAGACATTAAAAAAACAAAGAAGTAATGAAGAATTAAGAAATAGACTTTGTTCTTGAATTAAAATCAAATACCGATGAGATATATTCTAATAAGTACTTTATTGATTTTGAGCTGCCATATGGTGTCATCTCAATCTATTTTACCCACACCTTTAGAGCAAAATAATACCAATAGCAGATTCAAATTGTCTAAAACAATGTTAGTTGCATTCTCGGATGAATCGCAAGCAACATTTGATTATTTAGAAAAGCGTTTAAAGGATTACATCAAATTTAAGCCCTCTAAGAACAAGCAGGCAGCAAAAATAGCCTTGTGTCTGATCGAAGATAAAGAATTGGGAGATGAAGGTTACCGATTGTCGATTAATAGCCAACAGATTAAAATAATTGCCAATAAACAAGCTGGGTTATTTTATGGCATTCAAAGTTTTTTACAACTTTTACCTGTTGAGGTGCAAAGTGGTAAAGCATATAAGTTGGCCGGATTTAAACTAAATGGCTTAGAGTTAAAGGATCAACCTAAATACGCCTGGAGGAGTTTTATGCTCGATTCAGGACGTCAATTCCAGTCGGTTGATTTTATTAAGCGTTACCTGGATTATATGGCCATGCTTAAAATGAATGTGTTTCATTGGCATCTGACAGAAGGAGAAGGTTGGAGAATCGAAATTAAGAAATACCCTAAACTCACCGAGGTTGGTTCAAAAGTCGCAAAAAAGGCTGAACAACAAGGCTACTACACGCAGGAGGAGATCAAGGAAATAGTTTCATATGCTAAAAAACTTCACATTACAGTAGTACCAGAGATTGATGTGCCCGGTCATTCCGATGCTGCGCTTAATGCTTATCCTGAACATAGTTGTTTAAAAGAAGCACCAGAAATTAAGGATGTCTTTGTTTATACCGATAAACTGTTCTGTGGTGGTCGCGAATCAACTTACCTGTTTATTCAGGATATTATCGATGAAGTGTGTGAGTTATTTCCATCAGAATACATTCATTTAGGTGGCGATGAAGCACCTAAAAAATACTGGAACACTTGTTCAGATTGTCAGGCTAGGATCAAGTCAGAAAATTTGGATGATTCACATGACCTGCAACTTTATTTTTCTGCTCGATTAGCTGAGTATGTCAAAACAAAGGGTAAGAAAGTAATTTTGTGGGGAGACGTTATTTATCAGGAGGGATCTACCAAATTACCTGATAATGTAATAGTACATTGGTGGAATTGGTTAGGTAAAAAGGATTTAGCATTGCGTAATGCTATCAAAAATGGGCATCAGGTTATATGTAATACCAGTCATAAAACTTACCTTAATTACCCATTGTCGCCATGGAAGATGTATTCTCAAAAGAAAACATTTGATTTGAAAGAGGCTTACGAAGAGAATCCAAGCCATATTGAAAACCCGGATCAATTGATATTAGGCATGGGTGCTTGTTTATGGACCAACAGGGGAGTTAAAGAGAACATGATTGATCAACGAGTATTTCCAAGGATATTTGCCTTGAGTGAACAGATGTGGTGTACGAAACCACTTGTAGCATTTGATGAGTTCTATGACAAGGTAAAATCTAAATACCCATTAATGGATTCACTTGGAATTGACTATTGTCCGGCTTTAAAGAGTGACCTACCAAAGGATTATAAATGGGAGTAGATAAGTTCTATATAGTTAGTAAATAAATCTTAAATCAAGAAGATAATCTTAATATGAAACAGTTAGTGCTTGCCTTTTGTGTTACCTTTTTGTTTTCCTGTATACAGGATTCTAAAGATGACAATACATTTAAGGGAACCAACCTAAAATTTAATGAATTAGCCACTGGTTGGGACGAGGCTATGCCATTGGGGAATGGTATTGTAGGCCAGTTAGTATGGCAAAAAGATGGAAAACTTCGTTTCTCATTAGATCGTGTTGATCTTTGGGATTTGCGTCCGATGGAATATGTTGATTTTGAAGAATGGAAATTTGATGATGTTTACCAACATTGGAAAGAGGATAAATACGAGAAAGTTCAAGATGCTTTTGATAAGCCTTACACCAATTACCCGGCACCAACGAAGATACCAGCTGGAGCCATCGAGTTTGATATCGATAAACTCGGAAAAGTTGAATCTGTAGAATTGGATATCGTAAAAGCCATTTGCATAGTTAAATGGACAAATGGTGTGCAACTTACAACATTTGTAAATGCAGAAGACGCCATTGGCTGGTACAAGTTTGAAAACCTTTCACAGGAGATTGACCTGGATATTAAAGCACCAAATTATCAAACTAATTCGGCGGATGATGAATATGGACATTCAAAAATAGACCTGAATCAGTTGGGTTATTGTCAGGGAGAAGTGATCCGGAATGGCAATTCAATAAGCTATAATCAAAATGGCTGGAAGAATTTTAGTTACCAGATTAATACGCAATGGAAGCAGGCAGAAGGAGAGTTAATAGGATGTTGGTCTATTTCGTCATCGAATAAAGGTTGGGAGAAAAGTCCTGAAGCCAATGAAGTTGTTGCTCAACAAATGAAGCAAGGAATGGAGACATCACTTGTAAAACATTTGGCATGGTGGAAGCATTATTGGTCAAAATCAAGTATTAATATTCCCGATAGCCTTCTTCAAAAGCAATATTATATGGAGATGTATAAGTTTGGAGCGATAGCCCGTGCAGATGCACCACCAATCTCATTGCAGGCAGTATGGACAGCTGATAACGGCAAGTTACCGCCTTGGAAAGGTGATTTTCACCACGACTTAAATACACAATTAAGCTATTGGCCATCGTATACTGGAAATTACCTGGAATTGGAAGAAGGATTTGTTAACTGGTTGTGGAAGTACCGCGATAATTTTAAAGCATATACCAAAAACTTCTTTAACGCCAAGGGGCTAAATGTTCCGGGTGTAACTACTTTGGAAGGAGAGCCCATGGGAGGGTGGTGCCAGTATTCATTTGGCCAGACAGTAAGCGCTTGGTTGGGACACCATTTTTACCTGCATTGGCAATATACTCAGGATCGACGTTTCTTAAAAGAGCGGGCTTATCCCTGGTTAAAAGAAGTGGCTATTTACCTGGATGATATGTCAGTAAAAGAAGATGGCCAACGCAAATTAAAAATTAGTTCGAGTCCTGAGATATTTGACAATAAACGTAAAGCCTGGTTTGAAGAGACGACTAATTTTGACTTGTCTTTAATTCGATGGACCTACGAAAAAAGTGCTGAGCTGGCCAACGAATTAGGACTGACAGAAGAAGCGATTAAATGGCGTCAGATTCTTGCCGAATGGCCTGAATTGTCTGTTGATGAAACACTGGGTTTAAATTTTGCACCCGGTTTTCCATGTAATGTTTCGCACCGTCATTTCTCACATTTATTAGGAATCCACCCGCTTGGTATAATCGACTTTTCAGATGGTGAGGAGAGTATAAAAACAATAAATAATTCATTAACGAATTTAGCAAAGCAAGGATCTGATTTTTGGGTAGGGTACTCTTTTAGCTGGCAAGCTAACCTATATGCGCGTGCATTTAATGGCGAAAAAGCTGCTGAGGCACTTCGAATATTTGCTGAATGTTTCTGTCTTAAAAATTCATTCCATGTCAACGGTGATCAATGTAAAGCGGGGCATTCCAAGTTTCATTATCGCCCATTTACTTTAGAAGGTAACTTTGCATTTGCTTCGGCCATACAGGAAATGCTAATTCAAAGTCATACTGGTGTTGTTAAATTGTTTCCGGCAATTCCTGATACTTGGCAAGATGTTTCTTTTGACCACCTACGAACCTATGGGGCATTTCTCGTTTCGGCCAACATGAAAGATGGCGATGTTGATCAATTGACAATAAAATCTGATAAAGGTGGTAAACTGATCCTTGAAAATCCATTCTCCAAAAATCCTTTTTCATGCAACAAGGAATATAAGCAGGAAGGTGATAAACTTATTTTCATACTTAATGAAGGAGAAAGTATTCAATTGCTCAGAAAATAGTTGACATGTGAAGTATCAATCTTAGCATGGATTTCTTTAATCATGTATCTTCGGAATTTCATCAAATGATATGTGGTGAGAGCTGTGTAATATTCAGTAATAGAGGTTGATGTAGGGTAGGGTGAAAATCGTGTTATAAGAAAATGGTATTTATTTGGGTGTTTTTGACATGATTTTGGGTATTGAGAAATCCACTTGATTTTAATTTTGAACCATCAATTAAATGATTTCGTTCTGGTACAATTTTAAGAACGATAAAAGGAAAATAGGAATAGGTTAACAATGAAGAGACAAAAGGGAAATGATCAATCACTTCCCTGAAAACTAAAAATCAATCCTGCAATTACCAGCTGTCAGGATTATTACTAATAGTAACATAACAAAATTATGAAAAAAACTAATTATTTCCTCAGGAAGTACAGATTTTCCGAGGGGTATAAATTATTGAAAGTAATGAAGCTAGCTTTGCTTCTGATCACAATTACTACCGGCAGTGTTTATGCAAGCAGTAATGATAAGCAAAGTTTAATTAATCAATATGGTGGGGAAACAACCAGGCAGTCAACTATGCCTGTAAGGGGAATTGTTACCGATAAAAATGGAGAGCCTCTGCCAGGTGTTAATGTTTATGAAAAAAGCAATCCTCAAAATGGTGTTATTACTGGTGTTGATGGAAATTATTCGATTGAAGTGACTTCTTCGGATGCGACTGTTATATTCTCATTTATTGGTTTCGAAGACCAGGAGGTTATGATTTCAGGCCGTAGTTTAATAGATGTTACTTTATCGGAAGAGATGACTGATTTGGATGAGGTTGTGGTGGTTGGATACGGTACCATGAAAAAGAGTGACTTAACCGGATCTGTAGCATCAGTTGGTTCCAAAGAAATGATGAGTACACCTTTATCGCGGGTTGATCAGGCATTGCAGGGTAAAGTGGCTGGTGTATCAGTTACAACCACCACGGGTGCTCCTGGTGGAAATGTTAAAATTCGAATTCGTGGAGCCAACTCCATTAATGGAGGTAATGACCCATTGGTGGTGATTGATGGATTTTTAGGAGGTAATTTAAATAATATCAACCCGGCAGATATCGAATCCATTGAAGTATTAAAAGATGCTTCGGCAACCGCAATTTATGGATCGCGTGGTGCCAATGGAGTTATTTTGGTATCTACTAAAAAAGGTAAAGAGGGAATGGCTGAGGTAAGCTTTAACTCTTATATTTCCAATCATAAATTAGGAAACTCAATACCGATCTTAAAAGCGCATGAGTACGCTAATCTTTTAAATGAACGTGCAGCTATCTTTGAACAGCAGCCAATTTTCACGCAGGAAGAAGTAGATGAGTTACGCATTAATGGTGGCGTTGACTGGGAAGATGAGATATATCGTAAAAATGCCTTGCAGCACAACTCGCAGCTTTCAGTAAGAGGTGGTAGCGAAAAAGTTCGTTATTATTTGAGTACGACTTTAATGCAGCAAAATGGTTTGATCAAAAGAAATGAGTTTGATCGCCTAAGCATTGTTTCCAATGTGGATGCAGATGTGAAAGATTGGTTAACTATTGGTTTAAACGTACAAGGGAATAAGGCTAAACATCAGGGTATAGGATCTAATGGTTATTGGGGAGGACCCGTTGATAATGCCCTGCGCTATCCAAATACCGGATCGGTATATAATGAGGATGGCTCTTACAATTTAGATACGCCAGTACCTGTTGTTGGTGCTTATAACCCCGTAGCTTCTGTTTTCGAACCACGTCGTTTGGCAACAACATATACCGGATTAATAAATGCTTATGCCCAGTTTAAAATTACTAAGGAACTGAGTTTTAAAACAAGTGTTGGTGCTAAAGTTATTAAAGGAGAAGGTAATCAGTTTAATACCTTACAAACATTAAATGGCTTCCATTCAGGAACCAATTCAGCGAATTATAACGCGAATACAAATGAAAGCTGGCAAAATACCAATACATTAAGTTATTTAAAAACAATTAATAATATACATAAGGTAAATGCCACTTTAGTATTCGAACAGCAGCATGGTGAGTATAAAACCAATAGTGCTTTGGTGAAAGGATTTCCGACAGAGCATTTAGGCTTTTATAATATGGGCTTAGGTGAAAACCGGCAAAAAACAGAGTCTAGTTTTAGCGACTACAACATGCAATCGTTTTTGGGACGTGTGAATTATGGCTTGAAAGATAAATACTTGCTTACAGTTAGTTTTCGTGCCGATGGTTCGTCAAAGTTTGGTAAAGATAACAAATGGGCCTATTTCCCATCTGCATCTGTGGCCTGGCGTTTATCAGAAGAAAGTTTTATTAAAGATTTAAATGTATTCTCTAATTTCAAGTTAAGAACTTCTTATGGTGTTACCGGAAGTCAGGCAACCGGTGCATATGCCTCTTTAAATCGCTTAAATACAGGCATGCCATATCCGATTGATGGAACTAATTTATCATCAGGTGTTGGTCCTGGCTCTCCGGCTAATAAGGATTTAAGCTGGGAAAAAACTTCCCAAATGAACTATGGCGTTGATTTAGGTTTTATGGATAATCGTATTTCATTGATCGTGGATGTTTATAAGAAAAACACAACTGATTTATTGTTATATGATCCACTACCTGAGTATACGGGCTTCTCTTCAATGATTCGAAATATTGGAGAAGTAGAAAATAAGGGTATTGAATTAGTGTTAAATGCATCACCATTTGTTAACAAGTTTAAGTGGGATTTCTCCATGAACTATGCCAGTAATACAACGAAGATTCTTGACTTTGGTAATGGCGGACAAACAATTAAGGGAGAATATATTCTTAAAGAAGGTGAAGCATTGGGAGCCATGTATGGCTATAAGTTTTTAGGTGTTTGGCAAGCTAATGAAGCCGAAGAGGCTGCAGTTTATGGCAACGTGCCTGGAGATTCTAAATATTTTGATTTAGACGAAAACGGAACAATTAATGAAGACGATAAAGTGATTATCGGTAATGGTTTACCTAAATTTACTTTTGGTATAACAAACTACTTTAGTTATAAAGGCATCGACCTGTCAGCTGAGATTGTTGGTGTTCAGGGGAACGATATTTTAAATGCACGTAGGTATTGGTTAACTAAGGATTTGCGCGTGCCTGAAAATTTGGACTACTATCGTGAAGATAATCAGAATACCAATGTTCCTGGCTTCTCTAATACGGAAACAGATCTTAATACGACAGCCAATAGTCGCTTTGTCGAAGATGGTTCCTTTATGCGTTTACGAAATGTAACATTAGGATATACATTTAATAAAGGATTAATAGAGAAAGCAGGCTTATCAGCACTTAGGTTATATGTATCGGGTCAAAACTTATGGACTAGCACCGACTATAGTGGTTTTGATCCTGAATTATCATCAACGGGTAGTTCAGATATTAAGATTGGTTATGATGCCAGTCCATATCCTTCAGCTAAGATTTATACCATTGGTTTAGATGTTAAATTCTAAAAAGAGAAAAAATGAAACTTATAAAATATATTTTAATTCTTACAGTTTTCATCTCTGTATGGGGGTGTGAAGATTTAATTGAGGAACCCAAATCAGTACTTACACAGGAGTCATTTTTTAAGTCGGAGGGCGACTTGCGTGCTGCTACAATTGGATGTTTTCAGCCACTAATGGGCAACTGGAATGGTTTAAGTGTTCGATCATGGGCCTTGCACATGGGGGCCGATGATATGACTTCCGCCCGTGGATTTAACAAACAGCGTTTACTTGAATTTGATGATTTCAATATCTCAACCAGTAATATTGATAACTATAATAGTTGGAAAACATTTTTTAAAGTAATTGCTTGTAGCAACCTTGTTATTGCCAACTATGAGAAAATTTCAATGGATCAGGTACGCCGCGATGAATATGCAGCTCAGGCTTACTTTTTAAGAGCCTATAGTTATTTTAATGCAGTTCGGTTTTGGGGTAAATTGCCTTTAATGGATGGCCCGGTTGAAGATGGAGGCCTGAATATGGAGCGTTCAGAGGTTGAGGACGTTTATGAGCTAATTGTAAGCGACCTTAAGTTTGCTGAAATTGCTTTAGCCAATAAAAAAGAATGGTTGGGAGAACCCGGTTTTGTGACACTTGGGGCCGTTAAAACAATGCTGGCCGATGTTTATCTTACCATGGCAGGATGGCCTTTAAAACAATCGGATAAATACACTTTGGCCTCTCAAAAAGCAAAAGAGGTGATGGCTTTAAATCAATATGATTTAATGGCAGATTATAAGGATTTGTTTACCATTGCCACAAAAAACAATAAAGAGCATATCTGGAACTTCCAGGCTTCAAATAGTGCAGGTTATCCTTCGAAATTCGGTATTTCATTTGCTCCACCAGAAGATAGAGGATGGCATGATTATTTAGCTGAAGTTAAATTTTTTGAAAATTGCCCCGATAATGCACGTAAGGACATTATTTTTTATACTGATTTCAAATATGGTATGGTAAATTGGAAAGACAGCCAGCTTGGACTGCCATGTATTGAGAAATATTGGGAGCGTAACAAAAGCGATATGCGTAAAATTAACGGTGATCATTTATTCCCTGTTTATCGCTATGCTGAAGTTCTGCTAATCTTCGCTGAAGCTCAGAATAGAGCAAATAAGGGGCCTGATGCAGCGTGTTACCAGGCAATCAATGAAATTCGTAAAAGAGCTAATGCAGGTGTTGCTGATGATGCTTTAACAGGCTTAAATGAGGAGCAATTTGATAAGTTGGTATTTGATGAAAAAGGCTGGGAGTTTACAGCTGAGCAAAAGCGTTGGCACGACCTCGTTAGAAAAGAGTTAGTTGAGGAATACAACCAAGATAAAGAGCACATTAATTATCCGATCACTAAGGAAAACTATATCTTTCCAATTCCGGCAAGTGAACGAGAAATTAATCCAAAACTAGGTCAGAACCCTGGATACTAATAGTGAGATTTTTAGCAATAAAAGAGGAAAGCTGCCAAAATAATTGGCAGCTTTTAATGCTTTAGAAACGATCTAACTAACAGTTCAATATATCAGATCAGGTCCTATCTGGTACAATTAAAGCTATCGGCAAACTGCTGATAGCTTTTGGTGTTATAGTGCCAGTTAATATTTAAAGATATTCAGGTTGTTAGTGTTCGTATAATAATTCGCTATTAATAATCAATCATAGGGCGCCGCTTAACTCTTTTAACTCAGGATATACCTCATCAGTATCCTTGTATTGTACTTTTAAGTTCTGAAGTTCCGTTTTTAATTGCTGAATTACTTTAGCGTATTTTGGGTTCCTGTATTCGTTAAACATTTCTTCAGGATCAGTTTTAAGATCATAAAACTCCCAATACTGATCGGTTTTTTTATTCACAGCTCCCTTTTTACCAAGGGGTAATCCATAGAATTTATAAAAACAGAAGGCTACGATACCTATACCTTACGCATATGACAGTTAACACTGGTGCAAATCTCGCAAGTGTAGTCATTGTATTTAATTTTTTCGCCGATGCCTATCATGCCACTTACTGACTTGACGGGCTCCATAAGTGCCGATTCAGTTAGGCTGATGCCACAAAAGTTACTGGGTAAGAAACTAAAGAGTTGGTGCTGCTCCTGAACATTCCAATCGCAATAACCAGGACTGTAACGATTGCTAATCTGCGTACCGTGGCGAGCCATATCGGTTTTTAGCTGTTCCTGTACCCGGTCCATGGCTCTTTCAACAATTACGCTGCCGGCAGTGTCGGCAATGTAACCTTCCATTAAATCGCCGGCATCCATCAATTGTTTTGACAATTGACTGATGCCTTCGCCGGCACTACAGGCAAACAATGCCACGGCAGATGCCTTTTGCAGCATTAGAAATACAGTTTTACCAAGGAAAAACTGTTGTTGATCGACCGTAACAGAAAAGTTACTACGATTAAAAATTGGATTTTCGATTATTCGATAACCACCATTAATGGCAGTAATCTGTGGTAGTTGTTCCCATATCTGTTGCAACAATTCAGGAATTGGTTCCGGAGGCTCATCTTCCATTTTCATGGTTCGATACACCTCTTTGGGAGATATTTCTAACTCATCAAACGAATATGAAAACTTATTTATATTCATTATTTCTGGATTTTAAACATTTTTCGAAGCTCTGATAAACTTAAACTCGATGAAAAAGCAATCACCTCTGTTTGTCCCTTATAGTCTGACACTTCTTTGTAATCATCCTCATTAAAAACAGTATGAAACATCATAGAAGTATCATCATCTAAATTGACAAAACCTTTTATGCGAACACATTTTTGCTTTAATTGAGCAACAATTTTTTTTAGTTGATTGAGTGATATTTTAGTTCCTGTACGCAATACCAAAGCGCGTAACTCTTCTGGACGGCCGCCAGCCTCAATGGATTTAAACTGGTGACAGTTCGATTCATTCTGTATGGGCTCAAGAAGCTTTTGCATGCTAATATTGCAAAAAGTAACAAGTTCAACACTAGCAAAAGGTGATATTTTGTTGATCTGCTTCTTAATATTGGCCAACGAGTCCTTCATTAAATCAGACTTGTTGACTAACACTGTATCGGCCACCATAATTTGATGACGGACGCGTGGCATCATGCTTAATCCCTTTTCAAAATTAACGGCATCTACCACCGTAATAATCTTCTCAAGGTGTATCGTGTTTTTTATTGACGGATGCATCAATAACTCTGAAATGCTAATAGGATCCGCTAATCCCGATGTTTCCAGAAAAATCATCTCGGGCTGGTAGATGCCTACTACCTTTTCGATGGTATCGATGAAGTTACTCAACTGACACACACAAAATACCGAACCATTGTTGATTTCTATGAGTTTGAATGTATCACTTATTTGTTTCAATTCTTTTCCATCAACACCTGTCGGAGCAAACTCATTCTGAATAACAGCAATTCGTTTCTCTGCCCCCAACTCATTCAATAAGTGTTTTAAGAGGGTTGTTTTTCCACTTCCTAAAAAACCTGTGAGCAAATAAAAACTTACCATAATTATAAATAAAATGGCAGTTCGAAACTTACTCAGCTCCAAACTACCATTGTTAATCTTTATTTATTTGGAGCTTAGGTGATGCGCCATTCGTTCTTCTAACTTTGCAATTGGGGGAATCTGCGAAATAAACTCCACATTGCCATCCATCACCACAGTTGGAATATTTTGAACACCAAGCGTTACCATCATCTGTACGCCTTCTTTTTCTTTGATGCGATGTTCTTTATAAACCACCTTATCGCCAAACTTATCGGCTGCTCGCTTAACTGCATCAACCATGTACTGACAAGGTGCACACGACGATGAATCAAGCGTGATAATATCGACTACTACCTTGTCTTTATCCCAGTGATTATCTAAATCAAGCTTTTCAATAGATGAAGTTGAAGCCTCAGAAGCACGCAGCTCTCCTTGAAGTATTTCATCGTTAACCAAATCGGCCACAGCTATCAAGTTTTCCTTTGGTGTTGCCATTGCCAAATCGCAACCAGGTGCTAAGATAAAACCTTTACGACCACCTATATCCATACATGATAAAGCATCGCGAAGTGAGTCGTCTTCGTTACCCATTAGTAAAACAACAGTCAGTTTCATATTACCACCGAAACTTACATTGTTCTTAAGGGCGATATCTTTAACAAAGTCGAGCGGTATATTCTCATCGATCGACACATTATCAGGCTTACACTGACACATCACCTCAATGTTTTGCTGCGCATTACCACATACAAAGAATGAACTTAATGCATCGTTCTCTCTAACAAAATCGAATATTTCAGTTACATAAGGCGATACAAATGTTTCGAACGACATTGGATCTATCTGACTGGTCATAGGATCTACCAGGGCAACCACATCAGCCCCCGATTCAATGTAGTTAGCCGACATGAATTTGGCCACGTCGGTAGCAAACCGCATTACTTTATGAACATATTCAGGATCCTCAAACATCTTCATGAAAATATCAGTTCCCAATAGATGCAATGCTAATGTAAAAGGTCCCGTAATTAGGCCATACAATGCCAAATCAGGATGTTGCTCGCGCAATAAACGGGTCGCTTCCATTACCATTGAAATTCGACCTTTACAGGCACATGGTACTTTTAAATCATCAATAGAAACACCTTGTGTTAATGGGTGACTCACCACTGCAGGTGGATTGTCATCGGCCCAAACCAATTCACAGCCCAACGCTTCTGCCTCAATCTGTAAATCGAATGCTACAGGTATACCATCGGGTTTATATAGCTCAATGGACTTGTTAACACCAGCCACCAAATTATCGGTGCTTTTCAAAAACTCAGTAGCCGTCATCCCTAATAAAGCTCCTCCATGTGCACCTACAAATGGCACCCAGGGAATACGCTCCACTTCCTCAAGACGCATGGCCTTTTTAATTAACTCTAATCCCTTCATACTATCTTTCTCTTAGTCATTTTTTGTTTAGATAAACTTCTCCTACTTCTTTTAGGCGCTGCACCACATTGTCATCAATCAAACCTTCTGGATTTGGAGCTACATTTAATAGGAGGTTACAGTTCCGATCGGCCAGCACATTTAAGCGCTGATCAACAATCTCTTCAACCGACATTGGATCTTCGTCAAGGAACCTTTTTTTCCAGAACCATTTACTTTGAATGGTTGGCCCCTGGTGTGCAGCGAACTTATTACCTTCAGGAGCAAATTTTTTCTTTTTGGGGTTTTTACCGGATGGCTCTTCAAAATGCAAGAAGTCATTAATCTTATAGGCTTCTTCTAATGGAAAACCATGTTTCACGTGCCTTACAACCTGATAGTGATCGGTAATCATTATTTCTGGTTGCAGTGCTTTAACAAAGTCTCTGATCTCTATGTAATCCTCCATCGTCCATACGGTACCACACTGTCCCCAGCCATCAAAGGTGAGAGTTGGTATCTTACCATAGTTGGTTAATAACTCTTTTAGTTGAATCTTAATGAGTTCGATGTCCTTTGATGTGATGGAGTCTTCAATACCCAAAGTTCTATCCCAAATGGAAAAATAGAAATGTGGTTCAACACCTTTACTGCGGAATGCATCGCAATACTCTTTTACAATATCGCGGCCTTTAACAGGGGTTGAAGCCACATCGTAGTCTGTTGTTTTCGTGTCCCACAAACAGAAACCATCGTGGTGCTTGGTTGTTAAAACAGCATACTTCATTCCGGCCGATTTAGCAGCATCAGCCCATTGTTCCAAATCAAGTTTTGTTGGATTGAAAGACATAGGATCTTGCCCGGGAGCCACCCATTCTTTCTCATGGTATGTTCCCATATTGAAATGGATAAACATCCCAAACTTTAATTTTGTGAATTCTGTCCTTAACTCCTCTAAGCTTCTCACAGACTCCTGTTCCTGATTTGATTTTTTTGTGTTACATGCTGTTAAGCAACCAAGAAATATCAAACAGGCCATAGTAATTTTATTCATCATTCGATTTTTTAAGCCCGACTAATCGGATGGTTTGAGACTAGGCTATACACTTATTTAAGTAATCAATTGTTCCTTGTGGATCAGGAGAATAACAGTCGGCTCCAATTTTTTCGCAAAATGTATCGTCTACCGGTGCTCCACCAATCAATACCTGGGTTTCAGGATTCTGTTCCTTCAGCTCTTTGGTGATATTTTCCATATTAGCCATGGTTGTTGTTAGCAAGGCAGATAATGCCACATGGCTGCCAGGATTCTCTTCAACCGCTTTTTTAAAAGCACCCGCGTTAACATTGGTACCCAGATCAACTACATTCCAGCCATTTCCTTCTACCATCATGGCTACAATGTTTTTACCAATATCGTGCAAATCACCTTCAACAGTGCCTATAATCACAGTTCCTTTTTGCTCCACATCATCCTGCTGAAGAAGTGGCTTGATATGCTGCATAGCTGTATCCATGGCTTTAGCCGACATTAAAACTTGTGGTACAAATACTTTCCCATCACGAAACTTTATACCAATTTTCTCCATGCCAATGATAAGCGCTTCATTAAGTATCTGTGTGGCTGTGGCTCCTTTTGCCAGGGCTTCTTGGGTTAATTCATCAGCTCCCAGTTCTCCCTTAAGGTTTGGCGGATATGGTGCTGCTTCATTAATTTTACCAAATTCAATACAGGTTGCTAGTTTTTCAAATATCTCTTTCATGCTTGTTTGTTTTTCCTTGTTACTTATTCAGCGTGAACACGCGCTCCATTTTGACCCACTCTAATTTGCGACCAGGTAAAGCCTGCTGGAAAGTTGCCATCAACTCGGCCCACTCTCCCTGGCGAGGATAGGTACCCATTTTATTCCATACTTCATCAAAATCGGCTTCTGACGCCACATCACAAATCATAAACATATGGTTGTCGATCAGGTAGATATCCATAATTTGTACTCCCGATGCGATAATGCCATCATTAATCTCTTGCCAGTTATTCTCTGGTTTATGATACCATTTATATTTCTCCATTAATTCAGGATCATCTTTTAAGTCAAGTGCCAGGCACACGCGCTTTGTTTCTCCTGATAATTCAGCTACTTTATATTCTTTTTCTTGCAAGCTCATAGTTCCTATTTGTTATTGAATTCATTAACCGCATCAAACATGGCCACAATATTCTCTGGTGGAACATCTGGCAAAATATTGTGAACCGTATTAAACACAAAACCTCCACCTTTCGACATGATTTCAAGACGCTCTAATACTTGTTCACGCACTTGCTGCGTAGATCCGTTATTAAGTGTTCCGACGGTTTCAACACCTCCACCCCAGAAGGTACAAGCATCGCCAAACTCTTTCTTTAAGAATTCGGGTTCCATATTAACGGCATTGGTTTGAACTGGATTGAAAATTTCAATACCTGCATCAATTAAGTCAGGCATCAGTAATGAAATGGAACCACAAGAATGAATAAAGGTGTGCATTTTACTATTTGCCTTTACATAGTCACAAAGAATTTTATGACGCGGCTTAAATAGCTGACGATAAACTTCAGGATCCATAAATGGTCCTTGTGTCATTCCCAGGTCATCACCAAAACGGATGATATCAACCACATCGCCAACAGCCTTGCAAACTTTTTCTAAAGTGGCCAGGTGACGCTTTAATAACTCATCCAATAGCTTCTCCACGTTTACAGGATCCATCATTAAATCCATTAAGAAGTTATCAATTCGGCGCAAGAATGTACCCCACTCAAATAAGTTACAACCGCATACAATCATTAAAGCTTTGTCGGTGGTTGCACGCAAATGCAATGCTTTGGCTCTGAGTTGTTGCCAAAAATCATCATCGGTAGCATGATCCCATGGACTATGGGCATAACGCGCCCACAATATGCGTCCCATTTCAGCATCCAGTGTATCGTAGTTGTCAGGATAACCAGCTTCGTATGGGAAATATGTCTGATCGAAGAAAGTAGCACCCTTAGGCATATAGGCCAATTGGGTGGTGCCATCATCGTCGAAGGTAACATATGAATGATCGTCACGGGCAATTGGTGAGAACCATGATGGATACAAGGCTTGATCGCCGTTGGCCAGTGTGGTAGGTTTCCAATCTGCAGGGCTGGTATTGAAGGCACGACCGATGTCAATTACATCTACACCAAACTGATTTAATACAGAATCATCTGGCTGTGCCAACTGTTGAACAACATCGTATATTTGAACAGGTAAATGTTCTTTACCTATGTGTTTAATTAAGTTGCTATAGGCAATGGCAGAAATGCCTGAACTTGGAGTTGCCCCCAAATCAATTGGCACTCTGTCTGGTTGCTCATGTCGAATAGCTGTTAAAACTCTTTCTCTGGAAGTCATATTTATCTGTAGTTAGATTTTAATAATTATTTAAGAAGCACTCATCCCGATTAAAAACGAGGCCAGAATGATCACTAATAATGAAATTGCCAGTAACAGGTATATTTTAGTTGTTACGCCTTTCCATTCTTTGCGAATCAATCCCCACACAGTAGCAAAGGCTATTGTTAGGGCCATTAACACTCCCCAGGCAATAAAGGATAATCGTCCCATTTGGCTTTTCCCCATTCCGTATAAAAAGAATTGAATGAACCATAGTCCTCCGGCCAGGGTACACCATAGGTAATTGGTGATTAGGATCGAACGTTTCTCAACCTTAACATATTCCTTTAGCGAATTATTTTTGAAGCCCTGATAACCACACCAAAGGATGGTTGTAACCAATGTGCCGGATAGCAAGATTAAAAGCACCGGATTAACTGCGAAGAATGGATCGGTACCTTGTTTAATTGCCATATCAGAAATTGGTGTGCCTTGTTCAATCCCTAATGACATAGCTGATCCGGTAATACCTACAAGTATGGCTGCCAAAACACCTTTCGTAAAATTGAACTCTGTTATTGATTCAGACTTATCACTAAGCTTGTCTTTTAAAAATCCCGTGTAGGCAACCAAAGCTATACCAACAATGGCGATAATAATTCCTAAAATAAGTTTGTTGCCGCCATCAGTTGTAAATAACTCAGCCAGGCGACCATCAATGAGCGGAGGAATTAATGTACCAATTGCCAGCATGAGTCCAAGGGCAAGTGCATATCCGAGCGATAAGCCCAGATATCGAAGTGAGAGTCCGAACGATAAGTTTCCGATGCCATAAACGGAGCCTAAAAAGAATACCCAGATGATTGTTTTTGTAGGAATGCTCTTAAAGACCTGAAGGTATTCCGGGGCGAAAATTAAACACGATAGAATTGGAAAGATGACGTAGGCTGCCACACTGAAAACCATCCAAAAGGTTTCCCATTTCCAACCTTTTACTTTATCAAATGGCATGGCGAAACTACCTGAAGAAAAGGCTCCTAAGGCAATGAGTGTTATGCCTAAAATTATACTTGAATTCATGCTGATAAAACTTTTTGTTATACTGATTTTATTTCTGCGATCGATATTCTTTTTTAAGTATAATTTATACTTAAATAGTTTGTTAGCAAAAATAGATTTGAGGCTTCACTTGTAATTGTCATTTTTCAGGCTAAATTTGAACTTTTACGATAAAGTACTTCGCTATCTTTAAAATGGTTCTAAATAAAGATGGGTGTAAGGGGCAAACAATCAGAATTATGAGCGTAGAAGAGTTGTCGCATTTAATTAACTTTAAGCTGAAGAGTATTGCACTTTCGCGGTTTGATAGTCAAAGGGAATATGCCTATGTAATTAGTCCTTTTTCAAGGTTATATTACATTACAGAAGGTAATGGCTGGTTGATGATTGATGGAGAGAAAATTGTGTTGGAACCGAACTATATTTATTTAATACCAAGTTATACGCCATGTTCATATTATTTCGATCAATATTTGGAGCATTATTACATTCATTTTGAAACAGCTCTTATAAATGGTCTTAATGTGTACAAACTGTACCGGGCAGAAAGAAAAATGAAGAGTAGTGATTTGGATTTGCTACTATTCAAGCGATTGCTTGAGATCAACCCCAATTTAGCTCTTCCGCACCCCGATCCGGATGTATATCAAAAGAAAGAGTGGCTTAATACACCCGTTAAGTATTCGAATCCATCACTGTTGGTTGAGTCCAGAGGCATTTTGGAACAATTACTTTCTCGATTTATTATTGACGAGAACAGTTCCATGGGAAATGTGGAATTGCGATATAATATTCGGCCTATAATGGAATACATTCAGGCGAATTTGAAAGAAAACATTAAAATCGAAACATTGGCTCAGATGGCCTGCTTGTCCAACGATCACTTCACCAAAATTTTCAAATCCATTGTTTCCATTCCGCCCAACGAGTTTATCATTAAAAAGCGAATAGAAAAAGCGCAGTTTCTGCTATTAACAACTGATTTGCCCATTAAAAAGATTTTTGAAGAATGTGGTTTCAAAAGTTTAGCTTATTTCTCACGAATCTTCAAAAAGTACACATCTAAAAGTCCGTCATATTACCGCTCTCATGGCGAGCCTAAATACAAATAGTGCAATTTTCAGGAAGATTATTTGCAAAATAATAACAGGATATCAATCTATTATCCAGGTATTACCCGTTATCCTCGAATCCATTCTACACCTAAAAAGAGGGTGATATTTAAGCTTACTTTGATAATTAAAGTAAGAAATCATACTTTTGTGCATACCAGAACAGAACAATTATATTTCCATCAGGATGATAAAATTTAGCATTATATCCAATAGTGATATTCCAAAATTTCAGCAGTTAATCGATACGGTGGTTAATGCTTTAGCAGAAAATAAACTTCACGAAGGTGATCAGCTTCCTTCAGTGAATACCATTTGCCAGACTTATAAGTTGTCGAGAGACACCGTGTTTAAGGCCTATGGAATTTTAAAGGAACAAGGCATTATAGAGTCTGTGCCTAATAAGGGCTACTTTATTGCAAAAGAGGGACGTAAGGTTTTTCTTTTTCTCGATACTTTTAAGGCGTACAAGGAGGTGTTGTATGGTGAATTTGTAAAGAGTCTGGGTAAAGATATTATAGCCGATGTGCACTTTCATCATTATAATATTGAGCTGTTTAAGAAATTAATTACCGAGAACAAGGGGCGATATAGCAAGTACATTATTATGCCTTTTGATGATTCGGAAATAAGTGAAGTGGTTAGTATGTTGCCGCCTGAAAAAACTTTAATCATTGACTGGAACACCAATATCAATAAGATTAAAAATAAGCTGTATCAGGATTTTGATAGGCCGGTATACAAAGCCCTTCAGGAGGCTGATCATCTAATACAAAAGTACCGACGAAAAATAATGGTTTATCCAACCTATACCTATCATCCGGAGGTTACAGCTAAATGTTTCGAGCAGTATTGCTCCGAAATGAAGTACGATTATTATCGCTTAAGCAATGAAGATGAATTAAGTGTAAGGGCAGGGGATATGTATTTTAGCGTGAGTGACCGAATGCTAGGGCATATATTGGAGCAATGTAAGGAACGCAAACTTGAGCCAGGTGTCGATGTGGGAATTCTTTCGTACAATGAAACGCCGATGAAGAAGTTTATTTATAAAGGTATCTCGGTTATATCTACTGATTTTAAAGTTATGGGACAAAAGGCAGCAGCCTTCGCATCCAATGACTTAGAGATGGATTATTGTGTTCCAACGAAAATATTTTTTAGAGAATCATTATAGAGATGATTCTTTTTTTATACATTTGCACCATACCAGTACAGAACAGTACGCAAACAGAAAAGTATGTATTCATTAGGATTCGATATAGGTAGCTCATCAGTTAAAGTGGCTTTGCTTGATGTGGAAACGGGTAAAGCAGTTAATTCGGCTTTTTATCCGAAAGAAGAAATGGCCATTTCCAGTCCGAACGCCGAATGGGCTGAACAAGATCCGTTGGAGTGGTGGAATAACCTAAAGCTAGCCCTGAAGGATGTGTTGGCTGCTTCAAACATTGATAAGTCAGCCATCAAATCAATTGGTATTTCTTATCAGATGCATGGCCTGGTAACAGTTGACAAAGATGGAAATGTTTTAAGGCCTGCCATTATTTGGTGCGACAGTCGTGCCATTGATTATGGAAATAGGGCTTTTGACGAAATTGGCGACGAGCATTGTTTATCGCATATGCTGAATTCACCAGGTAATTTTACGGCGTCGAAGCTTAAGTGGGTTAAAGAAAATGAATCGGATACTTTTGCTAAAGTACATAAAATCATGCTGCCGGGTGATTATATTGCATATAAGTTAACAGGCAATATTGTAACGACTAAAGGTGGTTTGTCTGAAGGTATTTTCTGGGATTTTAAAACGCAGAGTGTTTCAAAAGAACTTTTGGCAAACTATGGATTTAGTGAGGATCTCATTCCTGAAATTAAAGAAACCTTTGAAATACAGGGTTTGTTAAGTGATGCTACAGCAAAAGAACTGGAATTGAAAGCCGGTATTGCTATTTCTTATCGGGCGGGCGATCAACCCAATAATGCTTTAAGTTTAAATGTATTGAATCCTGGAGAGGTGGCTGCCACAGCAGGAACTTCGGGGGTGGTGTATGGCGTTAGCGATCAGTTAAAATACGATCCGGCATCGCGAGTGAATACTTTTGCACATGTAAATCATACCAATATTGACAACCGTCTGGGTGTCTTACTATGTATCAACGGAACCGGAATTTTAAACTCATGGTTGCGCAAGAATGTAGCGGCCGAATTGGATTACGTTCAGATGAACGATGAAGCAGATGCTGTTGCTCCGGGTAGTGATGGCTTGTTGGTGTTTCCATTCGGGAATGGCGCTGAGCGAGTTTTGAAGAATGAAAATCCCGGGGCCAGTATGAAAAATTTGAATTTCAACATTCATACGCGCGGGCACATGTTGCGTGCCGCTCAGGAAGGAATTGCCTTTAGCTTTAAATATGGTATGGAGGTAATGGAACAAACTGGTATCGAAACCAAAGTTATTAGGGCTGGTAAGGCAAATATGTTTTTAAGTCCCATTTTCCGTCAGACTTTAGCCGATATCTCCGGATCGACAATAGAATTGTATGAAACAGATGGTGCGTTAGGAGCTGCACGGGGTGCAGCCTATGGTGCTGGTTTATACCAATCTTTAGAAGAAGCATTTGCCTCGCTCGAAAAAGTAGAAGTGATTCGCCCAATTGCAGATAATATAGATGCGTTGGAAGTGACTTATGAAAACTGGAAAAGTGAATTGAATAAATAAAGAAAGGCAGAGTTTGGGGAGTTATCCAAATCACTGTTTTACAAAGAAAAAACAATCAATTAATATACAAATCAAAATGTTGGAAGGAAGATCTCTGTTAAGGGTTTATTAAACTGAAAGCAGATCAATTTCGACATTAAACATTACAAAACATGGCAACAGGTAACGAATATTTTCCTGGAATTGGAAAGATTGCCTACGAAGGCAGAGATTCAAAAAATCCATTAGCATTCAAATGGTACAATCCAGAGCAGGTAATTGCAGGTAAAACAATGGCTGAGCATATGCGTTTTGCGATTGCGTACTGGCACACATTCTGCGGTGATGGTGGCGATCCGTTTGGACCGGGTACACAGGTTTTTCCATGGAATAAAGGTGCTGATGCAATGGATCAGGCCAAATATAAGATGGATGCTGCTTTTGAATTCTTCACCAAAATTGGCGCACCATTCTATTGTTTTCACGATACTGATGTAGTTGGTGATGGTACTGTTTTCGAAATCGAGGAGCGTTTAGCTAAGATCATTCCTATTGCTCAGCAATATCAGAAAGAAACAGGTGTTAACTTGCTTTGGGGTACTGCTAATGTTTTCTCAAACGCTCGCTACATGAATGGTGCTTCTACCAACCCTGATTTTACAGCCCTGGCACATGCTGCTACACAGGTGAAGAATGCCATTGATACCACAATTGCTTTAGGTGGCCAGAATTATGTGTTCTGGGGTGGTCGCGAAGGTTACATGTCTTTGCTTAATACCGATATGAAAGCTGAGAAAGAGCACATGGCACAATTCCTAACCATGGCGCGCGACTATGCTCGTAAGAATGGTTTTACAGGTAGTTTCTTGATTGAGCCTAAGCCAATGGAGCCATCAAAGCACCAGTACGATGTAGATGCTGAAACGGTGATTGGTTTCTTGCGTCACTATGGCCTGGATAAAGACTTTAAACTAAATATTGAAGTGAACCATGCTACATTGGCACAGCATACCTTTGAGCATGAATTGCAATGTGCTGCCGATGCCGGTATGTTAGCTTCGATTGATGCCAATAAAGGCGATTACCAAAATGGATGGGATACCGACGAATTTCCAACAAGTATTCCGGAAACGGTACAAGCCATGATGGTGATTCTTCAGGCAGGTGGATTACAAGGTGGAGGTATTAATTTCGACGCCAAAACACGTCGTAACTCAACCGACCTGGAGGATATCTTCATTGCTCACGTTTCGGGTATGGATACTTTCGCTCGTGCCTTGGTTATTGCCGATGATATATTAACTAACAGTGATTACTTACAGCAAAAAGCAGCGCGTTACGCCTCATTTGACAGTGGGAAAGGTGCCGAGTTTGCAGCTGGTAAATTATCGCTTGAAGATTTACGTAAGATTGCTAAAGAAGCGGGTGAGCCAAAAATGATTAGCGGTAAGCAAGAGCGCTATGAGCAGTTAATTAACATGTACATTTAAATAGTTTGTTGTATTGAGATAGTAGCCAGTTGTGCTAATTGGTATTAACCTGAGTTCGAATTAAACTTTTGAATTTATAATATTAGCAACATACAACTGGTTACTATCTGATTTTATAACTAATTTTTAAATAAACTTTTAATCCCGAAAGATGTAAAAGAACTCAAAAGCTAAGTATAGCATTGCTATGTTTTAGCTTAAGTGATTAAATGTAATTCACAACAGTAGTTCAGTCTTCAAACTGGCATCTTTCGGGGAATAATAACCTAGCCACTAGTTAATAAGTTTTAGCGGCTAGCTTAAATCCAGAAATAATGAAACAAAATCAGAATTTAGGCTATATCATCCTGTTAACATTAGTGGCAACCTTAGGCGGGTTGCTTTTTGGGTATGATACAGCTGTGATTTCAGGGGCTGAAAAATCCATTCAAGCCTTCCTGATTGATGGACTTAATTTAAGTTCGTTTGCGCATGGAGCTACGGTTTCAAGTGCCTTAATAGGATGCATTATTGGAGGTGCTATCTCTGGTATTCTGGCATCTCGTCTTGGCCGTAAAAAGTCATTAATGGTAGCGGCCTTACTTTTCTTTATATCAGCATTGGGTTCTGGTAAACCAGAGTTTTTATTTTTTGAACCGGGAAAAGCAACCATGAGCCTGTTGTACATGTTTAACTTTTACCGCATTATTGGTGGTATTGGTGTTGGATTGGCCTCAGCGATCAGCCCCATGTACATTAGTGAAATCGCACCTGCACACATACGTGGTCGCTTGATTTCATTCAACCAATTTGCAATCATCTTTGGTATGTTGGTCGTGTACTTTGTTAACTGGTCGATTGCTAAAGGTCAAACCATTGAATGGATTAACGAGCATGGCTGGCGCTACATGTTTTTGTCAGAAGCGATTCCTGCAGGACTGTTCGGAATTCTATTAATCTTTGTTCCCGAAACACCGCGATATCTCGCAATGCAAGGGCAGAATGAAAAAGCCTTAAGTATTTTGGAAAGAATTAATGGGGTAGATGCTGCCAAAAACATTCTTAATGATATTAAGCAAACTGTTCAAAAAGCAGTTAGTTCGTCAAGTATCTACACCTATGGTAAAAAGATTATTATCATAGGTATCTTACTGTCAGTATTCCAGCAGTTTGTAGGTATTAATGTGGCTCTTTATTATGCACCGCGCATATTTGAAAGTATGGGTGCTGCTAAAGATGCATCGATGTTACAAACCATCGTAATGGGATTGGTAAATGTTGTTTTTACAGTTGTTGCCATTGTAACGGTAGATAAATGGGGGCGTAAACCTTTGCTAATAACTGGTTCTATTGGTATGGCGATTGGTATGGTTGCCATTGGAATGCTTTCATTTTTTGAAATTGTAGGTATAAGTACTTTGGTATTCATAATCGTTTATACGGCATCGTTTATGATGAGTTGGGGACCGATTTGTTGGGTGTTGATTGGTGAGATTTTTCCAAATAAAATACGAGGTAAGGCCATTGCCATTGCTGTAGCTGCGCAATGGAGTGCCAACTATTTCATTTCATCTACCTATCCGGCCATGATGGAATTTAGTGGTGGTTTAACTTATATGTTTTATGGTGTGATGAGTATTCTTTCTGCCATTTTTGTTTGGAAAATGATTCCTGAAACCAAAGGCAAGTCATTGGAAGAAATGGAAGAAGTAATCGAGAAATTATAAAAACGGCTGACGATTATTAGGGTAGCATATAATCGTTATTTTTTCGCAGGAATTGATTTGATTGTATTATTAGGCAATTAGAACAATTCCTGTTGTTATTTAAGGATACCTGGACAGGCTAATTGCCGTTTCTGGCTTAAATAGAAAGTCGTTATTTAAGCAGCAATAATATGATAAAACTAAGCTTTGTATAATCTTTTTCAAGTTGCTGTCTAAGCTGGGTTTTTGCAATGTTAATGTGTTTTTCAACTGCCCTCACGCTTAATTGCATTTCTTCTGCAACATCTTTTTGCTTTCTGCCTTCAATTTTACATTTGATAAAAATCTGTTTCCTTTTTTCTGGTAACTCATCGATGGCTTTTTTCAAAGAGACGATCAACTGCTCTTCCAAGGTAATATCTTCTTTATCTGTAAAATCTAACTGGTAAAGAAACTGCAACTCATTAATATTGGATTCTTCTGAAAGAGAGATTTTTTGATGGGTCTTTTCATTTTTCAGGTGGTTTAAACACTTGTTTCTAACCATCACAAATAGCATGCTTTCTACCGACTTTGAGGGGTCAATCTTTTCTTTGTTTGTCCACAGGTATTCGAAACAATCCTGTATAAAATCTTCGCATTTTTTTGTGTCCGATACAAATAATTGGCAGTACCCCAATAGTCTTTGGTTTACCTTCCTGAAAAGTAAAGTATAGGCTTCCGGATTCCCTTGTTTGAGTTTATTATTTAAGTTAATATCAATCATACTTTATTGATGTGAAGCGCTATTAAGTAAACGATTTTATCCTGCTTATGTTTTCAGGAGATAAGACTGACAAAAGAAGTAATTTTTTCCGATTTAATCACCTTAGTTGAGGTAATAAAACACGCCCCATATGAATTTCGAAACTGATTTATTAGCCTGGGCATTTCCCTTGCTGACAAATCAAATCATAAATACTAAATTCGTTGTGTAAGACTTAAGTCTTTCTAAGCGGATTTGGTACTTGCTTTTCATGATCTTCACTAGTTATTACAATTTGTCCCCTAATTGTTATTTCTTTGTATGTTCCACAGAGACAGGTGAATGGTGATTCTTTTGTTGTGGTAAGGATTCTGCGTGAAGAAAAAAAATAAAAAAAGATTAATAAATAAGTACGGTTTTTAAGTACTTGGTTGTACTACTTATGAACAGGTTTTAATTCCATGAAAGAAATTATAACAAAATATTTGGAAAACAGAGCTTCTGAAACAGACCAGCACAGCCTGCTGAAATGGATCAGAAGTGGGAAGAATCTTAAAGAGTTTAGGAGTGTTGAAAAGTCATGGGGGGATTCATTAAGTACTTTTGGTGATGATGAGTCAGAAAATAAACGGCTTTTGAAATTTCAGGCCTTTATGCTGAATAAAGAGCATCATAAAACTGTGAAGCTGCATAGGATTCTGCAAATGACCAAATATGCAGCAATTTTCATTTTACCTATTATGGTGTACGCGTCTGTTCGCATGCTTAATACCCCAACGGTATATGATAGTTTAGTATGGAATGAAATTACAACGCCGGCTGGTTTGCGATCGGCATTTGTATTGCCCGATGGAACAAAAGTACAGTTAAATGGAGGTACATCATTAAAATATCCCACTCGTTTTGCAGAAGGCGAACGTGCTGTTGAGCTAAAGGGGGAAGCATACTTTGAAGTTGTATCCGACAAGTCAAATCCTTTTGTGGTTGACTTAGGTGAGATGTCAGTAGTAGCGGTTGGTACGGCCTTCAATATATCGGCCTATGCCGGCGATGAAGAATTGGTAACCTCACTGGTAGAGGGTAAAGTAAATATCGTAAAAAACACTGAAAATGGCCATACCGAGTTGTCGACATTAAAGCCTAATCAGCAAGCAATTTACGATGTGAATAATGGAGAAGTTGAGCAGAAAAGTGGAGATTTGAATAAATATCTGGCCTGGCGCGATGATAAAATAATATTCGATAACGATTCGCTACCCGATGTTATAAAAAGAATTGAAAGGTGGTACAATGTGGAGTTTATTCTACCGGATAATATGAGTAAAGACTATGCCTTTACCGGTGTGTTTCAGGGGGAACCACTCAGCCAGATTCTGGAAATACTGGAGGTGTCAACACCAATAAAGTTTATCATGCAGCAAATGCCAACAGATACTACTATTCAGCAAAAGAAAAAAATTAAGTTAGAATTTAAAGAAAGCTAAATCGAGCGTTTAACAATGTAAATTAAAATAAAGGGAAGTACTGGTAATACTTCCCTAAGTAAACATTTACCCTTTTGCACAGGGCAATGCATAACTATCAAATACAAATGTATGAAAAAATCCAAGTTAGCAACCAGGTATGATTGCCATAGTTGCTTGTTGAAATTTATCAGAGTAATGAAAGTAACGACATTTTTATTATTTGTCACCGTTTTTAAACTGTTCGCAGTGAATGCTTCTGGTCAGAATGAGGAGATTTCTCTTGAGATGAGAAATAAAACCGTTAAAGAAGTTTTGGCTGAGATAGAGAAAAAAACAGAATGCCATTTTTTTTATAATAGTGCATTAATCGATGTCAATAGAGTTATCTCAATTGATGTTAAGAATGAAAGGGTTGATGCTTTATTAAAAGAAATCTTTTCAAATACAACAGTTACATACCGATGGATCGATAAGCATGTTGTTTTAACCGTTAAGGAAATTAACAAGGTGATTGAAGGCAAGGAAACAGGTAGTCTTCATAAGTTAAAATTAGAGGTTAACTCCCTGAAAAATGCGCGGACAATAAAAGGCAAGGTAACCGACAATCTGGGCGAACCATTGCCGGGCGTAACCATTCAGGTTAAAGGAACCCAGGAAGGAACAATAACAGATTATAAAGGAAACTACACAATAAAAAAAGTACCGCTTGGTGCAACATTGGTGTTTTCATTTATTGGCATGCGTAGCCAGGAGTTAGTTGTAGATGGACAAACAACAATAGATGTTAAAATGCTTGATGATGTGGTAGGCCTCGATGAAGTAATAAGCGTAGGTTATGCCAGTCAAAAGAAGATTAACTCAACAGGTGCTGTAGCTTCCATTCAATACGAGAAGAAGGAAACCTTACCTGTAACCAATGCTGTTACAGCTTTGGTTGGTCAGGTGCCAGGTGTAACCATTTTACAGAATAGCAACAAGCCCGGAACAAATACGGTTTCTATTGATATGCGGGGAATGGGTTCAATTAATGCCAGTACCAACCCGTTGGTGGTAATTGATGGCGTTACCAGTTCAATGGCAGTGTTTTCTCAACTCAACCCATCCGAAATTCAAAGTGTTAATATTTTAAAGGATGCGGCCAGTGCTGCTATTTATGGTTCCAGAGCTGCCAATGGTGTCATCATCATCAATACCAAAGAAGCAAAGGAAGGTCCTGTTAAAGTAAATTTTAATGCTTATTGGGGTGTGCAAAATGCCACTGTATTTCCTGATTTAATGGATGCGGTGAATTATATTGACCTGGTTAATGAAGGTCGCTTAAATAACGGCGACGATGTATTTATTTCTGAAGATATAAAAAAGTTAGTACAGGAAGGTGATCCAGACGGCGTTTATGGCGAGGTAGACTGGATGGATATTTTATATCGGCCCGCACCCATTCAGAATTATAATGCCAGCATTACCGGTGGTAATAAAAATGTGAAAACTAATACATCTGTTAGTTATTTCGACCAGACTGGTATGTTGATTAATACCGGTACCAATCGACTTAATGTGAGGAACAGGAGTGTTTATAAGCTTAGTAAAAATTTCAAGATTGATTTTAATATCTTCTTTTCGGAGCAAAATACCCATGAGTCGGCTGAAAATATTTATAAAAATACCAAGCTTATACCTTACATTATTCCATATTATACCCCGGGCGTGGATGTGGATGTTATACCATCTGATGAAAATTCCAATATAAGGGGATTTAACAACGAGTTAAGAAAGCAATCGGCTAGTTATAATAACAGTAAGGTACAGCGTTACGGAATGTCTTTAGCAATGGATTACAGCTGGAAAAAATGGCATTCAAATGTCATATTTTCGAGAAATGGCCGAAATAATAAGGACAAGTTGTTTATACCTTATTTCAAGGTGGTAGATGAAGATGGCGATATTGTGAATCATAACGAAATGGCTACCTTGGAACAAGTAAGTGTCCAGTCAACTACAGATCAGGTGGATGGTTATATCGACTACTCAACCAAACTGGGTAAGCACCACCTTAAAGGTTTGTTAGGTTCTTCGTACCTGAAAACAAGTAATACTAGTTTTCTGGCTGAAGGCAGAAATTTTCCCAACAATAACATACAGGTTCTGGATGCTGCAAATATGGATTTTCATAAGGTTGCCGGGCGTGAAGGTGAACAACTGCTGATTTGTTATTTTGGACGCTTAAATTACAATTACAAAGAGAAATATTTATTTGAGGCAAATGCCCGTTACGATGGTTCTTCCAAGTTTTCGAAGGACAATCAATATTCATTTTTTCCGTCATTTTCGGCGGCCTGGAGAATCTCGCAAGAAAACTTTTTGTCTTCCAATACAGTACTTGATAACCTCAAACTACGATTGAGCTGGGGGCAGTTGGGTAACCAATACATAAATTCGCTTTATGCTTCAACTTCGGTTTACGATCTGAATGCAGGCTATTTGTTTGATGGAATTCTGGAAAATGGAATTGCCATCAACGAAATGAGTAATCCTCATTTAACCTGGGAGGTTACCGAAACTACCAATATTGGTTTGGACATTACTGCTTTTGGGAAATTCAATCTGACAGCAGATGCTTTTAAGAAAGATGTAAAAGACTTATTTATCAGGGTGCCGATACCTTCAACATCGGGAGATCTGACACCACCTTATCAGAACATTGGTAAAATGTCAAACAAAGGGATTGAACTTTCCATGAGTTATTCCGACAACCTTGGAAGCTTATTGTATTCCTTTAATATGAATGCTTCGTATATTAAAAATGAACTTGAAGATTTGGGAGGCTACCGCTTCGATAATGGTGAACAATGGATGATTGAGGGACATCCTTTGGCGTCCTGGTTTGGTTATGAGTTTGATGGAATTTTCCAATCGGAAGAAGAAATAGCTCAGGCACCATTTCATAATAGTGAAGTAAAGCCGGGTGATATTCGTTACAAAGATAGCAGCGGACCGAATGGCAAACCGGATGGGATTATTGACGTTCATGATAAAGGTGTAATTGGTAATGCTTTTCCAGAATGGACTTTTGGATTTGGAGCTACTGCTTCCTATAAATCCTTTGATTTCAATATATTCTTTAATGGTGTAGCAGGTAATGAAATTGCCATGATCCAACCCTTTAATAATCTTGAAAAATTAAATTCTGCCTTTACTGCCGATTGGATTAATCGATGGACACCGGATAATCCGGGTACAGAGTATCCACGCCTGGGAGGGTATGGTATGAATAGCGAAATGTCTGACTTTTGGCTGGAAGATGGCTCCTATCTGCGTTTACAGAATCTTGAAATAGGATACAATATTCCAGGTAAAACGATTAAGAAGTGGGGGTTTAGTAAGTTCCGAATTTATGTAGGAGGAAGTAATCTTTTAACATTTACGAAAGTGAAGAATGTTGACCCTTCGCGCTACAAAGGAAGTACGGCCAATTTTGTATACCCAATGGCTAAAATTTATCAGGTTGGTGTAAATGTAAACTTTTAATGGGGCAAGTTATGAAAAAGATTAATCAGCAATTAACTATAGGTTTTCTCTTAATGAGTTTATTATGGAGCTGCCAGGATCAACTGGATTTGGTAGATCCAAGTAAAATATCAGGCGAATCATTAACAACAAGCGAAGTAGATATAAAGCTACAATTAGTGGGATGCTACGATGCCTTACAAACTGATTACTGGTTTAGAAGGTATAGCAGTGCATTTGATGGTTTTGCCGGTGTTGGTATATTTAATTTAACATCAAATAGAAGTTGGCTGGATATCACAAAAGGAACTAGTAATACCGAATCAGAAGTTTATTCAAAAGTTTGGGCCAATTGCTATAAATCGGCTGTGCGAGCCAATAATTTGATTAGTAATATCGATAAGATTGAAGAGCCGGAAACTCCAATTCTGGAGATGAAATCGGAGGCTATGGTAATCAGAGCTTTATCGTATTATTACTTGCTGGCATTGTACAAGGATGTACCCTATGTTGATTATGTTCAGGCCTTAACAAAAATGGATCCACCTAAGGAATCACAGGAAACAATTCAGGCTAATATTATTAGTGACTTAGAATTTGCAGTCCAAAACCTGCCGGTTGACCATCAACAAGGTCGCATTGGAAGAGCAGCAGCCTTGGCAATAAAGGCACGTGTGCATTTGTATTTTAATGAAATGGCAGATGTTGAAGCCGCTACAGCTCAAATTATTGGTTTAAATAAATATGAACTTTTTCCTGAATATGCAGGATTGTTCGATGTGAAAAATCAAGGTAATAGCGAAGTAATTTTTTCTGTTTCGTTTGAATCAGGTATAAATGAAGGCGAAAAGTTTTCGGGGAGTGCCAACAAAGCACCAACAAAACAAAACATATTTCCATTACAATCATATGCAGATCTGTTTTATTGCACGGATGGTTTGCCGGCAAAGTTGGAAGGAACCTGGTTAGAAACACCCCTATTGGGAGAAGTAAAGTCCGATATTTACAACGACAAAAAGTTTTGGGAAAACCGTGATCCTCGATTTGATGCCACAATAGCACATAAAAAGAATTCAGCTCCGGGAGGTAATTTCGCTCCCAATAGCTCTCCAACCAACTTTGGCGTTCAAAAGTACTGGAGAAGTAATACGCTGGATTTTAAAAACGATGGCAACCTGGACTACATGGTAATCAGATACGCCGAGGTTTTGCTGGCAAGAGCCGAAGCTCTTTTAAAAACACAAGGATTAGCTGCTAAAGATGAAATTTATGCCTTGCTTAATGAAGTAAGAGAACGTGTTAATATGCCTGCAATAGCAGACTCAGAAGAGCAGGTGCTTGGCAGATCGCTCACCGAAGACGAAATAATGATGGTAATTAAACACGAACGCTTTGTTGAGTTGGGAGCTGAAGGCATTTTGTGGTTTGATGTAAAACGTTGGGGTGATGCCGAAGTGATTTACAATAGAATTACTGAGATTGAGAATGAAAGTCCGGTTGATTACCGACCATATCGTGGTGAAAGAACAGAGTATTGGCCTATTCCACAAGGTGAATTGGAAATTAATAAAAAGTTGGAACAACACACCTGGTGGGTAGGAGCTGAGTAAGCCATAGCATTAATGTGGTGCTCCCTGCTATTGGTGTAATCAATAAAACAAACAAAACATATAATAAGAAAAGTATGATATCGCAAAAAAGGTATTTTGTTGCGCTGTTAATAGGCGTCCTGTGGTTTAATTCTATTAATACTGTTTTATCTCAGAAGGTTAAAAACCCTTTGACTACCGAAATATTTACAGCTGATGCGAACCCGTTTATTGGAGAAGATGGAACCTTATGGGTGATAATGGGTAGAGATGAAGATAAAGCTGTAAAGTTTACAATGAAGGAGTACCATCTGTTTTCAACCACTGATATGGTAAATTTTAAACATCATGGTGCAATTGTTACTAAAAGTGATCTTTCGTGGATGACCACTTATCCGTGGGCGGCTTCGGCCATTTATAAAGATGGAAAATACTATTTGTATATTCCGGATGGTGGTACCGGACGAATGGGCGTATTAGTGGCCGACGAGCCAACAGGGCCATGGACCGATCCGGTAGGTGATGTAATTTGTGCAGACTGTATGGATCCACATGTATTTATTGATGATGATGGGCAGGCCTACTTAAGTGCTTCTATACCACATCAGCAGCGTAAAGCAGAGCCTGGTTCATTACGTACGCCTTTTATTACAAAGCTTAAGAACAATATGATCGAGTTGGAGGATGACAGGCATATTTTAGAACCAACTGAGTATAAAAACCACTGCGAAGCATCCTGGATTCATAAGTATAAAGGCAAATACTATTATTCTTATAAAGGTCACGATGATGATGCTCAACGCATCCTTTACTGTACAAGTGATAAGCCCATGGGACCATACAAATATCAGGGTGTTATTATGGAGCCAACACTTGGTGGTAATCTGGCTAATCATCAGGGAATCATAAAGTACAAAAGAAAATGGTGGATGTTTTATCATTCCCGACCTGTGTCCAATGACAGGTTCCGTCGAAATGTATCGTTAGCACCACTTACTTATGGGAAAAATGGAGTAATAAACCTGATTGAAGAGCCCGACTACAATACAGCTAAATTAAAGCAAGGCAGGGCAAAGTTTGGTGTTGATCAGGATAAGCACAATCATAAAAAGAAGAAGAAAGGTAAAAAAGCAGCGCCTAAAAAAAGTGGTAAGTAAGTTTTAACCCGAGATCAAAATCACATGTAATTGCTTATTAAACAATCAGAATTTAATGAAGAATATAATTTATAGTATATCCTTTGTGATACTGTGTTGCATGGCTATTCAAAAAGCTGATGCTAAGAAAAGAAATGGTAAGTCGCCAAATATCGTGTTGATCCTGATAGACGATTTTGGCTATGGAGATGTCGGTTGCTATGGTGCAACCGGCTTTCAAACTCCTAACATAGATGGTTTGGCCAATGATGGAATGCGCTTCACTAATTTCTATGCAGCACAACCCGTTTGCAGTGCGTCCAGAGCAGGCCTACTGACAGGTTGTTATCCAAATCGAATTGGATTTCACGGTGCGTTAATGCCCGATGATAAAATTGGCATGAATGCCAGCGAGTACACACTTGCCGAAATGCTTAAAGAAAAGGGCTACGTTACCAAAGCGGTAGGTAAATGGCATCTGGGGCATTATGACAAATTTATGCCCTTAAAACATGGCTTTGATGAGTTTTATGGATTGCCATACTCTAACGACATGTGGCCGCGTGACAATGTTAGCGGTGAAAAAGTAAAACCTAAAAGCAAAAGAGCAGGATATTGCGAATTACCGCTGATGCGTGATAAGAAGACAGAAAGGCACATCACAAGTATGGACGACCAGGCACAGTTGACAACCTGGTATACTGAGAATGCTGTCAGTTTCATTGAAAAAAACGCTGATCAACCATTTTTCCTATACTTCTCGCATTCTATGGGGCATGTGCCTTTGGGTGTTTCCGATAAATTTAAAGGAAAAAGTGAGCAAGGCCGTTATGGTGATGTAGTGATGGAACTGGATTGGTCCGTTGGTGAAATTGTGAGGGTTTTAAAGCAAAAAGGTATTGAGGATAATACGCTTTTAATTTTTACATCCGATAATGGTCCTTGGTTGAATTATGGAAATCATGCGGGATCAACAGGTGGATTAAGAGAAGGAAAATCAACCAGCTGGGAAGGAGGACAGCGGGTTCCCATGATCATAAAATACCCCGGCTATACGCCTTCTGGCAGAATCAATAATGACCTAACATGTGCGATTGATATTCTACCAACGCTAACAAAAATTGTTGGAGGTCAACTATCCGATAATAAAATTGATGGCATTGATGTATCAGAAATGTGGCAAGGAAAAGTTAATGCGAAGGAAAGAGACCATGTGTTGTTTTATTATGGTGATAACTTCTTAAATGGTATTCGAAAAGGAAACTGGAAACTTGTTTTACCGCACGAATGGAAATCATACGAAACCAAACCCGGACGTAACGGGAAAAATGGGCGGCGAATCTCCAAGCAAATCAACGAGCTTGAGTTGTACGACTTAACCAGAGACCCGAGCGAGCGATATAATGTAGCAAAGCTATATCCGAAAAAAGTAAAGGAATTAATGATTGATGTTGAAAAAGCACGACAGGAATTGGGCGATTCGAATGTTGGAATTGATAGAGGCTCAAATAACCGGGAAATAGGAAAACTATAAAATAAAGAATATGAAGAATCGATTTTTGTATGTATTGATGTTGCTTACAGTTGTAAGTGCATCATCATTTAGTCAGAAAAAAAATGATAAAAGACCCAATGTTATTTTAATTATGGCCGATGACATGGGTTATGAGGCAGTTGCTGCAAATGGTTGTACGGAGTATGAAACGCCTAACCTGGATAGAATCGCTGCTGATGGGATTAATTTTTCCAAGTGCTACTCACAGCCGTTATGTACTCCTTCCAGAGTGAAAATAATGACTGGTAAATATAACATGAACAATTATGAAGCTTTTGAATATTTGCCAACACAAGAGTATAATTTTGGTAATTTAATGCAGGATGCAGGATACAAGACCTGTATTGTAGGTAAGTGGCAGCTAAATGGTGCAATTAGTAAGCAAGCAGGCAGTGATGATCCGAAGCGACCCACCAAATTAGGATTTGATGAGTTTATGCTTTGGCATGTAACAAAAGATAAGAAAGAAAAGGGTGGAGTGCCACACGGTCGTTTTTGTCAGCCATTAATTAATACAAATGGGGTAACTAAATCATACAGTAAAGAAGAGTATGGTCCCGATTTGTTTTATAACTACGCGAAGGGCTTTATTAAGAAGAATAAAGACAATCCGTTCTTCTTATATTATCCAATGGTGCTAACTCATTCACCTTTTGTACCAACACCCGATAGTCCGGAATGGAAAGACTTAAAAACACGCACAAAATCAGATACTGCCTACTTTGCTGATATGGTAAAATATGCTGATAAAATTGTCGGTAAGATTGAACAGGATTTGAAGGATAACGGTATCTACGAAAACACGATTATCATCTTTACGGGCGATAATGGTTGCCATAACGATATCTATACTGATACAAAAAACGGTGTTGTTAGAGGTGGTAAATGGTATCCAATCAGTTCCGGTATTCATGTGCCGATGATTGCGAGTTGGCCGGCAAAAGGCGTTAAAGCTAAGTCAAATGATCTAATCTCTTTCGCTGATTTCTTGCCTACGTTTGCTGAGATAGTGGATAAAGAGGTTGAAACAGATGGGAAATCGTTTCTGTGGGCCTTGGAAGGAAGAGAAGGCGAACGCAACGAAAGTGTTTTAATTACTTACGATCCGCATTGGGGTAAAGGCGAAAAAATACGGTGTTACTTTGCTTTAGATGGTAAATATAAGCTCTATCATGATGGTGAGTTCTTCAACTATCAAAAAGATCCTTTGGAGAAAAAAGATTTATCAAAAAGGAAAGAATTGACAAAGGAGCAACAAGTGGCATATGCTGTCCTAAAAAAAGAGCTTGAAAAGGTGAAAGACTGGAGACCAAGTTCCGAAGCCAAAAGAATTAAGCGGCCTACTGTAAAAAAAGTGGGAGAGAAAAAAGGTGAAAAGAAAAAATTGACGCCTGAACAGAAAGAAAAGAAAAAAGCGAAAAAGGCAGCAAGAAGAGCAAAACTGGGAATTAACTAAACCTTTAATTGGCTCGGAATAACATGGCTTTAGTTTCATGTTGTTCCGGGCATATTAGTTATTTATATGCTTCAAAAAACAGTATTTCTTCTATTAATGACAATGATGTCTTGTTGCATCAGTAACGGCAAATCACCTTATCCAAAGTATAAATTGGATCATCGTGGTTTTTCCCCACAACATTTATGGTCATTTGATGAAAGTGATGGAAGAATGATATATGATCAGATTGGCCAAATAAACGGTAAAATCGTTGGGGTAATTGAACGAGTCGATGGACACATCGGTACAGGTGCACTTCGGTTTAGTGGTAAAAAATCGCACATCTTGTTTAATAATATACCCGCTTTACGATTAAACATCGATAAGCAATCGCAGGCCTTTGGCGAAAATGATGAGAAGTCAGACGAAGTGCACAAGGGTGCCAGATCGGTGCGTTTGTGGATTAAAAAACGCAAGGGCAAGCAACCTAATGCTGTCATTGCTCAGCAAGGTAAAGGGGATGAGCCGATATTCCAATTGGCATTCAATGAGAAAGGTGACGGACATGGCTTGCGCGTACAGTTGGGTAACATTATTTGGCAGTGTGATACTTTAAAAAACCCTATCAACGCTGAAGTTTGGACGCAATTGGCAATAACATACAATGGTCAATTGTTGCGTGTTTTCATAGATGGTAGTTTAGAGCCATTAACTAAGAAAGGAAAGTTAAGGAAAGGAGATGACACCGGTAAATTTAGTTTGGGTGCTAAACCAAATGGGAAACAATCATTTGTTGGTGATGTCGATAGGCTTGAAATATTCGATTTTCAGTTACAGGGATTTAAGTTTTTGCATCCAAAGTCAGAAATTAACATTGCCGATTATAAGAAATCAGAAGAAAATAAATATTCATGGTATAAGGGCAAAGCTTTGGCAATACGATTTGCCTGGAATGACTTTATACATCATGGGGGGCATACAGCGCGGGAAGCCGGTTCACGCTTTGATGCAGAGAAGTTTGCTGAAACGGTGAAATCATCCGGAGCATGTGGTGTCATGATAAAAATGCATAGTACAGCCACTTCTTTATTTCCTACACGTTATTTTACGGCCGATGTGAAACCAACTGTTGATTATGTAGATGCTTTGGCAAAAGAGTTGGACAAAAGAGGACTTTGGATGGGCGCTAACCTTTCAAGAGGCAATATAGATAAAAAAGCAGAGTTGTTGGGTATATCGAAAGAAGCAGCTTATTATGCTTTAGTAGATGAAATACTAGAACGTTATCCACATAAGTTTTATCAATTTAGATTTGATGCGTTCTTCCGTCCTGGCATAGCATTTAATCCGGAAGATTATAACCATAAAGCAGTATTTGATTTAATACACAGCAAAAAGCCTGAAGCTCTTATTAATTTCAATCGATACACCGGCAAAGGAGCTGCGGACATGAGTAATACAGAAATTGGTCGTCCGGCAGAGGGAGCAAGGTATTGGGAACAAGAGGACTTTAAAGAGTTCAGAATGTTTAGAAAGAATGATAAGCCGCACGAGATCGAGGCAACTGTTGGTGATATGTGGGGTATGGGAACCAATGTAGTAGCCTTACCAACCAAAAATTTACTAAACATGGTTAGTTCTTGCTCTGCAATGGGCATTACTACTGTATTGTCATTAGGGCCTAATATAGAGGGCGATTTTGCACCTGAGCAAATTATAGCATTAGAAGAGATCGGATACTGGTTGACTCCACGAAAGCCATATCTGGATGATATGGTGCCTGACTTTGAAACAAAACTGAATGGCTACAAAGGTATGTGGTATGTTAATCAACCAAAAAATATAAAATCCAAGCAGCGTATTATTAGTTTGTTAAGTGGATCGCGAAGGCCTGTAAAATTGCCAGGCGTAGTAAAACTTTTGAGAGATGATGTTAAGGAAGCTCATTTGCTACCTTGCAATAAGCCGATACCTGTCATTCGAAAAGGTGGTGTTGCATACTTAGATTTAAACTCTGTTTCACAGGATGAATACAATACAATGATTTTACTAAAACTGAAGTAGAATCACATTTTCATATTAATAATCCAATTAAATCAGTAATTATGAGAAAAAACAAACTTTTTATTAATGTTATTGCAACGCTTGCAATATGCTGTTTTTGTCAGGTGACAAAAGCTCAAAGTGAGAATGATTTTACACCTTATGCCGATACACATGACAATTATGTAGAGGTCAACTTTAAAAAAATAACAAACGGCAATGGTTGGACTTTTATTAACGGCAAGTATACCAAAGAGGAGCTATTAACTTGCCTTGCTTTTAGTAATAATGCAGGTTTTCGTGTTTCTAGTGTCGAAACTGAAAAAGATGGAGGCACAGAGGCCGACACTTATATGAGTGTAGTCCGAAGAAATGCTTCATTGGAAGATCAGGAAGCTTTAAAAATTGCCTTTACGGGTAAAAGCGCACACAATGTAAACAATTCTAAGTTGAAATTTGGAATAGCGATTGGTCCAAATGCAATTTGTTTAACGACTGCGGATGGTGGTTTAGTTGTATCAACCGGCACTAATTCTTATGCGGTGGATGTGGATCCGGAAGCAAAGATTTACCTAATGGTTGAAAAAGTATCTGGTTTAAGCTATCGTTGGGGTTTAGGGGATGGAAACAAAGCTTATTGCGCTGAGTTTACTGTTTCGAGCGATCAAATGATTGCTGGCGGTGGTACTGAAGAGGAAGCCTGGGCTGGTATGGTATTGGCAACTGAATATTCTAAAACAGTAACAATAAATGATTTTGGAAAAGGTACTGTTGATGCAAGCTTTTTTGCGAATGCAACTGATCTGACAGATACGCCAACCGCCATCAGAAAAGAAATGAAAAACATTGACCAATGTTATTATAACAATGAAATGCTTTATTTTAAATCCATAAATATCGGAAGAGTGAAAGTATTTGATTTAACCGGAAAGTGTGTTTTTAATCAATCAGTAAAAAGTACTGCTGTTCCTCTAACTGGTCTTAATAAAGGCGTGTACATTGTTGTTACTGAAAACGGAACAACGAAAATTGTATTGTAGAATTTCATCAAACCCTGTATTTAGCTTAAAGGAATGGGAGGACTTTTTTCGGTTCTCTCATTCTACCTTACTAAAGTCGTCGCTTATTCATATTTTGAATAATGGTGTATTTGCGGGATTATCAGAATCTTAAATTCATCAGCACAATATTTTGTACTAAAGAAATATTATAAGTAAATCGATTTTACTTGCTCCTTAGGTTTTTTCTTATTAGAATTGCAAAGTAATTGGCAATTAGGCCAAATAGATTTTGATGAAACGATGGTTATGAATACAGAATTGTTAAGGCAGTATCAGGCAGAGGCAGAGATTTTTAAGGCTTTGGCCCATCCAACGCGCCTGTTTATCGTGCATACCATTAGAGAACAAAAATTATCGGTTAAAGAATTATCCAATATGGTGGGGATTGATATTTCTACCATGTCGAAACACTTGGATATTCTTAAAAAGCAGAAGATTATAGTTGGCGTAAAAGAGAAGAACAGTGTGTTCTATTTCTTAAATATGCCATGTGTGTTGGATTCTGTGAGTTGTGTTAAGAATGTAACTGATAATCGTTGATTTTTTTTGTCAATCTAATTGGCAATTAGGGAAAATAGGCAAATAGATGAATTGATTTAGGGCATTACCCAAAGTGATGTTTTGATTCGAATAGAATATTTTTTAGTATAAACCAGATTAAATGAATAGACGAAGTGTATTAAAACTGGGAGTAGGAGCCTTGTTTGGCGGTTCTGCTACCTATTTGGCTCTCACAAAAGGTTTCAGACCAGATAAAATTAAACCACAAGACGATAAGCGCTTGGAATATAAGGCCGAGGAATCGTCATGGACATACAAGCCATTGGTTCCATCAGAAACTGCTGAAATTGCATATGACTTGTACAAAGAAGGTGGTTGTATGTATGCAGTTGGGAAAAGCATTATATCCCAGTTAGCCAACCGGTATGGAGAGCCGTATTCGAGCTTTCCAATGCAGGTTTTAAAGTACGGACATGGGGGAATAGAGGGCTTTGGAACTACCTGCGGTACCCTGAATGGAGCTGCTGCTGTTGTGAGTTTACTGATAAGCGATAAGAAAGTGAAAAGTGCATTAGTCGCTGAATTGTTTCAGTGGTATCAGGAAACATCTTTTCCTATTTTTGTTCCTCAAAAACCAATTGTAGATACTGAAATGCCGGTTTCCATAGCGGGCTCGCCACTCTGTCATGTATCGACAAGCAAATGGATTGCCATATCGGGCAAAAGGATAGAAAGCAAGGAACGGAAAGAGCGGTGTCGCAGGCTATCGAGTGATGTAGCAAATAAAACAGTTGAGTTACTAAATAAATATGTTAATGATGAATATGTAGCCCACGATCGTATAAATACAAGTCGCGAATGTATGGCATGCCATGGTTCTAAAGGAAAATTGGGAAATACATCAGGCATGATGGATTGTGATGCTTGTCACGATAAATCCGTTGGACATAAGTTGTTTGGTGATATTCATTATAAATATATGGACAAAAGAAAATAGAGCATGACGAACGAAAAGAATTGTACTTGTGGGGCGAACGAAAGCAAACTGGTAATGGCTTGCTCTGGTGCATCTGATGTTGGAATGTTAGCCGATCAGGCAGGAAGAATGCTTCAGGTTAGTGGAAAGCGAAAAATGGCTTGTCTAGCCATGGTTGGGGCAGATATTGAGAAATCTATTGCCAACTTCAAACAAAAGGATTTGCTGGTTATTGACGGATGTCCAACAGCCTGTGGTAAGCGTATGATGGAGCGCCATGGTTTTACCAACTATAAACATGAACTCGTTAGCGAAAAAGGTTTTAAAAAAGGTGATTCACCAGCTACATCTGACAATATTAACAAGGTGTTTGAAGCATTAAAAGACCTATAAAAAAAAGAGAAGGTATTCGAGTCGGATACCTTCTTGGTTTCTCTAACCTTTCAACGAGTCAGTGTTTTGTGTCAGACTTTGTTAATAAAACGTAGACTCAGCTACTCCATTTATACTACCGCAACTAATTGTCCTAGCAGGTATTTCCCGCATTAATGCATATGTCCTGCGACATTGATTTATTTACCCCACCTACTAATCCGGTAATTTAATGTAATTGCACTTCAAATAAAACAACATCATTTTAAATGATAAAAGTGTAGTTATTATGTGGAAAAATTTGAAGTATAAAGTAGGCTTTTTGTTTGTGTTGCTCATCCTAGGCCTGCAAGGTTTGATTTTGACAGCCGAAGCACAAACACAATCTGCAAATCTTCCCGATCGTGAGCAATGGTTCACCAATTTAGGGTTTGGAATGTTTATTCACTGGAGCTTCGATGTTCAGCTGGGTATGGTAATATCACATTCTTGCCGGGATGCTTCTGATGACTATTTAAATCGATATTTCAAGGAGTTGCCAGGAACTTTTGATCCACAAAAATTTAAACCTGAAGAGTGGGTGAAAATTGCAAAAATGGCAGGTATGAACTACATGGTATTTACTACCAAGCACCACAATGGCTTTTGTATGTACGATACCAAAACAACCCATTTTAAAAGTACCAACACACCTTTTGGCGTTGATGCCACCAAAGAAGTGATTCGGGCTATGAGAAAGGAAGGAATAGCTGTAGGTATTTATTTCTCCCCCGAAGATTTCTGGTATTTGTATAATAAAAACAAGCGCGTTGGAAGGTCAGTGCCCGAAGCTATACCTTCTAATAACCCGGCTATGATGGCGTATATTAAAAAACAAATGCATGAGCTAATGACCAAATATGGTACCATCGATATCGTTTTTATTGATGGCATTGATGAAGAAGCAAATACTGAGATTGCTAAGTTGTGTTGGAAGGAAAATCCTAAGGTAGTTGTTACACGCGGTGCCATGAAAACACCCGAACAACGAATCCCTGGCAAGGCGATTCAATCTCCTTGGGAGGCCTGTTTTACCTTAGGTAATCAATGGCAGTATCGCCCAACCAACGAAAAGTATAAAAGTTGCTACCAGCTTATTCAAAAGCTTGTGGAGGTGCGGGCCAAAGGAGGAAACTTGTTATTGAATCTAGGACCTGATGCTGATGGTGAAATACTAAATGAACAAAGTGGAGTGATGAATGAGTATGCCCTTTGGAATTTCATAAACCAGGAAGCATTAATTAATGTGGAAGCCATTAAGAACTTCAAAGAGGGGGACGTATGGTTAATGAAAAAACAAAATGAAAATACCGTTTATGCTTTTGTATTTAACCAAAAAGTAAAAAGAGGGGCAAAAATATCTTTTAGCTTGTCATCCATACATGCTACAGATAAAACCAAAGTTGAGGTATTGGGACAAACGAGCGCCAGTGTATCTGATTTTGGCCTTCGCAAAGGTGTTGAACCTGTTTTTCAGCAAACAGAAGATTCTTTAAACATCAAAGTTCATAGAAATCAACGAATCTACAACGATTATAAATGGCCAAATCCAATCGTTGTTAAGTTATCAAATGTCGTCATTGAAGAATAATGCAAATTTGAAATAATGAATTATAAAACGATTATTGCCTTAAGCATAGTAGTGCTGAGCACTTCCTGCAATCTATTGGAACAGAAAATTAACCAAAAGCCTAACATCGTTATCATACTGGCTGATGACCTGGGTAGTGGTGATGTAAATTGCTACAATCCAAAATCGAAAATACCAACACCATCGTTGGATAAGATTGCTGACGAAGGAGTGATTTTTACTGATGCGCATACAAATTCGTCGGTATGTACACCAACCCGATATGGAATTATAACCGGCCGTTATTGCTGGCGAACAAGGTTGAAGAGAGGCGTGTTAAACGGATTTAGCAAGCACCTGATTAATCCGCAACGCACAACCATCGCTTCCTTATTAAAAAATAATGGTTATTACACAACAGGTGTAGGGAAGTGGCATCTGGGGATGGATTTTGCCAGAGATACATTGGATAATATCGATTATTCAGGAAAGATTGAAAATAGCCCGAATGTTAATGGTTTCGATTATTTCTATGGCATTTCTGCATCACTCGATTTTCCACCATATGTATACATCGAGAATGATCATTTTACTCAGGTGCCATCCGAAAAGCAAGAGAAACTGACTTTTCCGCGATTTTTAAGAAATGGCGATAAAGCCGGCAATTTTAACTTTGAAACAGCCTGGGAAAATCTGCTGGAAAAAGCAGAAGGATTGATTGATCATCGCCCAGAAGATCAACCATTTTTTATGTATTTTGCTTTGCCTTCGCCTCATAAACCGGTTTGGCCCGATCAACGTTTTGTTGGAAAAACAAGCCTGGGACCCTATGGTGATTTTGTACATCAAACAGATTACATTGTGGGTCGAATAGCCAGGAAGCTGAAAGAGAATGGTATGGAAGACAATACTTTGCTAATGATTACTTCGGATAATGGTTCATTTATGTATCGCTTGGATGAAGCCACTGAAAATGATCACCTGACGGATGAATCTGTTCAAGGTTATTTTGCCAAAAATCATGAAGCTAATTACAATTACCGAGGCACCAAAGCCGACGTTTGGGAGGCTGGACACAGGGTACCTTTTATTGTTCGCTGGCCCGAAGCCATAAAAAGCGGACAAACAAAAGACGAAACAATTTGTACTACTGATTTTCTGGCAACCATTGCCGATGTTATCAAGGTACCATTAGCCGATGATGAGGGTGAGGATAGTTTTAGCTTTTTACCCCTTTTAATTGGTAAAGATGATCTGTACCAGCGGGCTCCAGTCATTAATCATTCAATTTCAGGCATGTTTGCCATTCGTTGCGATAATTTAAAGCTGGTATTGGGTAATGGTTCCGGTGGTCGGCAAATACCCAGAGGCAAGGCCTGGGAAAAGCCTTATATGTTATTCGATCTGGAGAATGATATTCGTGAATCAAACGATATAATTGACGAGAACAAAGAGATGGCTCAAGTTATGGAAAAGAAATTGATGCAGATAATAGAGTCGGGTAGCAGTAAAAAAACAGACTGTGTTAGCAAAGATTAAAAATAAACTTATGACTCAACATGCTAATGCGTTGGTAAAGAATATTTAATAATTTTAAATGATTGATGATAAAGTATATGAAAAAAAATCTACAGGCAGCAGTATTAATATGTGTTGCAATATTTCTGCAGGCATGTTCTGCACCGCAAAAAGATCTGACATGGGAGGAGTTATCTGAGCAATATACATTTCCCGAATGGTATACTAACGCCCGATTTGGTATATGGGCACACTGGGGAGGCCAGGCCGAACCTTTGCAGGGCGGAGGCTGGTATGCCCGACATATGTACCAACAGGATGTAGGCAATCAAACCTGGGGGAAATATGCTTATGATTACCACTGCAAAACATACGGACACCCTTCTGAAGTAGGCTATAAAGATGTGTTGAATGAGTGGAAGGCCGAGAATTTAGATACCGATGCTCTGATGGAATATTTCAAAAGTGTTGGAGCCAAATTTTTTATGGTGTTGGCCAATCACCATGATCGTTTTGATAACTTTAACTCAACCCATTTTCAATGGAACTCGGTTAATGTGGGGCCCAAACGCGATATTGTTGGTGAATTTGAAAAATCAGCACGGAAATATGGTTTGCCATTTGGAGTGAGCTCGCACGACGATCGTTTTTTAGGATGGTGGTTACCTGCTTTTGGAGCCGATGAATCGGGGCCCTATAAAGGCATTCCTTACGATGGTCATATGACTGTGGAGGATGGAAAAGGAAAGTGGTGGGAAGGCCTTGATCCAGCAGAGTTATATGGTTTGCCGCCTGCGCAACGAACACCAGAATACCTTAAGAAAGTAAAAGAACAATGGGTTAAACGTACGGTTGAACTAGCAACTAAATACGATGTGGATTTATTGTGGTTTGATGGTTATGGCTTTCCTTACGGGGATTATGGGAAAGAAGCATGTACAGCCTATTATAATCACAAATTGAAAAAGTATGGCAAGATAAACGGAACCATTGCCGGTAAATTTAAAAATGAACCATCAACAGTTAAAGATATTGAAAGAGGAGGTGCTGCAGATATTTTACCATATCCCTGGCAAGGGATAACAACCATACGCACCTGGTTTTATAAAGAAGATCCGGGAAAACTGGAGAACCGGCACAATACCCGAACAATTATTGAGCTGTTGATGGATTATAATAGCAAAAACGGTAATCTGGTCTTAAATGTTGAACTGAAAGGTGATGGTTCAATTCCGCCGGAACAAAGGGCAATATTGGATGAGTTGGGTGCATGGATAAACCGAAATGGGGAGGCCATTTACGGCTCGAAACCGTGGAAAGTATATGGCGATAACCTGTATTCTCATTTACGAAAGGAACAAGCTTCAATTGAAGAGGCCGATTTGGAAGCTCTGAAAGAACAGGCTAAAAAGACGCATTTCAACGAGCGTACGGTAAAAAGTCCGGCCTATGGGCATAATGAAGTACGTTTTGTAACAAAAGACGATGTTTTGTATGTGGCAGTTTTAAATCCGGCCGAAGGTGAAATTGAATTGCCTGCATTGGGCTACGAGTCTGAATACAACCAAAAGAAGATTACTGCAATTGAAATGATTGGTAGTAATTTGCAGATTAATTTTGATCAAAAAGCAGATAAGTTGCTGTTGTCAGTGCCGCAGGATCGTCCTGATAAGTACGCTGTTATTTTCAAAGTGAAAGGACTTTTGTAGATTTCTATTAAGCTGAATTCTTTGGAAAAACAGAATTTATAATGAAGAATAAATGCTATGAATAAATTTCTTTCTGTTGGAATTATAATAATGTCCCTCATGCTATTTGCCTGCGGACCATCGTCGAACCAAACGCAGCAAAAAGGTCCGTTTTTAGGCAATGGCATTCATAACGGATGGGCCGATCATCATTCCATCGTCATTTGGACACGTTTAACTGCCCGGCCTGAAGGAAATGCGATTGGCATTAAATTTAATGATGTCTCAAAGAAAGAGCTAAAAGTACTCAATGAGGAGGCGAATGCCGCACATATTCATAAGGCTCAAATTCCCGAAGGATATCAGCTCAAAGATATGGAAGGAGCATGTCCGGGAGCAATGGGCGAGGTGAAATTAAGGTATTGCGAAGCGGGTACTCAGAACTGGTCCACCCTGGATTGGGCAGCGGTAGATTCACTAAAAAACTATACCAAACAGTGGCAGTTAACAAATCTAAAGGCAGACACCAAATACATTGTTAAAATCGAAGCGCGAAAAAATGCTAGGTCCGATATATCAGACAGTATGCTTGGACAATTTGTTACGCCTCCAATGTCCGATAAGGCGAAGGAAATTGATTTCTGTGTGGTTACCTGTCATGATTATTGGCGAAAAGACACATTAAACGGTCATAAAATTTACGATTCGATGATGGATCTGGCTCCCGATTTCTATGTGCACACCGGTGATGTGGAGTATTACGATAAGCCACAACCCTGGGCTATGACAGAAGAATTGATGCGTTTTAAATGGGATCGATTATTTGCATTGCCACTTCAGCGGGAGTTTTGGTCAAAAACAACCACCTATTTTATCAAAGATGATCACGATGCCTTAATGAATGATGCTTATCCTGGAAAAAAGTATGGCACTGTTTCTTTTGAGCGCGGACTGGATATTTTTGATAAAGAACAGTTTCCAAGCAAAGTGTTGCCATATCAAACGGTTCGTTGGGGTAAGGATTTACAGATTTGGCTGGTTGAAGGTCGTAATTTCAGGAGTAAGAATACACTTGCTGATGGAAGCGATAAAAGCATATGGGGCAAAGCACAAAAGCAATGGTTTTTTAATACCGTTAAAGAGTCGGATGCAACGTTTAAGGTACTGATCACACCAACTCCCATATTGGGACCCGACAGGGGAGTTGGGAAAGATGATAATCATGCTAATGAAGCATTCCAACACGAAGGAGATGAACTGAGAACTTTCATTAATGAGCAAACGAATTTATTTATTTGCAACGGTGACCGGCATTGGCAATATGTAACTCATTTTGAAAATACCAACCTGTGGGAGTTTAGCTGCGGTGCAGGAGCAGATGAACATGCCGGTGGCTGGAATGAAAAAGACAGGCGCCCCCAGCACCGGTTTTTACGGGTTAAGGGCGGCTTTCTAAGGGTGAGCATTCGGTATGAAGATAATAAGGCCGTGATCTGGTTTCGCCATTGTGATGTTAATGGAAAAATAGTTCACGAAGAGAAATTTTTCGAGAGTATAATGTGACAACAGAAAGAAAATTTAAACACATGAAAAATAAAGTATTTAAATTACTTTTATTAATAGTAATGATTGCAGGATTTGTTGCCTGCAAGGAGAAAAAAGATAAGCAAACGAATCCCAACATTGTGTTCATTTTTGCCGATCAGTATCGACGGGCATCAATGGGTTTTTTAAATGAAGATCCGGTTAAAACCCCCAATATTGATGCCTTAGCTGAGCAAGGTGTGTTTTTTAGTAGGGCTGTTGCCAATTATCCACTTTGCAGTCCTTACCGGGCCATGCTTATGACCGGGCAATATCCTTTAACCAATGGTGTTATTTCCAATTGTCATTCGGGGCGAACTCAATACGGAAACTACCTCAAAAAAGAGACAACCTGTTTCTCCGATGTATTGGCCAATAACGGATATTCAGCCGGGTATGTGGGTAAGTGGCACCTCGATGGACCCAAACCAACAAAAAAAGGCGAGCGGGTTGAGTGGGATACATGGTGTCCGCCAGACAGAAGGCATGGATTTGATTTTTGGTACGCCTATGGAACCCATGGCCGACACTATCATCCTTATTACTGGACAACCGATGCCAAAGAGGATGAAAAAACCTTTGTGAAACAATGGTCGCCGGAACACGAAGCTGATGTAATAATTGATTACATTGTTAACTCTCAAAAGCAGCGAAAAGATAATGCACCTTTTGCATTGTTTTGGTCAATTAATCCACCACATACACCTTTTAATGAAGTACCTGAATCTTATAAGAAAGGCTATGAAGGAATAAAAGCCGAGCAGGTACTCAATCGCCCGAATGTTATGTATGACGATGATCGAAGCTTAAAGGCAGGCGATGGAAATGTAAAGCAGAAGATAGGAATGGCGACGGATTATTTTGCAACTGTAAATGGCGTTGATGCGCAGATTGGTCGGGTTGTTGAGCATCTTAAAACGACTGGATTATATGATAATACGATCATTGTATTTTCATCCGATCATGGCGAAATGATGGGAAGTCACGGTAAAATGCATAAAAACATCTGGTTTAAAGAATCATGGGAAATTCCATTGATCGTACATTGGCCTCAAAAGATAAAAGCGAAGGTTGAGGATTTAATGATTAGCGTACCCGATTATATGCCAACAATGTTAGGATTGGTAGGATTGGGGAACAACATTCCCAAAGAAGTTGAAGGAACGGATTATTCAAAGGTGTTTTTTGATTCGGAAGGCATACAGCGTCCGGATAAGCAGTTGTATTTAGGCGCATCACCCCAGGAGCCGGGAGAAGGAAAGCGTGGATTTCGAAATGCGAGCTATACCTATGTGGAAATCAAAAATGCGATAGAGCCTAATACCTGTTTCCTTTATAACGATTTGGAAGATCCGTATCAGATGAATAATATCTGGGGACAAAACAAGGAACTGGACAAACAAATGGCTTTAGAATTACGTGAGTTATTGCTGAAGATGAATGATCCGTGGGTTGAGCATAATCATGAGTAAAGAGAAATTGAGAAATGAAACGATATAGATTGCAATTAGTAAGTCTTTTTCTGTTGATGCTCTATGGTTCAGCAGGAATAGGGAATGCGCAAACAAATAGCAATGAAGGTAAACCCAATGTTATCCTGTTTCTGGTCGACGATTTAGGGTGGAACGATACATCATTGCCCTTGTCAGGTGAGAAAACCAAGTATAACAAACGTTACGATACGCCCAACCTGGAAAAACTGGCCCGGCAGGGAATTACTTTTACCAATGCACATAGTCAGGCCTTGTGTGTGCCATCAAGGGCGTCGCTGATGAGTGGTCAGAATTCGATTCATAATGGTGTTGTTGGGGATTACAAACCAACACTCGACAAATATCGAAATCTGGAAATTCCTCCCGGCACGGTACTGGATGTGCGCTATGCATTGCCTCAGCTCTTAAAAAAGAATGGTTATAAAACCATACATTGTGGTAAGTATCACCTGGCGGAATACGATGGCGGTCGTCCAACACCCGAAGATATTGGTTTTGATGTTAACATTGCGGGATCAATAATTGGTGGCCCGCCCAGTTATTATGGCAGCGATGATTTTGCAAATAAAAAGAAAACCAAAAGCGTTAAGGGACTGGAGGCTTATCATGGCAAAGACATTCACTTAACGAAAGCATTAACCATTGAAGCCATCAGTGAAATGGAAAAAGCGGTGAATGCCGATGAGCCATTTTTCCTGTACATGGCGCATTATGCTGTTCATACACCGATTATGGAGCACAAGCCTTATATGGATCATGTGCAGCTCGAAGCTTTTGAAAAGGATGCTGAAGCGAAGTATGCCAGTATGATTAAAGGTGTAGATGTAAGCTTAGGGCAATTAATGGCGAAGGTAAAATCATTAAATATTGATGATAACACCTTGATTATTTTCTATTCAGATAATGGTGGGCGCGTGCTTTGGCGGGGCAATCAAACCTTGTATGGCGATTATCAGTTTAATTATCCTTTAAGAAGCGGAAAAGCCTCGATATACGAAGGCGGATTGAGGGTGCCGGCTGTCATTTCCTGGCCGGGGCGTATCGCAGCGGGTCGGCAGTCCGATGCCCCTGTAATCATAGAAGATTTGTATCCAACGGTCATTAATGCTACTCAAACAGCAGTGCCACAATATTATAATGTTGACGGAATGGATCTGATACAATTGGCTAAAGCTAAAAAGACGCCTGCTTCCTTTAAAAATCGTTCGTTGTACTTTTATTTACCTTATCGTTTCGAGGGTGCTGTGTTTAATGGTGAAGATTTTGCAGATGGTGGTGTTACTCCTTCTTCGGCCATTATAAAGGATAATTGGAAACTCATTTATTTGCATGGCGATAAAAAGTTTGAGCTTTACAACCTGACCAATGATATTGGAGAAACCAGCAATGTTGTTAATGATTATCCAAAACGTGCGGAAAACCTGGTGTTGGAGTTGGATGCCTACATGCGTGGGTATAATGCGGTTCATCCCTTGCTTTTGCCTGAGCGAAAGCCTTTACCATGGCCAATGGAAGCATGGAAATCACTTAAAATCGAATAAAGGAAATTAGAGATTCAGGAAATAATATAAATCAATGATGCTATGGCCTGCTTATTTTTATTACATTCGCGTTGCGCTATTACTTTATCTTAATTTGAAGTGGAGTATTCAGATTTAAACTATATTTAATCGGAGCTTCACATGTTGGCAATCATCGATGATGGTTGTAATTTAATTGTACACCTTAATTTAAATGTGTGTGCTGTAATTTGATAAAAGTAAGTAGGTTATGCATCTCTATAAAATCGTTTTTATTGTTCTTTGTGTGTCGGTAATGAATCTGCATGCGCAAAGTGAGTATGGATTTAAACGCTTTTCGACGCTTGATGGCTTAAGTAACAACGCAGTTTATGATATTTGTTGTGATGATTTTGGCAGGGTTTGGTTTGCAACCAATGATGGAATCTCATCATTTGATGGATATCGTTTTCAAAAGTACAAGCCCGATATCAATAATCCCGAATTGGCCGGTTATAATAATGTAAGCATAATTGCGCCGGGATTAGATGGAAATATTTGGTTTGCCACACTTGGGATGAGTGTTTCGGTTTTAAATTCGTTTGATGCATCTTATAAGCATTATAACCTGTTTGGCTTTGAGAAAAATGAATTCATGAGTAAGCGAATTCATTCCTTACTTCCAATGAATAATAAGGTGTACGTTGGTTCTAGCTTTGGGATTTCGATTATCAATACGGGCAACAATTCGGTTACCGATATCAAAGCTGATAGCATTGGCTTGTCAGGTACCATTCACTCAATTTTACGACTACAGAATGATTTACTGTTAGTAAGCACATCATCCGGATTTTCAATTATTAATCCGGCGAATAAGCAGTTGGAAGTGAAGAATACATTCATTCAATCGGATCTTGGTATTACGAAAAATATTAACAGAGTTGTATTAAGCGGCTTAAATGAAGTATTAGTGGTTACCCATGATGGTGTCAAAGAATATGTTTTTGTAAATGAACAGATACATGCAACCGGTTTTGAGATTAAACGAAGCGATTTGCAGTTAACAATAAAGGAACCTTTGTCAGCCTTTCAGAATGTAAGAAAGTCAAATAACGATCAGGTTTGGATTTCAACCCAAAGGGGTTTGCTTGTTGTGGAGAATGGTAAAGCGAGTTTTCTGCGCAAGGAAACTGAGAATCCTGAGAGTTTATCAGGTAATCAGGTATTATCCATGATGCATGATCATGAGGGAAACCTGTGGGTTGGGACTAAGTACCATGGCGTTAATATGTATAACCCGTTTATGCGCTTTTTTAGCAAGTTTAATAACCGGATCAGCACCAAAAGCCATATGCACGATAATGATGTTCGGGCTTTATTGGAAGATAAGCGAAATAATATCTGGGTTGGTTATAAATCCTTGGGATTAGATGTTTTTAATCCTGTTACAAAGCAGTTTACTTATTACAACGGATTTAAAAATAATGGTCTTGACAAGCCCTTTAATGGTATACGGGATATTTATCAGGATAGGCAGCGTAGTATTTGGATCGGAAGTAATAATGGCCTGGTAAAAGCAGAACTACGCTCGGGAGCTTATCAATTTCAACCGGTAAAAGTCAACGACAGGGTTATACGAACAGTTTATTACATTTTTGAGGATTCCAAGGGGCAATTATTCTTTGCCGGTAATCAAGGTTTATTTATCTATCGCGAAGGGGTTTGTGAGAAAGTTAGAATTAAGAATGAAAGTGTGCCGGTGGTATTGGAATCTTTGTTTATCCGTTGTATTATAGAAGATAAAGAGGGCAATTTGTGGTTGGCCACTGACCGAAATGGCATTGTAAAGGTAAATCTGCAAAATGAGGAACTGCAGGTTTATAATTCACAATTAAATAACCCAATGAGTTTATCGCATAATAAGGTTTACAGCCTGTATTTTGACGCCCGGGATCAACTATGGGCAGCAACACATAATGGGCTAAACAAAATGATGAACTCCAAAGGTGATTTTAAAAAATACACCACCGATGAAGGCTTAATAAATGATGTGGTTTATAGCATTCAGGATGATAAAGAAGGTAATTTGTGGTTGTCTACGGCTTATGGATTATCTAAAATGTATGCCGGATCAGAAACTTTCCAAACGCATTTACGTGGTTTTGAATTTTCGGATGATGCCTGGTTTAAAACCAAAGAAGGGGATATCCTGGTTGGTGGAATTAATGGTTTTTATAAGTTTACGCCCGATCATTTGGAGACCAATGCGGTAAAGCCGATTGTAAACATTGTTGGTTTTAACTTGCAGGAAAAAGTTATTAAAAAGGACGAAAGCTACAATAAGCGCATCGTTCTCGAACAACCGATCAGTCAAACGAAAAACCTGGTTTTAAATCACAATGAGAACTTCTTTTCTTTTGATTTATTGGCTGTATCCTTATCAAAACCCAAGCAAGTTAAGTATTTGTACAAATTGGATGGTTTCAATGAAGACTGGATTGAAGTGGCGCCCGATTGGCGAAAAGCATCATTTACAAATGTTCCGCCGGGAGAGTATACTTTCCGCGTAAAAGCAGCCAATAGCGATAATGCCTGGAGCGATGAAAAGCAGATAAGTGTCGTTATTGAACCAGCCTATTATCAAACCTTAATGTTTCAGGTTTTATTGTTAGTGGTCATTATCGCATTGATTATCAGTATCTATTGGTTGCGATTAAGAAATCTGATGCGTAAAAAGAGCGTACTGCAAGAGGAAGTTGCTCAAAAAACAAAGGATTTGCGCCAAAGGAATGAGGCCATTGAGCAAAAAAACAAAGAGCTGAAAGAAGAAAAGGATAAGGTGGTGCACATGACCCGTCGAATTCATGAAGCTGATGAACGGAAATTAAAATTCTTTACTAATATTTCTCACGAGATTCGAACTCCGCTGACACTGATAAGCAGTCCTTTGGACAAATTGTTGGAATCCATTTCACCAAAGGATCATAATTATCAAACTCTTGATTTGATTCAGCGTAATGCACAGCGTTTAAAAACATTGGTTAATCAGATTATGGACTTCAGAAAGCTGGATTCCGGTCAATTACCGATTAACCTTAAGCAGGGCTGTATGCTTCAGACTGTAAAATCCATCTGTGATAATTTTAATGGTTTAGCTAAGGAAAAGAACATTCAGTTAAACCTTAAATTTCTTGATGAACCTGTTTTGATTGCCTTTGATGAGGATGTGATTGAAAAAATCCTTTCCAACCTGCTTAGTAATGCCATAAAGTATACGCAAACAAGTGGCAGCATTGATGTTAAACTCGAAAATACTGAGAAACTAATTTGTATTACAGTTCAGGATAATGGACCAGGTATTCCTGCAGAACAGCACGATGTTATATTCAAACGCTTTTATCGGGCAGATAACCAGTCTCATAATGCGACAGGTGGGTCGGGTATCGGCTTGGCTTTGGCACACGAAATGGCCATGTTACATGGAGGAACGCTACAATTACTGGATACATCAGAAAAGGGAGCATGTTTTAAATTGTGTCTTCCAAAGAAACTGGATGAATCATGTGAGGCAGACTTGACAGAGCTTCACGAATGCCAAACAGAGTATACTGCCTTAGCCCACAAGCACGATAAAACCGTCTTGATTATTGAAGATAATACAGATTTAAGACTGTTTATTAAAGATGTACTAAAAGGTTGGAGTGTTCTGGAAGCAGAAGATGGCGAAAAAGGGCTTGAGCTTGCGAAAAAAGAGCAGCCAGACATTATTGTTTCGGATGTTTTAATGCCTAAAATGGATGGTTTTGAGGTGTGTCGATCAATTAAACAGGACGTAAAAACTAATCACATACCAGTTATATTATTAACCGCATTGGGTGCTGAAGAAAGCCAGATTAAAGGAATTGATTGCGGTGCAGAGGATTACATCGTTAAGCCTTTTAACCACCGTGTGTTAATGGGCAAGATATTTAATATCCTTACGGCACGGGAAAATTTTAAAGAAGCACTGGCTGCCTCGTTACAAACCAACGAAGTAAACAAAACCAACTGGAAAGATCGATTGCCTGCTTTTGTCAAAGAAATTATCGAAGTAATAGAAGAAAACATGGCGGATAGTAGCTTTGGCGTTAAAGAACTGAGTGATTTATTGGGGATGAGTAAATCAACGCTGTATAGGAAAATGAAGTCGGTAACTAATAAAAGTACGGTGGAGTTTATTCGCGAAGTTAAGATGCAGAAAGCACTCGAATTATTTAATGAGGATCAGACCATACGTGTTTCGGAAGTGGCATTTTTGGTTGGTTTTGAAGATGTTAATTATTTTCGGGAATGCTTTAAAAAGCAATTTGGAATTAATCCGAGCGAGGTGTTGGAACAAGTTAAAGGTCTATCAGCTTCTAATTAAATTTCTAATAACCTTAATTTGATTATAAAATTCAATCTCAGACCGCTTATAAATAACGACTTATGTAATTCGTTTTATGATGTGAACCATTGACCTAATACTTTTGCACCAAATGTCGTGCTGATTTGATGCTTTAAAATGGAAACTTGGAGGCCATAATAGTCACTGTTTTTATTTTAATAATTGAATGAGCTCATACAAAAGAATAATTTGGTTTACATTGTTTTTAACCAATGTTTTGGTTGGTTTTTCGCAATCAAATACCCCCTTAAATCTGCTATGCAATTCTTCAGATAAAGAAAGTCTGAGTAAAATATTATTGAACGACAAATCATGGATATCGTATCCGAATTATAAAAATCGGGAAGCCTGGGAAGCCATTCCCGCCAATTTGAGAAAGAAATATATTGCAGAGGCCGAGGCATATCTGAACTTTCAGTGGCCAACGATTCCGGCAACAGCGTATCTGGATTTTGTTCGTACCGGAAGCCGTCAGGTAATGGAGAAACCTTTTAGCCAAAAAATTAAGGCGCTCGAAACGCTTGTAAAGGGTGAACTATTAGAAGGCAAAGGGCGATTCCTGGATGATATCATTAATGGCGTATTTGCTTTTTGTGAGCAAACATATTGGGGAAATTCGGCGCACCTCACAATTCAAAAGAAGGGTGCCGGTTTGCCGGATGTAAATGACCCAACCATCGATTTAAGTACCGGCAGAGTAGCCACAAACCTGGCGTGGACCTGGCATTTTTTTAAAGAAGAATTTGATAGCGTTAATCCCTTAATAGCAGAACGAATTGAATATGAAATACGGAAAAAAGTATTGGATCCATTTTACTCGCGCGATGATTTTTGGTGGATGGCTTTTAAAACCAATTTTGTAAATAATTGGAATCCTTGGTGCAATTACAATGTGTTGAATTGTATTTTACTGATGGAAAATGATGCGGATAAAAAGCTGGCTGGTGTGTATAAAACAATGCAATCGGTAGATCAGTTTATCAATTATTACAAAGCAGACGGAGCTTGCGAAGAAGGCCCCGCTTATTGGAGCCATGCGGGCGGGAAATTGTTCGATTACCTGGAGTTGTTAAATCAGGCAAGCGATAACAAACTGACCATATACGAACATCCACTGATCCGTAATATTGGCGAATACATTTGTAAGGCCTATATCGGGGGACAGTATTTTACCAACTTTGCCGATGCTTCGCCACGGCCACATACTCGTCCGGGTGTGATCTATCGTTATGGTAAGCGCGTGAACTCAGATTTGATGATGGCGTTTGGGGCCTATTTGTTTGACGAGTACCAGATGGGGACTGAGCCCATAGCAGGTAAAATTGAACAAACACTCAATAATTTATTTTCTTCCAGTGAGATAAATGCGGCTAACAAGCAGGTACCATTGCTTTCCGAATTTTATTTGCCTGATACTGAGATTGGCGGTGCCCGTGATAAGTCCGGATCGGAAAAAGGATTTTACTTCGCATTTAAAGGTGGCTACAACAGGGAAAGTCATAATCATAACGATGCAGGTTCCTTTCTTTTGTACTACAATGCACAGCCCGTATTGGTGGATGCCGGAGTAGGGACTTATACGCGAAAAACATTTAGTTCGCAACGCTACGAGATATGGACCATGCAATCAGCCTATCACAACTTGCCACAGATCAATGGTGTTGATCAGGCATTTGGTTATGCTTATAAGGCAGAGCAAGTACACTTCACTAATAGTCGAAAACAGGTGAAGAGTTCGCTTGAAATTGCAAATGCCTATCCCAAAGAAGCAAAAGTCAAATCCTGGAAGCGGCAATATGTATTGCAGCGCAACAAGAAGTTCATTATCAACGATGAATACCAACTTGAAAAGTTTATGGCTCATTCAAAGCTTCACTTTTTAACGCCTTTCAATTGCGACATTCGTCAACCGGGACTTGTCGTTCTGAGTAATGAATCGTTACAAATGGCAATGAAATATGATGCCTCAAAATTCGAGGTGAAAGTGGAACAGATAAATATTGAAGATGCCAAGTTGGTGAGGGTATGGGGACAAGAGCTAAAACGATTGGTTTTTACCATTAAGGGACAACACTTGTCAGATCAACTAAAAATAGAAATCACAAACATTAAATAATTAACAAATGAACAAGAGCAAACTATTGACGATAATCGGAAGCTTGGTTTTCTTTTTGTCAGCCTGTCATCAGGAATCGGCTGAATCGCTGTTAAACAAGAATTTGGCCGGGATCACTCAAAAACTAGATAACGCCATCCGTGCTAATCCTGCGCCAAACAAAATACCACGCACCATTAAAGGCGATGGGAGTTTGAAAACCGTTAACATATACAGTTGGACCAGCGGTTTTTTTGCCGGAAACCTGTGGTATATGTATGCTTTAACCAACGATAACAAGTGGAAGACCGAGGCAATTAAAAGCACTTTGCCCTTGGATACCATTCAATACTGGAACGGAAACCATGATGTTGGTTTTATGATGTATTGTAGTTATGGTAATGGTTTAAAGTTTGCCAATCTGCAACAGTTTAAGCCTATACTGATACAGACTGCAAAATCGCTTTGCGAGCGTTACAACGATACAACCAAAACCATTCAATCGTGGAATAGAGGTAAATCGTGGGATGGAGAAACGGTATGGCATTATCCGGTGATTATCGATAACATGATGAACCTCGAACTTCTGTTTGAAGCAAGCCTTATGAGTGGCGACGATAGCTATGCGAAAATTGCCATTCAGCATGCCGAAACAACAATGAAATATCACTATCGTGACGATTATTCTTGTTACCACGTAGTCAATTACGATACTTCGACTGGTAAGGTTTTGGATCGGATGACGTGTCAGGGATTTACAGATGGGTCATCGTGGGCAAGGGGACAAGCCTGGGGGCTTTACGGATATGTTTTGTGTTACCGTTACACAAAAAATCCTAAGTACCTCAAATTTGCCGAAAACATTGCAAATTACATGCTGACGCATCCTAATTTACCGGAAGACATGGTGCCATATTGGGATTATAATGTTGTGGATGAAGGTTTACAACCAGATTGGAAATATAATGCAAGCGACTATCCGCTTATTCCGCGAGATGCATCAGCGGCTGCCATCACCTGTTCTGCTTTATATGAGTTATCCGGTTATTCTCACCATAAATCAGACTATTTAAAGTCTGCTGATAAAATAATAACCAGCCTCGCTTCAGATAGTTATTTGGGAAATGATCCGAATAATAAATTTTTCATTCTGGATCACAGTGTGGGCAGTCTGCCGCACGGGGTTGAAATTGATGTGCCTTTGGTATATGCTGATTATTATTTTTTGGAAGCTTTATGGCGAAAAAAACAAATTGAAGAGGCAATGAATTAGCATCCGAGTGAAAATCTTATCGAAAGAAATTCTTGTCATGTGGAGTTAACCCTTTTAGCGTGGAAAGATGTTTAATACCAAATGTTTTACAAAATGAGCTGAAAGGCATTTTGCAAATTAGATTGCTTATAGCCGATATAACATTAATTGAGCTTTATAAACGAAGTGAAATAAGGCTCGATTTAATGTATAGTCGGTATAATGCCAACATGATATTGTTGGTCACAATAAAAATCAAGGAAAGTATTGCATGGAGTTAGTGCAGAGTAATATTAACGCAAGGATTAGTTTGGGGGAGCGTGAAGCGTTTGAGTATGTTTATAATGAATACTACGAAATGCTTCTATACGTAAGTATGCAATACTTGAAAAACCCGGAAGACGCAAAGGAAGCGGTTCAGTTGGCCTTTGTTAAATTTTGGCAACACCGTCATGAGATCACAGAAGATTCAAATATTCGTAATTACCTCTATACAATTGTAAAAAATAACAGTCTCAGTATGCTGAAAAGCAACGAAATGATTGCCAGAAACAGATCAGATATTGAGTCGAAGGACTTACAGTACAGGTATGAAGCCTTATCATATTTGCAATTTGATGAAATGGAGTTTAACGAGTTGCAAAATAAAATTAATGAAGCCATTGAGCGCTTGCCAGCGCATTGTCAACGGGTTTTCAGGATGAGTCGGTTTGAAAACTTAAAGTACCGCGAGATTGCCAATCGATTAAATATTTCTGAAAAAACTGTAGAATCACACATGACAAAGGCCTTGAAGTTATTAAAGGAAGATTTAAGGCCTTATTTGCCTTTGATATGGATGATCACAAATTTATTGGATTAGATTTAGTTTTTCGGTTGCCCTTTTGTGTTGATATTTAATGATCAAAGCTTGGTTTTGTCTATGGTCTGGATACTTTTTTAGGTGGAGATAAAATAGATTCCAGTCAAAATCTCTCAGTTTTAAATTGAATTAATGAATTACTAAGGATAAAATGAAAAAGTACTATTTTTTATGGTGTGTTATGCTTTTAGTAGCATGTCAGCAACAGACGAATAAAGAAAGAGCCTATCTGGATACATCTTTTTCGGCAGATAAGCGTGCCGAGCTATTGTTGCAAGAGATGACAATAGAGGAAAAAATTGGTCAAATGTGCCAATATGTTGGCGACGCTATTCAATTAAATTCTAAAAATGCCGATGATCAGGTTGATTACGAATTGGCGTATGGTGAACGCGCCGAATTAGTGAAACAAGGTAAGATAGGTTCGTTTTTGAAAGTGCCAACTTATCGCGAAGCAAATGAATTACAACGTTTAGCAGAGCAATCAAGGTTGAAAATTCCCTTATTGATTTCGACTGATGCAATTCATGGTCATGGTATGTATAGTGATGCCGTTACAGTTTTTCCAACAGAAATAGGTATAGCAGCATCTTTTGATACATTAGTGGCTTATAACGTAGCGCGTTATACTGCCAGAGAAATGCGTGCAAGCGGCTACCATTGGACGTTCTCACCCAATATTGAAGTGGTAAGAGATGCCAGATGGGGGCGATCTGGAGAGTGTTTTGGTGAAGATCCTTTTGTGGTGTCAAAAATGGGAGTGGCCATGATTAATGGTTACCGTGGAAAGGAAGGTGCGACCGATAAACAAGTGGTATCTTGTGCCAAACATTTTATTGCCGGAGGAATTAGTTATAACGGCCTAAATGGTGCACCGGCCGATGTGTCAGAACGTACTTTGAGAGAAGTGTTCTTTCCGCCATTTCAAGAGGCTATTAAAGCAGGTGTTTCGACAATTATGCCAGCTCACAACGAAATAAACGGAATACCTTGTCATGCTCATCACGATTATTTAATGAACTTAATCCGTGGAGAATGGGGGTTCAATGGTTTCTTTATAAGTGATTGGACCGACATTGAAAAACTAAACAAGGTACATCGTGTCGTTAATACAGATGAGGAGGCATCTGTTTTGTCTGTTAATTCGGGTGTTGATATGCACATGCACGGTCCTGGCTTCTTCGATCATATTTTACAGGCAGTCAAGGATGGTCGTATTTCGGAAGAAAGAATTGATCAGGCTGTTAAACCGATGCTAAAAGCCAAATTCGAGTTAGGATTATTTGAAAACTGCTATGTGACAGAGAAGTATGTTAGTGAAAATATTCTGACCAAAGAACACATTGGTTTTAGCCTCGATGCAGCCCGTAAATCAATAGTATTACTTAAGAATGACAACAATTTATTACCGCTTTCAAAAGAAACTAAAAAGCTTTTGGTAACTGGGTCCAATGCCGATCATCAGGCGATATTGGGAGACTGGTCAAGGGTGCAGCCCGATGAAAATGTGGTCACTGTTTATGAAGGGCTTAACTCCAAGGTAGGCGAACGTGCTATATTGGTGCCAATTTCTTCGCATAAGAACATTGCTGTGACTGAGATTAAAAAGGCTGTTAAACAGGCTAAAAAAGCCAATGTAGCAATTGTAGTTGTTGGAGAAAATTCGATTCGAACAGATGGAAATAAAACAAGTGGAGAAAATATTGACCGGCCAATACTTGGTTTGCCCGGCAATCAATTGGAATTAGTCAGGCAGATAAAAGCAACAGGCGTGCCTGTTGTTACTGTTTTAGTTAATGGAGGAGTAATAGCCTGCGAGAATTTGGTTGAATTGTCTGATGCTATATTGGAAGTGTGGGAACCAGGAATTCAGGGAGGAACGGCTGTGGCCGAAGTGCTATTTGGTGACTATAACCCTGGAGGTCGGATGCCAATGAGTGTGCCTCGTTCTGTGGGACATTTACAGTCGTTTTATAATTACAAACCATCGGCATTTCACCGGGGGCGTTTTTTCAATAGTGGCCGAACGCCTTTATTCCCTTTTGGTTTCGGACTTTCTTATACAACATTTGAGTATTCCAGGCTTAGTTATCCTAAAAGTATCAGTCGAACTGAATCAGTGTCTCTAAGAGTTATGGTTAAAAATACGGGTAAATTTATTGGTGATGAAGTGGTTTTGTTGTTTCTGACCGACGAAATTAGTTCAGTAACTACCCCTGTGAAGAAGCTGGTTGGATTTAAGCGTATTACATTAAAACCCGGGGAAGAAAAAGAGCTGCATTTTGAAATATCCAATCAACAATTACAATTGCTGAATAAGGATTTTCAAAATGTTGTTGAGCCCGGTGATTTTAAAATTGAATTGGGACTAAACCAATTACATGGCAAATTTAGTGTCATGCCATAAAACAAAGCATAATGTAGCTGGTAAGTTTGTTTTTAACTGAATAAAATTAACATCCGAGATGTCTCAAAATAATTTTGTCAAATGATTTTTTAGTTAATACCATTTCTGTTTAAAGCTTATTTGTAGAAGTATAGATAGTAATCATAAAAGATAAAGGGGCTTATAAAGGCCCCTTTTCAGTATTAGTATTACCAGAAAAGATGTGTTAAAATAACTAATGTTGAAGTTTTATTTTGTTTATAGGTATTACTAATACAGTTACATACAGCGGTTGATTGCGAGGGGGAAATAAAAAAGATAAAAAAAGTTTAGGTTTTCATCAGGGTATAGTGCCATTATGAAGTCTAGTAAATAAAAGTTGTAAATTATGACAGATAATATATACATCCTGAAATATCTTAATGATGAATTAACGACGGAGGAAAAAGCTCAGTTTTTAAATTCCTTAGATAAGGATGATGCATTAAAAAAAGAGTTTGTATCTGCCTATAATTTTTGGGTAAAAACGGGTTATGGAAGCAGGGTTTCTGGCTTTAATATGAAAAAGGAATTTAGTCAATTAATGAGTCGAATAGAGAAACCAAAATCAAAAATAGTATTAATGAGCTTCAGCCGATATGCTGCGGCAATCGCAGTGGTGCTGTTTATTGCATCTCTGGCACTTGTAACATACAACTACATTGGGAAAGGAATAATAAGGGAGGGTGAGAATTTAGTTTATGCTTATTCTTCCGGCGATAAAAGTAATGCCACAGTTACCTTGCCCGATGGAAGTACTGTAAAGTTAAATGCCAATACTCAGCTTAAATACTCGGTGTTTGCGCCAGATAATAAACGTCATGTGACGCTCGAAGGCGAAGCATTATTTGAGGTAATTCACAACGAGACATCTCCTTTTGTTATCGCCTTTAATGATCTGAAGATTGTTGATGTGGGTACCGTTTTTAACGTCAAAGCAAGGCCCGATGATAAAGTTATCGAAACAGTTTTAATAGAAGGATTGGTGGATTGTATTGTTGATGATGCTACTACTGTAAATCTGGAACCTGGAGATAAGGCCACTTATAACAAAGCAACAAAAGATCTGAGAGTAACACAGATTAATGACGATCAACTTTATTTGGGATGGACCAGAAATCGCTTTGTGTTTAAAGATAAAACATTTGAATCTGTTATTACTGAAATCGCGAATTGGTATAAGGTCGAAGTTATATGGAAGAATGAAAAAATTAAAAAAGAACTAATGTTTTGTAATATAAAAAGGAATGTAGAGCTATCTACTGCTTTGGATATTCTAAATATCAGTTTTGAATTTAAGTATAAGCTTAAGAAAAGTAACGGCGCTATAAAATCAATTATTATTTATTAACCCTAGCAAGCCTGCCAATGAAAATATAGACAATCAACAATTTATGAAAAAAATAGTGAAAGTAGCTCCACCTACTTTCACTATAAATCAATTTAAGAATTGAAGCAGATTCAACAGGTGTGCTTCAAAACAATAAACTAACATTACAAACTTATGAAAAAAAAATTTTTTGAGCCGTATTGGTGTCAATATCGGTTGCGAAAGTATGTTTTACGTATGAAAACTACTCTAATTATGTTTCTTTTGATAACGTCAACTGTTTTTGCAAGTTCATTTGCACAACAGAAGTTATCAATAAAAGTAAATAACGCCACAATTTTGGATGTGCTCGAAAAAGTAGAGCAGCAAACAGAATTGGGTTTTGTGTTTCGGAAAACAGAGATGGATCTTAATCAGCGTTATACACTGGATAAGTCTAATGTTGATGTTTATGATTTTCTGGATGAACTTCTTGGGCAACAGGGTTTTATTTATCGTATTGTAGGAGATAATGTTGTTATTAAGAGCAAAATACAGGAAGGTGTTTCGCAAGCTCAATCACAAGAGAAATTTACGATTACCGGAATAGTAATTGACATTAACGGAGAACCCATACCTGGGGTTAATGTTTTTGAGAAGACGAATCCACAAAATGGGGTTATTACAGGTATCGATGGATCTTATACTATCAAAGTGTCATCGCCAGATGCGTTATTAGTGTATTCATTTATTGGTTTCGAGGAGCAAGATGTTAATGTTGCTGGTCGTAACGAGGTTAATATTACCTTAATTGAAGAAGTAACCGGGCTTGAAGAAGTGGTTGTTGTAGCTTATGGTAAGCAAAAGAAGGCACATTTAAGTGCTGCAGTTACTCAAATTAAGGGTGATAAGCTTGAGAACAGACCATTGAGAACCGCAGCTGATGGACTAAGCGGTACGGTAGCTGGTTTAAATGTTCGCATGCCCAGTGGTGCACCAGAATCGACAGCTAAACTTAATATACGAGGATTTACAGGACTTGGTTTAAATAGTAAGGGACAATTTGAAGTTAAATCGGCAGAACCATTGGTATTAATTAATGGGGTTGAACGAAGTTTGGCTGATGTAAATCCAAATGATATTGAAACTATTTCGGTACTAAAAGATGGGGCATCAACAGCCATTTATGGTTCACGAGCACCTTATGGAGCTGTTATTATAACAACTAAATCAGGTAAGAAAAATTCTTCTATGAAGGTTAGTTATTCTGGTAATATGAATTTTTCTTATACACCCAATATGCCAGAGCAGTTAAAGTCTTACGAATGGGCTACCTACATGAATCAAGCTCATTATAATAGAAATGGTGGAGGAAAAGGCGCATTTCTTAATGATTTAAAAATGTCACGGATTAAAGCTTGGGAAGCTGGTGATTATGATAATGAGGTTTTCGATGGAATTGATCCGATTTATGTGCTTAATGGTGTCAATAAGAAAAATAATAAAGCTTGGGATGTCAAATATGGCGGGTTTGGTTATACGAATTACATGGAAGAGGTATTAAAAAAAATTGTACCTAGTCAAACGCATAACCTTAGCGTGTCCGGTGGTGGCGAACGAGCCACTTATTACGCAAGTATTGGTTACAAGCAAAATAATGGTATCATTAAAGATGTTAACGACCATTTGGACAGATATAATGCATTAATTAGTACTAAAATTGATGTAACAAAATGGCTTGATATTGAACTTTCTGCTGACTATGTAAAAACCTCAGAAGTGGGTCCTTCTTACAGAGGAGGTGGGAGAAATTATAGGCAAATATGGATTGATTTAGCATGTTCATGGCCAATATGGGTTGAAAAAACACCTGATGGTGGTATAATGGATTTTAGTATCCTTCCTAATTTAGATGGAACTGGTGGATTTGAACATCAAGATCGAAATGTGATGACCATGACAGGTGGTGCAAAAATTGAGCCTGTTAAAGACTGGATTATTGGAGGTCGATATACATATCGTCACAACAATATCCATAGAAAAAGAACGGATTTGGCTTACCAACAAACCTTACCTGATGGCACCCAAAAACGACACAATCGATCAATAAATCAGTCGCGTATGGAGAGGATGATGCAAATGGCCGATTATTATACTTATGACATTAATACATCTTACACAAAAGATATTGGGAAACACAATTTTTATGTGTTAGCTGGTTTTCAACAGGAAAATCAAGAGATGGTTAAATTAACCGGAAAGGGAAATGACTTTTTTAGTTTAACTAATCAGACTTTATCAGGTATTAATGGTGACGAATTTGCATTTGATGAGCTACAAGACTATGGAACGCGTGGAATATATGGAAGATTTTCATATAACTATGCGAGTAAATACATGCTTGAGGTCAATGTAAGGCACGATGCTACATCTCGTTTCTTAGCCGATTCACGTTGGGCAACTTTCCCATCTGTATCAGCAGCATGGAACGTTGGTAAGGAAAATTTCTGGCCATTGGAAGATTATATCTCTGATTTTAAATTAAGAGGTTCGTGGGCTACTTCTGGTGACGGAAATCCGGATCGTTTAGGTAATTATCCATTTTACCCTAGTATAAACACCAATTCATATATTGGTAAAACAGGTAAAACTAATTTTATTTATGGCGGCCAATTGGCATCTTATACGACAATGCCTCAACTTGTATCAAGTGATTTAACATGGTCTAAACCTACTAGTATTGGTTTTGCGGTTGATATTTCTGCGTTAGATAATCGCCTCGATATGACATATGATTGGTATCAACGAACCATACATGATCAGGTTGGTTTCCCAATGGTATTGCCAGAAGTCTTAGGTTCACCTGTTCCTAAATCGAATAATTCAACAACAGAAACCAGGGGTTGGGGATTTTCAGTTAATTGGAGAGATACTGCATTTAAATTGAATGGAAAAGATTTTAGATATAACGTTGGATTCCTTATTAGTGATTATGTTGGTTACGTAGTGGATTTTGAAAATTCGGGAACTGGTGAAAGAAAGAATCAATGGTATGCTGGTCAGGTCTTTGGTCAAAATTATCATTATGCATTTAATGAATTAGCGCAAAATACAGGTGATTTGTATGGTAACGTTCCACAAGGAGGTGGTTGGTATTATCCAGGTGATGTAATGTTACAGGATTTAAATGGTGATGGACAAGTTACTACAGGTGATGGTGAGACATGGTATGCGCAAGGTGACCTAATTAAAAATGGATTTAACTATCCACGTAAGACCTACTCAATCAACTTAGGTGCCGATTGGAATAATATTAGTCTGTCGGTGATGTTAGATGGTGTAGGACAGTGGAATAAGTATGTAAATAATCAAAATGTATTTGGTACTAATGGTAACAAATTTGCTTCACCTTTTTACCGTAAACATGTTGATTTAGGATATTACACAACGAAGAACACCGATGCTTTTTACCCAAGAATTGACGCGAGTAATAAGAATCTTTGGAGAGCTAACGATTATTACGATTTGGACTTGGCTCACTTAAGAATCCGAAATATCACATTGGGTTATACTTTGCCTGAAATAAAGGGCTTACGACGAGCCTATGTCTATGTTAGTGGAGAGAATCTTGGATTTATTTATAACAAGTCATTTATCAAGTATGATCCTGAATTGTTAGCTGCTTCAAATGGAGAAGGTTATCCACCGCAACGCGTTATCTCTCTTGGATTAAATGTTGAATTCTAAAAAGTAAACAATGAAAATTAAATTGATAAATAAGTTATTGTTGCTATTCGTTGCTATTCTTGTATTTTCATGTAACGATAGTTTCTTAGACAGGTATCCGCAGGATAGCCTTAGTGAGGGTGTTTACTTTACTGATGTAACACACTTGGAAGCATATGTCAATGGTTTATATAAAATGCGTCGTTATGACTATGGTGATAATGGAACGAAAGATAATAGATCAGACATACAGTTAGATTCTTATACCGTTACTAGTAGTTTACTTACTAGAAACTCAACTGGTATTGCTAGTATGACCGATAATAACTGGAATAACACCTATGATGCTATTAGACAGGCCAATTACTTTTTAGTTAATTATCACAAGGTTGGTAAGCGTGATGCTGCTATAAACCAATATATTGGTGAAGCATATTATTGGCGAGCTAGTCATTATTTCAAATTATTGAGAATGTTTGGAGGTGTGCCTATCATCGAAGAACCATTGGAAACAGATGATGACAGACTTTATACAGAACGTGCAACTCGTCAGGAAGTAGTTGATTTTATTCTAAATGATCTTGATTCAGCTATCATTAACATGAACTGGCATCTTCAGGGCGCTGCCAAAGCAGGTCGATTGAATAAGGAAACTGCTATGGTTATAAAAAGTCGGGTAGCTCTTTACGAAGGTTCATGGGAACGCTATCATGGCGAAAAAGGAACTGATTTTGCTGTAATTGGCAGCGATGGATCTAAATATTTAAATATGGTGGCTCCAAGCTTGGAACCATTGATTGAAAAGCAAGGTGATAACATCTTTAAAGCAGGAGCAGAACCTTATAATCAGTTTTTAGCACAGAATGATGCGTCGAAAGTGCCGGGTGCTTTTTTCTATGTGGTTTATATCAGTGAATTATTAGACAAAAGTAATGATTTCCAAAACATGATTGCTAAAGATCGCTATGCAGTGACAAGGCGATTGGTTGATCAATACTTGGATAAGGACGGTTTACCACAAGAACTATCTTCTTATGCTCTGAAAACCTTAAACGAAATGGGGCAAAATTTGGAACCTCGTTTTCGTCAGTCAATATGGACACCTGATAGAGGTCGTTTGATGGATGTGCCTGGTAGGGATCGTGGTAATCATCGTTATCCTCTTGTTACAACAAATACTAATGGAGCAAGTAGTACTGGTTTCAGACGATATAAAGGAGCGGTTAATGATGTTGCTCAAAGTAGAAATGGAGACGTTGACGAAATACTTTTACGCTATGGTGAAGCATTGCTAAACTACGCTGAAGCAAAGGCTATTTTGGGTACTATTACTCAGGGTGACTTGGATAAAACAGTAAATGTGTTGCGTGGCAGAGTAAATATGCCAGCAATGGAGTTGAGCACTGTTAATAGTTGGGATATAAATTACGATGCTGCTTATGGATTCGAACCTGGGGCTGCAAATGTTCTGAATGAAATTCGAAGAGAACGTACTGTTGAGTTGGCTTTCGAAGGATTCCGATATTCTGACTTGTGTCGATGGGCAGCATTGGAAGCTGCCATCAATGGTTGGAAACCACAAGGTGCTAATCATGAGGAGTTTGTTTATTATTATAATAGTGAAGATCCAGAACCAGCGCTTACAGCTAAAAATGACGGTGTAGCTGATATTTTCCCACTTGTATTAGAAGGTGAAGATGGAAAACCTAATTACGGAATTTTCCCTAATGGAAACATCAGGGCATTTTTTAACGATCCAGATTTTAAGGAAAATGGAGAGGGTTTCGGTATTGTGTCGACAAGGGATTACTTATCTTCAATTCCTTCGTCTGAAAGGGATTTATATAAACAACATGGGGTTGATTTAGAACAAAACCCTGGATGGCAATAATATTAAAATTAGCGTAGTATGAAAACATATTTATTAGCAATTATAGCGTTACTTGGACTATTTACAGCTTGCGAACCAAGAATTGATTTCGACGACGGACAATGGGGAGATCATGCTTACATTGATAAGGTTCACATTTTTTCTTTGTTAGAAGAAAAGCATGAGCTAAGTGAATGGCATACCGATAGTGTTTTAGTAACAGGAGTACGAAGACAAATTGAAAGTCTTAAAACAGATATTGATAGTATAAAGGCTATAGCAACAGTTACGATTAAACCGAATGTTGATCTTAAGAAAGTTGGTATCATTTTTTCACATCGTTCAAAGAAAATTGAACCATTGCAAGGATCACCTGTAGCTGGGTTATTAGGTGATTTTTCTGATGAAAAGGGACCGTTTTTATATCGATTGTTCTCTGCAGATGGTACCAAGCGTGACTGGACTGTTATTATTAAAGAAGAAGAATAAAATAGTCTCTTAAAATTGTTTGTATGTAACCGGAAGGGTTTTGTTTATAGTCCTTCCGGTTTAATGCTTTGTAATCAAGCTATTTTGTGAAAGAAAGTTTCTAATTTAAGTTCTCATATTATTAACAAATAAGTCGAATATGAAATTAAGATTGCAATTATATGTGTTGCTGTTAATATCTGTTCTAACCAGTAACTGTACAGAAAAGATCTCAAACAATAAGCTATGGTATCAACAGCCTGCAAATAAATGGGTAGAGGCCTTACCCCTTGGTAACGGGCGAATGGGCGCCATGGTATACGGTGGTGTAAAGAATGATACCATTCAGTTAAATGAAGAAAGCTTATGGTCTGGTGTTCGGTTGGATGATGTCAATGAGCAAGCCGGGAAAAACCTGGGTAAAATAAGGAAGTTAATATTTGAGAACAAAAATGATGAAGCAACAAGCTTAGCCGATACCACATTTTTAGGCATTCCACGAAAAGTTCGATTTTACGAGCCATTGGCTAATTTAATTCTAACCTCACTTAATCGTGATGAGGCGATTAGGGCTTACAGGCGGGAACTGGATATCAGCACGGGCATTTCAAAGGTCGAATATAATTCTGACGGAGTAAATTATAAAAAAGAGGTTTTTATTTCGGCACCAGACAATGTTATCATTGTTAGAATTTCGGCGGATACTCCGAATTCAATCAATTATTCTATTCAACTCAATCGCCAACAAGAGGCACATACTTTTGCTGTTGATAATCGTACCTTACGCCTGAAAGGGCAAGTAATCGATGACGAAAATCCTGTATATGGTCCAGGTGGAGAACACATGAAGTTTGAGGCCTTATTGAATGCCAGCAGCAGCGACGGGGTGTTTACAGAGAATGAAGATCATCTGGAAGTAAGGGATGCAAGCGATGTAACCATCATTTTAACTGCTGCCACCGATTACAACATTGAAAAATTAAATTTTGATCGTAGCATTAATCCTCATTTAATATGTGAGGGATTAATTAATAAGGCTCAGCTTCAAGATTATCAGACTATAAAAAGACGGCATGTCGCCGATCATCAAAGTTATTTTAACCGGGTTACAATTGATTTAGGAAGCAATGCCAATTCAGCTCTACCCACCGATGTACGACTAAAAAAATTAAAAGAGGGAGCTGAAGATCCGGCTTTGCTGGCTCTTTATTTCCAGTACGGACGTTATTTGTTGATGGGAAGTTCGCGTGCACCGGGTGTTTTACCGGCAAATTTACAAGGTATTTGGAATAATTTGTATTTACCACCCTGGGGGTCAGATTACCACACGAACATTAATTTGCAGATGAACTATTGGCCAGCTATGGTAACTAATTTGTCAGAAACCATGCATCCGCTTACCCAATTTATGAATGTCGTAAGTGAGTCCGGCCAATCAGCAGCCCAAAAGATGTATAATGCCAGGGGATGGACATTACATCATTTAACCGACGTTTTTGGACGCACCGGCGTTCATGATGGTGTGAAATGGGGCTTATTTCCAATGGGAGGACCATGGATGACAGTTCCTGTTTACAGATATTATGAGTATACACAAGATGAAACTTATTTGAGGGAATATGCATATCCGTTGATGAAAGGATCAGTGGAATTTATACTAGATCATTTAGTAGAGGATAGTTTAGGACAATTAGTAACTACACCATCTTATTCTCCGGAAAATTCTTTTAAGTGGGGGAAAGATAAAAAACCTATGCGTTTGACTTATGCACCTACGATGGATGTGATGATTGTAAAAGAGGTGTTGAATAATGGGCTGGAGGCTATGAAAGTCTTAGATGTGGATAAGCATTTACAGGATAAGGTACAAACTGCTTTATCAAAGTTACCGGCTGTAAAAGTTGGTAAAGACGGTACTATTCAGGAATGGATCAATGATTATGAAGAACAAGATCCGGGTCATCGACATATATCACATCTTTTCGGACTTCATCCTGGCAGCACAATAACGCATAATCAAACACCGGAATTAATGGAGGCGGCCAGTCGAACTTTGGAACGTCGTTTGTCTCATGGAGGTGGACATACAGGTTGGAGCCGAGCCTGGATCATTAACTTTTATGCCAGATTGCATAACTCAGAAATGGCCTATGAAAATGTGATAAACTTGCTTAAGAAGTCTACATTATCGAATTTATTCGATACACATCCACCATTTCAAATTGATGGAAACTTTGGCGGTACGGCAGGTATTGCAGAAATGCTGTTGCAAAGTCACGAAGGTGAAATCAATTTGTTACCAGCCTTGCCAAGTCAATGGGCTTCAGGAAAAGTTACCGGTCTGAAAGCCCGTGGAGGTTTTGAAGTTGATATTCAATGGGAAGCCAATAAGATTAAAGATGTAGTTATTTACGCTGGCGTTGATGCTCCTTGCAATGTTCGATATCAAAATACATCAATTAAGATATCAGCAAAAAAAGGTGATCGAATAGTCTTAAATGAAAAATTAGAAAGAACTAATCAGTAATTAGGATTAAGTTTCTGCATTTTTTTATGCAATAATGAATTGTAAGGTATCTGATTAGTAATGAATTGTTTAATATAAACGATGAAATTTGGAATGATGAAACGAACATGTAAATTTTAATCATAAATAATTTCACACAGGGTAATGATTAAAATTTCTTGAGAGTTCCATGTGACAACTGAAAGAAAATTTAAACACATGAAATTAAGTATATTAAGAACAATAAGTTGCATGCTTATAATGTTGGTTACATTATTTTCATTTAAAGGTAATGCACAACCTAAAAGTAAAAATGAAAAAATGGATTGGTGGAAAGATGCCAAATTTGGAATGTTCATGCACTGGGGATTATATTCTAAAACGGCTGGATATTGGGATGGGCGAAAAGCCGTAGGAGCGGAGCATTTTATGCTATACGAACGTATTCCCTGGAAAGAATACGGAAGAATAGCAGATGATTTTAACCCGGAAAAGTTTAATGCTGAAAAGTGGGTTAAAATTGCCAAAAATGCAGGAATGAAATATTTAGTCATTACATCTAAACATCACGATGGGTTTGCAATGTACGACTCACCTTGTAGCGACTATAATATTGTTAAGTGCACTCCATACGGCAAAGACCCTATGAAGGAATTAATTGCTGCCTGTCGTAAAAACGGAATCAAATTTGGATTTTATTATTCACTTGGCCGCGACTGGCAAGATCCTGATGCGAAAACCAATTGGCCCACTAAAGGAGGACGAAGCAATACTTGGGATTTTCCGGATGAAGATGCTAAAGTTTTTAATCAATATTTCGAAAGAAAAGTAAAACCACAGGTAAAAGAACTTCTCACACAATATGGCGATATTGATATTATGTGGTTTGATACGCCTAGTCTGATTAGTAGTAAAGAAAGTGAAGAACTGCAAGAATTGATTTGGGGCCTTCAACCTGATTGTATTATAAATAGTCGAATTGGTAACGGATTGGGAGACTATAAAGTAACAGAGCAACACATTGTCAATAGTGTCGAGTCAAAACCGTGGGAGGCATGCATTACAATGAGTAAGAACTGGGGATACATTGAATACGATACTGTTTTCAAATCTTCTGAGCTAATGACCAGACAACTATTAGAAATCGTTAGTAAAGGAGGAAATTTATTACTAAATAATGGACCTTCACCAGAAGGTGAAATAAGACGCCCAGCTGAAGAAAGATTAAAAGAAATGGGACTTTGGATGAAAAAGAATTCTGAAGGGATTTACGGCTCCTCTCCCTGGAGAAGATCATGTGAAGTATTAGCTCAAAAGCCCATTGAAAATGACGTTGACAAGCCATCCAAAGAAAACACAATGAAAGATGCTGTTAATGATGCTACATCAAAAGTTATCTTTCCGGAAGTTAGGTTTACAACAAAAGATAACTATCTATACGCATATGTGTGTAGTGTTAAAGAAAACAATATTACTATTAAATCACTATCCACAAAAGAAATGAAGATTGAAGAAATTTCGATGTTAGGGTCGGGGAAAAAAGTGAAATGGAAGCAAAGCGAAAATGGATTGGAAATTGAGATGCCGAAATTTTCGAAGAATCAGATACCCATCGTAGGATATAAGATAATTAATACGAAATAGTTTAAAGCACATTGCGCTTTGAACCTTTCCGTTTTTTAATAGTCTGAGTTTGATTTGAACTTCTGAACTCAGATTGAACTCAGGCTAATAAACAGTGTAAGGTAATGACTCACATCGATGAAATTATTAAGATCAGAAATTTTTGGAACCCGTGCCAACCACATATATTATGGCGTGATTCTGGAAATGCATTTGTATAGGGTAGTTATATGCTTATAAATAGGGAGCGAAAACGAGTGGTTGTGGTCCAACAGGAAAGGGATTTATTTTATCCTTGCAGCCTCGAAAAATTCTTTATCATTACTAAAATAAACCTGGATGTATTGGAAGAGATGCAGCTTATTGCAACATTGCCGCATGCCATTATCTTTGTCGCCGAAAATGTAACTAAGAACGAAATAAAGAAAATTAAAAGCTTAAGAACTCATTGCTCAGAAGTTTCTTTGCCAATTATAGTGCTGGTTCGAAAAGGATCAACTGAATTGCAGATTGATTGCCTAAATGCCGGTGCGCACGCCGTTCATCAATATAATGTTAATGCGAAGGTTTTAAAGGCTCAAATAAATTCATTAAGCAATGGGCGTGAATCTGCCTATTCCAGTCTTATTGATCTTGCAGAAAAAAAGGGGCAGGTTGATTTATTGCATAATAAGTTTTTAAAGCGTGTGATGGATGTACTGGATCAGAATTACGATATAAGCACTTTTAATACAGGGGAATTTGTGAAGCAGATGCAGGTTAGTCGCACAACACTTTGTCTTAAAATCAAGCACTTAACGGGTAAGTCAATCAGCGAATTGGTTTCAGACTATCGATTGCAAAAAGCAGCCACGTTGCTTAAAGCAGGTGTTTTAAATGTATCGGAAGCTGCTTTCGAGGTTGGTTTTTCTAATCCGCAGTATATGTCGAAAAGGTTTAAGCAAAAGTATGGCCTAACACCAAACGAATATCGTAAAAAAAGGATAGGCATGTACTAAAAGGATTATAGAATTGGTATTACCTCCTAATTAATCCTAAAATCCTTTTTATACCTGGCCGGTGAATACCCGGTTATTTGGCTAAATATTCGGGTGAAGTGGTAACGGTCGGCAAAGCCGCAACGATTTGCTATTTGATCAATGGACAGGCTTGAGTGGTGCAGCAGAATACAGGCTCTGTCAATGCGTTTTTTCTTGACGTATTTTTGGGGCGAGAGGCCTGTTTCATTGGTAAATAAGCGGGTGAATGCATTGGTGGCCATGGAGGCAAGTGGGGCCAATTGAACATTACTTAAATCGGAAGTTAAATTGGCATCAATAAACCGGATAACATCCAGGATGCGACTATCATTGGTGATTCCTTGCCAGCAATTTTCAGGTAAAGATGATAAAAGGTGGTTGATAATGGCATTAATGGCCAGGGTTGACTGGAATGTGAAACGGGCATGTTCGTAGTTAAGATGCTTTTTTATGCCGGCCAGCATGGTATTTATTTCTTTGTTGATGGGCAGTGAATAGATGCCTGGTTGAGTATTGTCGTAAGGCATGCCAAGGTTAAAATGGATAAATAAATGAAGAAGGTATTGCTCATTGAGTGGTAGTTTTTGATTGGCCCGTCCGCCTTTTAATGAATAACCCTGCTGGGGGATGCTGTGGTTAAAAAGGTAAGTAGAGTAGGAGGTGTTGGGGGCAATCAATATTAGCTTATCAGGTGTTATGGAGATGTGTTTGTCCTGATAAATAATTGCAGCTCCTTCAAAACTATTGTGATACACCCGCCAGAAAGGAAAGGATAAATCCTTAAACTCCCAGTTCTGCAGCCACCAATAGCGGCAACAATGGATGTTAATATCATACTTGGGAAAAGTTTGTGTTACATCCGAAGGATCGCCTATGGATTGCCTTTTAATTTTATCACTCATGACTAATGTTTAAAACAGATACAAATATATTGAATCCAGACATTTTTTTTTGCTGCTAAAGCCTTCATTTTTGTATCAGTGAAAATTTTAAATATTTCAGTTAATTAAAAACAATATAAATATGGCTAATCGTTTAATAGGTGCATTACCCAAAATTGGTATCCGTCCGGTTATCGACGGTCGCGAAAATGGTGTTCGCGAATCGCTTGAAGATCAAGTAATGGATTTGGCAAAAGCAGCCGCTGCTTTTATTGAGAGCAATCTTAAATTTCCTAGTGGAGAGCAAGTCGAATGTGTGATTGCCGATACCTGTATTGGTGGTGTTGCCGAAGCAGCAATGTGTGCCGAAAAATTCCGTCAGGAGGGCGTAGGTGTATCTTTAACTGTTACGCCATGTTGGTGTTATGGAACCGAGGTAATGGATACCGATCCTTTATTGCCAAAAGCTGTTTGGGGTTTTAATGGTACTGAGCGTCCGGGAGCTGTGTATTTAGCTGCAGCTTTGGCGGGTTATACGCAAAAAGGATTGCCGACTTTCGGTATTTACGGACGCGATGTTCAGGATGCCGGAGATACAACTATTCCTGCTGATGTGCAGGAAAAATTATTACGCTTCTCAAAAGCAGCACTTGCAGTGGCTCAAATGAAAGGCAAGTCGTACCTGTCGATTGGTTACAGTTCAATGGGTATTGCCGGATCAATGGTTGATGCTAACTTCTTTCAGGATTATTTAGGTATACGCACCGAATTTGTTGAGTCGGTTGAAATACTTCGTCGAATCGATGAAGGTATCTACGATGAAGAGGAATTCCAGAAAGCATTGGCGTGGACAAAAGAAAATTGTAAAGAAGGTAAGGATGTTAACACGCCTGAAAAACAAGCCGATCAGGCACGCAAGGATGCCGAGTGGGAAACGGTAATTAAAATGACATTGATTTGTCGCGATATGATGGTGGGTAATCAAAAGGTTATCGACAAAGGTTTTAGAGAAGAAGGATTGGGTCGTAATGCAATCCTGGGAGGTTTCCAGGGGCAGCGTCAGTGGACCGATTATCAGCCTAATGCCGATTTCACCGAGGCGATTCTTAACTCATCATTTGACTGGAACGGAATTCGTCAGGCCTATATATTTGCTACAGAAAACGATAGTTTAAACAGTGTTTCCATGTTGTTTGGTCATTTGTTGACCAATACGGCTCAGATTTTCTCTGATGTGCGTACCTATTGGAGCCCTGAGGCAGTGAAGCGTGTAACTGGAAAGGAATTAACCGGTTTGGCTGAGAATGGTATCATCCACCTGATTAATTCCGGTTCAACAACTTTGGATGCGACTGCACAGCAGCGCAATGAAGAAGGCGAGCCGGCTATGAAACCATTCTGGGAGATAACAGAGGAAGAAGCTCAAAAATGTTTGGATAACACACAATGGCCACAAGCCGAACGCGGATATTTCCGAGGAGGTGGTTATTCATCATTGTTTAAAACAGCCGGACAAATGCCGGTTACCATGTGTCGTGTGAACATGGTTAAAGGATTAGGGCCTGTCCTGCAGATTGCTGAAGGATGGACGGTAGAATTACCTGATGAGATCCACTCTGTTTTAGATGAACGAACAAATCCAACCTGGCCTACAACCTGGTTTGTGCCACGCACAAATGGGGAAGGCGCCTTCAAAGATGTGTACTCAGTAATGGCTAATTGGGGTGCCAACCACGGTGCTATTAGCCATGGTCACATTGGAGCCGACCTGATTACATTGGCCTCTATGTTGCGCATTCCGGTTAACATGCACAACGTTGATAGTGATGATGTATTCCGTCCGAGTGCCTGGTCTTCTTTCGGTGAAGAAAAAGAAGGTGCAGACTATAGAGCGTGTGCTACCTATGGTTCTTTATACGGAATTTAAATAATATCCTGTGATTGACATGGGCAAGAGGAGTGATTAATCAGTTTCCTTTTGCCCATAATCTTTTATAGATGATGAAGTAGTGGCAATGAATACCAATTTTATATTGGACCAAATGTTAAATAGAAATATTGGTAGATAAACGAAATACACATGAAACGACCCTTAACTTTATTAATCATAAAGTACGAATAGGAGAATGATTAAAAAAGTTAATGCGAGTTCCTGAATGTGCAGAAATTTTTGGCACATTTTCTAAAGACAAAAATTTTAAGCAGATGAAACAAAAAGATATAGCGATAGTATTTGATTGTGGAGCAACCAATGTTCGGGTCATAGCTATCGATGCCACAGGGTCGATTTTGGCCTCTCACTCGATGCCTAACGAAACCGATGAAGATCCGCATTATCCGGGAGGACGCATTTGGGATTTAGATAAATTGTGGGGGAAGTTATGTGATGCGGCCAAAGTAGTGACCGCTAAAATTGATGGCTCACGAATCGCCGGTGTAACTGTTACAACCTTCGGGGTCGACGGGGCATTTGTGGATGAGCAGGGTAAGATGCTTTATCCCATTATTTCGTGGCAATGTCAGCGCACGGCACCCATCATGGATAACATCGACAAATACCTTCCCTTGCAGGAGGTTTATAAATTAAGTGGTGTTTATCCTTATGCCTTCAATACCATTAATAAAATGATTTGGTTTAAGGAGAATAAACCGGAAGTGATGGAAAAGGCTCATCGCTTTTTGTTTATTCCTTCATTGCTGATCAACAAATTATCCGGTGCGATGGTGAATGATGCCACCATGGTTGGTACCGCCATGATGGCCGATTTGGATAAGCGCGATTTCTCGTCGAAGATATTAAATACCATTGGAGTTAAGCGTCAGCTCTTTGGTCAGATTGAAGAGCCGGGCCACCAGGCCGGAAATATTAACGAACAAGCTTCTGAATTAACAGGCCTGCCGGTAGGAACGTCGGTGTTTTTAGCCGGTCACGATACACAGTTTGCTATTTTTGGTTCAGGGGCGAAGCTAAACCAGCCGGTATTGAGTTCTGGTACCTGGGAGATTCTGATGACGCGCAGTGAAGCCTTTAAATCATCCGTCAATGAATTAGATAAAAACCTCACAACCGAGCTCGATGCTCAAAGAGGTGTTTATAATATTGGACAGAATTGGTTAGGCTCCGGCGTTTTGGAATGGTTCTCAAAAAATTACTATTCGGAGCTGGAAGGTGATAAGCTGTACGAAACCATGATTGGTGAAGCTGAGCAGGAACAACCGGGTGCAGGTGGTGTAATGGTTGATCCGGCCTTTTACGATGATGGAACAAGTGCCAATGGCGGAACCATTACTGGATTAACCATTAACACCAAGAGAAGCCAGTTGTACAGAGCATTTCTGGAGAGTCTGGCATTTCGTTTGCGCGAAGCATTGGATGCTTTGGAGGTGGCAGGTAGCTTTAAGGCCGAACGCATTATTTGTGTTGGTGGCGGATCGAAGAACAGGTTATGGAACCAGTTAAGGGCCGATGTATGCAACACGCCAATACAGTTTATCGAACAAAAAGAAACCACAGTTTTAGGTGCTTCAATGTTTGTGTTTGCAGGCGCCGGTGTATATAAATCTGTTGAGGCTGCACGAAATTCCATTGATTATCAGCCAAGAATTGTGCAGCCTTCAGGAAATTCTTTAATTTACGACGCTTTATACAAAAAGTATATTGATTTTAAAAAGTAAAAAAACTAATCTAAATTAAAAATTTATGTTAAAAGGAATTTCCCCTTTGTTAAGCCCTGAGCTTTTATCGGTTTTATACCGTATGGGACATGGTGATGAAATCATATTAGCTGATGCACATTTCCCGGGTGAAACATTTAATGGAACAGTATTGCGTGCCGACGGATTAAATATTCCGGATTTATTGGAAGCGATATTGCCATTGTTTGAATTAGACAGTTACGTAGATGCCCCGTTAATGATGATGCAGGCTGTTCCTGGTGATCAATTGGATCCTAAGGTGGAGCAATCGTATTTGGCAGCTATTCATAAGAGTAATCCCGATGTGGCGCCTATAAAGCGAATCGAACGTTTTGCTTTTTATGAGCAGGCTAAGACGGCTTTTGCTGTTGTAATGACCGGCGAAACTGCGAAATATGGAAATATTATCCTGAAGAAGGGGGTTACACCATTATAAATACCAAAATCATGACTAAAGAATCCAAGATTGTTGAAAAAAAATACCTGGTACCGTTTGTACTGATTACAAGTTTATTTGCTTTATGGGGCTTTGCCAATGATATTACCAATCCAATGGTAGCGGCTTTTAAAACGGTTATGGAGTTAACTCATACCAAAGCAACCCTTATTCAATTTGCCTTTTATGGCGGTTATGCAACCATGGCTATACCGGCCGCTTTGTTTGCCCAAAAGTATAGTTATAAAAAAGGAATATTATTAGGCCTTGGCTTATATGCTACCGGAGCTTTATTATTTTACCCGGCAGCTGAGTTTCAAATGTTTGGCTTCTTTGTAGGCTCCTTGTATATTTTAACCTTTGGTTTGGCCTTTTTAGAAACAACGGCCAACCCGTTTATCCTTTCATTAGGTTCGGCGAGTACTGCCACACGACGCTTAAACCTGGCTCAATCATTTAATCCTATGGGATCGTTTTTAGGAATGATGGTAGCTGCAAAGTTCGTATTGGCAAATCTGGCGGCTGACAAACAGGGAGTCGAGTTTTCGACCTTAGATGAAGCAACAAAAGCTGTACATCGTTTGCATGACTTAGCTATTATTCGCGATCCGTATGTAGCATTAGGACTTGTTGTTTTGGCGATGTTGGTGGTTATTGCAGTTGTTAAAATGCCTGATACAGCACATCAGGAGGAAATACATCCTTTGCAGTCAATGAAACGCTTGCTTAAAAATAAAGTGTATTGGAATGGTGTAATTGCTCAGGTAGCCTATGTGGCAGCACAAATTATGTGTTGGACATTTATTATTCAATACGCCGAAAACCTTGGTTTAACAAAAGAATCGGGTCAGTACCATAATATGTGGGCCATGGGCTTTTTTATTGCGAGTCGTTTGGCAAGTACCCTGATTTTGAAATACGTTAATGCAAGCAAGTTGTTGATGTGTTTTGCTTTAGGAGGTATTGCAACAACAGCCGGAGCAATATTTATTGTTGGTTTACCTGGTTTATATTGCCTGGTGGCAACATCAATATTCATGTCGTTAATGTTCCCAACAATTTATGGTATTGCCTTGGGCAATGTTGGTAAGGATACTACTATGGGATCGGCCGGTTTGGTAATGGCTATTGTTGGTGGTGCTATTATGCCTATGTTGCAGGCAATGATTATCGACCTGGGAAGTGTGGCACATTTACCAGCTGTTAATGCTTCATTTATTTTGCCATTGCTGTGTTTTGTGGTAATTGCAAACTATGGTCGTCTATCCTTTAAATTGAATTTAAAGCAATAAGCTTGTTGTAGATTATGCAAGTTTATAAATAGAATTATAAGATTACGAAAGAATTGAGAGTTATGCTAGAAAGAAATGTGAACCTGTTACATCCGCGTGAGCAGATCATCATGATCATCAACCGGGTTTATAAAAAGGGATTAACCACCACATCCGGAGGAAATATTTCCATCATGGATGAGAGTGGTGATATGTGGGTGACACCTTCGGGTGTGGATAAAGGTTCGCTGAAGCCTGAAGATATTATGTGTGTGAAAGCCAACGGCGATATTGTTGGGCCACACAAGCCTTCAATGGAGTACCCGTTTCATAAAGCGATTTATGTGAAGCGTCCTGACTTGAAGTCTGTGGTGCATGCCCACCCACCGGCATTGGTGTCATTTAGTATTGTTCGTCAGGTGCCAAATACACATGTAATTCCACAGGCAATGCGTGTTTGTGGGCCAATTGGTTATGCCAAATACCATATTCCTGGAAGTAAGGAATTGGGTGATTCTATTTCGGAGCAATTCGAGTTGGGATTTAATGCCGTGATTATGGAAAACCACGGTGCAGTGGTGGCTGATAAAGATGTGATTAAAGCTTACGAGCGTTTTGAAACATTGGAATTTTGTGCCCGCACCTTGATCAATGCTAAAATCATTGGTGAGCCAAATTATTTAAGTGATGACAACTTAAAGGCCTTTGATGAGCAGATACCAAATGACCATGCGCAGTTGGAAACGGTTCAGCATAGCTCTGATGAAAAGGCGCTTCGCCAGGAAATATGTGCCATGGTACGTCGTGCTTGTGATCAGGGTTTGATGATGAGTACCTATGGAACCATTTCGGTACGCTGGAAAGAAAATGATTTTCTGATTACACCAACCGATGCAACACGTTGGGACATGCAATTGGACGATATCGTACAAATTAAGGATGGCAAATGTGAGCCGGGCAAAATTCCGAGTCGTTCAACCTGGTTGCATCAGAAAATTTACGAACAGCATCCTGAAATCAATGCCATTATCTTAACGCAGCCTGAGTATCTGATGGCTTATGGTGTGGCGCATAAAAAGCTGGATGTACGTACGATTCCTGAAAGCTGGATTTTCTTGCAGGATATGGAGAATGTACCTTTCGGATCACAGTTCGTTGGTAATAATTCCATACCAGAAAAGATTTCCAATGCTAACCCGGGCATCATCATCGAAAACGATTCGGTATTAATGACAGGTAAGAATTTACTTCAGGCCTTTGACCGTCTGGAAGTAGCCGAATTCAGTGCCAAATCATTGGTTATGGGTACTTCATTGGGTTCTTTCGAGCCAATGAGCGATAATGAAATCGAAGAGTTGAGAAAAACATTCTGTTAAAATTATAATAAGGATGTGCAAAAGCATCGTGATTAAATCACCGTTTTTGCGCATCCTTTTATTCATTATTTCCTAAGTTTTATAGTTCATCAAGTTATTTGTCTGATTCTTCTTTAGTGAGGAGTGAGCTGATATTGGTATGTTATTGCTATTGTATTAGCATCTAATAATTAGCTTGTTTATAAAGATGTATCTGACTAATTCGGCTGAACTATTATAGATTAAATTTCAATGTTAGAAAAAAGACGAATTTATTTGCCACCATTAAGTTTGGTTGGCCCGGGTGTGATTTGCGATTTGGTTGATGAAATTAAGGATCAAGGCTATCAGAAAACCTTGATTGTGACCGATAAGGTATTGAACGAACTGGGCGTTGTAAAGCGTGTAACTGATTTGATGGACGAGCGCTCGCTTGCTTATTGTGTTTTTGACGATGTGCAGCCCAATCCAACTTGTGCTAATGTGCATTCGGGGTTAGAGGTCTTCAAAAGTGAGGCTTGTGATTTTATCTTAACCATTGGCGGCGGATCACCTCAGGATTGCGGTAAAGCGATAGGTATACTGGCAACCAATGGCGGTCATATCAAAGATTACGAAGGAATCCATGTGTCAAAAAAGAAAGCGACTCCTACAGCAGCCATTAACACAACTGCCGGTACGGCCAGTGAAGTAACCATTAATTACGTGATTACCGACGAAGAGCGTAAGGTAAAGATGGTGATGGTGGATAAGAACTGCCTGGTTTCAATTGCTGTTAATGATCCGGAACTGATGTTGAATAAGCCGGCACCATTGACAGCTGCAACGGGTATGGATGCCTTAACCCATGCCATTGAAGCATATGTAACAGTTGGAGCATTTCCATGGTCAGACCGCATGGCGCTGTACGCCATCGAGCTGATTGGTGAAAGCTTAAGAGCTGCTGTTAAAAACGGAAAGGATCTGGAAGCACGCAGCAAAATGGCCTGGGCTCAGTTTATAGCCGGTCAGGCTTTTTCAAATTGTGGTTTAGGATATGTGCATTCGGCTGCTCACCAGCTGGGAGGCATGTACAATACACCGCATGGTGTTGCCAACGCTGTTCTTTTGCCGCATGTTGAGCGTTTCAATATGGAGGCTTGTCCCGAAAAATTTGCGGATATTGCCAAAGCCTTAGGAGTGGATATTTCGGCAATGTCGGTTGATGAAGCTGCCGAGGCTGCACTGGATGCCATTAGTCAATTATCGAAAGATGTAGGTATACCATCGGGTCTCAAAGAATTGGGGGCACAACCCGAGGATTTTGAGTTGATGGCACAAAATGCGCTTAAAGACGTTTGTACGGGAGGTAATCCGCGTACAGTTGAATTGGAAGATGCTATTGAAATTTACAAAGCTGCCTACTAAGCAGTTTTTGTATTTATTTTGAGTTATGAATGTAAGAGGAAGGTGTTGTAATCTTCCTCTTTTTCATCTCATTATTGTTAAGTGAAATGTAAAGGCACTTGTGCCAATCACTCCCTTTTTAAGGCAAAAAATTCATATAAACAGTTTATTAGTTGGTGTATTCATAACTATCAGGATATCAGTAATAAATGAAGGTTGTGCAAATCTGTAACTATGTTTTATGGAAAACATACTTATATTTTGCTCAAAACATAACTACATTTTTCCAAAAACATAAGTATGTTTTTTACGATGGATAAGCATCGGTTTTGGAGGAGATGTTTTCAGCTTGTAATTTCAAAAATGTATTATAAACATAATGCAGGGCCTTTGCAAAAAATCAAGCCTTAGTTAAAAGGTGCCATACAAACCGTAATTCTCGGTATTGCAATACACCTGACTGTAAAAGAAAAAGCCCTCTTTACTGGTTTCCATTTTTCGATCTAAACGCAAAATCGGGTGCCCGGCTGCCACATTAAAATACTGTTGTACCTTTTCATCGGCAGTAATTGCCATTAACTTTTGTTCGCCGCCACTTATCTCTATTTGATACGATGTACGCATAATCTCAAACAAGGATCGATTTTCAAAGTTTCGACTGGTAAAGCGTGGCAAATTAATGTTCGGAACCAATGTAATGTCGTAGAAGATGGGTTGTTTATTCATAATCCTTAATCGCTCCAGACGATAGCATCCTACTTCCTTTTCAAAATCAAGCAATGGAAAGCCAAAAGCATCATCGCATTTAATCAAGGTTGGTTTCTCAATGATTTTGGTCTCCAGATTATCTTTACCAATGGCCGAAGTGGTTCCTGAGAGTGACAGGATGCCAACGCCCTGTGGCTGTCCCTGTACAATGCTGCCTTTGCCTTGCTTTTTACGGATGTAACCTTCGTGTACCAAGCGATCCAGTGCCTTTCGAACCGTTGGTCGAGTCACCTGGTGGGTGGTGCATAGCTCATTTTCAGAAGGCAGGATATCGCCTCGGTTGTACTTGCCGTCTGTAATGTGTTTTCGTAATTGCTCGTAAAGAATTTTGTATGGAGGTAGCTCCTTTTTCAATGCCATTTCTTATTTTTTTGTAAAGATAAGTGATTTTAAATGTATATACAAGTTACTTGTAAAAGGTGTTAATGGGTTGAAAATAAGCTAAAAGAACTTATTTTATAAATTAACTTGTATATACATGTTGATCCAAATATCTTTGTTTCAAAACAAAATGAATCATGGCTAACGCAATCATTATGCCTCGCCAGGGGCAATCTGTCGAATCCTGCATATTTACCGACTGGTACAAACAAGTGGGAGATGAAATCAAGAAAGGAGATATATTATTTGCCTATGAAACCGATAAGGCTTCCTTTGAACAGGAAGCAGAGGAGGAAGGAACGCTGCTAGCAACTTTTTGTGAAGCGGGCGATGAAATTCCGGTTCTTCAGAATATTGGTGTTATTGGGCAAGCTGGGGAAGATATCAGCTCATTTCAGAGTGGGAGTGTCACCGAAGAGGTGGCCGAAACGCCGGGTGAAGTTGTTGAGGAGAAAAATGAAGAGCCTCAGCAGGAAGTGGTGCTGAAAGAACGTAATGAGGATGAAAAAATCAAGATATCGCCTCGTGCCAGAAAATTAGCTACTGCAGAAGCAGTGCCTTATCAGAAAATTGACGGTTCGGGTCCCGAAGGAAGAATCATTGTAAGGGATATAGAAGCTTATCTGGCTTCAGTGCCAAAGGCCAGTCCACTGGCAAAAGAAGTGATGAAAGAAGAAGGTTTGGCGATGGCCGATAAAGGAAGTGGCTTGGATGGCATGGTAAAAGCAGCCGATCTTTCTGCCAATCCGGTTTACGCCAACGATTATGAGATTAAGAAATTACCTAATATTCGCAAGCTGATAGCAAAAGCAATGCATGCTTCTCTGCAAAATTCAGCTCAGTTAACACACCATTTAGGTGCCGATGCCCGTCGTTTGCTCGAACTGCGCAAGCAAGTAAAAGCAACAGAAGGAGCGCCGAATATCACCATTAACGATATGGTATGTTTTGCTGTTGTTAAAGCATTAAAGCAGTTTCCCGATGCCAACGCTCACTTTTTAGGCGATAGCGTTAAGTATTTTAATAAGGTGCATTTAGGGCTGGCTGTAGATACCGATCGTGGCTTGATGGTTCCGGTAATTAAAAATGCAGATGATTTATCCATAACAGGCTTATCGAACCAGTTTAAAGAAGTTGCTGAGTCGTGCCGTCAGGGTAGCATCGATCCGGAATTATTATCATCCGAAGCAGCTTCGTTTACCGTTTCCAACCTGGGAAATTACGGAGTGGAAATGTTTACGCCGGTAATCAACCTGCCACAGGTGGCCATTTTAGGTGTTAACACCATTGTACCTCGTCCGGCCGATTTGGGTGGTGGTGCTTATGGTTTTGTGCCTTATATGGGTCTTAGTCTGACCTACGATCACCAGGCATTGGATGGTGGCCTGGCAACGCGCTTCCTGAAGCAAATTGCCATTGAAATTGAAAACCTGACAATCGACTTTTAAGCCATGGAAAACAGATATGATTTAGCAATAATCGGAGGCGGGCCTGCCGGCTATGTAGCTGCTGAACGCGCCGGAGCCAAGGGTTTGAAAGTAGTGCTTTTCGAAAAGAAAGAATTAGGCGGCGTGTGCCTCAATGAAGGATGCATGCCTACCAAAACCTTATTATACAGTGCCAAGCTGTACGATAATGCCAAAGCGGGCAATAAGTATGGTGTTGAAGCAGGGGATTTATCCTTTAGTTTCGACAAAATGATGGCACGCAAAAAGAAAGTGGTTAAAAAACTTGTCGGAGGCGTTGGTGCCAAGATGAAACAATTTAAAGTGGAAGTTGTGAATGACTCTGCTTTTATTAAAGGACGTACCCAACGGGGTATCGAATTAGCATTTCATGAAGGAGAGATATTGGCTTCGAACCTGCTCATATGTACGGGTTCTGAAGCTTTTATCCCGCCAATACCTGGCGTGGAAGATAATTCGGATATACTAACCAACCGTGAAATTCTGCAGTTGGAAAAGCAGCCAGATGAGTTGGTTATTATTGGTGGCGGAGTTATTGGAATGGAATTCGCCAGTTTCTTTAATAGCCTTGGAACCAAGGTTACCATTGTGGAAATGATGGATGAGATTCTGACTGGTATGGACGTTGAGATGAGTGCCCAATTGCGCCAGCAGTATGCTAAAAAAGGTATCGAGTTTAACCTTTCATCAAAAGTCACTAAAGTCGAAGGTACTAAGGTCTTCTTCGAAAAAGACGGACAGACAAAAGAGATTCTGGGCGATAAGATATTGATGAGTGTAGGGCGCAAACCCGTCACAAATGGATTTGGTTTGGAGAATCTGGGTGTGGAGCTATTCAAAGGCGGCATCAAGGTGGATGAGAAGATGCGAACCAACATTCCGAATGTATATGCAGCAGGTGATGTAACCGGCTTTTCTCTTTTGGCGCACACGGCCAGTCGCGAGGGCGAAGTGGTGGTGAATAACTTGAGCGGAGGAAAGGATCAAATGCGCTACAATGCCATTCCCGGCGTTGTTTACACCAATCCGGAATTTTCGGGTGTTGGTTTAACCGAAGAAACGGCCAAAGCGAAAGGCATTGAGGTGAAGGTGGCCAATCTACCAATGGCTTATGCCGGTCGTTTTATTGCAGAAAACGAAGGTGGTTCGGGTCTTTGTAAAGTATTGGTTGGTGCTAAATACGGTGAAGTACTAGGAGTGCACATGCTCGGTAATCCTTCCAGCGAGATGATCTATGGGGCCTGCATGGCCATCGAAAATGAAATGACATTAAAAGAGATGGAGCAGGTGGTGTTTCCGCACCCAACTGTTTCAGAAATATTCAGAGAAACAGTGTTCAGTTTCTCACATTAATCCTATTGTAAATTCCTAAAATCAGTAATAATGCCAAAGTCACAATTTATAGATCCTGCAAAGGTTCGTCAAGCAAGTAAAATAGAATTTAAAGATATACCGGTTAATCAATACGATAAAACCATCGAAGAGGAGAAAGTTAATTTCTCAAAAGAGCAGTTTGTCGGTATTTACCACGATATGGTTTTGATTCGTGAATTCGAAACCATGCTGAATGAAATTAAAGTTAAAGGAGAATATCAGGGTATTGGCTACAACCATCCCGGTCCGGCTCACTTATCCATTGGTCAGGAATCAGCGGCAGTTGGTATGGCATACCACCTCGATGAGCAGGATTTCATCTTTGGTTCGCACCGTTCGCATGGTGAGATTTTAGCCAAAGGAATGTCAGCCATTCATAAAATGGATGATGAGGCCTTGATGGAAGTGATGAAAAACTTCTTTGATGGAACCATTTTAAAAATCGTATCAGAAAATCACCAGGGTGATTTAAAATCGCTGGCACGTCGCTTCCTTGTTTACGGAACACTGGCCGAGATTTTTGCCCGCGAAACAGGCTTTAACAAAGGTTTAGGTGGTTCAATGCACGCCTTCTTCACGCCATTTGGTGTTTATCCAAATAATGCCATTGTTGGTGGTTCGGGGGATATTGCTGTTGGTGCTGCCTTGTTTAAGAAAGTGAATCAGAAAGATGGTGTTGTGGTTGCTAATATTGGCGATGCTTCCATGGCCTGTGGCCCTGTGTGGGAAGGCCTGGCATTCGCATCAATGGACCAGTTTGAGCAATTGTGGGAAGGTGCCTATAAAGGTGGTTTGCCCATCATCTTCAACATCATGAATAACCAGTACGGAATGGGTGGCCAGACATGTGGTGAAACCATGGGCTACGACATTGCTGCGCGTATTGGAGCCGGTGTTAACCGCGATAGTATGCATGCCGAGCGGGTGGATGGTTATAATCCATTGGCCGTGATCGATGCTTATCAGCGCAAACTCGAATTATTAAAAGATAAAAAAGGTCCTGTATTATTAGATGTATTGACCTATCGTTATAGTGGTCACTCACCGTCTGATGCCTCATCGTACCGTAGTAAAGAAGAGATTGAGGCATGGGAAAAGCAGGATTGTATTGCTTCATTCGGAGCCGAGTTGGTGAAGGCTGGTGTTGTTGCCCAGGATGAGCTTGATGGTATTAAGGCCGATGTAACTGAGTTGATGAAATACTCTATGACCTTAGCCATTGACGAAGAGGTGTCGCCACGTATGGATTTGGTGAAACATCCTGAGATTATTGGAGAGATGATGTTCTCTGAAGGTAGCGAAGACAAGATGGAAGATCGTCCGGTGGAAGTGAATCATCCGATGGAAGAGAATCCACGCGTGAAGCAGATTGCCAAGAAAGAACGTTTTGCTTTTGATGCCAATGGCAAGCCATTCTCGAAAATTAAACAATATCAATTGCGCGATGGTTTATTCGAAGCCATTGTGGACCGTTTCTATAAAGATCCAACATTGGTTGCTTACGGTGAAGAAAACCGCGATTGGGGTGGTGCTTTTGCCGTGTACCGTGGATTGACCGAGGCATTGCCTTATCAGCGTTTGTTTAACTCACCTATTTCTGAGGCTTCTATTATTGGTACGGCCATTGGTTATGCCATGTGTGGTGGTCGTGTGATTCCAGAAATCATGTATTGCGATTTCTTGGGTCGTTGTGGTGATGAGGTGTTTAACCAGTTACCTAAGTGGCAAGCCATGTCGGGTAATGTGATTAAGATGCCGGTGGTGATTCGTGTATCGGTTGGCTCTAAATATGGGGCGCAACACTCGCAGGATTGGTCATCATTGGTAGCGCATATTCCAGGGCTGAAAGTTTGTTTCCCGGCTACTCCTTACGATGCCAAAGGTTTGATGAACACAGCTCTTCAGGGAACTGATCCGGTTATTTTCTTCGAGAGCCAGCGTATCTACGATATTGGCGAGCAGTTCCACGAAGGTGGGGTGCCTGAGGAATATTACGAAATTCCGTTTGGAGAGCCGGATGTGAAGAAAGAAGGTAAGGACATTACCATACTATCCATCGGTGCTACCGTTTATCGTGCACTGGAAGCGGCTAAAGAGCTGGAAGAAAAGTATGGCATGTCGGCCGAGGTTATTGATGCCCGTTCCATCGTACCGTTCAATTATGAACCGGTTGTTGAAAGCCTTAAGAAAACAGGTCGCATCCTATTAACCAGCGATGCCAACGAGCGTGGTTCGTTCCTTAAGGATATGGCACAGCGCATTACGGAGCTGGCCTTCGACGAGTTGGATGCACCACCGGTAGTAGTTGGTTCGCGCAATTGGATTACACCAGCCTATGAGTTGGAAGACTATTTCTTCCCAACTAAAGAGTGGATGCTGGATGCCATTCATGAAAAGATTGTGCCTTTGAAAGGTCACATGGTGAATAATAATTTCACCAATGCAGAAATGATTCGTCGCTCAAAACTTGGTATCTAATAATATATCAGGTATGGGCTATCTAGAAAATATGAAGCTGTTCTCACCCGAAAAGATTTCGGGTGAGAATACTGTTTTGAAAGTGAATAACCATTTACATACACCATTCTCTTTTAGTGCTTTTTCATCGATTGATGAGGCATTGGATCAGGCGCTGGAAGAAAAGGTTGAAGTGCTTGGTGTTAATGATTTTTACACTTTTGAAGCATACGAAAAATGGTGTGATGGTGCCTTTAAAAGAGGACTATATCCCATGTTTAATGTGGAGTTTATTGGCATCAATCGCGAAGACCAGAAAAATGGATTATTAATCAATGATCCGTCTAATCCGGGACGTATATACATTAGTGGTAAGGCTCTGGCTTATCCATCTGTGTTATCCGATGAAGATCAGAAGATATTGGATAAGATTATGGATTTAAACAATGAGCGCTCGAAAGAGATGACCGATAAGCTTAATAAATGGATTAAAGAGGTTGGCTTTGGTTACGAGCTGGACTTTGAAACCATTAAAAAGGAACTGACCAGAGGGCATGTGCGGGAGCGTCATCTGGCCTTGGCAATCCGCATGCTGGCCGAACGTCATTATCGCTCAGAAGAACGCCTGCTGGGCTTTTATCTTTTACTATTCGGAAATAAATATTTCGAGGAGCAATTGCACTCATCATCGGGCATGGAAAACATTATCCGCAATGAATTGCTTAAAGCCGGAAAACCTGCCTATGTAGAAGAAAGTCCTGAGGCTTTTGCAGAAAGCAGTGTGATTAAAGAAATTATACTAAAGGCCGGTGGTGTACCAACTTATCCATTCCTGGCTGATGCGGTTAAAGGCTATACTGATTTCGAAAGAGAGTTGCACAAGGTGGCCGCTGATTTAAAACGTCGAAATATCTATTCGGTGGAATTGATACCTACGCGTAATACGCACCAAACATTAAAAGAATATTCAACATACCTGAGGGATAAAGGATTTGTTGTTACGTTCGGTACTGAGCATAACAGTCCGGGAAAACAACCCATTGAAGTGAAGGCTAAAGGCGGTGTTAAGCTGGACGATGAGTTGATGCAAATCAATTATGAAGGCGCTTGTGTTTTAGCTGCTCACCAGTATTTATTTGCCAAAAATGGCAAGGGTATTTTGGATGATAAGGGCGTTTTTGAAGCTGAGCGACGTAAAGAATTCTATGAGCTTGGTAACGCTGTAATTAAACATGTAACTTGTAAAAAAGAACTTCATGGAGTTGATTGATATATTGGCAATAACCCGAATGTGCTTGTCGGAGCAAGGTCTGGTGACATGTAAGGGAATTATAAATGAAAACGGGAAGGCTGTAGATTCAATTGAGGCGCTTAAACAGATTGATAGTGCTATCGATGCAAACAATTGCATTGTCGTAGATGCATCTGATAATGAAGAGCAATTGATTGCTGAGTTGAAACAACAGATCAGAGAGAGAAGCGTGGCTGTAAAAGCTGTTGTCCTTAAGAATAAAGGAGCGATCCTGGTGGATGACTTCAGTAAGGAAAGTAATGAAGTGGTTGGTAATCGCATCGTTATTGTAACGGGCGGAGCCCAGGGCTTCGGAGGCGGAGTTGCTGAAGAGCTTTTTGATAAAGGAGCACACATTGTAGTGGCCGATTTAAATGAGGCGGTTGGGCAAGAGATGGTGAGCAAGCTGAATAGCAAAGGGAGAAATAATAAAGCCATTTTTGTGAATACCAATGTGGGTGATTCGGGCTCGGTGCGGAACTTGATTGACCAGACTGTGCTTCAACTGGGTGGTGTGGATGCCATCATTAGTAATGCCGGAATCTTGCGTGCCGGAGGATTGGACGAGATGGACCCGGATACCTTTGATTTAATGACCAAAGTGAACTATACGGGTTACTTCTATTGCGCCAAGCATGCGTCGCGAGTTATGAAACTGCAATCGATGGCTGCACCTGATCATTATATGGATATTATCCAGGTGAATTCAAAGTCAGGGCTTAAAGGTAGCAACCGCAACTTTGCCTATGCAGGTGGTAAGTTTGGTGGCATTGGGCTGACCCAGTCATTTGCTCTGGAGCTGATGCCACACAATATAAAGGTAAATTCTATTTGTCCGGGCAATTTCTTTGATGGGCCCTTGTGGAGCGATCCGGAAAATGGTTTGTTTGTTCAGTACCTGAAGGCAGGTAAGGTGCCAGGTGCCAAATCGATAGCTGATGTGCAGGCGCATTACGAGAAGCAAGTGCCGGCAGGCAGAGGTTGCCGGGTTAAAGACGTAACCAAAGCCATTGTTTACGTGATTGATCAGGAATACGAAACAGGACAGGCCGTGCCGGTTACAGGCGGGCAGGAAATGTTGAGGTAGATGATATATGATTTTTGAATGATGATGTTTGATGTGATTTAATGGGCTATAGTCTTGATTCTTGTGTCTTATGTCTTGATACTTAAAAAAATGAAAACAAAAGCAGTAAGATTATACGGTAAAAAAGACCTTCGCATAGAAGAGTTCGAATTACCTCCGATTACAGAAGATGAGGTATTGGCAAAAGTAGTGACGGATAGTTTATGTATGTCGAGCTATAAGGCCGCTAACCAGGCAACGGACCATAAGCGTGTGCCTGATGATATAGCGGAGAATCCGATTATCATAGGTCATGAGTTTGCCGGTGAAATTGTTGAGGTTGGTGCTAACTGGACTGATAAATTCAAGGCGGGACAGAAGTTTTCTATTCAGCCAGCCATTTATTACGAAGATGGCCCGGTAGGAGTCTTAAGTGCGCCAGGCTATTCTTATCAGCACATTGGTGGCGATGCTACCTATGTCATCATTCCTAAAGATGTTTTGGTACAGGACTGTTTATTGGCTTATGACGGACCCGGTTTTTATCCGGCTTCATTAGCTGAGCCTTTAAGTTGTGTGATTGGTGCCATGCATGCCAATTACCACACCAAAGCAGGTAGTTATGTGCACGATATGGAGATTGTAGATGGGGGTAAAATGGCCATCTTAGCCGGTGTTGGGCCAATGGGTTTGGCAGCAATCAATTATGCCCTTCGTCGCGAAGACCGTAAGCCATCGCTTTTGGTGGTAACAGATATTGATCAGGAACGATTGGATAGAGCAGCCAGTTTGTATACAGTTGAATTTGCCAAATCAAGAGGTATTGACTTGCGCTATGTTAATACTTCGGCCATGGATGATGCTGTAGCCGGCCTTCGTGAACTGACCGGAGGAGATGGTTATAACGATGTTTTTGTGTTTGCTCCGGTGCCTCAGGTAATCGAGCAGGGAGATGCCATTCTTGGTTTCGATGGCTGCCTGAACTTCTTCGCTGGGCCATCGAATACTGATTTCTCGGCTAAGATGAATTTCTACAATGTACACTATGCTTACACGCACATTGTGGGTACATCGGGTGGTAATACATACGATATGAAAGAAGCTCTGGAGATTATGACCAAAGGGCTTGATCCGGCAGGATTGGTGACGCACATCGGAGGCTTAAATGTGGTGCCCGAGGCGACGCTTGACCTGCCGAATATTCAAGGCGGTAAAAAATTGATCTATCCACATGTGGAAATGCCACTGACAGCTATTGCCGATTTTAAAGCAATGGGCGAGACCAATGAGGTATTTGCAAAATTGGCCGAATTGTGCGAAAAGCATAATGGCTTGTGGAATGTTGAGGCAGAAGAATATTTGTTAGCTAACTTTGTCTGATAGTTTGAGCGTGAAAGCGCTGGTATTAAATATCAAATTATAACATATTGGTTGCTTAGGTTTTGAATAGTATTGATAATGAGAGACTGGTTTTTTTAAGATTATTTGTGTTTTAATAAACTTTAATGATATAAAATCAGGCTTATGTCTTTCGTCGAGAATCTAACGATCCATTGTAACAGATAAATACAAAGAATATGATTTATTTAGCCGATACAGCTAATGTTGAGGAGTTAAGGAAGTTGTTTTATTACTTTCCTTTAGAAGGGGTGACCACTAATCCAACGATTATTGCACAGGCCAATAAGCCTATGTCGGTAATTATGCCGGAGTTGATTGAGATTGTGCAGGATAAAATGCTACATGTGCAGATGATTAGCAATCAGGCCGAAGGTATGTTGCGCGAAGCAAAAGCTTACAAAGCAAAATATGGCTTGGGGGATAATTATTTTGCAAAAATACCGGTCACTGAGCAAGGTTATAAGGCCATGCCCATGATTAAAGATGCCGGTATTAATGTAACGGCGACAGCTATTTTTACGCAGCAGCAAGCTTTGGTAGCTGCAAGAGCCGGTGCCGATTGGGTAGCTCCCTATGTCAATCGTTTAGACAATATTTCATCGCATGGTATTGAGGTGGTTGGTAATATTGTTGAAAATATTGAGCGATTCGGATTGAAAACAAAAGTGTTGGCTGCCAGCTTTAAAACGGTTGACCAGGTTCACCGGGTGAGCATGATGGGCAGTCAGGCGGCTACCATCAACTTCGAGATATTGGAGCGCTTGCGCAGTCACCCAATGACGGACATGAGTGTGGAGTGGTTTGAAAAAGATGCTAAAGGCTTATACGATATTGATTTTTGACTGTAAATAAACAGTAAAATAGTTCTTCAAACAAAAAGCACCTTGATTAACGAATCAAAGGTGCTTTTTAATTTTATATGGTCTAGTTCTTTTAGTTTTTTCCTGGCATGATTAAAGCTATTGGCTGCCCGTCTTTCTCAGGATAGAGCACCTTTTTATCGCTTAATTCTTTTTCCAAAGCATTCATCATTATCAGTAGTTGTTCAGGCTTAGTTTCTGCCAGATTATTGCTTTCAAATGGATCATCCTTTAGGTTGAATAGCTCATAGCCTGGTTCGCCTTCCACTGAATAATGGTAAATTATTTTCCAGTCAGACTTTACAAGGCTGCTAAAATAGCTGGAGCGATGCTGGTGTGGAAAATGATTAAGAAAATTCTCGTTTCGTTCAGTGTTGTGTTCGCCGGCCAACTGCTGTTGTAAGGTGAAACCATCCAGTACATACGATTCAGGATAGTGAGTATTGGCCATTGTGCAAATGGTTGGAAATAGGTCAATAACAGTACCCATTTGCTTTTGAACCGAATTAACGGCTATTGGTGTTTGTTTTTGGCAGCTTGCTGTTTCGTCAGGTGAAATCCATGAGGCGATAAATGGTACGCGCATACCACCTTCCCAATGCTTTCCTTTTTTCCCTTTTAAAGGTTCAGAACTACTGTAATTGTCTACAATGGGCAGTGGTGCATCCGATCCGTTATCACCCAGGAAAATAATCATTGTATTTTCACCAATACCCAAATCTTTCACATGCTGTACAATATCACCCAAGGATTTGTCTATTCCTTCGATAAGTGTGGCATAGGCCTGTGCTTTTTCGCTTTTACCAGAGTCTTTATAATGATCAGCAAAACGAGGGTCGCTGTGGAATGGAGCATGCACCGCATAGTGAGCCATGTATAAGAAGAAAGGTTTACCTTCCTGCTGTGCTTCGGTGATTTTGGCATTGGCTTCCAGGGTAAGTGCCTCGCTCAGGAAGGTTTCCGTGCCGTGGTATTTTTCTAATCCGGGCACAGCTCTTGATTTATTTCCCTTAATGTGTCCATAGCCTTCCTCGCCATAGTAACTGCCGGGCTGACCATATGAGTTCCCTGCAATGTTAACATCAAATCCGAGGTTTAAAGGGTTTTCTCCTTCGCTATCGATGGGGCCAAAATGTGCTTTGCCAACATGGATGGTTCGGTAGCCGTCTTGTTGAAGTACACGTGGTAACGTAACAGATGACTTGTCGAGTCCTTTCCAGTTCCAATCAGCCGGACCATATTTTGTTCGGTTATTGTTCTCCGATTTAATCCAGTTAGTAGTTCTGTGGCGAGCAGAATTCTGTCCGTTAAGAATAGAAGAGCGAGTTGGTGAGCAAACCGAATGGGCGTAGAAATTGGTGAAACGAACCCCCTGAGCGGCTAACTTTTCCATATTAGGTGTTCGGTAATAGTCATTCAGTGGTTGCTTAATCATTTCACCATTGTCATCGCAAATAAACGGAAGCGATGTGTCCATTAATCCCATGTCATCCACCAGGAAGACAATAATGTTAGGTGGTGTGCTTTGTTTGTTCGGTGATGTGCAATTGTTTAAACAAAACAGCGTTAGCAGTAGTGTTATCGACAATTTAATTCGTGAGGTGATTTTGAATTTCATTTTCTGTCTGTGTTTTGTAGTATTCTTGTATAGATGTTGTTTTTATAATTGACAGTTTTATGCTTTTCCACTTTAATGGCAAATGGTGCATTACTTCTCAAAGATAATTGAATTAATAGTGCTGCAAACACCCATTTGGGGTTTGAATGGATTGAAATAGGTCAGGTTGTTCGATTAATCGATTTTAGCATTAGTTTCGCCTTCTTGAATAAACTTAAGGGTGTGGTGAATCGATTCATCCGAATCTTTACCTATCCAAAATAAATGCCCCCATTTGTTATTAAGTTCAATCAATTGAGAATGCTTGATTAAATGATGCGTATTTCTCGCCTGGCTAATCGATACACTACCATCATTAACACTATGGATAATAAGAGTAGGGCATTGAATACTTTGCTTAACTTCCTTAAGTATATCCTGGTCAATGTCATTTAAAAAGCCGTTACCCGAATGGTAATGTTGCATTGTTTTAATTAGTTCCTTTACGTCTTTTTCATCTAAAGAATGGCTGGGTAGTGAGGAAAATTCAGGATAGAAGCTCTTGGCGATCATCGTTGGGGATAGGCGGACAAAGAATCGAACCATTCCCCAGGTTAGCTTCTCCATTCGAGGACTAAATATACGTTGTGCTGTTTTATATACCTTACCTTTGGGATCGAGCCATTTTTGAGAAACCGCTGAAGCAAGTATTAACTTATTAACCAATTGTGGATGATTGCCAGCCAGTTCAATAGCTGTTAATCCACCAGCTGAAATACCATAAACAATAACATCACTAAGTGATAATTCATCAAGCAAAGCAGCAATTAAATGAGCTGCCTGTTTAGGTGTACGATTATTATCCAATGGTGTTTTCCCGTATCCGGGCCGGGAAGGAGTAATGAGTTGAAATCGATTCAAATCAAAGCCTTTGTGACAAAGGGTTTCGTAGCAATTGGAATGACCGCCATGGATAAATACGATGGGGGAGCCCTTTCCCTCAATGCAATATTCGATATACCCATATTTAGTTTTGGCTATTTGGCTGCTCATTTTAGAGTTGTTTGTTTAATTCAAAACGTAAATTTAAGTTTTGCAGTTGATTTCCAAAGTAATATCAGGTTAAACATTTTGCTGCGTGGATTAAATGTACAGGCTCTGTTATATAGCCAGCACTCATTTCTAAATTAGTAATGTTGATTTCTTCCATCGCCTATTTAAAACTATTGAGCATTGCTCTTGTCCTAAGTTGCAAAGAAAAACCAGAGGATTTAAACTATATCCGGATTCTTTATTACAAATTAAATGTCGCCACAGGGCAATTATTGACATCTTCCAAACAAAAGATTATTTTCTTTTTACCTTGTATTGATTTTAGATTTGTAGCCTTGTTTTAACTCATTAAACTATTATGCATAAAACACTAATTTATATTGTGATTCTGGCATTGGGATTGGTTGCTTGTCAATCGACAAAGAGTAAATCGGACAATGAAAGCAGGCAGCAATTGGCTGATGAAGTAAAATCTGAGTTCATAAGAAGTTGGGAAGGGTATAAGAAATATGCCTGGGGACACGATGTTCTGTTGCCGGTATCGGGTGGTTATCAGGATTGGTATGAGGAGTCGTTGCACATTTCACCAATTGATGCCTATAGCACCATGAAAGTTATGGGATTGGAGGATTATGCCAATGAAATTGAAAAATACGTGGTGGACAGCATTAGTTGGGATAAAGATTTGTATGTCAAAACCTTTGAAGTTAATATTCGAATTTTAGGCGGACTCCTGGCCATGTACGAATACACCGGAGATCAGATGATTCTTGATAAAACCGAGGATTTTGGTCAGCGAATGCTAAAGGCCTTCGATTCACCTACAGGCATGCCGTATTATTGGTTTAACCTGAAGACCGGTGAAACTAAAGGGGAGAAGATTAATGTGGCCGAAGCGGCTTCGTATATGTTTGAAATGGGAATTCTGAGTTATTACACCAAAAATCCGGTTTACTATCAAACGGCTAAAAAGGCCAATTTGGCCATCTGGGAGCGAGTGTCGGATAAAAAGCTGGTGGGCGAAAACATAAATGTGGAAACGGGGGAGTGGCTCAATAACACCAGTCATATCTGTGCAGGGATAGATTCTTATTACGAGTACCTTTTGAAATCTTATTTGTTGTTTGGAGATAAGGAGTTAGAGCCGATCTGGCGACAAAGTGTGGACGCGGTTAATACTTATCTTGTTGAAGAAAGTGATACATCTTATTGGTATAAGCGGGTGGATATGCATACAGGAAAGAAAAAGACCAACCCGATGTATAATGATAATCCGGATTTAATCGAGGGAGGTATTGTTACGCTGTACGATGTATTCTGGCCGGCTGTGTTAACGCTAGATGGCGATTTTATAAGGGCTGAAAAGAATCAGGATACCTGGAACTGGTTATGGAACCGTTACGGATTAGAGCCAATGATCTATGATTTTGATGCTGCCGTTCCCGGTTATCCGGCTTATGACTTAAATCCGGAAATTATCGAATCGGCTTATTACCTTTATCATTTTACCGGCAAAGAGAAGTTCTACCAGATGGTTGATCAGTATTGGTCGGATATTAAAAAGTACTGTAAAACAGATATTGCATTTTCAGCGGTTAATGATGTTCGTACAATGGAGAAGAAAGATTACATGCCAACCTTCTTTTTTGCCGAAACCATGAAGTACCTGTACCTGACCTTTACCATGCATGATAAATCATTTGTATTGGACGATTATATTTTCAATACCGAAGCGCATCCTTTCAAAAAATCATCATTTGATAAAACAAAAGCAAAAGAGCGCTTAAAAATAAATTAATCTTCTTGGTTAATTTCAAAACCCTTGATTCTTCTTTTGAAGATATATCAAGGGTTTTGTGATTTTAAGTTTATGTGTTTAATGGTGTGAATATGTTCTAATATTCCCTGATGTTTTGCTTGGAAGTTTCGGATTTATCTTAAATTTATATTTTTGACACGAAATCTGAAGAATCCTGTTTTATGAAAAATGCTATCAAAAATGTCACCTTTGATGATGTTTTTAATCTTTATTATCCGCGATGTGTTTTGTTTGCAACAAAACTGTTGGGCAATAAATGGGATGCAGAAGAGGCTGTGCAAGAGTTGTTTATTGGTTTGTGGTCGAAAGGCAAATTAACGGAGATAAACGGTTCGGTTAAAAGCTATTTGTTTAAATCGGTTTTTAATATTTGCATTGATGTACAGCGAAAAAACAAAGCCAAGCAAAGTAATGAGATGGAGGTGCCGGAGGGAAAGGAGATAGCCATGGCTTTTAATAGTCCTTTGTTTGAAGAAGAATTGGAGAAGCAAATTGAGAATGCGATTGCTTTATTACCTGAGAAAAGAAGACAAATATTTCTCATGAGCCGGAATGAAGGATTAAGCTACCGGCAAATAGCTGAAAAATTAGCCGTATCAGAAAAAACGGTTGAAACACAAATCTCCCGATCATTGAGGCAGTTACGTAAGGATTTATCCGAATATATGCCATCCATATTATTCATGTAAAGAAAATTTTTACATTTTTTTCACAAGGAGTGTCAGGGGACACTCTTTTTTTTTCGTGTAAGTAGTAGAAAGGAATTTAATATGACTGAAGCGGAAAAAATAGAACTCTTAATATTAAGGCAGCTAAATAGCGAGATTAGCGTTGAGGAGGAGAAGGATCTGACTGCCTGGATTAACAGGAGTGATAAAAATAAAGCCACCTATCAAAAACAATGCGAGGTATTTAAAGCTCAATCGCTGATATTTTCAAAAGAGCGATTGGCCGAATCGCGAGAGAAGACCAAAACCGGGGTTATAAACCAATTAATGCATCAACGATCCAAAGTAAGAAGCTTTGTTTATACATCCTTGTCTGTGATGCTGATCAGCCTGGTTGTCTCAACAATATGGTTCAACAATAATTTAAGCCAACGCAACAAGTTACTGGCAGGCGAGTTTAAAGTGTCGGCCCCGCAGGGGAGTCCCGCTAATTTCGAACTTCCCGATGGAACAAATGTTTGGTTAAATAGTACATCTGAGTTACGATACAAGTACGATGTGAATAACTCCAGTCGTTTGGCAAGCTTGGAAGGGGAAGCCTTTTTTGATGTTGCCCACGACAATGATCACCCTTTTTTAGTGCAAGGCTATAATCACACGGTAAAAGTTTATGGTACAGAATTTAATGTGATATCCGATCGCAAAAAGCAGGTTTGCGAAGTAACTTTAAAAGATGGATCAGTTGGTATTTTCGATGTAAACCAAAAAGAAGTGGCAAGGCTTAAACCAGGTCAGCAGTTTGTTGTTGATAAGAAAGGTGATTACTCGATAAAGAAAGTAGATCAAGCCGATTTGATATCAGGTTGGACCACAGGTCGCTTTGAGTTTAAAGATGCTACATTGGAAGAAATTGCGAATAAACTTGCCAGTATATATAAGGTAAAGATTCAAATAGAAGATGAAGCTTTAAAGAATAAACGCTATCGTTGTGTTATTCAGAAAGAACAGTCGATATTAACAACGCTGCAACGTTTTAGTATCATTACTGATCTTGACTATGTTGTAAACGATGAGCTGATAATACTTAAATCGAAATAGTTAATTAAGATAATGAGCTATGAACAAAAGACTTAAAGGTGCAGCCTTTGGTTGAAATCTAATCAAACTGACTAAAAAAAAGCGGGAATAGCTGCAACTACTCCCGATGTAAGGTACAACCAGTCTGCAAACTGGTTACAACTAATTATAAAAGGTATAATTAAGCATTACAAATTTATGAAAAAAAACAAAACCTTAGTTGGTATCCCCAGGAACCAGCTAAAGAAATTAGGACGTGTTATGAAACTATGTGTTCTATTTATGGTCATTGGAATGATGCAAATCACTGCTGCGTCTTACGGACAAAGCAATAAAGTATCATTGAACCTAAAAAAGTCAACTCTATCCAAAGTCTTTGATGAGATCGAAAAACAATCGAATTTTAACGTTTTTTATAGTAAAGAAGATGTTAATGAGAATAAGATTGTAAATGTTCAGGCACAAAACCAGGGAGTTGAAGAAATTCTTGACAAAGTTTTAAACCTTGAAGAATTTAAATATCATATCATTGATAATGATATTATCATTACAAAAAGATACCAGGAAGGTTACGAAGCAACTGCACAAGAGCAGGTAACCATTACAGGTATTGTTACGGATGATACCGGAGAAGCGCTTCCGGGTGTTAATGTCTTCGAAAAAGATAACATGACCAACGGTACTATTACCAGTATTGACGGTAGTTATAAAATTACGGTGGCGTCTTCTGAGTCAGTAATTGTATTTTCGTTTATTGGTTATAATGAGCAGGAACTAAATGTTGCCGGACGCTCAAATATCAATGTAACACTTGTTGCTGAAGCATTGGATATTGATGAGGTTGTTGTAACGGCCTTAGGTATCAAGCGTGAGAAAAAAGCTTTAGGATATTCAGCCCAGGATGTTAAGTCGGAAGATTTAACCATGACGGGTGATGCCAACATTACTTCTTCTCTTTCGGGACGAATTGCAGGTGTGCAAATTTCGGAAACAGCCGGTGGTGCAGGTGCCAATAGCCGTATTGAAATTCGTGGTACAAGCTCTTTAACTGGTAGCGATGGCCCATTATGGGTGGTTGATGGTGTACCATTTGACAATGGTAATGGCGCTGACGCTGGCATTTGGGGAGGTACTTCCCGCGCAGGTGGTGCTTTTGATTTGAACCCGGAAGATATCGAATCAGTATCTATTTTGAAAGGTCCTAACGCTGCTGCACTATATGGTGAGCGAGGCGGTAACGGTGTTGTTCTTGTTACGACTAAAAAAGGTACGCGCAATAAAGGCTTAGGTATTTCATACAGCGGTAATGTAACGTTTTCTGAAGCTGCTTATTTCCTGGATCTGCAAGATCAGTATGGTCAGGGCGACAATGGTGTTTATGACAAGAACGGAACAAGTTCTTGGGGACCAAAATTTAATGGTCAGTCTCTGGAATCATGGACAGGTGAAACCATCCCTTACGAGGCTCAAACCAATCGCATCGAAGACTTTGCCAGAACAGGTATGTCACAAAACCATAATGTGGCTTTCTCTGGTGGTAATGATGATGGAACTTTCAGAGCTTCAATTGGTAAAAACATAATGGAAGGTATCTACGAAGAAAATAAAGTAGAAAAGTTAACCTTCGATTTAAAAGCTGATTACGATATTAATTCGTGGTTGAATGTTGATGCTAAACTGTCATATTTCAGAACTGAAGGAAACGAGCGTCCTGAAATTGGTAACTACAGTTACCTGTCGTATTTCTATGGTATGCCAATGAATATTAGAAATAAGGACCTGGCTCCTGGTTACGATATTATTGGTGGAGAGCACGTTGAGAAATTATATACAACAGCGAATGCTAATTTCCGTAACCCATATTTCCTGCAGGCACAAACAACCAATAACGATCACAAAGACCGCTTATTCGGATACGTGGCTGGTAATGTGAAGTTAAGCGAAAACCTGACTGCTAAAGTCAAATATGGTTTAGATACTTACCGATTTGGTATTACAAACGGTTATTTATTTGGTGATAATGTGGATGCAACCCGTCCAAATTATAATACCGGAGAAAACTACTTCAGAGAAGAGAACTACGAATACCTGATTTCATACAACAAGAACATTAATGAGGATTGGGAAATAGGTGCAAGCTTCGGTGGTAATAACATGAACCGTTATACAGAAACACTTTCAGCTTCTTCGGGTCGCCTGGCTTCAGAAGGAGACTATTTCCTTGGTAATGGTACTAACATTACTGCAACAGAAAGCTTTGTTGAATCAGAAATTCGCTCATTATATGGTTTTGCCAATGTGGCTTACCGCAATATGATCTTCCTGGATATTACAGGACGTAACGACTGGTCGTCAACATTAACAGCTTCTGAAGGTGATTTTGATAACAGCTATTTCTACCCATCTGTTGGCTTAAGTGGAATTATTACCGAAATGGTTGAATTACCATCATGGGTTAGTTTTGCTAAAGTGAGAGCTTCATTTGCTAAGCTTGGTAAATCGGCAGCTCCTCACCAAACAAGTACAGACTTTACAGTTGGTACATGGAATTATGGTCTTCAGAATTCGGAAGTGCCAAATAACCTGGTTATTCAAAACTTAGCTCCAGAGATGTCGACATCTTATGAAACAGGTATCGATTTCCGCATTTTCAATGGTCGTATCGGATTAGATGCAACTTATTATTTCGAAGAAACTGAAAACCAGATCTTAAATGTAGATGTGGCTCAGAGTACTGGTTATACGACGCGTGTGGTAAATGCCGGTTTAATCACTAACCAGGGTTTTGAAGTATTATTAACAACCATCCCTGTTAAAACGAAAGAATTCCAGTTGGGAGTAGATTTTAACTTCTCTACCAACAAAGGTGTTATGAAAGAGTTGGTTGATGGAGTGCCTGAATTTAAATTCGGTGATTTCAACGGTGGAACAGAAGTAATGGCTTTCCCTGGTGAGAAATTGGGTATTATCCGTGGTTCGAAATACAACCGCGATGAGAATGGTAACATTATCATTGGATCAGATGGTTTGCCAACTTACTCAGAGAGACAGATTTTAGGCGATGTTCAGCCTGATTTTATGGGATCGATTGGTGTTAATGCATCTTATAAAGGACTTTACGTTAACGCATTGTTCTCAGGTCAGAAAGGTGGCGACATTGTTTCTGTAACCGAAGCAAGCGCTACAGGATCGGGTAATTCAACCAGAACAACAGCTATGGGCCGTATCGATATGTATGCTCCGGGTGTTATGGAAGATGGAAGTTCAAATACGACACTTATTACTGCTCAAGAATATTGGGGTGCTGTCTCTAATATCGACGAAGAGTTTCTTTACGATGCTTCTTTCTTAAAGCTAAAAGAAGTGGCAATTGGCTACAGATTACCTAGTTCTGTATTAAGCATGATTCCATCTAATCCAATTCAATCGGCACGCATCTCATTGGTTGGAAGAAACCTGTTCTATCTTCACAAAAATACCCCTGGCACAGTACCTGATGCAGGATCGTATAGTACTTCATACTTTGCTAAAGCGTTCGATTTCGCTCCAACGCCGGCAACACGAACTTATGGTTTCTCATTAAACATTGAATTTTAATAGAAAATTAAGACAACCATGAAAAAGATAAATATATTATTACTAGCATTATGTGTCCTGGTATTTGGAAACGGTTGCTCAGATGATTTTGGCGACATGAATACGCCTTCTGATGCTGTTAAAGTGGTTAACCCATCTTATTTCTTCAGCAATATGGTGCAAGGGGGATATGCCAATTACCAGAGAAATGTGAACTTATATCCTGATTTTTATTCACAATATTGGTCAAATATTGTTTCCAGCTTTGAATCACCACGTTATGAATATATTGACGGGTGGATTGGTAATCAGTGGAAAGAGTTTTATACCGATCATTTAACGGAGGCATTGGCCATTAAAGATCAGAATTCTGAAAATCCATATGCCGTTAATCAGATTGCATGTGCCGAGATTTGGATCTGTTATTTCTGGTCGCGTATGACTGATACTTACGGTGATATCCCTTATACTGGAGCTGGTTATGGAGAAGAAGTACCCTATACCTCACAGAAGGACATCTACTACGATTTATTTAAGCGCTTAGACGAAGCCGTTAAAGCATTGGTTGATGATGCTTCTCAGCAAAGTTACGGCGAATACGATCACCTGTATAAAGGCGACATCGATAAGTGGCGCAAGTTTGGTAACTCTTTAAGATTACGTTTGGCCATGCGCATCAGCAATGTTGATGCAGCTAAAGCTGAGGCCGAAGTGATTGCAGCTATTGGCGCTCCAGGTGGTATTATGACCAGCAACGACGATGTGGCTAAAGTGGGTATGTGGTCTTCAGGCTGGTACGATTACTTGCACCAAATGGCCTGGAACTGGGATAACATTCGTAGTTCTAAAACATTTACAAACTACTGCTACAATCAATCTACTGTGGGTGAAGATCCTCGCACACCAATCTGGTTTGCCTATAAGGTTGATGGCAAGAATGTAAGCAAGGAAGAAGCTGGTTACGACGAATATGGTGGTGTTTTAAACGGTTACAATACAGTTCCGCCAGATGCGAAAGACTATGGATGTACCATTAATCTTGAAGGCGGTTACATTGACTTTGTAGGTGACGGTGGCGAAAATAAAATGTACAACCCTGTTATGTTCTATTCTGAAGTATTATTCCTTCAGGCAGAAGCTGCTATGAGAGGTTACATTAGTGGTAACGCCGATGAACTTTACAAAGAGGGTATCAAGGCTTCGATGGATTATGTGGGTGTTGAGTCAACAACAGCCGAAGCATATGTAGATGGTGTATCCTCAATTACAGCTAATGATGAGGCCAACCTTAAGAAGTTAATAACTCAAAAATGGTTAGCTAACTTCCCGAATGGTGTTGAAGCATGGGCTGATTTCCGTCGTACCGATTATCCAGACATCACTTTACCTGTTGATGGAGTAAGTGGTAATGCATCAGTAGCTGCTGATACATGGGTGAAGCGTATTCGTTACTCAGATAACGCTCATAACCAGGAAGAGGATATGATGCCGGAAGCATTGAATTCGGTTGACAAAGACCGCATGGATATTAAAGTATGGTGGGATACTGCCGATACTAAAAATAAGGCTGGTGGTTTAATGAGTAGTAACTTATAAAATTGAAACAAATGAACTTTAAATATTTAAAAGGAGCCTTTTTATTAGGTATAATGTCCGTTTTAATGACCGTATCATTTGTTGCTTGCGACGATGATGATGTCAAAGGTGGTTTCACTTCGGCTCCATTGGAACAATTAATTACAGAGGCTGAGAACCTAATCTCAAATAGTGTTGAGGGGATTAATGCCGGGGATTTTCAACCCGGATCGATTGCAAAACTGCAAGGTGCTGTTACCTGGGTTTACTATACCATTGAAAACGCAGGATCGCAAAGTGAATTAGAGGATGCTGCTGTAAAACTTCAGGCCGCAATAACAAACTTCAAAGCCAGTACAGTGGCCGAAGCGATGCCATGGATACAACAGGAAAATGATACTTACATTCAAATTTCTGATAACATCAAAACATCGCTGAGCAATGCCTGGACCATTGAAGTAAAGTGCTACATTGTTAACTTGGGAACCAAAGGTTATTCAAATAACTTGTTTGCAGCAGAGCAAATGGGACCTGATAGCGGTTTCGCCGTGCGTTATTTTGGTGATGGTAAAATTCAGATTGTTGTAGGTAATAACAATTGGGTAGATACTGGCGACCAGGCTGGTCCAGGAACAATGCGTTCGGGCGAATGGATGGATGTAACCATGACCAATGACGGATCACACCAGGAACTTTACATCAATGGTACTAAAGTGGCCGAGAATGACAATACACACTTATTGGCGGCTGATGTTCCTTTTGTATTGGGTAATAGCCCGCAGTGGACCGACCGTGTATGTAATACATTGGTGAAAGATTTCCGTGTTTGGGATTCAGTATTGGAAGGGTCAAAAATAGAAGAGAACCGTACGGCATCATTCGATGGAACAGAGAGTGGCTTGGTTTGTTACTTCCCAATGGGATCTGATTTGGGATCGAAATTCAATGATGTAACAGGTAACTACACTGCTACCATTAAAGGTAAAGTAGAGTGGGTATCTGAACCACCGGTAATCGTGTTGGATTATACGGCGCTGAATGCTGCGATCGACGAAATTAAAGCTTTCAAAGCTACCGTTGTTGAAGGTAGCGACGATGGCGACTACCCAGTAGGAACCATAGCATACATCGATGAGCTGATAGCCGATGCCAATGATAAGATTGCGAATGAAGGACGTCAGGCTAAGCTTGATGAAGCAGCAACTGCTATTTCTGACAAAATCAAAGTTATTAAGTCGATGCTTGTGGCTGATGCGATGGGAATCTTCATCGATCGTGATAAAAGCGATGCTATTGGATTACGCATTACGCCAAACTATACACCACAAGGTGACTATACGGTTGAATTTAACGTTAAAGTTAGAACTCTATCCGGATATGGAACAGGTGAATTCTTCAACAACGGCGAATACGGTGTTTGGGTATATGGTTACGAGGAGTTAACCGAAGAGAATGTGTTGAAATCAGGTGGTCTTTGGAACTTTACCAATGCTGGTGACGGCTGGCAAGGACCAAAAACGGATCCCTTAGTGATGAAAACCGGTGAATGGCAACACGTGGCTTTAGTACATGATAATACGGCTCGTACAACCAAGATTTTTGTGGATGGCGTTGAGAAAGCGTCTTTCGAAGATATTGGTGCACCAAAAGTATCTGGTTGGGGCGAAATGTGGCTAGGAAACGGCTGGGGTAAAATGGATGGTTACATCCAGGATTTCCGCCTGTGGGACGTAGCTCGTACACCTGAGCAATTAGATGCTGACATTGACGGTACTGAGGATGGCTTGAATGCTTATTTCCCATTGGATAAAGTATCGGGTGTTAAGTTCGAAGATGTAACAGGTAATTACAAAGGAGAAATGAGAGGTATCTCATGGAATAAATAATCTAGCTTAATTATTTAGGATAAGCCGTGGCAGTTTATGTCGCGGCTTTTCTAATTGACCTATCTTGTTTTAACTATACTACCTCATTATGGAAGCCATTGCAACTCCTGTTTTTCATACTATGCCTCATTATCGTTTTAATGGAGAGGCAAATGAAAACCCACTTGAAATATTGCTGTTTAAGGACTCAACATCCATCGAAATTGGCAAAGTATTCTCGAAGCGTTTAGGCATAAAAGAATGCAATTGGAGGTGTTTCGATAAGCTGGCACTGGTTAATGAAAATACCCAGGCACTAATTCTGGCATTCGATAAAATAACGGTTGAGGATATAGAGGAAATAAAGCTGCTTCGGGCACAAAAACAAGTTATTCATTTACCGATGCTAATTTATGCTTCTTCTTTAAGCAAACAATTTCATCTTATGTTGATTCAGGCAGGTGTGGATGCCATATTCGCAGATGCCATTGATGGAAAAATTGTTAATGCCCGCTTAAATGCATTAATTCATCAGCGACAATTACTAAAAAGCTTTTTTACGAATGGTGGGAATCGGGTAGAAGAAGAGGCTAACTCCTATGATAAAATGTTTTTGAAAAGAGCGCATCAGGTAGTTTTGGATAATTATACCGATGCTACTTTTAATATTGAGCAGTTTGTTGTGTTGATGCGGGTTAGTCGCACCATGTTGTATGTAAAAATTAAAGAACTCACCAATAAAACAACCAGTGAATTTGTTCGCGACATTCGTCTCGAAGAAGCAGCACGACTGCTTAAGGAAGGCTGGCTGAATGTATCGGAGGTAGCTTTTAAAGTGGGATTCAGGGATCCCAAATACCTGTCAAAGAAGTTTAAAAATAAGTTTGGTATCAGCCCCAGAGATTACCGCAGAGGCATTGATTCACCAAAATAATTGGAGTGCTGCTCAGTTGTTGGATTTTCGATACTTGAACAGCACCAATTTAATTATCCTCCCGATTTTTTAGCTTTGTATCCGGCATTTTTAAGCAGTTCAAGTACTTTATCCCGAAAGTCACCTTGAATTAGTATTTCTCCATTCTTAGCCGAGCCGCCAACACCACACTTACTTTTTAGGGTTTTGCCCAAATCTTTTAAATCGTCTTCACTGCCAACAAAGCCGGTTACCAGGGTTACCTTTTTACCTCCCCGCTGTTTTTTATCCAGCATAACGCGCAAATCCTGTTCGTTGGCCGCCAGTGTTTCATCTTCCTGTTCCTCGTTATATTGATAGTCAAAATCCTGGTTGGTCGAGAAAACAATGCCGTCCAGGTTTTTCCATTTTTTCTTTTTTGCCATTGTTGTTTGTTTTCTGCAAATGTAACAACAAGGCGGCTTTTAATAACTATTGTTTAAAAGCAATTTCTCTGAAGTTTTACTATCTGTTTTGATTATTGTTATTTTGTGGATGAAACCAAATACTGAGTGATGAATAAGATTAGTGGCTTAAAAGTTATAGCCTTTGATGCAGATGATACCTTGTGGGAGAACGAAACTTTTTTCAGAGAAGCCGAAAAACAGTTTGCTGATTTGATGAAGCCGTATGTTACGGAAAAAGAAGCGATGCGCATTTTGTTTGAAGTGGAAATGGATAATATGGAATTGTATGGTTATGGAATCAAAGCTTTCATGTTGTCATTGATTGAGGCTGGTCATTCACTGTCGGGATACCAGATGACGGCAAGGCAAACGCATCAGTTGATTGAAATCGGCAAAGGGATGCTAAACAAGCCGGTTGTTTTACTGGAAGGGGTAGAGGCTGTATTAGCTCAATTGGCCGACAAATACAAACTAATTGTAGCCACAAAGGGTGATTTATTGGACCAGGAGCGAAAACTTAAAAAATCAGGTTTGTTAAAGTATTTTCACCACATTGAAGTGATGAGTGATAAAAATACCGATACCTACCAATCGTTAATAAATCATCTGGATATAGAAGCTCACGAATTACTGATGGTGGGTAATTCTTTAAAATCAGATATACTGCCGGTACTTAATATTGGTGGCTGGGGGGCACACATTCCTTTCCACACCACCTGGCAACACGAAGTTGTTACTGAAGAAATTTCTTCCGATAGGTTTTATGAAGTTAAATCGATGACCGGGCTGTTGACTTATCTGTGATAAATTTTGTTAAAAAGCATCGGATGGCCGAACAATAGCCGGTGATGGTGGTTTGTGCAATAAAAAAGAAATGATGGAAGCACTAACATTAACCACACCGGCCTTACTATTCTCAGCCGTTTCACTGATATTATTAGCATATACTAACCGGTTCCTGGGATATGCCTCTCTGGTTCGTCAATTATATGAAAAACTCAAGGTTAATCCCGATCAGGTATTGCTCGATCAGATTATCAACCTTCGTAAGCGTCTTCACCTGATAAAAAACATGCAACTGCTTGGTGTTGCCAGTCTGATGTTTTGCGTATTATCGATGTTTTTGATCTATATTGAGGTCTTTGTTCCGGCCGCTTATGCCTTTGGCTTAGGTTTGCTATTGCTCATTATCTCGTTATTGTTGTCGGGTTGGGAAATTAAGATTTCTGTTCGAGCCCTTGATCTGCATTTAACCGATATGGAGCATCCAATAAATAAGCAATAAGATAATTGTAAATTGAAATAATAACCTGTATCCATTAATTTTTATCGGATTCAGTGTCACATACATTATGGAGTAATATCCAATAATCTAACTTTCCTCAACACTGCTTTGAGATCATCTTGCAGGAATAGCTATCAGCCGGTGGCTGGTAGCTTTTTATTCGCTAGTAGGTTATTAATAATTATTAATATTCCCAAAAGCTTGTAAAATCCCTTAAAAATGGAATGAAGTTTGGCTTATGCTAATCGGCCGCAAGTCATTTTTTGTAATGAATTCAAAGGGTTTTATTTCAGATCCTTGAATTCAACCCATGAAACCAAAGTAGCCGGATAAGCTGATAGGGGCAGAATGCCGGACTGTTGCTTATCGAGGCGAATCCAGGCTACTTTTTGGTTCATTTCACTACTTCTTCTTTAAGTGAAATTTATAACTTAATAATTTGTAGTACAGTTTGGCCACCAGAAAATCAGGTGCATGCAAGCCATCGATGGGGGCAAACTCCACAATGTCAAAACCAAGTACATTCTTTTGTTCAAACACTTTACGCAGGTAGCGAATAGTTGTATCCCAACCAAGACCGCCGGGTTCAGGAGTGCCGGTGGATGGCATAATCGAGGGATCAAAAGCGTCCAGATCGATGGTCAGATAAACATTATCACCCATCAGGTCGATGCTTTTCTGCATCCAGCTTTCGTTACCATATATTTCCTCGGCAAAAAAGCACTTATCCCTGTTCAAAAATGGTTTTTCAACAATATCCATACTACGAATACCAACCTGAATAAGATTAGTGTTTTGAGCCGCTCTATGCAATGCGCAAGCATGGTTGTATTCGCTGCCAAGGTAGGAAGGTCTTAAATCGGAATGAGCATCCAGCTGCAATACTGTTAAATCTTTGTACTTCTCACGAAAGGCTTCAATAATACCGATGCTAATGGAATGTTCGCCACCAAAAAAAGTCAGGAATTTATTGTTCTGAAGCAGTTCCCTGGTTTTACTCAAAACGGTTTCGTAAACCTGTTCAGGACTCCTGTTTTCGTCGATGACCGGCAGAATATGAATGCCTTTTTTATAAACCTCCGAATCAGTTTCGATATCGTAAAACTCCAGATTGGGAGTGGTATCCATAAATACTTCAAATCCCTTGTCGGCACCTTTGCCCCAGGTGCTGGTGCCATCGTAAGGGATGGATTGCAAAAGTATTTCAGCTGCTTCCAAATCAATAATACGATGATCGATATCGCCAAATATTCTATTCTTCATCTTCCAGATAGCCTAATATGTCCAACATTTCGCGAACCGATTGTTCTTCGCGATAAACCGTATCAACAATATTACCGGTATCATCCCGATCGATAATTACATGCTTGGGAGCCGGAATCAGGCAATGCTTAATTCCGCCATATCCACTCACCGAATCCTGGTAAGCACCCGTATGGAAAAATCCCAGATACAAGGGTTCTTGGTCTTTATCACTGTACCTTGGTAATAATACTTCCTGGTTAAAATCCTCCGAATTATAGTAGTCGGAGTGATCGCAACTGATACCACCTATGTTAACCCTTCCGTACTCGTTGTCCCATTTATTGACGGGCAACAGAATGAATTTTTCCTGAATTGACCAGGCATCCGGAATGGTATTCATCAAACTGTTATTAATGATGTACCAGTTTTCGGTATCGTTTTGTTGCTTTTGCTCCAATACTTCGAAAATAATGGCACCGGCCTCACCTACAGTGTATTTACCAAATTCGGTGTAAATATCCGGTTCCATCACGTTTTCTTTGGTACATGCCGCTTTGATGTTTGAGATAATCTCGTGAATCATGTACTCATAATTGTATTCAAAGCCCAGGTGGTTGCGTATTGGAAAACCTCCGCCCAGATTGAAAGATTCCAGGTTGGTGCTTTCTTTTTTAAGCTCTACGTAAAGCTTCAAAGCCTTCTGAAACTCGCCCCAATAGTAAGGTGTATCTTTTATGCCCGAATCAACAAAGAAATGAAGCATTTTAAGCTCAACCTTGTCATTGTTTTTTATCTTATTTCTGAAAAAGTCGAGAATCTTCTTGTTCTGAATGCCTAATCGCGAAGTATAATAAGCCGATTGCGCTTCTTCGTTAACCGCCATTCGAATTCCGATCTTAATCTTCTGTGTTGATTTAAGCTTTAACAAACGATCGTATTCGTTGATACTATCCAGCACAATAATGGAATTGGAAAAACCATCTTCCTGAAGCTGAATTATTTTTTTGAGGTATTCATCGGTTTTATAGCCATTATGGATGGTAATAATTTCTTTGTTGATCTTGCCTGTTTTGTGCAGGTAACGAATCAGATCAATATCAAACGATGACGATGTTTCGATGTTGACCTTGTGCTTTAAAGCTTCGTTAATCACATGGTTAAAGTGATTACACTTGGTACAGTAACAAAAGTGATACTTACCCTTATAGGCGTTATTTTTTATGGCACGATTAAACAAGTTGCGTGCCTTTTTTATTTGATCTCCAATTTTAGGCAGGTAAATAAAGCGGAAAGGTGTACCATATTTAGTAATTAAATATTTTAAGGATACACCATGAAAAGTGAGGTATTCGTTTTTTAAATCAAATCCCTCTTGAGGAAAGTAAAAACTTTGCTCAATCAAATCAAAATAAGTGTTCTTCATCAATATCTTCCCGGAAGTATTCTACAATATCTTTCTCGCAACAAATTTATTTAAAATAGTAATACAAAGTTGCAAGGCAATTTAAGAAACTATCATTGTTTAAAATTTGGAATAAATAATTTCTCTGGTTATAAGTTAAAAAGCCCTGAAAGTGATACGAATATCACTCGCAAGGCTTCAACTTTAACTCAAATAAACACTCTATGAAATGTGGCGAATTTTTAATTTAACTTGTATTGGTTGAGCAATTTATTTAGTAATTCCGAGACCTGGTTAAGTTGTTCGGCAGTAGTATTCAGCTCTTCGGAGGCTGCCGCATTTTCTTGTCCAATGGCATTAAGCTCCTGAATAGCACTGTTAATTTGTGTGGCTCCAATACTCATTTCAGCGCTGGCCGATGCCACTTCTTTAATCGAATTCAGCGAATCGGAGTTTTTACCTACCAACTGCTCAATTTCCGAAGTGAGGCTGTCGATATTCTGAACCCCCACCTGACTGTTTTCAATGATTTGCCCGCCTGTTTCTCTGGATTGCTCAGCCAGGTTACGTACCTCCTTAGCCACCACTGAAAAGCCTTTACCAAATTCTCCCGATTTTACACTTTCGATGGAAGCATTAATGGCCAGTATATTGGTTTTTTCGGCAATCTCTTTAATGCTTTTTATCTGGGCATCCATCTGGTGAATCATAGCACTTACTTTTTGTGCTTGCTCATAACTAACGGCTAAAAGCTTACTCGAATCTTCACTTAATCGACTGGATGAATTGGCATTTTCGGCATTGGTTTTAATGCTGGCAGCCATTTCTTCAATCGATGCGGAAATTTCTTCGAGGTTACTGGCTTGCATCGAAGCGCCACGCGTCAATGCCTGCGAGCTCGAAATGAGCTGCACACTCGATTCATTCAGTAAAGAGGAGTTGTTATGAATTTCGCGAACAAGCGTTCTCGAGTTTTCAATCAGTCGTTCAATGGAATTGGCAATGCTACCAATTTCCATTTTCTTGTTGAGTAACGAATCATCCACTTTGATGCTCAAATCGTTATTCGACATCTGATTAATGTACTCGGTTAGCTTAACAATTGGTTTCTGCACCTGTTGGGCCAGAATGTAATAGGATGCCAGAATGCTAACGATGGCAATGGGTACGGCCCAGGTTAGCTGCATTAAACCATTAACACCAACGGCCAAACCAAAAATGGCTACCATGGCAATAACCGCCAAAAAGACAGATCCAATAAGTAGAACAAAGGTTTTTCTAAAAAACCAATAAATCAAGAGCCAACAGACAACCGCTGCCAGGCCAATTAAGATTGCTCCGTAAAGTAGTAGGTTCATAGATTCTTATATTAGTTTTTAATGTTTCATTTGGGCACAGCTTATTAAATAGGTAACTAGGTGGATAAGGCAGTGCCATAGGCCACCAGGTATTGTGGATGAATTTCGAATTTTGGTTGTATCAGGGTAAATCCTCGTTCGGTAAATACTTTTTGCAAAGACTGATGCCTCGCCACACCGCCGGTTAGGAAAACTTCACAGCCCGTTTGCAAGGGTTCGGGCAATAATTTAATGGCTTGTGCGGCAATGTATTGGTAAAGTCCCCAAAGAATTGATTTTCGACGCTCATCATCGGCCTGTACCAGGGCTGAAACAACATTAGTGATGGCAAATATGCCACAGGTAGTATTAATCATTTCACCTTCAGAAGCCTCGTAGGCCAGTTTATCAAGTCTGTCAAAATCATAGTCTGGATGACTTTGTTTCCAGCGATCCAATATTTGTGTTAAGACCATGCCGGTACCGGCACCACAACTTTTATTGGTGTTGATCCAGGGATTGGCATGCATGTTATTAAAGTGCAGTATTTTAACATCTTGTGTGCCAATGTCAATAACCAGAAGCTGTTCACGTTCACTAAACAGGTTTCGGCACGAAGCGATCAGGGCATTTAACTCAGTCGTTTGCAAATCTACTTTACCAATTAACGATTGGTTATCACTGCCTACGCCTGAGATGGCCATTGTGTAGGGATCGGTACTTGAAAGGTTTGATTTGATATTGTCTAACAAGCCCGGATAATCGATGCCGGAAGTAATAAGGCCTTGCTTGGCAATGCTGCCTTTCTGATCGATTAAAACAAACTTACTGAAGCCACTGCCAAAATCGACACCCAGCCTTAGACTGCTTGTAACCGGTTTTTTATAGCTAAGGGGCGAAGCTATTGCTTGAATTTTCTGATGATGCGATAAACTATCCATAAAGGTGTTTAGCCTGAAAGTAGTGGGGCCTTTAGGCATGCCAAGTATGCAATCACCACCGAGCGATACCACTTTAATGCCATTTTTATCGGCGGCACTTTCCAGTTCGTGTAATCGTGGAGCCAGTAACTGGCAGTGTTCCTGCGAAATAATAATCATTCCTTTCCCATGCATGGCTTTAACTTCTTTAAGAAAGGCATCGCTTTTTTCTTTAATCTGCCCGCCTCTCATGGGTGTCTTAATCAGCGTTTCGGCCAGTATATCAAACAACTCATTGGTGCTTAGTTGGTCGAGTTTGTTTTCATTGGGTAAAGTCAGGTTACCCATGTAATTAACACCTTCAAAGCTGGTGTACATATCAGCATCCTTCATCTGTCGCCAAATAGCGGTTCGACCATAAGGAATCAGACCAAACATACCAACAGGTGTACCTTTTCTTAATTCTTCTGCGGGAGTAAGTTGAATATACGCTTTGATTTCATCATAAAGGCGTTCGCAAATATCAAATGCGCGATTATCGCCCCACATGGGCAGAAATTGCATGTGCCAGTGAAGTGGTTCTAAGCCAAAATTAAAGGGACCCTGATGTTTGCGTAGTTCCCAAATCTTCAGGCAATTATTTTTGGCTTTCACCGAATTGTACATCACTGTTCTGAAATTACCAAGTGCCTGATCATGATCTATTGACAAGCTGGTGGCCATTTCAAGGAATAATTCTCTCAGATGTTTAGATAGGGCTTTTATATTGATTTCATCATCGTAGGAGGGTATGTCGATGTGAAAATGTGGCGAATCGAAATTGTTCTTAAAATCTTCAAAGGCATATCCAATGCCTTCGCAGTAGGCCGTTGAACTTAGCAAGATATCGGGTTTGGGCACCAGGTTCTCCATCATGGCACCTTTCACTGAATTGATAAAGCTGCAGCGAGGCGAAGTAAGGCTTCCCTTGTTGGTTAATTCCAGTATTTTAGAATGGGAAGCCAACAAACTGCTGAACATTTCCAGGTTTAAAGGAATGCAGTCCAAAGCCCAAGCCAGTTCTGATGGTACCAATAATGAGGTAGCCATTACCTTTGTTTCAGGCTTAAAAGCTTCTCGTAATAAGGTGGTGCGTCGTGTAATCAGGCTTTTGGTTGCCTGAAATTTTAAAGGAGACACCATACTTAGTGTATCTCCGCTCTGATTAGAGTCTTTGTAAAACGACCGAAATGCTTTGTACGCACCAATACGCAAATCGGCCTTCGTCACCGAGTTTTCTTCTTTCTTCATCGTAATAGGTCAATTACTTGTAACCCTGATACTCGATTCCCGGTGCGTACCCTAGGTTACAAAATGTTATTGAATGTAATCCCGATGTAGATTAAACGAATATACATAAAATTAATACAGTAGTAAATAGTTGGTGTTTAATTAATTGTTATTTCCACTGGTTAAAATGTTTTTTATACTTGGTTTAAATAAATTTATGAATGTTAAGAGGTGGTAAGTGGTAGGAAATCAGCGTTTAATTAAGTGTTGAGATTTGATTTTTAACTATTCGATTAGATTATAATAATAAATATTGAATGAATTTAATCAGGTAATTTTCAATATAATTTGATCTTTCGTAATTGATTAAACAAGAATACACGTGATTTGTACATGAGCAGCACCTTCCTGTGTTAATCTTATTGTAGTATTGTTGATGTCATACCGATGGAAACAAAAAACTAATTTAGAAAGGATAAAACATTCATTTAAATTCAATCATTAAAGTAATCAAATCAATAAAAATTCCCAGAGGCTTGCCTCTGGGGTAGCTTATTTCTCCCCTTAATTTCAGGGGAGATGGCCGATTTATCGGTCAGAGGGGTTAATAAAGAAAACTGGGTTTTCTATGATAGCAGAAATAAAGTCGCAGAAATACCCCGTAGACTTTGTCTCGGCGATAGGTGACTTTAAAAGTTATCTTTATTGATGATGTTTAAATTTAATTAAGTGATTATCTCTTTCTAAAGAAACCGAAAGTGAAAAATATAAGATAACAGGAACCTATGAAAAAAATCTATTTAATTCTGCCATTGTTATTTGCATTCAACCTAATTCATGCAAAAGATTATAAATTGTTAAGTCCGGATGGGCAACTTTCCCTTAATTTAAATATTAATGAGGTGATTAAGTTTAGTGTTTCTCTAAACAATGAGTGTTTGATTGATAATAGCCAAATTGGGATAGAAATAGACGGAGTTGATTCAGGAAAATCAGCCAATCGGATTAGTAAGGTCCTGCGGAAGTCGAACGACGATGAGATTAGATCGTTCGTGCCCAATAAAGATGCTTTAATAAAAGATCAATATAATGAGCTGACGATACGCTTCAGAAATCGAACTCAGCTTACTTTTCGAGCTTATAATGATGGTATAGCTTACCGATTTGGCAGTTCTTTAAACAAAAGCATTGTTGTAAAAGATGAAATTTTAAATTTACAGTTCGGCGATGAAACAGATTGCCTTTTTCCAAAAGAAGAATCTTTGGTTTCACACTATGAAAGAATGTATGAAGCGGTTAAACTGCATGAATTACAGGAATCGGATTTTTGCTCTTTACCGGTTTTAATGAAAGTGAAAGAAGCAAATGTATTATTAACAGAATCGGGTGTGAGTGATTATCCGCACATGTTTATGCATGGGACCAGGGATAATGGATTACAAACTAAATTTCCGGGTGTAGTCACCAAAGCCGTACCCTATAAGGAAGGTGCTGACCGGGATCAGAAATTAACAAGTGCGGATTACGTTGCAGAAACTGATGGGAAAAGGAATTTTCCATGGCGCGTTTTTGTGATATCCAACAACGACAAAGATTTGGTTGAAAGTAATTTGGCTTTTCAGTTAGCGGAACCTAATAAAATTGAGGATCCCTCCTGGATAAAACCGGGTAAAGTAGCCTGGGATTGGTACAATGCCAATAATATTTATAGGGTTGATTTTAAGGCGGGAATCAATACCGATACCTACAAGTATTACATTGATTTTGCAGCTGAATACGGATTGGAGTACATTATTCTCGATGAAGGCTGGAGTGAAACCACAACAAAGATTGATGCCGGTCAAAAAGATATTGATATTGAAGAGTTGGTGGCTTATGGCAATAAAAAGAATGTTGGAATAATTTTATGGGTACTTTGGGGCCCTCTGGATAAAGACCTGGAAGAAATACTTGCACTGTATGAAAGTTGGGGTATAAAAGGAGTGAAGGTTGATTTTATGCAAAGAGCCGATCAGTACATGGTTAATTATTATGAAAGAGTAGCCAAAGTGGCTGCCAAGCATCATCTCCTGGTTGATTTTCACGGATCATTTAAACCTGCTGGCTTACGCCGTAAGTATCCCAATGTGCTAAGTTACGAAGGACTAAAAGGAAACGAGAATCATAAATGGAGCCAGCTTATTACACCGGAGCACAATGTTACTTTGCCTTTTACAAGGATGGTGGCCGGCCCAATGGATTATACTCCGGGTTCGATGATTAACTGTCACCTTAAGAATCATAAAATTTCATTTGGTCGACCTGAAAGTATTGGAACCAGAAGTCATCAGGTGGCTATGTATGTGGTATATGAAAGTCCTTTGCAGATGCTGTGCGAATCCCCTAGTACCTATTACAAAGAAGATGAAACAACACGTTTTATTGCTGAAATACCTACTGTTTGGGATGAAACGCGGGTGCTCGATGCCAAGGTGGCGGATTACATCATGCTGGCTCGTCGTAAGCATGATACTTGGTTTGTTGGCGCAATGACTGATAATTCATCCAGAGATTTGAAATTGGACTTATCTTTCCTGGATGCGGGGAACTACGAAATGCAATTAATGATAGACGGTCCTAATGCACATCGTCATGCTCAGGATTACCAAATCAAAACGTTCGATGTGAATACATCCTTTAATAAGGCGATTGAACTGGCATCCGGAGGTGGGTTTGTGGCCATCATAAAAAAGAAGCGTTAAGTCATCAAACTTGAAAAATGGATAGAAGAAAGTTTATAAAAAGAGGCTTGCAGTGCGGTTTGGTGCTGACCATACCAATGGCGGGCTGTAGCTTAAATAGAGGAAAATCAGGAAAGGTAAGTTTTGGCCTGTCAACGGATATTCACATCGATATGATGCCGGATTCAAAGGATAGGATTCAAACCTACCTGACACATATGAAGCAGGATGGAGTAGATTTCCTGATTGATCTTGGGGATTTCTGTCATCCGGTACCGGCTAATAAAAAGATGGTAGATTACTGGCGATCCTTTGGTCTCGAAACACATTATACGCTCGGTAATCATGATATGGATAAGGGAACAAAGGAAGATTATATGGCTTTTGTTGGTATGAAAAAGCGCTATTATTCCTTCGATAGAGGTGGTGTTCACTTTGTTGTACTCGACCCGAATAATCTGTTTGTTGAGGGGAGTTATATTCCATATGCTAATGCTAATTTTTACAAGCCATCTGAGCAACGCGCATACATTGATCCGGAGCAGTTGGAATGGCTGAAGCATGATCTTTCTGAAACGAATAATCCAAGTCTGATATTTTCACATCAGAGCTTTGAAAATCCCAGTGCCTGTAAAAATCAGGGAGCCGTTCGTAAAGTTTTGGAGCAATGCAACCAAAAAGCCGGATACACAAAAGTTGTTGCCTGTTTTAGTGGTCACGATCATACCGATGTAATGAAGGAGATTAATGGTATACATTACCTTCAGATCAACAGTATGTCTTATAATTGGGTTGGTGCCAAATACCAGAGTGAGGCTCGATACTCGGACGAGATTCACAAACAGTTTCCTCACTTAAAGAGTATTATACCATATAAAGATCCACTTTATGCCAAAATTATAATTGATAATGGACAGTTAAAGCTGGAAGGTATTCAGAGTAGTTTTGTACCACCAACTCCCAGGGAACTTGGCATTGACAGCGATTTTAATGGTGGATTACCATTGGTACCAATGATTTCAAACAGAACAATGGATTTTCCTAAATAGTTAACTCGTACACAAATTCAAGCATATGAAGAATATTCTGGTCTTATTAATAGCTTTACTAATTAGCGTTTGTGTTGATGGGCAAAAGACATACTATCTTAATTTTGATTCGAAGATTACGACCAATCAAACAGCAATAAACAAAAAAGAAGCGGTTTATGTTACCGAGCTTCAACAGTCTCAGTATATCGAAGGATTAACAGGCAAAGCATTGGATTTATCGGAAAATGCCGTGTTACGAAAGCCATTTGTTCCGGATTCAACACTATTGCCTGACTATGGTAAGAAGCATTTGAGTGCCGTTGTTTGGGTTAAAACCATTGAAGGTAGTAAGCAGGGATTGCCCATTGTGGGAAATTTAAAACAAGGCACGGCCAAGGAAGCCGGGTGGAGTATTTATAGCCAGGAGAATGGAGCCTGGGGCGTACAGTTTTCAGATGGTAAAAATCGTTATGCATACAAACCCAATGTGCCACGGCAAGCTATTAACGATGGAGAGTGGCATCAACTGGCTTTTAGTTTTGATCGAGAAAAGGATGAAGTCTGGTTTTATTTTGATGGAGAGAATGTAGCCATTTATAACGTGCCCGGCTTAGGTGATTTAAATAACAAGAATAGAACGGTTATTGGAGGTTCAGATGAGTATTGGGAATATGGTTCATTTGGACAATGGACCGCTTTTAATGGCTACATCGATGAAGTACAGATTAAGAATGCGTTCGTCGATTCCAAAATGATTAAGGAGAACTATGGTCGTTTTAAATCGATAAAGAATGCCCCAGTGTTAAGTTCACCGCTCAGGGTGATGGTTTGGAATATATGGCACGGCGGTCGACGTTATGGGAAGCACGTAGGTGTGCAAAGAGTTATTGAAACCATCAAGCAGGCTCAACCCGATATTGTTGGCTTAATCGAGACCTATGGTTCGGGCGAGATAATTGCCGATTCATTGGGTTATCATTTTTACCTGATAAGTTCCAACCTGAGTATAATGAGTAAGTTTCCAATTACAGAAACGATTAAGGTATTTCATCCTTTTAACTCAGGCGGCGCAATTATTGATCTGGGAAATAACAAACAAATCGCATTGGTTGATACCTGGCTGCATTATTTGCCCGACTATGGTAAAAACATAGTGGAAGGCAAAATGACAGCTAAAGAGTTGATTAAAGCTGAAGATGAAACGAGGCATTCAGAGATTAAAGCAATGGTTAAGCAGCTTGATAGTCATATCAAAAATACTAATCAAATACCTTTAATCATGTTTGGCGATTTTAATGTGGGATCGCATCTTGATTGGACCAACGCAACAAAAGTTATTCATCATGATTATGCCATTGAATGGCCGGTTAGTAAAACTATGGAAAAAGCAGGTTTTAAGGACAGTTTTCGTGAAATGAACATTGATCCGTTGCTGGATCCCGGATTTACGTGGACACCAAGAGCTGCCACTTCATCGACGAAATATGGTTTGCGCGATCGAATTGATTACATCTATTATAAAGGTCACATGACTCCAATTGAATCCAAGGTGATCGATTATCACCCAATCATGTTTCCGTCCGATCATGCTGGTGTATTGAGTGTGTTTAGGTTTGATGATTAAATAATGAATTGAAAGGGGATTCAATATAAGGATTTCCCCTTTTTTAAATTATTACTTTAGTTAAAGCCTACCTTCCAACTAAAACAACACTAGAAGGTGCTTTTTAATAATATCCTTTCAGTTTCATTTATAAATGGTAAAACTGGGGGGTGTAGAATGATAATAAAAGGATATGTAAGATATTTGTCTCTAAGTATATCTAATTATGCTTTTATTTAGTTTCGAAACTTAATGTATTTATTAAATTTGTGGATTCAGATAAACCAAAATCAATACAATGAAATCTATTAATTTAATTCTACTTCTTATTTCTTTATCGATTGGTACTGTGTTCTCACAACATATCAACGTTATTCCACAACCACAGAAGGCAAGTGTTATTGAGGGAGAGTATGTAATTAATTCCAAAACAAAATTAATTAGTGATCAACAGAATCAGGCAAATGCTAGTTATCTGCAGAAAATTCTTCAGGATGAGTTTAACTTAGATCTTGATATCAAGAATGGAGGCAGTAAGGGCATCATTCTTAAGGTGGATAATAACCTGACAGATAATCTGGGCGATGAAGGTTATCACCTGGAAGTAAATCATAAATCGATCCTGATATCGGCTAAGACAGATAAAGGAATTTTCTATGGTATTCAAACACTTCGCCAGTTAATAAGCATCGAATCAACCGGTAAGTTAATGGTGAAAGCCGTTCAGATTGAAGATGCTCCGCAGTTTAAATGGAGGGCATATATGTTGGATGAATCCCGTTATTTTCATGGTGAAGAATTTGTCAAGCAAATGTTAGACGAAATGGCTTTGTTGAAAATGAATGTTTTTCACTGGCATTTGACCGATGATGCTGGCTGGCGAATGGAAATAAAGAAATATCCGTTGTTAACAAAAGTTGGAGCCTACAGAAAAGATACCGAGATTGGTACCTGGGGAAGTGGAAAAACATCGGGCGAAGCTCATGGTGGTTATTATACACAAGAGCAAATAAAAGAAATCGTAGCTTATGCAGCACAACGCCACATTACCGTAGTGCCGGAGTTTGAAATGCCAGGACACTCCAGTGCTGCAATTGCAGCGTATCCTTGGTTGGGTACAGCAGCAAAAGATATTGATGTGCCGGTTAAGTTTGGTCGACACTATGATAATTATGACGTGACTAAACCAGAGGTTGTACAATTTATAAAGGATGTGCTTTTGGAGATGTTTGAAATGTTTCCGTCAGAAGTTATTCATATTGGTGGCGATGAGGTTGGTTACAAAGTATGGGAAGATTCGGAACATGTTCAGCAATACATGAAGGAACATGGCCTGAATACTCCAGCTGATTTGCAAATTGATTTTACCAATAAGATTTCTAAGTTCATTGAGCAAAATGGTCGGAGAATGATGGGCTGGAATGAAATTATGGGTAAAAATATCCATCAAGGTTTTGAGGAAAAGAAACACGACAAGGATGCGGAGACTTCACTGGCGCAGAATGTTATTGTACATTTTTGGAAAGGTGATGTGAAGCTGGCGACCGAGGCTGCACAAAAAGGTTATGGCATCGTCAATTCATTACATTCAAATACCTATCTTGATTATAATTATAAGCATATCAATCTGAAGAAGGCCTACAGCTTTAATCCTATACCGAAAGGTTTGGAACAGAAATATCACGAAAATATTTATGGTCTGGGTTGCCAGATGTGGAGTGAGTGGACGCCGACTAACGAGGATGTTGAAAGGCAAACATTTCCGCGGATTGCCGCCTATGCAGAAGTAGGATGGACGAGCAAAAACCGTAAAGATTACGATGTGTTCCGAAAAAATTTAGAGAGCATGTTGGAGCGCTGGAAGGGACTGGGTATTAACTTTTCTACAGAATTCGAATAACTTAAAGCGATTATAAATAAAGGTTGTCATTGACTGGTTTCGAACAAAGTCAATGACATCCTTCTTTCCTGATTTTTTGAAGGACTATTGTCAATTATAAGTGGTGCTTTAATTGCGCTAATGCGCTTAATTGTCTCAACCTATCCATAATTGTGGACATATTTGGAAACATGCACAAAAGGGGCATACATTTTTACATTATTATGCTCTTTTTCATCAGATTGGTTGTACATTCACGGCTAAAGATTCAGACTTATGTTTTGAATTTTATTGAGAGAAACCATTTTAAGAGAACTTGCAATGAATTTAAGAGTATTTTATGCCCTTATGGCACTCGCGTATCTGAGTTTTGGGTGTTCGGCAGTTGTTGAGGAAAAACAACCCAATATTGTTTTTATTATGAGTGATGATCATGCTTATCAGGCGATTAGTGCCTATGGTTATGATTTAAATTCAACACCTAACATCGATCGAATTGCGGATGAAGGCGCTTTATTTACACATGGTTATGTTACTAACTCCATTTGTGCTCCCAGCCGCGCGGTGATGCTGACCGGAAAACACAGCTTTGTGAACGGAAAAGTGGATAATATTCAATCGTTTGACTGGAATCAGGATAATTTTGCCAAGCAATTGCAGCAAGCCGGATACCAAACTGCCATGATTGGAAAAATACACATTGATGGCTTACCGCAAGGTTTTGACTATTCCAATGTACTGCCCGGACAAGGACAGTATTACAACCCTGATTTTATCGAAAACGGAACCAAAAAGCAATACAAGGGCTATTGTACTCAAATTACCACCGATATTGCACTCGATTGGTTAAAGAATAAGCGCGAAAAGGATAAACCTTTTCTGTTACTTTATCATCAGAAAGCACCGCATCGAACATGGATGCCGGAGAAGAAATACCTCGATTTGTTCGAAGACAAAACTTTTACTCCACCGGCCAACTTCTTTGATAACTATGAAAACAGACCTGTGGCTGCTGAGCATGAAATGGGGATATTCGAACACATGGATTTAGCCTATGATCTGAAAATATTGGACAAGGAAGGAAAAGTACAGACGCGCTATCGTAAGTATGCTGAAGATATGTACAAACGAATGGATGATGAGCAAAGAGAGGCTTGGGATGCTCATTATGACCCGATTATTGAAGAATACCTGTCAAAAGAGCGTACGGACAAGGAACTTGCATTGTGGAAGTATAACCGGTATATGAAAGATTACCTGGCTACCATTCAGTCGGTTGATGATGGTGTAGGAGAAGTGTTGGATTACCTCGATCAGGAGGGATTAGCAGAAAATACCATTGTGGTTTATACCTCTGATCAGGGTTTCTACCTGGGTGAGCATGGGTGGTTTGACAAACGCTTTATGTACGAAGAGTCATTCCGAACACCAATGCTGATGCGCTATCCAAAAGAAGTGAAGCCTGGAACAAAAGTTGATCAGCTAATTCAAAACCTCGATTTTGCTCCAACCTTTCTGGATTATGCAGGAGCTGATATACCTGAAGATTTGCAAGGAGAATCATTCCGAAAAGTAATTAGTGGCGAAGATGAAAGTTGGCGCGATGCGATTTACTACACTTATTATGAATATCCGGGTGAGCACAATGTGCAGCGTCATCATGGTATTCGTACCGATCGGTATAAACTGATTCATTTTTACTACGATTCTGGAACATGGGAGTTGTATGATCTACAGAATGATCCTTCAGAGATGAATAACCTTTACGATAATCTTGAATATGCAGATGTTCAGAAACAGATGCACGAAAAACTCATTGAAGTCAGAAAGAAATATGGTGATAGTGATGAGTTGGATGAGCAAAATTTAACTCGCTATCTGAAAAAGAAAAACCTTAAGCGATAATCACTAAATCTAAGTTAGATTGATGACGAAAAGTAAATTGATTACGACAATAAGCGTAGCATTATGCATACTGGCAAATGCTTGTTCACCGGGTCAATCGGGTAAAAAAAAATCAGATAAGCCCAATGTGATTATCTTTTTGGTTGATGATTTGGGATGGAAAGATGTAGCGTATAATGGAAGTCAGTATTACGAAACACCAAATATTGATAAAATGGCCAAAGAAGGCATGGTTTTTACCAATGCCTATGCCAATGCAGCCAACTGTGCGCCAACACGGGCCAGTTTAATGAGTGGGTTATATGCCACTCGGCACGGTGTTTACACGGTTGGCAATCCGGCCAGAGGCAAGTCGAAAGAACGACGATTAATTCCCACACCCAATAAAACCATATTGGATGGTAGCTTTACAACCTTGGCCGAAGCCATGAAAATAAACGGTTATAAAACCATTCACTTGGGGAAATGGCATTTGGGAGATGATGAGAAAACCGGGGCAGAAGCTCAGGGCTTTGATATTAACATCGGAGGTAACCATACCGGTGCTCCCAAAGGTGGATATTTTAGTCCTTACAATAATCCTCAATTACCCGATGGCCCCAAAGGGGAATACCTAACGGACCGATTAACGGATGAAGCTCTGAAATTTATTGATTATAATGGAGAAGAACCTTTTTTTATGTACTTCTCGCATTATGCCGTTCATACACCTATTCAGGCGAAAGGCGAAATCGTTAATAAATATCTGGATAAAGCCGGAACGAATGGACAAAATGATCCAAAATATGCTGCAATGGTTGAAAGTACTGACCAAAGCCTGGGGCGTTTGCTACAAAAACTAAAAGATAAAAAGATTGATGGGAATACCGTAGTAATTCTGACTTCGGATAATGGTGGCTATGGTGGTGTAACAACACATTATCCATTGCGCGGTTCGAAGGGAATGATGTACGAAGGAGGCTTCAGAGTGCCAATGCTTGCCTGGAGTCCGGGTATGATTAAAAGCGGAACCAGGTGTGATATTCCTGTGATGAGCATCGATTTGTATCCTACTTCGGTAGAGTTAGCCGGGGAGAAAGTTGACAAGTATAATTTGGATGGTGAGAGTTTATTACCTCTCTTAAAACAATCGGGTAACATTGATAGGGAGGCAATCTACTGGCATTTTCCGGCTTACTTGCAAAGCTATAAGAATATTAAGAATCCCGAAGACTTGACGCGTGGATGGCGATCTGTGCCAAGTGGAGCTATTCGCAAAGGCGACTGGAAATTAATTGAAGATTTTGAAGATGGAAGTTTACAGCTTTATAACTTGAAAGAAGACATTAGTGAGTCAAGGAATTTGGCCGAATCCAATCCTGCGAAATTAAAAGAGCTTCATGAGGATCTGAAAAAATGGAGAAAGGAGCTTAGTGCGCCGGTTCCAACTCAGCTTAATCCAGACTATGTAGGTCAGTTAAATGATTAAAGATTAAAAATATAGATACATGTATAGAATTACATTTATAATGTTACTTGCATTAGTATTGGGAGCAACTAACATTCAGGCAAAAAATAAAGCTAAGAAGGATAAACCGAATGTAATATTGATTTATCTGGATGATAGTGGTTATGGTGATTTTGAGCACAACGGAAACCCCACTATTAAAACACCTAATATTACAAAGCTTAAAAACAGTGGTACTAATTTTACACAGTTTTATGTGACATCACCGGCTTGTTCGGCGTCTCGTTATTCATTAATGACCGGTCGTTACCCGGGTCGATCGGGTTTGGGATCATGGGTGATTGGCCCGGAGGCTAAAAAACACATTCACGAAAAGGAAATTACTTTGGCTGAAGGATTAAAGTCGGTGGGCTATAAAACCGGGATGTTCGGAAAATGGCACCTTGGTACACCTAATAAACATAATGGTTTCTCGGCCGATGCCTTGCCATTGGCTCATGGTTTTGATGAGTGGATTGGCACGAATGTATCGCATGATTACAATACTTCAATGCTATTAAAAAGCAATCCCAAGGGAAATAATCCAATCAAAGGCTACGAAGTATTAGCCAAAGATTTGCCTTCTGATGTTAAAGCTTCTGAGTCCTTAACCGGAGTTTGCACAAAATCGGCTGTTGAATTTATTAAGCGAAATAAAAAGCAACCATTTTTTGCTTATGTGGCTTATAATATGCCACACCTTGGACTTTTTGTAAGTGATAAGTTTAAAGGCGTATCGCGCAATGGAGAGCTGGGGGATGTGATGGAAGAGTTAGATGCCGCCATTGGCGATATTTTAAACACGCTTGAAGAAGAAGGAATAAGAGAGAATACAATTATTGTATTGTCATCAGATAATGGCCCATGGATTAAATTCTCAACAATTTCGGATAATAAGAAATACGGCGACACAAGGTTAAAAGTGGGGTATGCAACACCATTCAGAGATGGTAAAGGTTCAACCTGGGAAGGTGGTCATCGGGTGCCTGGTATTATTAGCTGGCCAGCTATGATGACAGGCCATCGGAATGAACAGACACCAATTAGTACTTTGGATATTTTGCCAACAATATTTGCGATTGCAGGGGTTGAGGTACCACAAGATCGAACGATCGACGGTCGTAATATTTGCTCTTTGTTAATGCCAGAGAAATATGATGATCCGATTCAGGATTTTAAATTCTTTTATAATTATGCAGATAACAAACCTTCAGCTATTCGTAAAGATGAGTGGAAACTTCATATTCGAATAGGTTCGCAAACTGGTAATAATTATGGCTATAAGGCCTCCAAAGAAACACCTTTGCTTTTTCAGGTGGAAGAAGATTTAGGCGAAAGAATAAATGTAGCTGATCAAAAACCGGAGAAAACGGGTGAATTATTGAGTGAGCTGGAGGCTTTTGTAAAACAATTGCAGAAGGAAGGATCTTTTTGGGATAACTAAGACTCAGATAATTAAAATATTCAAAAATGAAAATTAAATCATTGTTTTTAACTGCAGTGGCTATCGTTGCTCTTTTGGCTTCATGTAGTCAGCAAGAAAAAGAAACGAAAAAGCCTAACATCATCTATATATTGGCTGATGACCTTGGTTACGGCGAATTGGGATGTTACGGGCAGGAGCTAATTGAAACACCTAATATCGATGCCTTGGCGAAGAATGGTATCCGTTTTACCGATCACTATTCAGGCGCACCTGTTTGCGCTCCATCACGTTGTGTTCTTTTAACCGGGAAGCACACAGGCCATGCCTACGTTCGTGGTAATGATGAGTGGAGATCAAGAGGTAAAGTATGGGATTATAAGGCGATGATTGCTGACTCAACACTTGAAGGTCAGCGTCCGATGCCAGCCGACACAAAAACTGTAGCCAAACTTTTAAAAGCCGCCGGTTATAAAACAGGAATGGTTGGTAAATGGGGCTTAGGCGCGCCTAACACGCATAGTTTGCCAACAACACAGGGGTTCGACTTTTTCTGTGGATATAACTGTCAACGTCAGGCACATACCTATTATCCAGTTCATTTATATAAAAATGCTAACCGTATTTACCTGAATAACGATACCGTGGCGCCCAATTCAAAGTTGGATAAAGATGCGGATCCTTTAAATCCGGAAAGCTATGCCAAATTTAACCTGAATGATTATTCACCGGATGTGATGTTCGATGAGATGATCAATTTTGTGGAGGAAAGTAATGAAGATCCATTTTTTGTATACTGGGCAACACCAATACCTCATTTACCACTTCAGGCACCTCAAAAATGGGTTGAGTACTATGTGAAGAAATTTGGTGAAGAAGATCCATATATGGGTAACAGAGGTTATTTCCCTCATCGATATCCCCGTGCTGCTTATGCTGCTATGGTTTCTTATTTAGATGAAAGAGTCGGTCAGTTGGTTGCCAAACTAAAGGAATTGGGGGTTTATGATAATACTTTAATCATATTTACTTCTGATAATGGTCCATCGTATACCGGAGGTTGCGATTCGCAATTTTTTAATAGTGGCGGTCCTTTTAAAAGTGATTATGGTTGGGGTAAAGGTTTTGTTCATGAAGGAGGAATCCGTGTTCCGATGATTGCATCATGGCCAGGTAAGATCAAACCGGGTACTCAAACCAATCATGCTTCCGCTTTTTGGGATGTTTTGCCAACACTTTGTGATGTAGCTGGTGTACCTGCTCCCGAAGATATCGATGGAATCAGTTATCTGCCCGCTATGACTGGTGCTTCAAGTCAAAAGCAACACGACTATTTGTATTGGGAGTTTCCGGCTTATCAAGGACAACAGGCTGTTCGAATGGGAAAATGGAAAGGCATCCGTAAAAATATTTTTAAAGATAACATGGAGATTGAACTCTATAATTTAGATGAGGATATCAGTGAGCAAAACAACATTGCCAGTCAGCATCCTGAGGTTGTTGAGCAGATCAAACAAATCATGCTTAAAGCACACACCCCGGCCGAAGTTGAACGGTTTAAAATAAAACAACTGGGCGATTAGTGGCAACCTTTTATGAATTTAGTTGTTAAATTCAAAATAGATTTAGATTGATAAATATAATAATAACCGATGGGCAATTACCTGTCGGTTTTATTTTGGATTAATGGTGAGTTAGTATCAAAGAGTGATTGACGAATCTGATTGACATTAGTACCTCAAAATTGAAATTTGAGTATTTTTTTGGCAGAATATTTTAAGAAAGCTGAGCATCGTCTTGATATTCACATTCTGATATTTGATAATTTTTCTGGCTTGTCCAGGTTAGGCTTATTTAATGAATAATTTAGATTCAACTCATCGGGTATAAGTTAAAGTTTATTAGTTTTGAGGCCCTATTTGCATAAGTATCATAAATAGTTATAATATGAAACGACCATTTAAAATTCAACTATTTATTTGACAGACAAATAAATGGTTTGATTTTTTGGAAGTTCCATCTGACCAGTAAAAATAAATTCATAACAAATGAAAAACTATAAAATAGTATTTAGCGCGCTACTATTGGTGTTTGCAACACTGGTATCGGCTCAGGAGAATTATAAAACAGATAAATCTCTCGTATCTACAGAGTATGACTACCAATCGTCTGAAGGCGTTTATAATGTGCCTAGCTTCGAAGATGTCTCTGGCAAGAAGAAGCCTAAAAATATCATCTTATTAATTGGTGATGGAATGGGCGTTGCACAAGTACATGCTGCAATGACTGCCAATGGAGGACAGTTGTTTATGAATAACTTTAAAAAAGTTGGTTTCTCAAAAACGCACAGTGCTGATAAATATGTGACCGACTCAGCTGCCGGGGGTACTGCTTTATCAGCTGGTAAGAAAACGAATAACAAAGCGGTTGGTATCGATGAAAATGGAAATTTAATTGAAAATGTTCGTGAATTTGCTGAGCAGAAAGGCAAAGCAACTGGTGTTGTTTCAACTTCGGCAGTAACTCATGCGACACCGGCTTCATTCGTTGCACACCAGCCACAGCGCTCAATGTATGAAGCTATCGCAGCCGATTTCTTAAAGACGGATATTGATGTTTTCATCGGTGGTGGTTTAGATCATTTTACAAAGAGAGAGGATAAGAGAAATCTGAAAACAGAACTTGAGGCAAAGGATTATCAGGTGGTAACTTCGGTTGATGAACTTAAAACAGCCAATAGCCCAAAGTTGGCAGCTTTATTAGCTCCAACACACATGGATAAAATGCCGGCTCGTGGCGATGTTTTACCATTGGCAACGAAAAAGGCAGTTGAATTATTAAGCCAGAACAAAAAAGGTTTCTTCCTGATGGTAGAAGGTAGCCAAATTGATTGGGGTGGTCACCAAAACAACACAGAGTATGTTGTGAGAGAAACGCTTGATTTTGATAAGGCAGTAGGAGAGGCGCTTGCTTTTGCGGCTGAAAATAAGAATACACTTGTAATTGTTACCTCTGATCATGAAACTGGTGGTATGGTAATCAATAACGGTAGTTACGACGATCAATTGGTTAAGGCACATTATGGCACAAAAGGTCACTCAGGTATTATGGTTCCTGTTTTTGCCTATGGTCCGGGTGCTGATAACTTTACAGGTATTCAGGATAATACGGATATTGGAAACATGATATTTAAGTTACTGGGTAAGAAGTAATGGCTTATTGGCGTTCGATTACTCCATAGAAATATTTTCAATAGAAAAGGGAGCTCAACTAATTGAGCTCCCTTTTTCTATTCTATACCAACTGTAAATCAAGAGTTAATATTGATCTTAACAGGTTCAGCCTCCGAAATAATTTTTGGTATGGCTTTTCGAACGGCTTCTTTTTCTTTCGTATTTAGTTTTTCATAAGGGGTGCCAAATTTATCTAAAGAAAGGTCGTTGCGTAATTCATTAAAGGCCCGTACAATTTCATTTTGAACCATTAGATATACTTGGTATTCGGTGTCATTGGCTGTTTGTAACGAAATAATTCCTTTACTAACCTTTCGTTCACCAAAAAAGTCAATATTGATGGTTTCTTTATCCGATAAGTTTGCTTTATTAGAAGGATTCAGAATAAAACGCTTTGTAGCTTCCGTCAGCTGATTAAGAGGTAATTCCTGTTTCTCAACCATAATCTGGTTATTGGCATTAACCAGTATTTCAAATACATTACGTTCGTTTTTTGCTTTTTTGTTGGGATCTGGTTCTTCTTCAAAAGGAGGCAATATGGTACCTAATCCTTTATCAGATTCCATTGTTGTTGTTACCAGGAAAAAAATAAGTAATAAAAACGCGATGTCGGCCATTGAGCCGGCATTCACTTCTTGAACTTGTCTTCGAGTCATAGCTGCTTATTTAATAGTGATTATTAAAGATGACCCTGCAAATCATGGCTCGAATCGACATTACTAAATTAACAAAATAATTGTAAAAGAGAAATCAGTATTTTCTTTTTATCATGATTTTAATAAAAAATGTATTGGAGCAAATTATAGTTGTCATTTTTTTGGGCTCGTCATCATGTCGTCAAAGATTATCTTGAAACGGTTTCTTAATAAAATCAATTTTTAATTCGCCTTTAAATACCTATTTTCACGCTTTAATTTATAGGATATGCAGAATAAGGTGATCATCATAACAGGCGCTTCATCGGGTATTGGTTTGGCCTGTGCACGGGAATTTGCTCAGAGGGGGGCTAAGTTGGTGTTGGCAGCGCGAAGTGCAGAAAAGCTGGTTGAAATAGAACACGAACTAAAAACGAATGGAACAGAAGTAATTTCAGTTAAAACTGATGTGAGTGTTGAAGATGATTGCAAACATTTAATTAGTGAAACATTAAGAGCCTTCGGTCAAATAGATGTATTGGTCAATAATGCCGGAATATCGATGCGAGCAGCATTTCAGGACGTAGAATTGCATGTATTAAAGCAATTGATGGATGTAAACTTTTGGGGAACGGTATATTGCACGAAATATGCCTTGCCATCGTTATTGGAAACTAAAGGATCCATTGTTGGCGTTTCGTCCATTGCAGGCTTTATTGGACTGCCTGGAAGAACAGGGTATTCAGCCTCTAAATTTGCCATGCACGGTTTTTTAGAAACCATCCGGGTTGAAAACTTAAAGAAGGGTTTGCATGTGCTGATTGCAGCTCCGGGTTTTACGGCTTCAAATGTGCGAAAAGCTGCCTTAGTGGCCGATGGATCAAATCAGGGCGAAACACCTCGTAAGGAAGAAAAAATGATGAGTGCAGAAGAGGTTGCTCAACATATGGCAAATGCCATTATTAAACGCAAGCGCACAATGATTTTAACATTTGTGGAAGGAAAACTGACCGTGTTTTTGAGCAAATGGTTACCCCGATTACTGGATCGACTAAACTATAATCACATGGCTAAGGAGCCCAATAGTCCCATTACGTAAGCAATAATTGGAGATAATATTAAAGGCTCGAAAATGATCATTAAAAGGATTAATTTCGAGCCTTATTTTTTAAAATTCGATCGACTGACTATTTCACTAAAAAGTCAAACAACCGTTCATCTTCAATATATCCTTTCAAACGATCATTGATAGCAACAGGTCCTACACCCGCAGGTGTTCCCGTGTAAATCAGATCACCAATTTTAAGTGTAAAGTACTGCGATACGTGTGATATAATTTGGTCAATGGGGAAAATCATATGACTGGTATTACCTTTTTGAACCGTTTCACCATTTCGTTCCAGATGAAAATTGATGTTTTGAATATCTTCGAATCGACTTTTATCGATGAGTTTGGATAAAACAGCTGATCCGTCAAAGGCTTTGGCTTTTTCCCATGGTAAGCCTTTACTTTTTAATTCAGCTTGTAAATCGCGAGCCGTAAAATCGATGCCCAATGCTATTTCATCGTAGTAACGATGTGCAAATTGTGAGGCAATGTTTTTGCCAATTCGATTAATGCGAATGACCAATTCAACTTCGTGGTGAAAATCTTCGGCAAAATCAGGAATGAAGAATGGTTTGTTCTTCAACAATAATGCTGAATCCGGTTTGGCAAAAATAACCGGCTCTGTTGGCATTTGATTGTTAAGCTCTTCTATGTGTTTTACATAGTTACGACCGACACATAAAATCTTCATAACACCTTATTTATTGAAGTTACGTAATTTAATATTCGTCAATACCTTTTTGGTGAATAACGGAAAGTCGCCATTCATCATCCAACCATAGTACGAAGGATCTTTAGCAAGCACTTCTTCAACACTTTTACCTTTGTATTTACCAAAATTGAAAACTTCAACACCCTTATCATTGAAGATGATGCGACCAATAAAATCGGCATTGCGGTTAAATGATGAGAAATCATTCAAAAATTCAATGTTATTTTCCAACTCCTCGTAACGATCCAGCTGAGCTTTAAGTACCTCATAGGTGGCCAATGTATCAGCTGCAGCAGAGTGAGCATTTTCTAAATCCTTATCGCAATAGAATTTATAAGCTGCTGATAAAGTACGCTTCTCCATCTTGTGGAAAATGGTCTGCACATCCACAAATTTGCGCTTTTTCATATCAAAATCGATCTCTGCACGGATGAACTCTTCGGCCAATAAAGGCACATCAAACTTATTGGAGTTAAAGCCGGCAATGTCGCATCCTTCCATTATTTTGGCCAATGATTTGCCCAGTTCTTTAAAAGTTGGGGCATCTTTCACATCTTCATCGTAAATGCCGTGTATCTCAGAAGTTACTTTCGGAATTGGCATTTCAGGATTTACTTTATAGCAAAATGACTCGTCAGAGCCATCGATATTTACTTTTAATAAGGCTATTTCTACAATGCGATCTTTTGCAATATTAATTCCCGTGGTCTCCAGGTCAAAAAAAACAATTGGGTTTTTCAGATGAAGCTTCATATACTTACAATATTTTTATAATCGGTTTAAGCCACAAAAATAGCGAAAACACTGACTAATTTTTAAAATCTGGTTTATTTAGCACCGTTTTCTTCTTGTTTGGGTACAACAATTAATCGTATGCGGTCTGCAAGCGACTCGTATCGGTTATCCGGGATACTAATTTCATAGGTCAACGGTTCGATGGATTCGTGCTCTATGTGAACATGATAGGTGCCGGCAGTTAATGCTACAATAAAGTCTGTTGAATCCTTGCTCGGTTTGTATGTTCCGATCAGGTTATTCAATGTATCAGTGACACTCACTTGTGGCGTAAAATCAGGTATGAGTGTTTTGCGATCTTTTTTGAGCTTTACCTCGAATTTTATAACAGCATTGTATGGGTTGGTGTTGTTAAATACAACTTTGTATATATCATATTTGCCAAGTCCTTCGGGGCGAATGGCTGATACGTATGCAAAGCGACCGCCTTTAACCCACGATATGTTATAATTGTGGTAGGTATCGTTAATCGGATAGCCCATATTAATGGGTTTGCTCCACTGTTGCTTTTCATTGTCCCAGTCCGAATAGAATAAATCATAACCACCCATCGACTCTTCATTGTCTGATGAGAAGAAAAGACGCTTGCCATCGAGTGACAATACCGGAAAGTTTTCGTTATAGGATGAATTAACCAAACCTGGAATTTCGCGTGCTTCACCCCAGTAACCGGTTGGCAGTTTAATGGCGTAATAGATATCGGTATTTCCCAACTCATTTTCAGAGGCGAATAATATCGTATCTTTTCCTTCAGTCATCCAAACACCATATTCAGATCCTTTGGCATCCAAGGGCGGACCGAAATCAGCTAGCGGATCGAAGCGATGTCTTCCATTATATTTTGCCAAGCCCATGGTTTCGTCGCCATCACGATTGTGAAAAGCAAAAATCTGTGATCCATCGGGTGAAATTCCGGCCATCATTTCGTCGTAAATGGAATTGATTTGTGAGCCAATGGTTTTACCTTTTTCGAAACTCAGCTTACTTTTTTCAGCAACGCAAATGTTGTAATAATAAATACCAGCGTAACTATTGTAGCGTTTATCGGAGGAGTAAAAAAGCGTGTGCTCATCGGAGCTAATAAATGGGCTTACATCGTTTCTGGTAGTGTTAATGCCTTTACCCATATTAATAAAAGAAACACCCAGAGGCTTGCCAATTAAAATTTCTGCATTAGCGATTTGACGTTTTAATACCATTGCTTTCTTGTGTAGGTCTGAGCCAGCAGAAAGCTTCGATTCAAACTGTTTTAAATGATCGGTTGCATCCTTGAACTTATGAGCATGAAACAGCGCTATTGCTTTATTAAGCTGTGCCTCGTAATTATTAGGTTTTAAAGAAATCAGGCGATCGATATACGGGATTGCTTCTTCACGCAAGGTATTATCGCTCATATAACAATCAATGATTTTTTTTAAAAGATCAATGTTGTCTTTGTCCTTTCGCCAAACGCGAATGTAGTCTTTCCGTGCTTTTTCGTAATTGTAATATTTATAGTATTTATCGGCACGTTGTTCATAGTTTTTCTGAGAGTGAGCCGACAGGCAAATGGTTATTAATAAAGAAATAACAATAAAACGATTCATAAGCTGATATAGTTAACAACATTAAAGAAAGTAATTTTTAAGAAAATCAAATGCAGAAATTTGACGAACGCTATCGAAGAATCAATATATTAATCTGAGAGAAGTGTGAAATATTATAATCAACCCAAATAATTAATCAAAAACTGTAAAAGTCAATTAAGCTTGTTGAATATAATTAACAACAATAAGAGTTGGTATATCAGTTTGTTAAGTTGGTATGTGCAGTTCATTTGTCATTTAACTTGATATTAATTACAGATTACTTTAATAAGCGGCCAACGCTGAACAATCATATCTGAAACTTGTTTACAGGTTAAAGCATTCTTATTACTATGAAGAGAAGACAATTTATCAGCTTGATTGGAGTAGGTGCAGCAGCTGCCTGTACCGGAGCAAGTAAAAGTAATTCAAATAGCGAAGCAAAAACTAATGCAGTAAAATCGGCAATGATATCGGGTCATTTTTTTCCGGCCTTACCATACGATTATAAAGCATTAGAGCCACATATCGATGCCGAAACCATGGAAATACATTACGATAGACATCATCGTGGATATTTCAAAAAATTCACAGCAGCCATCGAAGGAACTTCATTGGAAACAACAGCAATGCCTGCTATTTTTTCAGAAGTGTCCAAACATGGTTTGGCTGTTAGGAACAATGGTGGTGGATATTATAACCACATGTTATTTTGGGAAAGTTTAAGTCCGGATGGTGGAGAACCATCGGCTAAGTTATTAAGTCATTTGGTAAAAGCTTTCAAATCATTTGATGCATTTAAAGAAGAGTTTTTCAATGCTGCCAAAAAACGTTTTGGTAGCGGTTGGGCTTGGTTAATTCTTGATGAAAACAAAAAGCTAAAGGTGGTTTCAACGTCAAATCAGGATAATCCGCTGATGGATTTAGCTGAAGTAAAAGGTATTCCATTATTAACAATTGATGTTTGGGAGCATGCTTATTACCTCAATTATCAGAATAAGCGTGGCGACTATATTAATGCATTTTGGAATGTGGTTAACTGGAAAGTGGTCAATAAAAGATTTGAGAAGGCGCTTAAAGGCGAATGGATTGGTTAAATAAAATATACATAAAATACAAAAGCCCTTTTATTTAAAAAGGGCTTTTGTGTATTTTTATATTTCAATTGTAAGTTATGAGGAAAATCCTAATCATATATGCACATCCCATTGAGAATAAATCACGGGTAAATAAGCAGTTGATCAAAGCTGTTTCAGAGATGGAGAATGTCACCATTAATAATTTGTACGAAAGCTATCCTGATTTTTATATTAATGTGAAATATGAGCAAGGATTATTACTTAAGCACGATGTTATTATCTGGCACCATCCATTATATTGGTACAGTGCACCTGCTTTGCTAAAAGAGTGGTTTGATTTGGTTCTGGAGCATGGCTTTGCTTATGGAAAAGAGGGTACCGCATTAATCGGTAAAATGGCATTGAATTGTATAACGACCGGCGGACGAGAGTCGACTTATCAGTCAGGAGGCATGAATCGTTTTACGGTTAAGCAGTTCTTACTGCCGTTCGACCAGTCTGCCTACCTATGCAAAATGCAATATCTGCCACCTTATGTCATTCATGGTGTTCATTTGCTGAATAATAATGATGTTGCTGATGAGATATACGCGTATAAGAAAATGATAAGTTTTCTGCGCGATGAATTATTCGATGTAAACGCCTTTATGAAAGGAGACAGTTTAAATCAGTTAATGAGTCAAATAAAATCTGATAACTAATAAATTTATTCAATGCATCTCGACGATATATTTTTTCAAATAATGATATACCTGTTGGCCGCGGTGATTTCTGTGCCGGTAGCCAAGAAAATCGGATTAGGATCAGTTCTGGGTTATCTTATTGCGGGAATAGTTATCGGACCATTTGTAATGGGCCTTGTTGGTAGTGAAGGTGAAGATGTGATGCATATAGCCGAATTTGGGGTGGTGATAATGCTGTTTATCGTTGGTCTCGAATTACATCCGGGCATGCTATGGCGATTGAAGCGACTCATTTTTGGTTTGGGGGGCATGCAGATTGGAATAACTGCATTGATATTTTCCTTGATTACAGCATTTTTTTGGTTAAACACAGCTCAGTCAATTACCACTGGACTTATTTTGGCGCTTTCTTCAACGGCCATTGTCCTGCAGACTTTATCTGAAAAGGGCATGTTACAAACACGGGGTGGTCGTCATAGTTTTTCTGTGCTGCTGATGCAGGATATATCGGTGGTACCCATCTTTGCAATCATAGCTTTATTGGCCAATCAGGTGGTGACGGATTCAGGTGTTATTGCCGAAGCGCAAGATGCCAGCGAAAGTGGTTGGCAGCAGCTAATGATTATTATTGGGGCAGTGGCTGTAATAATAGTAGGGGGACGCTATTTGGCGCATTATATTTTTAAGTTTATCGCCGAAACTGGTTTGCGTGAATTATTTACAGCTACAGCTTTATTGTTAGTTATTGGTATTGCTGTTTTTATGGATGTAGTCGGATTATCACCGGCACTGGGCACATTTCTGGCTGGCGTGGTATTGGCTAATAGTGAATATCGATATGAGCTGGAAGATAATTTGGAGCCATTTAAAGGCTTGCTCTTAGGTATCTTTTTCATTTCTGTGGGAGCAAGCATTAATTTTATGCTTTTGATTGATAGTTGGCAATTAATTTTGTTGATATTAACCATTGTTGTTAGTGTTAAGCTGATAGTGTTGTATTTATTGGGTAAGTTGTTTAAACTGGAAACGGCTCATAACATGCTTTTTACCTTTAGCTTGGCTCAAGCCGGGGAATTTGGTTTTGTACTTATTTCCTTTGCTTCCCAAAATGCAATTTATGATGATTTTACTGCGGGAATTCTCTTAATCGTTGTGGCTTTGTCAATGCTGATAACACCGGTTTTGTTTATTATCAATGAGCATTTGATTCAGCCGCGTCTGGTTAAGTCGGCATCACAGGAAGCTGATGAGGTTGAAAATAATGGTCATCCGGTGATCATTGCGGGCTTTGGTCGATTTGGTCAGGTTTTGGGGCGTTTTTTAAATGCTACTGGTATTAAATTAACCATTATTGATAACAACCCGCATAATGTTCAGTACCTGAAAAAATTTGGTTATAAAGTGTATTATGGCGATATAACCCGTAAAGATATGCTTGAAGCGGCTGGTGCAGCAAAGGCCAAAGCTTTGGTGGTGGCAATGAGTGAACGTCATCAAATAGATAAGTTGGTCGATCTGGCCAAAAAGCACTATCCGAACCTCAAACTAATCGTAAGAGCTGTTGATGTTGCCCATGAGTTGGCCCTGCAAAATAATGGGGTAGAAGGGCATCGACAAGCAATCTTCGATTCAGCCGTTCACCTGGGAGTTGACACACTAAGTGCATTGGGCATTAGTCGCCACCAGAGTTATCGATCGGCACTAACCTTTAAGCATCTTGACAAGCGCTTTATGAAGAACCTTCAGCAACGTTACTCCAAAGATGATCCGCATTTTGTTGTTGAAACGAAAAAGTTCTCAGAGCACCTCGAAAATGTGTTATTGATGCAGCAAAAGCAGCCCTACAAAGAAATGGACTGTGCCTGGGATACACATTCGCTAATCGAAGAAGCGAAAGAAGAAAATACCGAAGAAAAAGCATAGTTTTCCTTCCTTCCTAATTTTGGCATGCTTCTTGCTTAATTATAGTCAAAGCAAGGAGCGTATGAAAAGCAAAGTAGAATATCAGCTAGTAAAGGAACTGGTTATTGAGTTGGGCTTGACGCTTGCCATTTCATTTTTGGGAGCATTACTAATTTATATTGGATCAGTTTATTAAAAGAGAACCTTATTTCTGCATTACTTAATTTATAATTTTGTATGAAGGGGGCTTTGGCGAGCCCTCTTTTTTTATGTCATAAATGAATGAAATAAGCCCAGGAATTCATGCGATATACAAAAAAAGGCCATCGAACGATGGCCTTTTAATCTGAAAACTATTTTGAGCTTTTTCTTGCTTAATTAAAATGCAGCGATAATTCCGTGAAAATCTTCTGCTTTAAGTGATGCTCCACCAATTAATCCACCGTCCACATCTGGATTAGCAAATAATTCTTTTGCATTAGAAGGCTTACAGCTACCACCATATAAGATGCTTGTTTCGTTAGCTACTTCAGCACCATATTTGTTAGCTAAAGTCTGACGGATGAAAGCATGAATTTCCTGAGCTTGCTCTGGAGAAGCAGTTTTACCAGTACCGATAGCCCATACAGGTTCGTAAGCCAAAACAACTTTACCAAAATCTTCAGCTGATAAGTGGAATAAAGCTTCTTCAATTTGCTCCTTAACCACGTCGAAATGTTTACCCGCTTCACGCTCTTCAAGAACTTCACCAATACAGAAGATAGGTGTTAATTCGTTAGCTAAAACCAGGTCAGTTTTTTCTTTTAAGATAGCATTAGTTTCACCGTAATAAGCACGTCTTTCTGAGTGACCAAGAATAACATACTGAGCACCTGTAGATTTTACCATTGCGGCTGAAGTTTCGCCAGTATAGGCTCCGCTTACTTTATCTGCACAGTTTTGAGCAGCCACACCAACTAGTTCACAATCTACATTTTTAGCCACCTCAGCAAGGTGAATAAATGGAGTACCTAATACAACTTTACAATTTGGTTTGTTGGCTTTTAAAATTTCGTTCACCTCATTGGCCAATGTAACACCTTCTTCAAGCGTGTTATTCATTTTCCAGTTCCCTGCAACAATGTTTTGTCTCATTGATAAAAATTTAAGTTATTTGAATTTGTATATAATTACAAGCATTCCAATCATAACTGATATGTACAACCATAGCCCGGATTTTTCATTGGATTGTTTTAGCGCCTGAATCGAATGTGAAAGTGGATTCTTCAGCGCATTAGCTGATGGTAAATTTGAATGATTGTATTTTGCTATTATTGTTCCTTTTTTGATAATGACCAATCCCGGATTGCCTCTTACAATTGTTTTTAGAGTGGTTTCATCACACAAAGCATATTCAAAACCCGCTGTGTGTTTTAAGTCAAACAGAAAACAGTCTTCACCCAAAGAGGCAGTAGCCACATAGAAATTGAAGTCATTTTTATACGTCATCTCTTTAATGGCAATAAAATCTTTAATGTGCTCGGTATTGGCTTTGTTAAGTTTAGGCGCAACCATTAAAAAAACAATATCCTCGTTATCGATTATTTTATTGCTGATGTCTTCATTTTCGGTTGAGACAAAGCTTAGAGTCGCAATAGGAGGTTGATAGCCCTCGCGTATCACTTTGGTTTTGCTGTCAACAAACACCCAGGTGCTGTCTTCGTATGGGTAGTTGTTGACCGTAAACTCTTTCTTCACCCCGTCTTTTTCCAGAATAAAAGTGGTTTCGTATTCGCCTTCATCTGCTCCTTCGGGTATCGCCATGCTTTCTGGTATATTGGTACCAATTTTATAAGCTCTGAAATCAATTACCGGTAGGTAGATGATGCAATAGATGGAAATGCCAACAATCGTTAATATGCCAAGCGTTGTTATTAAGTGTTGACGTAAACTGCTAAGTGTAGATTGATACTCATTACGCTTGTAATATACATAAATACTAAAAGGCAATATAATCGTATTTTTAAAGAAAGTTTCCCAATTACTTAACTTGATAGCATCGCCAAAACAACCACAATCCGAAACAGGATCAAAGACAGCTATAAGTAAGGTGATGACGGTGAATGCTCCCATAAAAAGGAGCGATGGTAATGCGACACGTTTTATTTTAAGACCTAAAATAAGATGATAACCCAAAATAAATTCGACCGTTGAAAGTGCAATTGCCAGAAACAAGCCTATGCTATCTGAATTGTGAATTCCAAGTACCTCAAGGTATTCACTAATTTTAATGGCTCCACCTTTAGGATCTACTGCTTTTACAAATCCTGAGAAAATAAAAACAGCACCTGTTAAAAAACGACTTAACAGCTTCAACATTTTCGAATGATTATTTAATTGGTTTCGTCTTCGGGAAATTCAAGTTTGATCAAAGCAAAAATGGCATAGTTAATCATGTCCATATAATTAGCGTCTATGCCTTCCGAAATAATAGTTTGTCCTTTATTATCTTCAATTTGTTTAGTGCGATGAAGTTTCATCAAAATTAAGTCGGTAAAAGAACTAACCCTCATTTTACGCCATGCTTCGTCGTAATCGTGGTTTTTGTTTTCCATTAAAGCCTTGGAAGCATAAATGTTATCCAAATACATTTTCAGCGCTTCCTTATGGTCCATTTCCGGCTGTTCGGCTGGTTTAAGCGAAAGTTGCACCAATGCCATGGCACAGTAGTTTACGATGCCAATGAACTCATCGCGAATACCTTCATCAACTTTGGAAGTTCCTTTGGTTTCAATACTTCTGATGCGTTGTGCTTTAATGAATATTTGATCCGTCATGCTTGAAGGTCGCAGTATTCGCCAGGCAGTGCCGTAATCTTTCATTTTCTTTTCAAAGATATCTTTGCAAATATTGATGACGTGATCGAATTGACTATCAGTTTTTGTCACTTTTTGATTGTTTTAATGGAGGCGTAAAATTATCAAAAAATGATAAATATAGTGACATTATTATTTATAATCTGATAATAATTTAGGAACATTTAACGTGAGAAGATGGGCAGAGTAGTTCAATAATGAAAAGTAAAAGCAGGCTTTTGGCCGAAATCGACCCACGGGCTGCTGTGATGGAAATGTCCTTGCCAGAAGGAAATCCCAGTCAAAAGCCTAGACGAATATAATGTATTAGTTTTGTATAATTATGCAAAAAATCAAAAAAGAGGAAGGTAATTTTAAAATTATCAGCTACCTGGAGCAAGCCAGTTGGCATAACATTTCACAATTTAGCTCATTAAATAAAGATTGGCTTGGGGTGATCAAACATTCTTATTTAAAATAATTGTATCTTCCTCCATGCTTAGTTCAAAACTAAAATATAGAATTAGAGTATTTGTCTGGCTCACAGGTATGTTTGTTTTTGTTTTGATTGCTGGAGAAGCTCAAAACAGAAAGCAGGTAACTAAAGTAAATGGCAAGTATAAGGAAGTTTGCTGGGTAGATAAGCAAAATCCTTCACAGAGGAATGGCTTGAGTATTAAATATTACAAGGGAAAAGTTATAGAAAAAGGCAATTATAAAGAAAACGAACGTGTAGGAAGGTGGCGCTTTTATAATCTTAATAGCATTCTCGATTATGAGTATGATTTCGATAAGAAAGAGCTGGTTATGATGAGTGGCATAGACCGACACGACCTAAAAAGAAAATCACCCTGTTTATTTAAAGGGAGTCCGTTAGTTCCTTATCTATATCTGGTTAATAATTTGGGTTACCCTCAAAAGGCCATAAGTGACGATGTGGAGGGTAAGGTGGTTTTAGCGCTTAAGATTAATTCAAGCGGAAACATCACCGGGTTTTATATTGCCGAAAAATTACATCCAGTTATTAACGAGGCGGTTGTGAAAGTGGCTAAAACAATGCCTTCTGATTGGGAGTTTATTGCTGCTACAAAATTTGGCAAACCTGTTGCGGGTGAGTATCATATTGCCATAGAATTCGAACTCGAAAAGCGATAGTATTAACTCAGAATATTGGTTTTTAGAAAGTTTGTCAGATAAGAGTTTAACTCATCTGCATCTTTTAGTATCATGTTATTGTACTTCGAAATCGGGCTGTACAATATGCTTGATTGTTCTCCATAAACAATAATTGTACTGGATTGCAGCTGGGTAATATTTTTAAGCCTTGTCAATTCTTCATCGTTTAAATCAGAATCAAGAATAATAGCTGCAATGTTATGTGCCAGAGGGATATTAACTAAAGCGGTGTGTGAATAAACAGATAGAACCTTGGTGTCTTTAATGTTAAAAGGTATAGGTTTGGGTTCGTTAGTAAAAAACACAATGTTTTTGTTTTGAGGATCGATTAAGGTATCTGAATCAGAGGCTGGAAGGACAAAATGAAAATCGGATCCGATGTTTTCGGATGAAGAAACCCATAAAAAGCCTCCTAAAACTTTTGCCAAATGTTTACAAATACTAAGTCCTAGACCGGCACCTCCAAAATCGCGCGAATTTTCATCGTTGGCTTGTCTGAATTTGTGAAAGATATTTGGAATCTTTTTCTGAGCAATGCCAATGCCGGTGTCAGAAACTATAAATTCAATGGAAGCATCAGGGCGATATTGATAGGAGAGTGTGATGTTACCACTATATGTAAATTTAACCGCGTTGTCAAGCAGGTGACGCAAAACTTGTTTGACTCGTTCTTTATCGGTTTTTAAGGATGCCGGCTGCTGAAGGCCAATGGGTTCTTTAATATTAAACTGAAGATTTGTGTTTTTGCTAACCAATGGCCTGATGTAGTCACTCATTTCCTGAATAATATTGTGGGGCGAAACACCATCAATATTTAAATGGATTAAACCAGATTCAATCTTCGAAAACTCCATAATATCATTAAGTAAGCTTAATAGTTCATTGGAGCTGTTTCGTACAATGTTATGGAACTCCTTACGCTCTTTGTTACTCAGCTGTTCATCCACCATTAATTCGGTAAAACCCATAATGCTGTTAAGGGGAGTTCTTACTTCATGCGACATATTAGCCAGAAATGATGACTTCAATCGGTCCGATTCTTCGGCACGTAGCTTCGCTTTCATCATTTCCTTTTCCATATGTAAACGTTCCGAAATATCTTTTATCAAACAAATTGTGTAGGCTGAACCATTGATGATTATGGGGATAAGATTTAGGTCAATTGGTATAAGATTGTTCTGTTCGCCCTTTATATGGAATGAATTTGATTGACTATTTTCAAATGTACCGCTGGCATAAATCTGCTTTAAGTAGGCTCGTTCATCATCAGGAAATAAATTGAAGAAGTGACGGTTATTCAGCTTACTGCGGTTCATTTTAAGCAAATCATGGCATTGATTGTTGTGCTCGGCCACCTTATAGCCATCGTCAATTAGCATCACCGGAAAGTCGGTGTTGGCAAGTGTTGATCTAAGATAGGTTTTAATGTTATTTAGGAGGTCATTTCCTGTTTCCGAATTGGTTATGTTTTCTACTACAACTGTATATAAAGATATGTCCAAGTCAGCAAAATCAACAGGTTTAGTTTTAATTTTTAGTGTTTGTCCCTGCGTATTTACTATTTTTATTTCGTTGGATTCTGTAAAATTATATTCGCTGGTGATAATTTCAAGCTGTTTGTCCCATCTGGAAGATTTATTAACCTGAAAACTATTTAGTAGTAATTTAAACTTCGGGTTTGAAAAAATAATCCGTTGTTTTTCATCTGAAATGCATGCTGCATAAGGAATTGAATTGACAATTTGTTGCAGGTAATCATTAATTTTGGAGGACTCTTTTTTTAATGTAATAGTAGATTTTGACCTTTTATTATTCCGAAAATTAATATATAAGTATGCTGCAATTGCCACACCCAATAGTGCAATAACCTGATAGAAGATGCTTTGAATATCATCAATACCTGTTTCATTGATTGGTGATATCATAAGCTGTCTCGCTCCATATACCTGATTTAATATGAAAAATTTTAAGAGCAGCATTTGTTATTTATTCTAGTTTTTTATTGTTAAACGACTGCAAAAATATTTCAATGATCTAAATAGGCCAAATGATTTAACTTGATTTGGATCAATTCGAATCTCCGAAAATACAATATTTATACATTTATTTTTGAATATTCTTGCATATCAGAAACGTTAACTTTATTACCTTTGCATTCTCAAATAATCTAGAGCATATTAAATATACGAAAATGATAATTGAAAATCATATAAAAGCTACGGTTGTTGATGCAGTAAAAGAATTGTATTCATCTGAAATTGAGGCTGAAAGTGTTCAGTTGCAATTAACCCGTAAAGACATGAAGGGCGATTACACTGTTGTGGTTTTCCCCTTGTTGAGACTTTCAAAAAAGAATCCTGTTGAAACCGGAAATGATTTGGGGCAATACATTCAGGACAATTGTACCGATGTGTCAGGATTTGAAGTTGTAAAGGGCTTTTTAAATCTTCAGTTGTCAACATCATACTGGGTTAACCTTTTAAATGCCAATGTAAATAACCTGGAGTACGGTAAAACAAAAGCGGATGAAAAATCGCCTCAGGTGATGATTGAGTATTCTTCGCCAAACACAAATAAACCTTTACACCTAGGGCATATCCGTAATAACCTGCTTGGTTATTCATTGTCGCGTATTGTTGAAGCCAATGGAAACCGAGTGGTTAAAACAAATATTGTAAACGATCGGGGTATCCATATTTGTAAGTCAATGCTGGCTTGGAAAAAATGGGGCGAAGGACAAACACCCGAGTCTACTGGTAAAAAAGGTGACCACCTGGTAGGTGATTTCTATGTAAAGTTTGATCAGGAATATAAAAAAGAGCAGGCTATATTAATCGAAGCTGGTCAAAGTAAAGAGGAGGCTGAAGCTAATTCATCATTGATGAAGGAAGCTCGCGAAATGCTGATTAAGTGGGAGGCGCAAGATCCGGAAGTATATGCTTTGTGGAAGCAGATGAACAATTGGGTATACGATGGTTTTGATGTGACCTACAAGCAAATGGGTGTTGATTTCGACAAAATCTATTACGAGTCGGATACTTATAAGATCGGTCGTGATATGGTTTTAGAGGGTTTGGAAAAGCAGGTTTTCTACCGTCGCGAAGACAATAGTGTTTGGGCTGATTTGGCTAAAGACGGGTTGGATGAAAAGCTTCTTCTTCGTACTGATGGTACAAGTGTTTACATGACACAGGATATTGGTACAGCCAAGCTGCGTTACGATGATTACGACATCGACAAAATGGTTTATGTTGTTGGTAATGAGCAAAACTACCACTTTAAAGTATTGGCCATATTATTGGATCGATTGGGTTTGAAATGGGGTAAGGATTTGGTTCACTTTAGCTATGGCATGGTGGAATTGCCGGAAGGTAAAATGAAATCGAGAGAAGGAACGGTGGTTGATGCTGATGATCTGATGCAGGATATGATCAATACCGCTCGTACCATGTCGCAGGAGCTGGGTAAGCTGGAAGGATACTCAGAGGAAGAAGCAGAACGTGTTTACGAGATTATTGCATTAGGGGCACTTAAGTATTTTATTTTGAAAGTTGACCCTCGTAAAAATATGACCTTCGACCCAAAAGAATCAATTGATTTTAACGGAAATACAGGGCCATTCATTCAATATACCTATGCACGTATTCAATCGATCTTTCGCAAGGCTGAGGCGAATGGCATTAATGTGCCTGATGTTGCAGCTTTAGAAGTGGAAATGTCGGAGAAGGAGGTACAACTAATGCGTATGATTGCCAACTTCCCTGCTATTATAGCTGAAGCTGGTAAGGTGTATAGCCCGGCTATCATTGCTAATTTTGTGTATGATCTGGCTAAGGAATATAACCAGTTCTATCACGAGTCGCCAATTGCTGTTGAAGAAGATGAGCAGAAGCGATCGTTACGTTTGTTGCTGTGTAAAGCAACGGGTATTGTGATTAAAAATGGTATGTGGATGATGGGAATTGATGTACCTGACCGTATGTAATGAAATCATATATATTGTATGAAAGCCTGCTTAAAAGCAGGCTTTCTTGTATAGTAAGGTAAGGTATATACTTTTTGATGAATATTCGATATATTTGAATATAAAACAGGTTGAACCAGTTTGCTTCTATGTAATTGATGGTGGCCATCTTTGGGATTCCCTTTTAACAGAGGATCAGTTGGGAAGCTTTTAATGTATAGATAGTCAGGGTTCTAACATTTTTAATGTTAATATATGAATTCGGAACAATATAAAAGAATCGCTTTCGTTACAAATTATAAATAACACCCAACAAATAAATTAGGCACGAATGAGAATTTTAACACTGCTTTTTTCGGTGCTTTTTGTAGCACAATCATTTACAACTAAAGCTCAAAATGACCTGAGTTCTAGATTTGATACTCTTGGCTTAAAAGCACAATTTGATTATGTGTATAGTAAGTCTGAAAGTTATGAACGATACAAGGTCATAAAAATGTCTACTTTCAACATGTTAAAGCAGAATTCATTAGATAGTGTAATGAAGTACAGAAGCACCTTGTTGGAGCGCGACAGTGAAATTACATCCTTTAAAACAACCATTGAAAAGAAGGATGAAGAAATAAAAGGTTTGGCTGATAGCTTGGAGGCAACAACCAACAGTAAAAACAGCATGTCTTTTTTAGGTGCCGAATTATCCAAGGGACTTTACAATTCCATTATGTGGGGATTGGTGCTCGGTTTAGTTGTTTTTGTATTAATCCTGTTCTTCTTGTTTAAAAGAAGTCACTCGGTAACCAACGAAACAAAGCATCGTTTGGCCGAAGTAGAAGAAGAGTACGAAACACACCGAAAGTCGGCACTAAAGCGCGAACAAAAGCTAGCGCGCGAATTAATGGATGAAAAATTGAAACACAAATTTTAGTAGTATTCGATAAAGAATAAAAAAGGGGTTTGAATTGTTCAAACCCTATTTTTTTATCGTTAATCGATCTTCAATCATTCGATTATTGTACTGCTGAATAATGCCTTTCATCAAAGGCAAGTGCTTCTGGTAGGTATTATCAACATCTTTAATGTTCTTCTTCAGCATTGGATCATTTGTTGTATCGTAAGCGCCAATGATGTTTTGACCATCAAAATGAATCACATAGTTATCCTGCAATAGCTGATAGCTACTGTTGATGTAATTGATGGCAAATCGTTTACTTTCTTCATCCAGCAGATTATTGCCAAAGGCCACATAGGGTGTTTTATCAAAACCAATGTAGTTGAGTACAGTTGGCATAATATCAATTTGTTGTGCTAAGCGCGTATCTACTCCTACCATGTTATCATCTCCCGGACTAAACAAGATCAGAGGGATCTGAAATTTGTTGGTGCTGATAAAAGAATGGTCATATTGACCTCTGGAGCTGTGGTCGGCGGTAATAACGAACAAAGTATTATTATACCAGGGCATTTCCTTTGCAGCATTAAAAAAGTTCTTTAAAGCATTATCGGTGTATCCAACACATTGATGAAGTGGTAAAGTACCCTTAGGAAAAACATCGGTATATTGTTCAGGTACTTTAAATGGGTGGTGCGACGACAATGAAAAGATGGAAGTCATAAAAGGCTCCTGCATTTTATTCATTTCATCGGCAAAGAACTGAAAGAATGGTTCATCCCAGATACCCCACATGTCGTCAAACTCATCATTGTTGTCAAATTCGGTCATGCCCACATATTTATCAAATTTGGCAATGTTGGCAAAAGCTTCAAATCCCATTGAACCATTAGGGGCACCATGAAAGAAAGCTGAATTATAACCATCTTTTTTAAGTAAATAGGGCAAGCCATTTATTTGGTTGGATGAATACTCAGATACCACATAAGGTAGCACCAATGCGGGTATGCTGGCCAATACCGAGGGCATTGCATCAATTGATTTACGACCGTTGGCAAAAGTGTTTGGAAAGATTAAAGAGTGCTGGCTTAAAGAGTCGAGGAAAGGGGTGTAGCCCTTGTAGTTTCCATTGTCAAGTGTTGGATTGAAAACACCAAACAACTCCCGGCTAAAACTTTCAAGAATAATAATGACCACGTTCTTTTTGTTGCTTACCAATGTATCAGGCTCAACAATCGGATTGTAGGCAGTTTCTAACTCTTTATCTGATTCAAAAAACTGATAGGCTGTAAAATTCTTTTTACCCCAGGTACGAATGATACAGAAAGGCGTGTTGAGTACCACGGCCATTTCATCGGGTGTGTTAACATATTTGCCGGCATTAGCCATGTTAATCGGGCGTGTTGAGTGGCGATAACCACCGCGCATGCCAATCACCGAAAAACCTGAGAATAAAACAAGAGCTATTACTGAAACAGCCGGATATAACCAGCGATTTGAGAATTTGATTTTTCGCGGTTTTAAAAAAGAATAGCTTTTGCTTAAAAGATATACCGAAATAATAAAGATAATGGCCACATACCAGTAATCCAGCAGAAACTGTACCCACAGCTTACCCATGTTAGTTTCATTCTCAAGGATATTGATGACGTTGTAGGTTGTACGTTTTAATATAAATCGATAATATATCAAATCAATGCTGTTGAGGGCAAAACCGATTCCGTTAACTGTTACAAATAAAACCTTAAGAAAGCCTTGATATAAAGAGCTGAATTTAAATGGAAACGGCAGGATATATAGTAGGGCGTATAATCCATTTAAATAGAGCATGGCACTCAGGTCAAATCCAAGGCCACCTCTCATAATTGTTAAAAATGAACTAACGGTTATGTTTGGAAATAGAGAGGCATTAAATAAATAAAACACAATGCGAAAAACACTGTAAAAAAGCATTATTAAAAGCAGTCGGTAAATTAAAACGAGGTATTCGTTATGTGTTTTAGTGTTATTAGTTTGCATTGAATTAACTTAAATGAAATTTCACGCAAAGTTAACAATGCTTTTAAAATAAAGGTTGTTAAAAAACTTAAGAATATTTAATCCCGCATTTCATTGAGCCATTCAAACGCTGCTTCCTGTGTTGAGAATTGTTCTCTTTTAATTCGCGGATTGTCAGGCAACCAGGAGAATAGCATCGTGTAAGCAGTTATTTTGGGATCTTTAACACAAAAAGCTGTCCTGACTGATTTGCAGTCTTGTGTTTTCTCTTCAGCTCTTTTTGAAAGTTCACTTATCTCATCAAGCCTCAAATCAATGGAGGCTTTTCTTAAATCCAGAAACACTCTAAGGTTATCAGAAAGATTATTCAGGTTTGGTACATCATCCAGAAAATCATACAAATCACTGAGAGCTGCTGGCCCGTCGACTGTCACGTGTAATATATCTTCAATGAAAGCGTATGATATCATTCTGTGTTGTTTAAAATAAGTTTCTATTGACTTATCCATGTTTTAAATTCTTTTGATAATAAAGAGTTTAGGATAATGTTGACAAGCGTTTGGCTAGGTAATTCTTTAAGAAATGTTTCAACTTCATCGGATGAAACATTGGCTTGGGTTAAAAGGCTTTTCAATTTTTTGAGCGATGCTCCAGTCAATTCATCTTCTAAGGTTAACCATAAGAAGTTTAAATTGTTTACCTCTGCTTTTGAGTTATCACTCGAATCATTGTCCAATTTTATTTTAAACTCATTTATAATTGTCAATAATGTTGTTCTACATTCATTCTTAATCGGATCGGTGGTTCCCTGTTCATCACGCAAAGTCCAGCTACTGTATGCATAATCAATTTTCTGAAGGGCATCTACTTGAGCAGAGTTAGCTCCGAAACAGCTACTTGTTAACAAAACAGTGGCTTTCTTCCACGAATTGAAATCAAAATCTCTTTCGTCGATTTGCTTTAACTGATTTTCCAGCAAGGTTAAATAAGAAGAATCTGTATTCATGATTGCCTTTTCCAAAGAATGATCTGATATTTGAGTCTAATTTAAAAAATATACTTATGAAGCACTTAATTGTTACATTGTTTTTGATAATAGTACCTTTATTGGGGGTGACTGCTAAAAAAAAGGAGATGAGAGAAAATGATAAGCTAATGGTTGTTTGGACAAGCGGCGACCGCGATGTGGCTTTGAAGGTGTGTTTTATGTACACTAATGCAGCCAAAAAGATGAAGTGGTTCGATGACGTTTACCTGGTTGTTTGGGGACCGTCGGCTAAACTACTGGCAGAAGACAAAGAGCTACAAGAGAAAATAAAGATGATGCAGGATATTGGTGTTGTGGTTGAGGCCTGCGTTAATTGTGCCGATATGTATGGGGTAGCCGATGACTTACGAAAAATGAACATCGACGTTAAAGGAATGGGCAAGCCATTAACTGAGCGTCTGAAGAAAGATTGGAAGCAACTTAACTTTTAGTAAACAAAAAACCTGACTAGCTAAAATAGCCGGTCAGGTTTATATGATATTGTTATTAATCAATTAAGCAAACTGAGCAAGCGTCTTCTTAATTATAGCAATTGCTTCTCGTAATTCTTCTTCATTGATAACCAATGGAGGAGCAAAGCGAATGATGTGCTCATGTGTTGGCTTGGCAATCAAACCATTTTCTTTCATAGCAACACAAACATCCCATGCCGTTTTACCGTCTTTAGGCTTGATAGCAACAGCATTTAATAAACCTTTACCACGCACCAGCTCAATCATATCTGAATCAATGCTAAGCATTTCTTCGCGGAAGATCTTACCAAGGCGTTCAGAATTTTCAGCCAGGTTCTCATCCTTAATTACATCCAGTGCAGCCATGGCTACTTTACAGCCTAGAGGATTGCCACCATATGTCGAACCGTGTTCTCCTGGCTTAATCACCAACATTACATCGTCGTCGGCTAAAACAGCGGATACCGGGAATACACCACCTGAAATAGCTTTACCGAGAATCAAAATATCTGGTTTAACACCTTCGTGGTCACATGCAAGAAGTTTACCAGTGCGGGCAATACCAGTTTGTACTTCATCAGCAATGAAAAGCACATTCTTTTCTTTACACATTTCATAAGCCTTCTTCAGGTAACCTTGATCCGGTACATAAACGCCTGCTTCTCCCTGGATAGGCTCAACCAGAAATCCAGCCACGTTAGGATCTTCCAATTCTTTAGCCAGTGCATCTAAATCGTTATAAGGAACCGTAACAAAACCTGGTGTGTACGGACCAAATCCTTTATACGAATCCGGATCGGTTGACATGGAGATAATGGTGATCGTACGTCCGTGGAAGTTATCGGCACAAACAATTATTTTTGCTTCATTTTCAGGAATGCCTTTTTTGTCGTAACCCCAGCGGCGACATAATTTTAAAGCTGTTTCGTCAGCCTCAGCACCGGTATTCATTGGCAATACTTTGTCGAAACCAAAATACTTTGCCATGTACTCTTCGAACTCTCCCAATACACTGCTATAGAAAGCACGTGATGTTAAGGTTAATTGCTGAGCTTGTTCTGTTAGCGCATTGATGATTTTTGGGTGGCAGTGTCCCTGGTTTACTGCAGAATAAGCAGAAAGGAAGTCAAAGTATTTTTTGCCTTCAACATCCCAAACGTAAATGCCTTCTCCTTTTTCAAGAACAACTGGAAGTGGGTGGTAATTATGTGCTCCGTACTTATCTTCACGTGCAATGTAATCTGCAGGTGTCATCTTCTTATCGGTCATAATACAGATTTAAAAGGTTATTATTATCATTTATTTGGTTTGCTCAAAAATAGAAGAATTAAGGTAAAAACAAACCCACAAAAAGCTGAGTTTTATCATTATTGTAGTTAGTGACGCAAGGATAAGTATGATAAATGGGCTTCAAGTAAATCTTATGCCTAGGATTATCAAGCTGATTTCAATTTAAATTTTAATGTTGAACCCAGGTTTTGAAGATATAATATGGAGTGATAAACCAATAATTCATTTAAAAAGAATGCTATCTGTTTTTGATTATGGTGAGATACGGTTAGTTATGACTATTAGATATCTAATGTTGTTTAAAATATAATTTTGTTTAGTTTTGCAACTATTATATATGAAAAAGGTATCACATTGTGGTGCTTTTTTTTATTAAGTACTGTTTAATACACCACCTTTGGTATTGATTTGTTTGAATAATAATTAAATACCAAAATAAAGGGTTTTTATAGAATAACAGTTACTTAAATAAGGATTGGCAAAGGGATTTTAACAAGCTAAATCGATATAATATAATAAATAACAGCATTGGGGAAACAATTAATATGCTGTAAATTTTTAACCTGTTATTTTATGAAACAATTTTATTTACTAACCTTATTTCTTATTTGTTCGTTGTTCGTTAAAGGACAATACACACTAACGATTGATGATGTAGAGTTTAATACATCAACGGGAACAATTACAAAGTTTACCAATACTACTCAAAAGAATATCGTCATACCAGATCATTTTAATGGAGTAGATGTTAAAGCCATTAATGGGAGTACATTTTCTAACAAAGGATTAACTCATGTTGTTTTGCCCTCAGGCCTTGTTTCAATTGGCGGTTGGGCTTTTAGATATAATCAACTCCAAAACCTAACAATTCCATCATCGGTAGCCGATATTGGAGCAATGGCTTTTGCTTATAATGAGTTGACTAGTGTAGAATTTGAAGACAATAGTAATATTCGGTGGATTAAAGGTATGGCTTTTGACGAAAATGAAGGTTTATCAGGTATAAAATTACCAAGCCATCAGTCGACAAGTTTTGTGGCCTATACCGATTTTAATGGAGACAGATACCAACCAGGTGAATCAATTAATGATTTTGAACGTATTTATGTTGCCAGAGTACCCTATACCCTTACATTGGCAGATGTAGATTTTGATGCGAATAAGGGCATCATTAATAGCTATACAAACACCTCCGAAAAAGATATCATCATACCCGAAAAACTGGACGGAGTTAAAGTTGAAGCCATAAATAAATATGTGTTTTATCGAAAAGATTTAATACATGTTGAGTTCCCAGCCGGAATAACATCCATAGGGGAGATAGCCTTTCAAGGTAATTACCTTACTGAAGTGGATATTCCTGAAAGCCTGACAAAAATTGAGCGATCGGTGTTCCGTGATAATCGAATAAAAACACTCACAATCCCATCGTCTGTAGTTAGTATCGAAGAAACAGCCTTTGATGATAATCACTTAAATAGTGTGGTGTTTGAAGAGAATAGTCATATTCGTCACATAATTGGTAATGCTTTCGCAAATAATAACGAATTAGCCGGGGTGGTTCTGCCAGTGCACGCAGCAGTTAACTTTGTTAATTACTACGACCTTAAAGGAAAAACTTATGATGCTGGTGATGCAATCGATGATTTTACTATCACCTATGCAGCTAAAACACCTTATCTGTTAACCGAGAGCGATGTTGATTTTGATGCATCAACCGGTACAATTAATGAGCTTAAGAATAATATAGAAAAGGACATTGTTATTCCTGATAATTTTAATGGGGTAGCTGTTGTTGCGATAAAAGACTATAGCTTAGATGGAATTGGATTAACAGGACTTTCATTACCGGGTTCTTTAGTAGCTATTGGTGAAAGAGCCTTTTCAAACAATGTTATAACACATTCTGTTACGATTCCAAAATCAGTTGCGGCAATCGGTTGGGGCGCATTTGAAGATAACAATTTAAGCAATGTAACTTTTGAAGATGATAGCAATATCCGCATAATTGGTCAATCTACATTTAATGATAACGCACATTTGAGTAGCATTGTATTGCCTTCGCATTCAGCTCCAACTTTTATCGAATATCGTGATAATAGTGATAATATTTACAGCCAGGGTGGTGTGATAAATGATTTAAGCAAAACTTATTATGCCAAAGTACCATATGTTGTTCAGCTTAATGATATTAGTTATACCATTAATGAAGATGAGTTAACAATTACTAAATTCAATAATAAGGTAGAAAAGTATATTGAGATACCTTCCACAATGCAGGTTGATGATAAGGTCGTAAATGTGGCTCATATTAATGAAGATGCTTTTGACTATATCTACCTGGCGAGCGTAACCCTTTCAGATGGTTTAAAGAGTATTGGACGTAGTGCTTTTCATCGTAATTATCTAAGAAGTATAGTCATTCCGAATACTGTTGAAACGATGGCAAATCATGCTTTTCAAATGTGCGATTTGGAAAGTGTAACAATATCTAACTCGTTAACCACTCTGGAAACACATGTGTTTGGATATAATAGATTAACTAAAGTGATTATTCCAGAATCTGTAACGACAATCGGAGATGGAGCTTTTGCTTATAATCAAATTAATAGTGTTGTTATTCCGGGTAGCGTAACCAATATTGTAAGGACTGCATTTAATTCTAACAAACTGACTGAAATTACGATTCCGAATTCAGTTACAAATATTGGAGAAAAAGCATTTTCTTATAATAATTTAACCAGTGTTCAACTAGGTAATTCCCTTACCTTTATCGATGAGAAGGCTTTTGCCAATAACTACAAACTTAGCCAGGTTACTTTGCCGGCTGATATTATTGGATTAAAGAATGAAATATGGAAAGATGCTAATGACAAAGAAGTGTTGGCAATTGAGGATTTTAATCTGAGTTATAGCGTCACTGGTGATATTACTCCTGTGCATTTAATAACATTTGTTGATTTTGATGATAGCATAATTGAAGTTGTAAGAGTTGATGACGGATCAACGGGTATTGCTCCGGCCGGACCACAAAGAGAAGGATTCCGCTTTACAGGTTGGGATACTACATTTAATAATGTAACATCAGATATCACAGTAAAAGCCCAATACATTGCAATTCATAAAGTAACGTTTAACAACTGGGATGGCAGTTTTATTTCTGAGGAGCTTGTTGAACATGGTTCAGCAGCTACAGCACCGGCAAATCCAACACGAGTAGGGCATTACTTCGATGGTTGGAATAAGAGCTTTAGCAATGTAACCGAGGACATCACAGTTACTGCCACTTACTATATTCATTTATCTCGTGTTTTATTTGAAGATTGGGATGGTACAGAGTTAAAAACACAAGTTGTACCTTATGGATCGGGGGCAGAAGCACCAGCTAATCCTACCCGTGAATACCATAAGTTTACAGGCTGGAGTATTGCCTTTGATCATGTAACGGAGGATTTGATTGTTACAGCACAATATACAATTAATACCTATCGGGTGAACTTTGTTGATTGGGATGGTGCTACAATTGTGAGGCTGATTGTTGATCATGGTTCATCAGTGTTTGCACCAGATAGCCCTAGCCGCACTGGCTATACATTCATCGGTTGGGATGTGGCATTTGATAATATTGTAGCGCCATTAGTGGTAACAGCCCAATATAAGATTAATAGCTACAGTGTTCGTTTTGAAGATTGGGATGGCAGTGAGTTGAAATCCGAAACCGTTAATTTCGGATCGTCAGCTACTGCGCCGACAAATCCAAGCCGCACAGGTTTTACATTTATTGGCTGGGATCTGGATTTCGATAATGTTACCAGCGATCTGGTTATTACAGCTCAATATGATATTGCCAATAGCATTAACAAGGCAGATAAGGAGCAATTCAGAATTTATCCAAACCCTGCTGTCGTTAGCTTTACCATCGCAGATGCAGAAGGTAATACGATAGAGATTTATAATGCCGCCGGTATTTTGGTTAAACGTTTGCAAAATATATCGAACAAACAAACGATTTCTGTGAATAGCTGGCCGAAGGGAGTTTATATGGTTAAAGCAGGCAAAGAGGTACGGAGGATAGTTATCCGATAATTTGTCAAAAAGAAAGGACTACAAGACTTTTAGTTTGATGTTAAAGGGTATCGTTTTAATGGCGATGCCCTTTTTTCTTTCATGTTCCTTATTAGTGTATGCCGTATCGCATTTAATCTCAATACTGAATCAGAGAATTATTTTTTTATCAATCGTTTTGATTCGTAATTGGTATTAATCTATTTTTACGGGTTGTAAGCTAAATTGAATTAAATGCTATTAGGCGGAACCATCGTTAATGTAATCACCGTGTTGATAGGTAGCTCTATTGGGATCTACCTGGGCAATCGAATTCCGGATAAATTGACCAAAGGTGTATTTCAGGCACTTGGCTTGTTTACTATGGTATTGGGTTTTAATATGGCGTTAAAGGGGCAAGAGTTGCTATTAATCGTTTTTAGTCTGATTATTGGTACCATAATAGGTGAAACTTTAAATCTCGATAAAGGTATTGAGCGGCTATCAACCACACTTAAAAATCGGCTTAAGCTTAATAATCCAAAATTTACCGAAGGCATACTAACGGCTTTTCTGCTGTATTGCATCGGTTCGATGACCATCATTGGAGCCATTGATGAAGGACTGGGTAAAGGCTCACAAATTCTCTATACCAAGGCCATGATGGATGGTTTTTCAGCCATTGCTCTGGCATCGGTATTTGGTTTGGGGGTGGCCATGTCAGTTGTTCCCTTGTTTATTTTTCAGGGAGGAATTACACTGATAGCCTACTTTCTGGGCGATTTTATATCCGAAGAAATAATAACTGAGCTAACAGCAGTAGGAGGAATTTTGCTGGTTGGCTTAGGAATAAATATATTAGAGATAAAGAAAATTCGAATTATGAATATGTTACCGTCACTACTTATAATTGTATTACTGGTATGGATAACATCTATTTATAATTTAGGTCAATTATAAAAATCGATATACATTGGAACCAAATACAAAATCATTATTAATAGGCATGTTTGAAAAGTGGGCGGGCGAAGAAGCACGTTCCTTTATTACTTTGCCACCATCTGGCTCTTACCGCGAGTATTACCGGATAACGGGGCGAACCAAATCGGCTGTTGGGGCTTATAATGCCGATAAAAAGGAAAACATGGCCTTTCTTGATTTTTCGGAGCACTTTAAATCAAAAGGTTTGCCTGTTCCTGAAATCTACCAAAAGGATGTAGAAAATAATATTTACCTGCAACAGGATTTAGGTGATATTACCCTTTATGGATTCTTGCAGGGGATGCGCAAAGGCAATGATTTTCCCGAAGACTTAAAGACTTTTTACCAGAAAACGATTAAGAAACTAATCTGCTTCCAAATAAAAGGGGGCGAAGGATTGGATTACAGCAAATGCTATCCACGAGAGGCTTTTGACAAACAATCCATGCTTTGGGATTTGCACTATTTTAAATATTATTTTCTGAAACTGGCGCGCGTACCTTTTGATGAACAGGCCTTGGAAGACGACTATAACCGTCTGATTGATTTTCTTTTGGAGGTTGATCATGATTACTTTTTGTACCGTGATTTTCAATCGCGCAATGTGATGGTAGTTGGTGATGAGCCATGGTTTATCGACTACCAGGGCGGTCGCCTGGGGGCTTTGCAGTACGACCTGGCTTCCTTACTTTATGATGCCAAAGCTGATATTCCGGATACAATTCGTAAAGAATTACTGGAGTACTACATTCAGGAGCTGGAAGCCTACAGAGCAGTTGATAAAAAAGATTTTACCCGACATTATTATGGCTATGTATTAATTCGCATTATGCAAGCCATGGGCGCTTATGGTTTCAGAGGCTTTTACGAGAAAAAGGAACATTTCCTTAAAAGTATTCCCTATGCCATCAACAACCTAAAGCATTTGCTCAATACTGTTGATTTGGGCATTGAGCTGCCAACTTTATTTGCTGCCCTGAAGAATGTTACCGAGTCGGAGGAGTTGATAAATATAGGACAGCGGAACGAATTACTGACGGTAAAAATCAGCAGTTTCTCATACAAACGCGGAATTCCTGTAGATGTATCAGGTAATGGTGGTGGATTTGTGTTTGATTGCCGTGCCATCCATAATCCGGGACGTTACCCCGAGTATGCCGATAAAACAGGTAAGGATGAAGAGGTGATTGCTTTCTTTGGTAAAGAACCCGAGATGGCCTCTTTTTTGAAAGATGTTTTTTCCATCGTTGAAAAATCGGTTGAGAAATATATTTCGAGGGGCTTTAAAAATCTGATGGTTAATTTCGGATGCACTGGTGGTCAGCACCGTTCGGTCTACAGTGCCGAACAATTAGCATCGCACCTTCAACATAAATACAAGTTAAACGTTGATTTAAAACACGTAGAGCAAGATATGAAGAAGCGTTAGTTTTAAATATGGCGAAGAAGAAATGCAAAGATCCGGAGAAATTGAATAACCCGGAGGTGAAAGAAGGTCATCAGTATGTCTGCAAGAAATGCGGCATTGGATCGAAGAAAGAAAACAAGTTGTGCAAACCGAAAAAAATTGACAAGTAAGTGAATGCGATGATATTTGCCGCTGGCCTTGGCACGCGGTTAAAACCCTTAACCGATAATTTACCGAAAGCATTGGCTCCATTTAATGGTCAGCCACTATTGTGGCATGCGATAAAGGAGATGGAAGCCATAGGTGTTGAACGGGTGGTTGTTAATGTTCATCATTTTTCGGAGCAGATTATTGATTTTATCAAACAGTCGGAATGGAATACTGAAGTAATTGTTTCGGACGAATCGGGGCAGCTTTTGGAAACGGGCGGAGGCCTGCTAAAGGCAAAATCATTGTTTATTCCGGATAAGTCCATTTTTATCCGAAATGTAGATATTGTAACATCCACCAATCTGGAAAGTTTCATATATTCACATCGTCAAAATCAAAACGATGCAACATTGATGGTGAAAAGTCGTAGTACTTCACGTTATTTGGAGTTTGATGAAACGATGCAATTGTGTGGATGGAAGAACATTAAGACCAATGAACAAATAGAAGTGTTTCCGGCAGGAGAGAAGGTGGATTTAGCTTTTAGCGGAATGCACATTATCGAGTCCGGATTACTAAATAAAATGGGTGAGGTAAGGCCCTTTTCAATTATAGAAGCTTACCTGAAACTGGCCAAAGATTATTCAATAAAGGGATATCGGGTGCCGGAGCAGGATGCTTGGTTCGACGTGGGGACGATCGAAAAATTGAAAGAAGCAGAATTAAATTATAAACCAGGGAAATAAATAAACAAATGAATGAAATTCAGAGTGGAACGGGACGACGCCGCTTAGGTGATCCGCTTCAGCGATTAATCAGACTCTTTTCCAGCGGTAGTGCCCTTCTTATGATGGCAACGGCAGTAGCTGTTATCTGGGCCAACGTTGATCACGATAGTTATCATCATTTTTGGCACAGTCCGTTTGGCATCTCATCAGAGTTGTTTAGTGTGGAAATGGGCTTAATGCACTGGATTAACGACGGTTTAATGGCCATCTTTTTCTTTGTGGTGGGTTTAGAAATTAAACGGGAGTTTCTGGCCGGAGAGCTAAGCTCTTTCAAGCAAGCATCATTGCCAATTTTTGCCGCCATCGGGGGTATGGTGGTACCCATTATTTTATACTTTTCTTTTGGATTTGAAGGGGAAGCTTCAAAAGGATGGGGTATTCCAATGGCAACCGATATAGCCTTTTCATTGGGTATATTATCCTTACTGGGGAAACGTGTACCATTGGCACTAAAGGTATTCCTGACGGCCCTTGCAATTGTGGATGATTTGGGAGCCGTATTGGTGATTGCCTTGTTTTATGGTGGCGACTTAAACTGGACTTATCTGATGATTGCCGGTATTTTATTATTGGTATTAACGGTAGCCAACCTGCGAAATATTCAGGATCTGAAATTATATACCTTTTTAGGTTTTATCATCTGGTACCTGTTTCTGCAATCGGGTGTTAGTGGACCGGGTACAGGACTGCACGCAACCATTGCGGGTGTGTTGATTGCCTTTACCATTCCGGCACGACCAAAAGTTCAGATCAACGAATTTCTGGCACGTATTAAATCCGGTTTAACACGCTTCGATTCGGTTCCGAAAAGCGAAAATGAGCGTGTACTGACCGATGATCAGTTGTATGCGATCAACGAAGTAGAATACAGTGTTAAAAAGGTACAGAGTCCATTGCAGTTCATCGAACACCAGTTTCATGGATTCATCAGTATGTTTGTGCTGCCCGTGTTTGCTTTAGCCAATGCCGGCGTAACTATTTTCCATCATGGGGAAGGAAGTAGTGAATTATTTACAACTTTGTCCTTAGCCATTGCCTTTAGCCTGGTGGTGGGTAAAGGTATTGGAATCACCTTCTTCTCGTGGTTAGCAGTGCGATTGGGTATTGCAGTAAAACCAAAGCGTTCATCGTGGATGTCTTTTCTGGGGCTTGCCTTTTTAGGAGGTATAGGTTTTACCATGTCGATTTTTATTGCAAGCCTTGGCTTTAAAGGAAATCCGGAACTTCTGAATCAGGCTAAGATTGGTATTTTTGTAGGCTCGATATTGGCTGGTTTATTTGGCTTCTATCTACTGAAATACTCATTGAAGAAAGATGAAGAAAGTAAACCATTGACAACAAGAAAGTAGCCGTTTAATATAATAGTGCGAAAGGGGTGTCTGATAGGCACTCCTTTTTTATTGGTATTAGTTCACAATAATTTCCAATGTCCCGCAATCAATCATTACATTTGCAGCATTCAATTAGCCTATGTCACAATTTATTAATACACACCTTGGAGAACTGGCCGCATTGGTAACTGCTGTTTGCTGGACTTTTACTTCGCTATCCTTTGAGTCGGCAGGTAAGAAGGTGGGATCCATGTCGGTAAATATTATTCGCCTGGTTATGGCCATCGGATTATTGGGAACCTTGCAATACTTCCGATTTGGTTATTTCTTTCCGGAAGGAGCTGATGCCTATCAGTGGTTTTGGTTGTCGGTGAGTGGATTGGTAGGTTTTGTTATTGGCGACTTGTTATTGTTTCAGGCTTTTGTGGTCGTTGGGGCTCGCATTTCCATGTTGGTAATGTCCTTATCGCCACCTTTGGCGGCCTTGTTTGGCTGGATGCTTCTGGGGGAACAATTAACAGGATCACATGTGTTGGGTATGGTAGTCACCATGTCGGGTATTTCACTGGTTATTTTGGGCAAACCAAGCAAAGGCAAGCGCATCCAGGTCAAATATCCGATTAAAGGCGTGCTATTGGCATTTGGAGGAGCCACCGGACAAGGCCTGGGATTGGTATTGAGTAAACTGGGGATGGGCGATTATGATCCGGCTTCTGCAACCATGATCCGTGTAATTGCAGGTACCATTGGCTTTTCTGTGTTATTTATTTTCACTGGTCATTGGCCCAAAGTTATGAAAGCTGTAAGATATGCAGCGGCGATGGTGCGAATCTCAATTGGTGCCTTCTTCGGACCTTTTCTGGGTGTATCCTTTTCATTATTGGCCATTAAGTATACCACAACAGGTGTAGCCTCAACCATTATGTCCATTGTACCAGTTCTGATAATTCCACCGGCTATCCTTTTGTTTAAAGAGAAAGTCTCTCTTAAAGAAGTGGCCGGAGCCATGCTGGCCGTGTTAGGGGTTATCGTATTATTTTGGTTTTAAGCATATCGCAGAAAGGCTTAAAACAAAGCCAACACAGAGTTTATTACGGAAAGTTGTTAATCATTTAAATACTTGGAAATTAACCTGTAATCTTCAGCATTACTTTAGCCGCCATTAACAAAGTGCCGGTCATTAAAATAATGGAGAAATAGATTAGTCGTGAATCATTGCCAAATGATTCTGCAATGCCCGATTTAAGTATTCGTTTGTTGTGGTGGGAGATCACAATAAAACGGGGTAATACCCTCAGGTAAATTTCATAAACGAGGCGTCCCAAAATTAATCCCAGTAACAATCCGCCGAGGATATCGCCCGGAAAATGAACGCCCATATAAATTCGTGAATAGGAATTAATGGCAGCCCACAAAAATATAAAGATGGTGTAAGTGCGATTTCTGAAAACCAAAGCTGTAAACATGGCCAGCCCGAAAGAATTGGTGGCGTGGGAGGATACAAAGCCATATAAACCGCCTCGCTTACCATTAATCAGGTGAACCAGGTATTTTAAATCAGGATCGTGTGACGGTCTGAATCGCTCAATACCGTGCTTAAATACATTGGTTGATATCTGATCGCATAAAAAAATCAATAAGCCAATGCTCAGCATGGTGACCAACCCCCTTAAGCCATGTCTTTTAAAAATAACATAAGCAATCGTTAAGTATAGTGGAACCCAAATTTCTTTACTGGTAAACATCCAGAAGAAATTGTCCCAAAAACTGTTATGAAAGCTGTTGAGGAATAGTAATAGTTCTTTGTCAAGTTGAACGAGAGATTCTAAAAGCGCCATGGTCGATAATTTGCTTCGAAAATAAACTTTTCTGTGTTAAAGTCGAAATGTGCAGGCCATTTGTTGGTTGAAAAGTTTATCAGTTGAAGAGTTTAGGAGTTGAACTGCAAAAGCTTGATTATTTAATGATGTATGGGAACAACTCTCTACTGTCTGCTGACTACGCACTTCTGGCTCTTGTTGAATGGTTTATCAGTTGAAGAGTTTATGAGTTGAGCTGTAAAAGTCTGTTCATTTAATGATGTATGGGAACAATTCACTACTGTCTACCTACTTCGGACTTTCATTGAAAGGTTTATGAGTTGAAGAGTTGAGCAGCAAAGCTTGATTATTTAATGATGTATGGGAACAACTCACTACTGACATAGCACTACTGCCTTATGTCTTACGTCTATTCTCTCAAAAAAGCTCTACTTCGCCTCCTCACTCTTATCTTTAATAATATGAATATCGCGCTGAGGGAAAGGAATTTGAATACCTTCTTTATTCAGTGCATCGTAAATCATTTGCGTTATGTCGCTTTTGATTTTCAAGCCTTCCTGTACTTTTGAAATCCAGAATAATAATCTGAAATCCAGCGAGCTATCGCCCATGTTGATAAACAACACACTGGGGGGCGGATCTTTAAGAATATCTGTATGCGAATTAAGTTGAGCTTCCAGTATATTCCTTACCTGGCTAACATTTGAACCATAAGCGACACCGACAAATACTTCGTGGCGGCGAATGGGATCAGAGTGGGTCCAGTTAATCACCTCATTGGAGATCAGCTGACCATTGGGCACAATTACCTCGGCGCCATCAAAAGTACGGACAATACTGGAACGAATACCGATGGATTTAACCCGCCCAAGTAATTGTCCCACTTCCACTATATCATCAATTTTAATGGGTCGCTCAAATAGCAGAATAAGTCCCGAAACCAGGTTGTTAAAAATGTTTTGAAGGCCAAAGCCAATACCAACACCAAATGCACCAATCAGCACGGTAAGGCTGGTGGTGGGTATGCCCGCCATGCTTATTGCCATGGTAATACCAATGGTAATTAAAGTATATTTGGCCAAAAGAGCAATGGTATGGGGTAAGCCTTGTCCCAGATTGGTTTTGCTCAGTATATCTTCTTCCAGAAATACCTTAATCATGTTGGATAAGAGAATCGACAGGTAAAGAATCAGTATCAGCATGATAAAGCCACCAAGCGAGAAACTGATGGATTCTGACAATTGAAACTGATAGGTAATCATGTTTTTTACAAACGAGCTTATTTCTTCATCGATGTTTAAACTGATCAATATGATGTAAATGGCCATGAGCTGAGCCGCCAGTGTTGAAATTAAGGTTAAGCGCTTTTTTAGCTGTGCGCCAAAATGCTTTACCACCATAAACTGTTGTAGCTTATGGAAATCGAAAATATACTCGATGGTTCCGTTAATAATTAGCAAGGACACGAACAGCAGTGAGATGCTGAAGGTATTGGTAAGAATAACGTTAACCAGCAGTTCTGTGAGGACCACATAACCGAATAAGCCCATTATCATTATTATGCCAACCGCAATAATGGCAATCAGTAACACCCGTTTGGAAACATTGGCCATAAACTGATTGGTGAACGGCTTATGACTGGCGTAACGGTATAAACGAATAAGGACAGTAAATTCGATGATGGAAGCAATTAGTAAAAAGACCTTGTAAATCATGTGGTTGGGAGGGAACAGGTTGATAATAACCTGAACAAACACCAGGGTAAACAACAACAAAATGCTTATAAACAAACGTCTTTCAATGAGTCGATAAAGTAATATGGATAGTGGAATACAGATGATAACGCGTATTATATCTTTAAACAGAAGCGGCTGGTTGGGAAACAAGAGGGCCGTTAGCCATACAATAAGCACAAGCGCCGTGCTGCGGTAGGCCGACAGCAATTTATTAAATTGAAGCTGGAAATAGGAGGCAGGCGTATATTCGCCCTTTTGCACCACTGTTCGGTTGAGTTGTCTGAAGAAGAGCACGCCACTAACCAAAATAAATATGTAAAGGAGTACAAAGCCCTGGTTAGCATTGATGTAATCGGTAAGCAGGTGCATTTCGATTCTAACGTTTTTCATAAAAACCGAAGCTGCCGAAACATATTGCTGCGGGTTAAACACTTCTTTGAAATGCAACTGGCTGCGAATAAAAAGATTATCCTCTTCGTCGTTGATGCGTTGCTGAATGGTTTCCAGTAAACGGTTTATGGATGAAGTTTGAGAGAGTACTTTGTCCTGGGTACTGAGCAATATGCGGCTTTGGTATTGTATTTGGCTTAGTACCGAACTGTTTTTTGTTGACAGGCGCTGAATGCTAACGGTAATCAAACTATCGGGCTGCTCCGTATCAAAGGATTGAGCAATATAGTTCCAGCGTTGGGCGATGGCTTTCACTCGTGTTGTATTGGCTTCCAGTTTCTCCAACTCCGCGATAATGGCGTTCTCAATGGTGTTCACTTGTTCCAGGCGCTGGTTCCAGTAGGAACGTTTGTTTACCAGGTGTCGTTTGTTATAAAGATTGTAGTTGACTTCCTTTTCCAGGTTAAAAAGGCTGTCGATCAAATCAAGACGCACGTAAGCTGCTTTCTGCATCTGTTTCAATTGATCATTCTTAAGCATCGATTTTTCGATTTTGCTTAGAATCACCAGGGCATTGGCACTCTCGCCCGGAATTTCAATGGCATCGATGTTGGTATTGGAAAGGCTGTCGCCAGATGAATAATTCGCATTTTGTGCCCACAGTATATTGTAAGAGAATAGGAAAGCAATTATTAAGCAGAAACAGTTTCGAGCCATTGGGTTTAGTATTTTTCGATTGGCGGAAGTAAGATACAAGTCCTGATAATGATTTGCAAGGATGTTTGCTTAAGGATCGCATCTTGATTGGTATAAATGCCTAACGATGCGATCCTTGTATTACCATTGCTTGAGTGTGCTAGATATTATCCTCAGCCTTAAAGTAAACCAATATTTTATCAGCACTTATTTTATTTAGCCAATGTTGATGATTCATGCTTAATGATTTATCAATAAGAGGGGCAGGAATAAACGGAGCAATAACCTCAAGTATTTGTTGTTTTTCCAGTTTTTTAACGGCTGCCATAACTTCATGAACAGGTTGTTCACCCGCATTTAGCATTTCACTGATATCAATACTTTCAGAAATTTTGCTTTTGTCAAACCAGTCTGGTTGTTCAGTTGTGTATTGGCCTCCTTCAATTTCCAGATTCTCGGTTGTTGTTTGCCCTACTTCTAAACGAAGCTGATTAACCAGTTCTTCAACGTTTAAACCGCCAATTACTGCAGCCTGACTGAGGTTTGTTACTTTGGCTACCGTTTTTCGCAATACAGGGTTGCGTAATTTTTTAAACTGTGGTGCAGCCTGTATTAAAACATCTTCCAGTTGAGGAAACGCTTCCAGAAGATCATATATCTTGGTTTTTGGGGTAATTATCAATTGATTCATTTTTCGCTATTTTCATTATCGTATGACAGGATGCGTCTTTCGCCTTCAAGTGCGCGGTTTTCGGTAAGGTTTTGTGATACTTCCAAAGTACCGAGGTAATCGCCATTTTCATCGCGTAGTGCAAAATATTCGATCTTAATAAACTGGCCTTTCATCTGAATCCAGAAAGGGGCATGAGATGCTTTGCCGGATTTAAAGTCTTCGAGGATTTTATCAACAATGTGAGTACTTCCCGGTGGATGACACAAGCGAACATCGCGATTGATTATCGATCTGTTTCGAACAAAAATACGCTCTTTGCCTTGGGTAAAGTATTTTACTTTGTCGTGTTTATCAACAAATGTCATGTCGAAAGGAACACTGTTGAGAATTGCCATTATCTCTTTGGCCGTGAAACTGCCGGAAGGTAATTGTATGCTACCGTCAGTATTTATGCCTGTTTCATCTTTTTCGTTTGCTAAACCTTCGGGTTGCCACTCCACATCCGGATCGTATAGGCAAAAGCCAAATTCCAGTGTTTGTTTATGTATACTCCACCAATCCTCGGTTGTCAACACATCCATACTCATCGGTAAAAGAATTTCCTCTTCTTTTTGAACCATGTCGCTTAAACCTTGCAGGGCTGGGAAGAAGATTAAATCGAGGGCTTCACTTAGATCGTTTTTACTAAGATCCTTATTTTGCAAAAGCTCTATACATCCTTTTAGTTGGGCTCTTATTTCGTCGTGTTTGCCCCACATGATTTTTGGCGGGCCTGTAATTTCATTCTTTTCCAAATAAGGAAAAACCAAATATTCTTTACGCAAGTAATGCTTGTCAACATCCATCAACTGGTTGAAAACGCCTTCCAAACCGAGCAGGTACTTTTTAAAATCACTATCGCTCACCATCTTTAAGGCGTTTAACAAACCTTTTGCTTTGTCGACCATCTTAACGAGTTCGATATTCTCTTTTTTGAAAACATCAACAGGGTGCCCTTCTGGTATATCTTTTGCCCCGCTTAAGTCAACATTTCCTTCTAACACCGAGCCATGAATATCACAAAGTTTCAATACTTCTTCCTCAGGCAAGCCCTCCTGCATAAGTTCCTGTTCAACTTCAACCACCTCGCCATATGGTATGTTTTTCAGAGATTCAACGAGTTCCTGTCGCACTGTTTCTGCCGATTCTCCTTCGTGTAGTTTAAGTATCAATTCTTTTAATCGCTCTTTACGATAACGGGAGTTATTAATTAATTCACTCATAATGGTTTGTTATTGAAATTAATTTCAGCTTATTGTTTGTAAATGATATAACAGATAACAAGTGTAGCGGCATTTTAGTTGTTAAAATGAGGCTTTATAAAAACTAAATTTGACCGCGTTAACTAAGAAGGTTTGCATATTTAAAAGAAGCTATGGTTTTTACTTGAGCTGGCTGGTTTTGTTCCAAACTCATTTAATAATTATCTACATAATGTTTAGTAAGTGGAAATTAGTTTTATCTTAGCATACGCTAAAGCGCAAAGGTATCGTACATTATTCAAAGAATAGAACTTATAAAGACGATAGATAAGGCATTAACCCACACTAAAAACACATAAAAGATGAGTTTAGAATGCCCATATTGTAAAGGAAAACTAGAAACAGGCCAAGCGACTATTCATGGGACAGTAGGTGGATTTCTTTTATTTGGACTGTCATACCAGAACTTATACTTTAAACCTGAATCAGAAAAGGAAATTAAAATTCTTGGTAGCAATGGTTCAACCTCGGCATTGAGATGTGAAGATTGTGGCATTGTGATTTTGCATAAAGAAATAGTTCAACAGAATTATAGAGATACATTAATTGAATGACTTACATTATGTTCCTCTAACGAATTGCAAGAAAGTTTAAGAGAATCAAACCCGGGGATTGATGTTCATGAGGAAATATATAAACAATGGTATGATTTTTACGCTCCCCAGGAGAATGAGTTTAGAGCATTTTTTACTGATGAAGAATTAAAGTCAATATCTGATTTGGAAGTTTTAATTGTTGCGCGCGATTGGAATAGAGTATATGCTGAAGCAGAAAAGCTTTTAAGTTCGCTCGTTAAGGAATGTTAATTGCCAAGATTTATGTATTTAGGCTTTTGTATTCGTGTAAATGAGGGCTTGTAGTTCTATAATCGAATCCCACCATATTGTTTGGTTTATTTACAAGCGGCTTCGATCGTCCAATTTAATTTTATCGATCTCACATTGATCCTTCTTCGATTCAGCATTGATATAGCTTCGTATGTGCTTCGTATTTGCTTCGATAGATCTTCGCTACGCGCGCGGACCGAAGATGGTACGAACATGTATCGAAGCAAACCCGAATAAGCATGGTGAAAAAACAGAAAATGACAAAAAAGCTTGTGTTTTTAGCGAAAAACCACACAAAAACAGCAATTTATTACGAAATTCCGCCAAAAAAAGTAAAAAACTTCTGTTTTTGCTTTTTATATGTTAATTAGCAGCTCTGAAAAATGAGGTCATATTACAGAATATCAGTTGTTTATAAATCTTGATTTTCACGGTAATATCACAGTTATTTCGTTTACGTTTTTTAAGCCTTAGATTTGAATCATATCTGAAAGTAATACAGATTGAAAAAATCAAAGTGGCATTAAAAGAGAAGCGGACTAAAGGCGCATTTTGATTGGTATAAGGTATAAATCTTAATCGGGAAAGTTATGAAACAAGTAAAGCAAGAACCATTCACGGATTTAATCAGCAACTCAAATCCTACCTTGTCGAACTCAGTGTCCCATGCACCAAGGTGTAATATGCACTAACAGCCTCACAATTAAACTTCCTGCGACTGTGCTCAGGAAACACCTTTGACTTTTTACCGGGAGCGGCTTGTGGGATTAGCTAATCTGTAATTTGAGTATAAGAATCCGTATTTTGAACACCTTTACAGCTTAGCGAATCAGCAACTTTGCCCAATAATTAAAACTGATTCAAATGACAAAAACAATTTTAATTACCGGGGCATCTTCGGGTATAGGTAAAGAAACGGCCAGATTATTTTTACAAAAAGGATATGTGGTTTATGGAGCAGCCAGGCGTTTAGAGAAAATGAAAGACATTAAGGCATTGGGTGTAAGGCTTCTGAAAATGGATGTTACAGATGATGCTTCCATTGTAGCAGGGATTGACCAAATAATAAGTACTGAAGGCCAGATTGATGTATTGGTGAACAATGCCGGTTATGGCTCTTATGGAGCATTGGAAGATGTGCCTTTAAATGAAGCTCGGTATCAGTTTGAAGTTAATCTTTTTGGTTTAGCCAGGCTTTGTCAGTTAGTTATACCGCATATGCGGCAGCAGAAGGCGGGAAGAATTATTAATATATCATCCATTGGTGGAGAAGCGGGTGAACCGCACGGCTCCTGGTATCATGCGGCAAAATTTGCTGTAGAGGGACTGAGCGATAGTATTCGAATGGAGCTTAAGCAGTTTGGTATTAAAGTGGTGGTGATTCAACCCGGGGCAATTAAAACAGAATGGAACACAATTGCACGAGAAAACCTGCTAAAGGTATCTGGTCATACGGTTTATGGGGAGTTGGTTCGTCAACACACGCATTTTTTAAAATCGGCTGACGAGGGTAGCATGGCATCGGAACCAATTGTTATTGCAAAGGCCATTGCTAAAGCGGCTGAAACAAACAATCCCAGGACTCGCTATGCTGTTGGTGGTGGAGCCAAAATTGCTAAAATAATGCGCCGTATTTTATCGGATAAGGCTCATGATAAAATGATGTTGGGCTTAATTAAACGACAGAAGGTTTGATGTTGTGAGTGAATGATTTCTAATCCGTTAAGCGGGTTTTAGTACTGTTTCTTTACTAAGAGTTTAAACCACTTGCTAAGCATCTCGCAGATCCTTAGCAAGTAGTCTTTCAATACTAAAGGTTCTATGATGATTACCTTATGGTATCGGCATGCCTTCTACCCAAGGGGCATCATTGGCTAGCAGAACCTCCATTATTTCTTTAAAATCGTTTTCAATTATTTGTTTCAGCTCCGATTTAAGCCCTGTTATGGCTTTTTGTGCATAGCCCAGGTTCTGACGTTGCGTACTTGTTGGTCCGTAGGTATTATTGGCAATGTTAAGGCCGGCAGCTTGCAAACGGCTGTTAATGGTCGGATAGTTTTTCTCACCAATCTGGTTTTTATTGGCATCACCATTCAGTCGTTTATCCATGTCAAATAGTTGTTGTTTAATCCGATGCAAACGTGCGTCGATCTCGCCCGGTTCAAGCTTTGAGTTTTGAGCCGATTGTTTAAAGGCTTTCAACTGTTTAAAGGCCATACTAAGGCTTTTGTTAATGGCCCACAACTCCTTTTGAGTAGTTTGTAGCTCCTTGATGTATTGTTGGATGTGTTCGTCTGATGGTTTCTCCAGATAACCTTTGTGTAAAGGCACGACATCAAAACTAACGGGCTCGGATAAAGTGGTAATTGTTCCATTGGCCTCTTTACTTAAACTGGCGGTGTAACGACCCGATGGAGCCAAATAACCCGGCATGAATTGGCTTGATTTTTTGCCGGGAGTAATGGGAGAGAACGAGGCATAGCGTAAATCCCAGGCCATGCGGTGAAACCCTTTACCACTTGGTGCTTTTATTCGGCGAATTACTTGCCCTTCAGCATCCTTAATGGTCAGCCATAAGCGGATGGAATCCTGACGTCGTTCGGCTTCCAGCTGCTCCCAACCGGGGAACTGGATGGTTTCCCCTTCCTTAAGGGCCTTTTGCTCTTTTTTCTGACGTATTTGCTTTTTCAGCTTATACTCCTCTTTTAAATAATAGGTAAATACAGCACCAAATTCGGGATTAGGTGCCAGGTAAAAACCAGATCCCTGTGAGCCTTTGCCACGCATGGTCATGCCCGGTCGTGGAATATACCGAAGGGCCTTTCGTGGTGTAAACAAAGTCGCCTCGCTGTTTAGTTGCTCTTCCGATACCTCCCTTAAGGCTGAGTAGTCATCCAGGACAAAGAAACCCCGCCCGAATGATGCTGCAACCAAATCATTTTCGCGTCGCTGTATAGCAAGGTCTCGGAACGAAATGACGGGCACATTACCTTTAAGTTTCAGCCATTTTTCGCCTCCATCAATGGTAAAATAAAGACCAAACTCGGTGCCGATAAAGCATAAGTCCGGATTCACATGATCCTGAACAAAGCGCCATACCAGGTTCTTCTCCGGCAGATTGCTGCTCAACGATTTCCAGGATTTCCCTTTGTTGGAGCTTTTAAAAATATAGGGTTTTAGATCGCCAAATTTATGGTTGTCGAGGCAGACATATACCGTATTGACATCAAATAGATCGGCCTTAATATCATTAACAAATGCAGTGGCAGGTACATTGGGTAACTGACTGATTTTGATCGTTTGCCAGTTAGCACCGCCATCCTCTGTTATACTGATCTGCCCGTCGTCGGTACCGGCATAAATCAGGCCTTCCTGTAGCGGCGATTCGGCCAGTGATGTGATGGTGTTGTAGGTCGACATGGCAGATAAATCCCAGGCATTATCCCAGCTTTGTGTGCTGCCCATGATCGCTAAGTCGAGTCGTTCCTGATTCTTTGTTAAATCACCGGATATGGGCGTCCAGCTGTCGCCTCTGTTGTCGGAAAGCCAAACGCGTTGAGAAGCAAAGTACAAACGCGTTGATTGGTGGGGACTGACCAGGATGGGGGCATCCCAGTTATAACGTTCAAAGGGATCACCATCGAGTGCTTGTGGTTGAATGTGGACCACCTCACCAGTGGTTTTGTCCACCCTTACCAGGTTACCCTCCTGCCATTCGCAATACAATATGTTCGGATTGCCTGGTTCTGTGGCCGGTTGATGACCATCGGCAAACAAAGTGATGTACCAATCAGCATTACTGATACCGGCCGCTTTATCAGTTCGTGAGGGGCCGCCCTGTGTGTTATTATCTTGTGTTCCACCATAAATGTGATAGAAAGGTTCCGCATCGTCAACTGCAAGCTTGTAAAACTGTGTGACGGGTAAGTTTGAAACGTATTTCCAGTTCCTGGTATCGTCAAAAGTTTCGTATAGACCACCATCGGTTCCCACCAACAGATAATTGGGATCATCCTTTCGAAAAGCGATGGAGTGATTATCGGAGTGTTTGTGTTTTTCACTCATGCGCTTAAATGTTTTACCACCATCGCTTGAAACCTGCATGCGCACATCCACCAGGTATAGCTTGTCAAACTGGTGCGGACTGGCATATAACTCCTGGTAATAATGAGGGCCGGTGGCACCTGCCACAGCGTTCGACATCTTCGTCCACGAAGCACCTTTATTAGACGATCGATAAACACCACCTGTGCGATGGTTCAACTCGATGGCTGCGTAAACAACATCTGGTTGCTGCGGTGAGATGGCTAAACCGATCTTTCCCATATGACTGCCTGGTAAACCTTTATTTAACAGTGTCCAGTTTTCACCACCGTCATAGGATCGGTATATGCCGGTACCGGGACCACCACCCATATAGGCGGCCACATTCCGATGACGTTGCCAGGTGGCGGCATACAATGTATTAGGATCGCGCGGATCAATTACCAGGTCGGTGGCTCCCATCCATTCGGCGTCGCCCAGTGTTTGTTTCCATTTTTTACCACCATCCATTGATTTATAAATACCTCGTTCGCCACCTTTGTTCCAAAGCGGTCCTTGTGCCGCTACCCAGATAATGTCGGGATTATTGGGATGTACGATGATTTTAGAAATATGCTGCGACTCTTTAAGACCCATGTTTTGCCAGGTGATACCATCATCTTCACTTTTATAGATTCCATCGCCAAAGCTTACATGCCGTCCACCCACATTTTCGCCGGTTCCCAGCCACAGTACGTGAGGATTATTGGGATCGATGGTGATGCACCCGGTTGAATAAACATTTTGATTATCGAATACCGGTGTCCAGGTAGTGCCTGAATTAGTGGTTTTCCATACACCACCAGAACCAACAGCCACGTACCAGATATTCTGATTTTCGGGATGGATGGCCACATCTGCAATACGCCCCGACATCAGGGCAGGACCAATATTACGTAATTTTATTCCTGAGAAAAGCGTGTCGTTTAGCAATGATTGAGAAGAACTCGTGTGGGACTGAATCAATAGGATCAGACTCAGAAGGAATCCCATAGTTTCGATTTTTTTCATGGTGTTTAATTTGGTAATCAACTAAATATAGGAATTATGAAGCACAGTTGAAATGAAAAAGGCCATTTCATTTGCATGAAACAGCCTTTAACTCACATGTATATTATCCATTTATACCGCTTGAACATTAAATGAGCTTTATTTCATTTTACTTATTAAGCTCAATAAATCTAATATCGGCATTTACCAATGTAATTAGCAAAACGGCTGAAGACTCGTTTTGTAATACACTTGGTATTACATGGCACTTCTGAATATTTCAATTACTTCCTGTTTGGATGCCTGTACCGGATTGGTAGCGCTGCAAGCATCCTTTAGTGCATTTTCGGCCAGTACTTCGAAATCTCTTTCGTTAACCCCCAGTTCTCTTAATCCACCCGGAATACCGATGGAAACCGATAAATCCTGAATGGTCAGAATGGCATCATCTGCACCCATTGCCTTTGCAACATCTTGAAGTTTTGCGGCTACTTTCTGGCTGTTGAAACGTTGCACATGTGGTAACAATATGGCATTACAAACTCCATGTGGCAGGTCATAGAAACCACCCAGTTGATGTGCCATGGCATGCACGTAGCCCAGAGAGGCGTTGTTAAATGCCATGCCTGCCATAAATTCGGCATAAGCCATCATATCCCTTGCTTCCATATCCTGCCCGTTGTCAACAGCCCGCTTAAGGTATTTCGAAATCAACTCAATGGCTTTAATGGCATTGGCATCGGTGATTGGTGTTGAGGCGATTGATACGTAGGCTTCAACGGCATGCGTCAAGGCATCCATACCTGTTGCAGCAGTTAATGACGGAGGCATGGCCACCATTAAACTGGCATCGTTTACACCCATTATTGGCGTAAAGTGCTTATCTACCAAGGCCATTTTAACGTGACGTTCCTCGTCGGTAATAATCGAAAAAATGGTCATCTCACTAGCTGTTCCGGCCGTTGTGTTAACACACACCAAGGGCAACTGAGGTTTTTCCGACTTATTCAATCCTTCGTAGTCGCGTATGTCGCCACCATTGGTCGCCAATAAAGCAATACCTTTCGCGGCATCGTGTGGTGAACCACCTCCAAAGGAAATAACCACATCGCAATTATTCTTCTGAAGGATCTCAAGTCCATCATTGATATTGCTTACAGTAGGATTGGGCTGTACACCATCGAATATAACATACTTAATCCCACTCTGGCTTAAAAGACTTGTCAGTTCATCAACCAGTTTTATTTTAACCAATGGTTTATCGGTTACAATCAATGCTTTTTTGAATCCCATCGAGGCAAGTTCTGTTGTGGCATCGGCTAAAGAATTTGGTCCCATGATTGAAACCGGCGGCATAAAAAATCTCACTGTTCCCATAATCTTAATTTTTAATGATGAATACTTTTTCTTATGAAAGCAAATGTATAGAAAGGGACATTGGAGATGTAGCCCTTTAGGCTCAATGAATGATCCATTTAGCTCAAAGGTAACTACTCAGGTTATGTATTTGCTTATAGTGTATTGAAAGTTAAGATGTTTTTAATTTCTCGCAAAGTTCGCAAAGTTTTTTGCGCAAAGACGCAAAAGTCATGTTTTGAATCCTTGGCGTACTTAGCGTTTTGAATCTTGGCGTACTTGGAGTGAAACCGAATATTACTTGATGTTTTTCTTGCTTATCCAGATGAGGAGTAAAAGAAACGCCCTGCAATCGAGGTGATTACAGGGCGTAAAATTATGCTGTTGATTTTAATCTACGGTAAATCTAAATCCACATTATTGCGGTAATCGCCTAAGAGGTGTTCGGAGAAGTGGTACCAGATCATCTTCTCAAAATAGGGGGAATATTGAGAGAAGCCATGACGCACATTCGGAATCATCATAAAATCGAATCGCTTACGGGCATCCATTAAGGCTTTCACCACACGCATGGTGTTGGCGGGGTGAACATTGTTGTCGATCTCACCATGCACCAACAACAGGTGACCTTTTAAGTTTTTAGCAATGGATGGGTTGGTCGGAATCTTGCTTTTAAAGCTGATTTCGTATTCATCCTCTGCCGCTTCAACCTTAGTAGAATCTTTCTCAGTCTCTTTCTTTTTAATCTTCTTCTTCACTTCTTTTACACCATGGTGTGTTTCGCCCCACCACTTATTATAGATGTTGTTATCGTGGTTACCGGCTGATGATACAGCTGCTTTATAGAAATCGGGATAAGCAAACATGGCGGCTGTTGACATAAAACCACCACCGCTGTGACCAAAGATACCCACACGATTGATATCGATGTAATCGTAACGGTTGGCCAGTTGTTGCAGGGCAAACATATCATCTTTCAAAGCATAGTCGCGCAGGTTATTGTAGCCATAGGTGTGGTAATATTTGTGACGCTTGGGGCTTCCACCGCGATGTCCCACCGAAACCACCACAAAACCCAATTGGGCAAGGGCCGTGTTGTATCGGGCTGTCACCGTAAAATCGCGGACCACTGCTTCGGTTTGTGGCCCCGGGTATACATACGATATAACCGGATACTGCCGTGTGGAATCAAAATCAAAAGGTTTCCAGATGACACCATGAAGATTGGTAACACCATCGTCTGCTTTAACAACAAATTTTTCAGGGAATGTCCAGCCAAGCTCTTTGATCCGCGACAAGTCCATCGTTTCCAGTTCCATAATCACGGTTCCATTTTTATCGCGCACCACTGCTTTGGGAGCCTGATCAACCCTTGAATAATTGTTGACAAAGTAGTTGGCATGGGCATCAGTCTTTGGCATGCTAAAGCGGTGATTGGCTTCTTCAGGAGTGATTAGCTTGGTATTGCTGCCATCAAAATTGCAACGGTAATAAATGTCATAGTAGGGATCAAAGCCTTTCTCCTTGCCATAAGCCGGATAGTATATGGTGTTAGAAGCCGTATCGATGCGGGCAATGTTACCCACCACATAATTTCCTTTGGTGATTTGATTTTTCAGGTTTCCTTCGCCATCGTAGCGATAAAGTTGTCCCCAGCCGGTACGTTCCGACCACCAGATAAATTCTTTCCCTTCATTAATCACGTGCAGTTGGTGCATTTGATCATTAAAATAGGGCTTTGATTTTTCACTAAATAAGGGCTTCACTTCGCCGGAGGTGGTATTTACCTTCACCAGCTCCAGTTCATCGCAAGTACGTTTTTTACGGATAACGAATAAATTATCCGATGTTTTTGAAGGGCGATAAGTGCGCAAACTCTGATCTTTCCATTTGTCCAGATTGGGCTTTACCCATTCGCCGGAAGCTATATCGTATATTTCCAGGTGAGGGATGCCGATGTGTTCATCTCCGGGCATCGAGTATTTATAGGTTTCAACCGTTGGGCGCGGATTGGCAACAGAGTTAATCACAGCCATCTCTTTAACCTTACGCATATCGTAACGAACGGTGTAAAACCTTTTTTCGTCTTTAAACCAATACACCCAAGTTTTTAAACGCTTGTCCGACGTTGTATCGCCACCTTTACTTTGATAGCTAAACCAGCGCTCGCCATCGGTGGTCAACTGTGTTTCGGTGCTGTCTTTATCATCGGCGCGCATTAGATAAAGATTGTGCTGACGGGCAAAAAGGATGTAGGTGCTATCAGGAGAATAACTCTTCCAATTATCTTTTTTCTCTTTTTTAACGGTATCAATTTTACTCACCCATTTAGTGCGCATGTTGTATTTGAATTTCAGCTTATCCATTTCAAAAGTGAAAGTGGATTTGCTGTTTTTCTCAAACTCTATTTTCTTAATAGGTAAATCATTAACGTTGTATGCTTTATGGGTGATGCTGGTAACTTTTGAAGCTAAATCGTTATTATCGAATAATGGTTTTTTGCTTCTTTTTTCAGGATCGACAAACCAAAAGAAATTGCCATCCGATGTTTTATAGCTGTACCAGAATAGGTGGCTGTTTTCAATCCAGTTGGGATTAACCCGGCTTGAGCCCAGGTATTTTCTAACATTATTAAGGGTAAATTTTTCAGCCTTTGCAAAATCGGCTTGTTGACTAAAGACGCTGTGTGTGGCTAATGTGAACAGACACATTAGACCTAGGTAGAGTTTTTGCATAAATAAATGATTAATGTGTAGGCAACGAAACTATGGAATCTTTTTATTTCATGCTATGATATTTCTTTTGTTTTCAATTTAATAACTATAGATCGTTAAATTCTAGACGATCGATAGAAGATTGATAGGCTGAATGCTTGATTAATCCAACTTTTCATCCTGTACGATAACGAACAGTAATATGCCCTTATCCGAACGAATGTATTCGTAAATTCAGTCTTGTAAAATTCATAAAATACTGAAAGTTATAATAATCGCTTAATAGGTATGTTTATTGCTTAAATAGGCGCGGCCAAATGAAAACCCATAAATATGAAATTGACAAAACAATCGTTTATTATCTTTTTGGTATCTCTGTCATTAATCGCGATGGAGTTAATATGGTCGAGGATTTTCTCGGCCGAATACTTTTACACTTTTGCCTTTTTAATTTTAAGTATAAGCATATTGGGCCTAGGATTAGGCGCCTTAACGGTTCGCTTGAGCAAACGACTGGCTGCTAAAAATTGTTATGGCTGTCTGCTAAGCCTCACTGGTTTACTAATGCTGGTTGGTCCCCCGGCTGTGTTGTTCCTGCAATTGGATTTCGCTCAATTATTGAGCAGTTATTTTATGATGCTAAAACTGCTTCTCTGCATTTTGATTCTTGGTAGTTCCTTTTTTACCGGAGGAATGGTATTGAGTGGGATTTTTAGAAAAATGCATCAATCCATGCCCCAATTGTACATGGCTGATTTAATTGGTGCCGCATTAGGGGTGGTGGTTGCCGTATTATTAATGAATGGTATTGGAACCGACAAGGCAGCCTTGCTGGTGGCCATACCTGTATTTATGGCCTCTGTATTGGCTTTTAAGAATTGGTTTAAAACCATTCCGCTGCTTTTAACGGCTTCGTCAGTTATTTTATTGTCGAAGAGTGATACGATTCTCAAAAGTCAAAAAGAGGATCGGGCTGAGGTGATCTATTCAAAATGGGATGCCATGGCGCGTTTAAAGGTCTTTAAGTTCAGTGATGATTATTGGGGCTTGAACATAGATAATGCGGCCAATTCACCGGTCATCAGGTTTGATGGAAACTTTGATAAACCTGATTCATTAAAGATTCCTTTTTCAATACCGGCCACAAATCTGGTGCAGAAGTTTGATAATTGTCGTTTTCTATCATTGGGTGCCGGAGGTGGTGGTGATGTGCTTATGGCTTTACAGGATGGAGCATCAGAAGTACATGCCGTTGAGGTAAACCCCGAAATTAACCGCATGATGAAGGATGGCTTTCTGAAGGACTTCAGTGGCAATATTTATAATGATGAGCGGGTAAAGGTGGTGAGCGAAGATGCCCGGGCTTATGTTCGACGTTACGATTCTTACTTCGATGTTATATACTCATTAAGTTCAAACAGTTTTGCAGCGCTGGCATCCGGCTCCTTTGCCCTGGCCGAAAATTATCTGTTTACCACCGAAGCCTTTCAGGATTATTACAAGGCCTTGTCGCCCAATGGCTATTTGCTAATGGAGCATCAGTTTTATGTACCGCGCATGGTAACGGAGGTATTGGATGCTTTGAAGCAGCAAGGGGTGGAAAATCCCGAATCGCACATTGCTGTTTATCACTTGCCAACCATGCGTCGTCATCTGATTCTGATGGGTAAACAAGTTCTGGATGAAACAACAATTCGAACAGCTGTGCATGAAGTGAATGAGGCAAATTATGCATTTTTCAGACAATTATATCCGGCTGTAGATTCTGTTAAGACCAATCGCATTAACAAGATTATTGAAAATGGCTGGGAAACCATGCAGGCAGATGTACGAACCAATCTTTCGCCATGTACCGACAATCGACCATTTACCGGGCAGTTAGGCTTGATGAAAAACTTTTCATTGGAAAAAATTAAAAAGAGATTACTGCCATATGAATTTCAGGGTTTTCCATTATCTACAGTCATTATTTTGGTAATACTGGCCATCGTATCACTTTTGGTGCTGCCGCTCAATTTATTGCCATACTTTACTTCAAAGCAAAAATTTACAGCTGCAGGGTGGTTCTATTTCTTTGCGATAGGGGTAGGCTTTATGGCCATTGAAGTGGTATTAATTCAAAAGTACACCTTGTTTATAGGCTCTTCATCGTATACGCTAATGACATTATTGTTTGTGCTTCTGGTAAGTTCAGGAGCAGGCAGTTATATGAGCAAACGCTTTAATGGCACATTACCTTTTGTAATTATTATTCTTTGGTTAATAATAGATGCCTTGTTTTTTGGCCTTATCACCAGCGCTTTGGGTGGTTTAGGTTTATTCTGGAGAATACTGATTACTTGTATTATGGTGGCACCACTGGGCTTTTTTATGGGAATGCCATTTGTAAAAGGCAGTGCAAAATCTGGTGAACTGGTTGATTGGGGTTTTGCCATTAATGGGGCGGCTTCGGTTATTGGCAGTACTTTGGTTCTTCTGCCGGTGTTTACCTGGGGATTCAGTTCTGGTTTGGCAATGGCTGCATGCTTTTATCTGATAGCTTATTTGGTATTGAAAAAGTCTTTTGTTGCAAGAGATCGATAGATTTTATTTAAAGATAAAAGACTAAAGATATAAGATGCAAGACAAATGATTGATCGACAGGATGAATGAAACCAATAAGTTAAAATTTCTACTCTGTGTCCCATGCATTTTAGTGTAATACTAATATTTAAACGCTCTTCGACTGGGTGAAGAGAACGTCTTTGACTTTGTGCTTGGAGCGGTTTATAGTGTTAGCTAATAGCCATTAGCAAGTGGCTATTAGCTTATTTGCCAGATGGAAAGTTAATGGCAGGCATTAATCATTTGCCATTTTAAAGACAATGTAGTATTTTATTTGTCCCGTGAGTGTGAGAATAATTATAGGAACGACCTGATTCATTGACAGGATGAGGTTATGACCGTGGAAAATAAATTAAGGAGATGAAACGACCATGTAAATTTGATTATCCAAATTTTCAGACAGGAGGATGATAAAATTTACTTGAGAGTTCCATGTGACAAATGAAAGTAAAGGATAAACACATGAAACTATCAGTATATCAGATTGATGCTTTTACAGATAAAGTATTTGGAGGAAATCCGGCCTGTGTTGTGCCACTTGAAGATTGGTTACCCGACGAAATATTATTAAAAATTGCCAGGGAGAATGCTGTGGCTGAAACGGCCTTCTTCATCAAAAATAAGGATCGTGTTCAATTGCGCTGGTTTACACCCGATCTGGAAATGGATTTGTGCGGCCATGCAACTTTGGCTGCGGCCTATGTATTAAAGGTACACCTCGATTACGATGCCGACATTATTATATTTGATACTGCCAGTGGCGAACTGAGGGTAGAGTGCCAGGCTGATATTCTGACGCTTGATTTTCCGATACGTGAAGCTGTGACGACGAAATTACCCAAGGAAATAAAGGATGCCCTTAATATTCAGCCGGAAACGGTGATGATGGCGCGCGATTATTTATTGGTCTATCCCTCGCAAAGTATGATTGAAGATCTGGATATTAATCGTGAGGTATTCGATAAAATCAATCTGGGGACAGGCGGTGTTATTGCCACTGCCAAAGGTGATGGTTGCGATTTTGTATCACGATTCTTCACTCCGCAGGCAACCATACTGGAAGACCCGGTTACCGGATCGGCACATTGTACGCTAATTCCATACTGGTCGCAGCAATTGGAAAAGAAAAATATGGTGGCGATGCAACTCTCCGAAAGAAAAGGCATGTTATTTTGCCAACAGGTTGAAAATCGGGTTTTAATAAGTGGCAAAGCAAGAACCTATATGGTAGGCCATTTTTGGGTTGATTAACAAAGCAGAGTATCAAATACTTAAATAGTTTGCCAAATCTTTGCATTCTTCATGACCAAATCTTACTTTAGATTTCAGTTCCCATATTGACTTGGCTTTTTAGGATTTCGTATAACTAACCCGGTTAAAATGAAGAAGCTGTCTCTTATCGTTATCTTTCTGCTCTGCCTTAATTTAGGTTTTGGACAACATTCGCCAATGAGGTTTCAAAGCATTACCATTAACGATGGTTTGTCGCTGAGCTCTGTATACTGCATCAACAAAGACAGCAAAGGTTTTATGTGGTTTGGTACAGAGGATGGTTTAAATCGATACGATGGGTACCAGTTTAAAATTTATCGAACCGATGTAAAGAATCCAAACAGCATCTGTTATAAATGGATTGAGCATATTGAAGAAGATGAACTTGGTAATTTATGGTTTGGTTCAAGAAATGGTTTGTCACACTTTAACCCGCAAAACGAACAGTTTATCACATTTCGAAGAGATGAACAGCAAAAGCTACTGAATGACACCATTACCAACATTGAAACATTTAACCGTCAGGTTTATATTGGAACAAAAGATGGGCTGAGCATATTTGATGCACAAACCCTTGAATCATCTCATTTTACCCAATTGGAGGCGGTTAATAAGTTATTAGCTTTTAACAACACCATGTTGGTGGCCACATCTACAGGATTGTATCAGCTTAAAGGGGCCGATAGCATCGATCAAATGCTGGACTTTGAAGTTGTTGATATTTGTGTGGATGGCGATGTTATTTACGCGGCATCTGATAATTCTATTGTAAAAATCGATTTACACACGACTGTATCCGTTGAATCGTTTCCAATTGATAAAATTAATGGGATCGAAAGTATTGCTTTTGATACCTCCGGACGTTTGTGGATCAATTCCAATGACGGGTTGTGGGTTTTATTTATTAAAAAAGGCAAGGCTAAGAAATTAATTCATACAGCTAATTCAACCAATAGCTTAGCCATTGATTCCAGAAAAAGTCTGTGGATATCGCCGGAAGGCATGGTATGGTACGCCACCCATGGAGATGGCTTGTTTGTTATCGATCGACAGTTTCAGGTAACAAAATGTATTCACAACCCAACGGATAAGGAGAGTGTGAATCAAAATGCCTTTAATTGTATTTTTCCCGATGCTGAGAGTGGAAACATCTGGTTAGGCACTTATGGTGCTGGAATCAATATATTTAATGCCGGAGCCAATAAGTTTGATTTGATTAAGCATAATCCTCTAAACAATAATAGTTTGCCAAGTAACTTTATCTGGACCATGCTTGAAACTGCAGATAGTTGTTTGTGGATTGGAACCAATGACAAGGGCTTGTGTCATTATTGTCCGCGTAGCGATAGTTATACACATTTTCAGCACCAGAGAAACAATGCATCTTCTCTTTCACATAATTCGGTTCGCGAGGTTTATCAGGATCGTGAAGGTATAATCTGGATCGGAACAGATGGAGGGGGCTTGAACCGTTTTAACCCGGATGGTAATCGTTTTACTCGCTTTGGTCATCGGAGCAATCAGCCAAACTCCTTGAGTAATAATTCTGTCAGAGTTGTGTTTGAAGACAGCAAAGGCCGTTTATGGGTTGGCACGCGCGATGGATTAAATTTATTCGATCGACAAAGTGGATCATTTGAACGTTTTAAAAACGACCCGGATAATAAAAACTCCCTTTCCAATAATTTTGTGTATGCCAGCATTATGGAAGATCAGAATGGACACTTGTGGATAGGAACATACGGCGGAGGCTTAAATCGCTTGAATCCAGAAACGGGTGAGTTTGTTCATTACACAAATGAGCTGGAAGAAGGTAAGCGATTGAGTAATAACATTGTTTTTAGTCTTTATCAGGATCATAAGGGGCTAATCTGGATTGGTACCAATGAAGGGTTGAATGTGCTCAATCCCCAAACGGATGAAATAAAAATATATGGTATGAAGGATGGCTTGCCCAATGAGGTTATTTATAGCATCCTGCCTGATGATACGGGGCAATTGTGGATGAGTACCAATCACGGTATTGCCTGTGTTAATCCGAAAAATATGAACTGCTGGAATTACGATGTAAGCGATGGCTTGCAAAGTAACGAATTCAATGGTGGTGCTTTTCATAAAGGGTACTCCGGGCGCTTGTATTTTGGAGGGGTGTATGGACTGAATGTACTTAATCCGGTTGCTTTATCAGTCAATAACTATGTAAGCAAGCCGGTTATCACCCGTTTGGAAGTCCTGGGTAACGAAGTGCAGACGATGTCGCGCTTAAAGGATCAAACTTCAGCAGAAGCAGGCAGTGAGCAATATACCTTGTCTGCCAACATAAGCTATACCGACCGTATTGAATTAGATTATTCGCAGCGCTTTTTTGCCATTGAGTATTCGGGGCTAAATTACCTTTACCCTTCAAAAACACAATATGCTTTTCAGCTATCACCGGCCGACAAACAATGGACCAAAGCCGGCTATCGAAATTATGTGTCCTTTGCCGATATTAAGCCGGGCGATTATCAGTTTAAGGTAGCTTCAACCAATAGCGATGGTGTTTGGGGAGAGGACATCACAACACTGGACATTATCATTCATCCGCCGTTTTGGCAAACATCATGGTTTATTCTGCTTGAAATTGTCCTGTTGAGTGTTTTTATTGTATTTATTTATCGCCTGTTATTGAAGGCAAAAATGAATAAGCTTTTGCAATTACAAAACGAGAAAATTTCAGAAGCCAACAAGCGATTACAATTATCCGAAGAGAATTTGCGACAAATGAATGTAACCAAAGACAAGTTTTTTTCGATTATCTCGCACGATTTAAAAAATCCTTTTTCCAGCCTGATGTCAATCAGTAATATGTTGGACGAAAACTATGAATTGACAGATGATGAAGATAAACGCCATGGCGTTAAGCGAATAAATAGCTCGGTAAAGCACATCTATAATCTACTGGAGAATCTCCTGACCTGGTCGCGCTCACAAAGGGGTAAAATCTGCTTTGCGGATAAAGATTTTGATTTGTCGACATTAATTATTGAAAACATTAATCTGTATAAAGTAATGGCGCAAAAGAAAAACCTGACGCTAATAAACAATAGTACTGATGGTGTTATGGCGCGCGGCGATCGGAATACGGTTAATACCATTATCCGAAATTTAAGTGGTAATGCAGTAAAGTTTACCGCTTCGGGAGGGAGTATTCGATATAAGGTGCAAGGGTTTGATGGTTTTTGGAAGGTAAGTGTTATTGATACCGGAACGGGAATTGATGCCGAGGAACAACAACATCTTTTCTGCATTGATAAAAAACACAAAAAGGATGGTACCGAGGGCGAGAAAGGTACCGGCCTTGGCTTGATTATTTGCAAAGAGTTTGCCGAGAAAAATGGAGGACAAATTGGTGTGATCAGTGAAAAAGGGGCCGGAGCCGAATTTTGGTTTACCATTCGCAAGGGTAATAGTTAATCGAATAAACTTTTCATCAACATTTTGGTTTATGCTAAAAAGACTATTTTTGCAGCGGAAATCCAAAAAACACGTTAAATGGCATTAGCAATTACAGCATATGGCACCAAGGTGCTTCGAAAAGTTTGTGATGAAATAACAAAAGATTACGAGGGGCTTGAAAATTTGATCGACAATATGTGGGAAACCATGTATGAAACAGGAGGAGTTGGTTTGGCAGCGCCGCAGGTTAATAAGGCTATACGCTTATTTACTGTTGATACGGTTCAGGTTCATGAAGGGATGAATGAGGAAGATCGCGAAGATCTGTTTGAAGATGAAGCTCCTATAAAAGAGACTTTTATTAATGCACAGATAATTGGAGAATCGGATGAGGTATGGTCAGATAATGAAGGATGCCTTAGTGTACCTGAATTAAGTGGAGAGGTTGAACGACCATGGGCCATTGAAATTGAATATTACGATCGCGAATTTAAAAAACATACCAAAACATTTTCGGGATATAATGCACGTGTAATTCAGCACGAGTATGATCACACGGAAGGCATATTGTATGTTGACCATTTATCGGGTATTGCAAAACGATTAATAAAAGGAAAATTAAATAAAATTGCCGAGGGTAAAATTGCCCCTCGTTACCGCATGCGATTTGCCAAATAAGATAAAAAAGAATTCAAAAAAAGGCCTTAATTCTCAGAAATTAGGGCCTTTTTTGTACAACATCATTTTGCTTTGAACGGTAGAGCTACCGCTTGGTACCCTATTATTGCAGCTTCGTACATAATAGCCGATTCACCGCTTGCTTATCCGGTACTTTTGTCTTTTGGAAACTTCATAGGAAATAGATTACAAATTGAAATTAATCATGACAAAACAAGTGTTACGCGTTTTTCTTGCTGGTTTAATCGTAGGATTCAGTGTTATTGGCTGCAGCTCCGAAAAAGAGACAAAAGTTGAAAGCCACCGCTACGTGAAAGTAAAGCGTATTGGTCAGGCATCCAATGATGATGAACTTATCTTTCATGGACAATTGAAAGAAAACAAGGAAGTAGATGTTGCCTTCAAAGTTGCTGGTCAGGTATATAATGTACTTGTTAATGAAGGCGATAAGGTAAAAAAGAATCAAGTGATTGCGCGCATCGATCCGCGTGATTATAAAATTCAGTTACAGTCGGCAAAAGCCCAGTATAAACAAGTTGAAGGCGAGTATGCCCGATACAAAGAGTTATACGCAAAGAATAAACTGCCGGTTAACACGCTTGAAAGACTGGAAGCTGGTTATTTAGCTGCCAAGAGTGCATTTGAAGCGGCTGAGAATGCCTTGAATGATACGGAGTTGAGAGCGCCTTTTGATGGTTTTGTTTACCTGAGACACATCGAGAACTTCGAAAACGTTGCACCGGGTCAACCTATTTTTGCACTGCTTGATGTAAGTCATTTGGAGGTGGTTTTTAGTTTACCAGAAAGTAAAGTAAATAAAGCAAAGAATTTTTCTGAAATAACCATTGATGTGGCCAATGCCAATGCTTATAACGTGGCTACTAAAGTTTTGTCGGTTAACGAAAAAGCAAATGGTAACGACATGTTTGATGTTCGATTAATGGTTGAAGATCCATCGCAATACGAACTAAAGCCAGGTATGTCGGCAAAGGTTAAAGTAAAAACCACTAATGCGAACACAAATTCTGTTATGGTGCCGGTTGAATCGGTTTATTATAATGGCGACAAGGCTTTTGTATGGGTTTATAATCAATCAACTTCATCGGTTAAAAGTCAGGCTGTTAAGGTTCGTAAAATCGAGAACGATGGTTTGATATCGATTAAATCAGGTCTGCAAGGCAATGAAACCATTGTAACAGCTGGTGTTTACAGTTTAACTGAGTCTCAACAAGTAAGGATACTGGAGAATACAAACCTATAGATCAAAGAAAATGTTAGAAAAGATTTTATCTCAAAAAGCCTTTTTGAGCTTCATTTTTGTTGCCTTGATTTTAGGAGGAATATTCTCCTTCGATTCGATGGGTAAGCTCGAAGACCCGGAGATTCCTGTAAAGGCTGCACTTGTTATCACCCAATATCCGGGAGCCTCGGCCGAAGAGGTTGAGCAGGAAGTAACGGATGTTTTAGAAAAAGCCATTCAGCGACTAGAGAACATTGATTGGGTTGAATCGCGCTCAATTGCAGGTCTTTCTGAAATTACCATAAATATAAAGTCAGGTGTTAAAACCAAGGAGATGCCCCAGTTATGGGATCACCTGCGAAGAAAAATTAACGACGTTAAAGGCAACTTACCTGCCGGTGCCGGTGAGCCAATTGTAAATGATGACTTTGGTGATGTATCAGGTATTTTCCTTGCCATATCGAACGATGGTTACGAATACAACGAGTTTAAGGATTATGTGGATTATGTCCGTCAGGAACTGATGCTGGTTGATGGTGTCAAACGGATCGAGGTATTTGGTAAGCGCACCGAGGTTATTAATGTCAGTTTTGATAACGAGTATTTTGCTTCTTTGGGTATTAACCCAATGATGATTTTCCAGGCATTTAATGATCAGGGAGCCATTGTTAATCCGGGTACTTTTGTATCAGGAAGTGAGCGTATCCGTATCAGCATCGGGAAAAAGTTTCAAAGCATCGATGAAATTCGCGATTTTGAAGTTAAACTGCCCAATGGTGGACGTTACCGTTTAGGACAAATTGCAAAGGTTGAACGTGAGTTTTTTACACCAACGATACAAAAGCTGAAGTACAATGGCCGGGAAGCCATTAGTTTAGCTGTTTCCATGGAATCGGGTGGTAATGTAATCGTATTAGGTGAAGCACTTGAAAAGCGTCTGGCCGAGTTACAGGCAAACTTACCAGTGGGTATTGAATGTCATAAGGTTTTCTATCAGCACAATAATGTTGATGAGTCCATTAATGATTTTATGGTTAACCTTGTGGAGTCGGTTATCATTGTAATTGTGGTGCTGCTTCTGGCCATGGGTATGCGGGCCGGATTATTAATCGCCAGTGGATTGGTATTTACCATTCTGGCAACTTTCATAATAATGTCGGCCTACGACATTGAATTACACCGTGTGTCATTGGCTGCTATCATTATCGCCATGGGAATGCTGGTTGACAATGCCATTGTTGTGGCCGATGGTATCTTAATCGACCTGAAAAGGGGAATAAATAGAAGCCAGGCATTTGTTAGTACAGCCAAGAAATCGGCCATGCCTTTATTGGGAGCTACATTGGTTGCTATTTTGGCCTTTATGCCTTTGGCTTTTAATAGTACCGGAGCAGGTGAATTTTTACGTCCATTGTTTTTTGTATTGGCCATATCCTTATTTGTCAGCTGGGTATTGGCAATGATTCAAACGCCTTTTCATGCCCAGTTCTTTTATAAAGAGAAAAAAGAAAAGGGAAAAACTGACGAATCCAATGATCCTTATGCAGGTAAATTCTACCAGGGTTTTGGTAAGTTTATAAAGTTTGCATTGTGGCACAAATCCATGTTTGTAATTGGTACAGTTGCCGTATTAGTACTTTCATTTTGGTCATTCCGTTTTATTAAACAAAACTTCTTCCCGGGTGCCGAGTACGATCAGTTTATTCTTGAATATCGCTTGCCGGAAGGTAGAGATATCAGTCAGGTAGAGAAAGACCTGGATGAAATTCAAGAAACGATTGCCCCTTGGGAAAATATCAATTCGGTTGTAACCGGACTGGGCAGTACTCCTGCACGTTACACGCTGATGCGTCCGATGAACGGATTAAGCCTGAGTTATGGTGAATTAATTATCTCTATCGATGATAAGGAGTTGATTAATGAAACCATCGAGAAGTTACAGAGTTATGTTTCAAAAAATTATCCGTCGGCTTTTGCACGTGTAAGAACCTATGTTGCAATTGGTGGAGATTTTAAGATAGAGGCTAAGTTTACCGGGCCCGACGAAAATGTATTGCGCAACCTGGCAGAGCAGGCCAACGATATTATGCGCCAGGAGCCCAAAGCGACATTCGTTACCAATGACTGGAAGAATCCGGCTAAGGTACTTAAGCCTGTTTATTCAAAAGATCGTGCACGTGAGTTAATGATTAACCGCGATGATGTGGCGAATGCAATTGCCATTGCTTCGAGTGGTATGCCGGTTGGAATCTTCTATGATGACAATTACCAATTGCCAGTTATGTTGAAACTGGATAAAACCATTGAGCAAAACATAAAACAGTTGGAATCAATACCGGTTTGGTCAGGCCTTCCTCAGAGTGTTGCGCTTAGCCAGGTTGTTGATTCGATTGATGTAAGGTGGGAAAGCAGTATCATTAAACGATACGATAATCAAAGAGCCATTCGGGCACAATGCGATCCGATAATGGGCGTATCTCCACCTGAATTGTTTAGTGCATTGCAGGCAAAAATTGAGGCTATTCCATTGCCGGAAGGCTACACATTGGAATGGCTTGGCGATCACAAAAGTAGTCAGGATGCCAATGAGGGATTAGCCGAGAACATGCCTTTGGCTGCCCTGTTAATGATTATCATCGTTATTGGATTGTTTAATAATTTCCGTCAGCCGGTTATTATCTTTTCAATCATGCCTTTAGCATTTATAGGAGTGATCTTAGGTTTCCTTATAACAGGCGCTTACTTTACCTTCTTCTCGATCGTAGGTACATTGGGGCTGATGGGTATGATGATTAAAAACGCCGTTGTTCTGCTCGACGAAATTAATTTACAAATCAAAGAGGGTAAAGAGAAGGTGCATGCCATTATCGATTCCACAATATCAAGGGTTCGTCCGGTTATGATGGCGTCGTTAACAACCATATTAGGAATGTTGCCACTCATTTTCGATCCGATGTTTAGTACCATGGCCATTGCCATCATGTTCGGTCTGTTGGTTGGTTCGGTAATTACCCTAATTGTTATACCAGTGCTATATGCTGTAATATATCGTGTAGATACGAAAGCTTTGCATTGTAAACTTGAATCAGAAGAATAATTTTTTTCATGTATAGGTTAGGAGAAGGAGTCGTTCCAATGCAACGGCATTGGATGGCTCCTTTGTTTTCAACTTTGATTGAATCAATAAATCCTGACCATTATAGTTCCCCGAAATAATCAAACTTAATTGGGGTAAATGAAACGACTATGCAAATTCAATTATTCAACTTACACACAGGAGAATCATTGAATTAATTTGCGAGTTCCATCTGACCAATGAAAATATATTTAAACAGATGAAAACAAACTTAATGACATGAAGCATATAATAATCATATTCACATTAATAATCGGCTTTCAGGCAATTGCCCAGCAGCAGATTTCCCTGGAGGAAAGTCGACAAATGGCTTTGGATTATAATAAATCCTTAAAGTCAGCCAAATTAAAATATCAGGAGGCTGAGGCACAGCAGAAAGAAGCACGTACAGCCTATTTACCCAGTATTGATGGTACTGCTTCCGCTATATTTATCCCAAGCATGGAAAACATCAGCATTCCAGGTTTTTCTTTGCCGGTGATGGATGCGGGAGGTAATGAAACCGGAAATACCGTGGGGTTTCCGGGAATGGAATTAAATACCGAAAAACTAAAATATTATAACGGACAGGTGGCTATGCAATTGCCGATTTATGCAGGTGGTCAAATCCGATATGCCAATAAAATGGCTGATAAAGGAGTTGAAATTGCCGGGCAGGCCTATCAATTGCAAAGCGACGAAGTTGTTTATAATACCGACAATGCCTATTGGCAAATTGTAGCTTTTAAAGAGCAACTGAAAGTTGCGTATAAATATTTTGAAATGCTTGATTCACTGGAGCAGCAAATGACTTACATGTATGAGTTGGGCTTAACACCTAAAAGTGAGCAACTGATTGTGACAGTTCAGAAAAATGAAGCACAATTAAACCTGATGAAGGCTGAGAATGCTTTTAAAATCATGAAAATGAATCTGTGTCAGATTGTAGGTTTGGATTTAAACACCAATATCGATGTGTCAGATTCCCTGAATAATGACCCGTCACTATTGGTGATGAGTAATAGTGTTGATCAGGCTTTACTTAACCGTAGCGAGATAAAGATGCTGGATGGTCAGGTAAGTATATCTGAATTACAGAAGAAAACCGACATGAGTGCTTATAAACCTCAGTTAGGTGCGCAGGTAAGTTATGGTTATACCGAGGTGCCCGACGTATTCGACGGCGAAACGTTAACCCAAGCTTCAGCCCAGTTATCCATTCCATTAGTTCACTGGCGTGAGAAGAAACACAAGAAAAATGCAGCGCGATTAAGGGTAGAACAGGCTCGATTGCAATTAGACGAGACAAAAGAGTTTGTTCAACTCGAAGTGCAGCAATATATGATTCGGGTAAATGAAGCCTACGAAGCCATTTTATTAGCGCGAAAAAGCAAAGATGAGGCCGATGAGTCATTGTCTGAAGTAACTGCCAGTTTTGAGGCAGGGCTTAATACAACGACAGATGTATTGAACGCTCAGGCAGCCTGGCAGAATGCGAATGCAGAATTATTAAATGCTCTGGCAAGCTATGAAATTGCTAAAACAGCATACTTCAAAGGTATTGGTCAATTAAACAACGATCTATCCTTAACCAATAAATAGTGTTTCTATTGGTAGTGAGTTAATTTTAAAAAGTTAAAATGGCTCACTACCTTTATGACAAAATAAATAGTGGGATACGACGATTCAAATGAAAAATTTAGAGAAACGATTAAGAGACAAGTCTTGTTGTGAGAGAACGATTCAGTTGGTCAACTATCGAACACGATTGCTGTTTGAAATTGCAATGGGAAGTATTTTTCACCTCATTGTGACTTCAACTTTATTTGTGGAAGAAACCTTTGAATTGAAGGGCTATTTATTTACTGTGTGGCTGTTTGTTTTTATTAGTGAAGGAATCTTTGCCTTCAATAAGTTAATTGCCCGTAAGCATCCCTGGCATACTCATACTCGCGGACGCATATTTTTTCTTTTGTGTTTCTCAATAGTTTGGTTTTATGTCGCCATTATGATGGCTCATTTATTTAAACCATGGATTGAATCAGGCGAACCTTTTACCGATTTGGCTTATAATGTCAGTTTGGTAATTTGCATTTTATTTGTTACTATTTATGTCGTGTTGCTTTTTGCCTATAACTATCATCAAAGTTTAAGTGCAGTGATGATTGAGGTAGAGCGTCTGCGACAAGATAAATTAAAACAGGACTACCGGGCGTTGCAGGATCAGGTAAATCCACATTTTCTTTTTAACAACCTAAGTACGCTAATAGCTATTATCAGGCAGGATAAAGATGCAGCCATCAGGTTTGCGATTAACTTTTCTGATGTCTATCGATATGTGCTGCAGAGTAATAAGCATATCTCCATAAAACTGATTGATGAGTTAAATTTTTTGAAAGCATACGGGGCACTTCATAAGGAACGTTTAAGAGAAGGATTAGAGGTTGAGAGTAACTTTGAGGAAGAATATTTCGATTGGCATTTACCACCATTGAGCATGCAGGTTTTGCTGGAGAATGCAGTTAAGCATAATGTTGCGACAAAGGCATCGCCACTTAAAATGAAAATGTTTACTCAAAACGGAAAAGTGGTGGTAAGTAATAATATAAATACAAAATCAACAACATATTCGACTAATACCGGGTTAAGTAATTTACGCGAACGTTATAAATTACTAACGGATAAAGAAGTTGTGATTATCAAAGGCGACGATGAATTTAGAGTAGAATTACCTCTGATTAAAAAATAGACAAGCATGATGATGGATGTAAATGTTATTATTGTAGAAGACGAAATTCATAGCGGAGAAATGTTGCGTGATATGATTAGCGATTTTCGTCCGGATTGGAATATTCAGGCAATGCTGCAAGGTGTTGGCGAAACGGTTGAATACTTAAATACTAACGAACATCCGCATATTATTTTTCTTGATATTGAGTTGGCTGATGGCAATTGTTTTTCAATTTTCGATCAGGTAGAGGTTAGAGAAAGTGGCATAATTTTCACAACAGCCTATAATGAATTTGCACTAAAAGCCTTTCATCTCAATAGCATCGATTACCTGTTAAAACCAATTAAACAAGAGGAGCTGGAGCGTGCCATTAATAAGTTTGAGCGCGCGGTGGAAGTCATAAACAAGGTTCACGAAGAAGAAAAAGAAAAAACACCCGTATCGGATCAGATAGATTACCAGGAATTAGCGCGTTCCATTGCTCGAACCCAGGGCGGCTATCGCAAGCGTTTCCTAATTTCAAAGCGCGAATCATTTTTTAAGTTAAGGGTAGAAGATATTGCCTATTTCTATTTCGACGCACGTGTTACCTTTGCCGTATCCTACGACGGACGTCAACATATCTTGAGCCAGTCGCTAGATAAGCTGGAGGAAGAATTAGATCCTGAAATGTTCTTCCGAAGCAACCGACAGTCAATTGTAAATGTGGATGCGATCGAAAAATTTGAAAGTTATTTTAGTGGTAAATTGGTTGTTAAACTAGTCAATAGTCTTAATGATAAGGTCATGATTAGTCGAGCAAAAGCAGGCGCTTTTAAAGAGTGGTTAAACCATTGATAAGTTAATTACTTTTCGTTACCCCAAACTATTTTATTGGATGGTGCTAAAAAAATCATTTATATTTGAGCATCAAATAATAGAATGGATAAGCTACAACTTTTACTAAAAAAAATAAGTGAATCAGACGAAACTGCGTTTAAAGAGTTAGTTGCTCAATATTATAACCGGTTAATGAATTTCACCTGTTCATTTATCGAACAAAAGGAAATTGCGGAAGAACTCGTTATGGATGCTTTCTTAAAGTTGTGGCATCAACGTGAAACGTTATTATCTATTCGTAATTTCGAAACTTATTCATATGTACTAGTTCGTAATCAAGCTCTAAATTACCTTCGAAAAAGTAAAAGTGATGTCCTTAAGCTCATAGAAAACAACAATATAGAGCTTGCTCCAATTGTTCTTAATCCAGAACAAACCATCATTAGTAAGGAAGTTATAGAACAGGTTAATTGCGCCATTGAGGCCTTGCCTCCAAAGTGTAAGATGATATTTAAGTTGCTTCGCGAGGAAGGACAAAGTAGAAAAGAGGTGGCAAGTATTTTAGATATTTCAGTAAAAACAATTGATGCTCAAATGGCGATAGCCGTTGAGCGTATCGCTAAAGCTCTTAATATTGATCTAAAGAAAGGGTCGAATCGGGTTGATCTACAAGCGTTTATGTTGTTGGTGTAAAAAAACTTTAAAAAAAGTGCATTTTTCTTTAGGCACTTTTAGTTCTTTTTGTGTCCTGTTGTTGAAAGAGGATACAAAGGAATATGAACTTAGAAGAGAAAATAGGGCGTTATTTAATTAATGAAGCAAGCGATTTTGATAAAAAGTCGATTGATAAGTGGGGCTCAGAGAAACCTGAGAACAAACAGGCTTTAGAAAATCTCGAAAACATTTGGGGTGCTGATGTTATAAAAAGTAATCATATACCATCAGATAGTTTTATCGAGCGACTAAATTACCGGATGCGTCAAGACCTAAGCGTTATCAGAAGACCTAACATAACGATATTTTGGAAGATTGCTGCTGCTATTTTATTGTTAATTGCCATTGGCACCAGTATCGGTTGGTTGTCAAAAACGGATTCTTATTCCGGAGAACTAATGGTAATGACAGCTAATGGGCAGAAAAGTCAAACGATTTTGCCAGATGGAACCCATGTGTGGCTGCATTCAAATACCAAATTAAGTTATAATTTATCTGAATGGTCAAGTAAGCGAATTGTTAAATGTGATGGGGAAGCCTATTTTGAAGTGACACATGATGAATCATATCCTTTTATTGTAGATGGAGGTGATACACACGTAAAAGTGTTGGGAACGAAGTTTAATGTGAGAAATTATGAGGGTGAAGGTTTATTCAGCACCACACTGACAGAAGGCAAAGTTGAAATCATAGGAACTAATTCAAATACATCAAGAGTACTTGAGCCTGGAGAACAATACATTCTGAATAGAAACAATGAATCATATAGAGTACAGGAAGTTGATGTGGCAATTGTTAAAGAGTGGAAAGAAGGTATTTTAGTTTTGGAAAGTGTAAGTTTTCCGGAGCTAACTTATCGATTGGAACGTTTTTATGGAGTGAAGTTTGTTTACGATGCCAATCATTTTGCTGAATTTCACTATTCAGGAACATTTGATAACTTGTCACTAAGTCAGGTACTTAATATATTAAAAATGACTTTACCGTTTAATTTTGAGATAAATAACGGAATTGTGAAACTTGAAAAAATTAATTAATATGTAGACAGAAAATTAAAAAACGGGAAATGGTCAGATTTCCCGTTTATCAAAACTGTTGCTACCAACAACAGTTTAAGCCTAAATTTTAAATATTAAAGCACTACAAAGTTATGAAAAAAAATCAATTTTTCATGAGGTGGGAAACCCATGGAATAAAACGAATGATGCGTGTTATGAAACTATCTTTTTTACTACTTTTAATCGGATTCCTGCAAATGTCCGCTAAGAGCTATGGACAAAAAGAAAAGTTAACTCTAAAGATGCAGGATGTTAGCGCTCAGGAAGTATTTAAACAGCTCGAACATCAGGCTGGGTTAAAGTTTTTTTACCAAGATGAGCAATTAAGTAAAATTGGTCATGTGTCAATTGATGCTTCCGAGCAAAGCTTAAATGATGTATTATCGGATCTTCTTGATCAAACTGGGCTGACTTTTAAACTTATAGATAATCATGTGATTATTTTAGCAGCAGAATCTAATTCCAATAAAAGCAGCGCTCAGCAAGAAAAAGAAACCATTAAAGGGCTTGTAACAGATAAAAATGGTGATGCCATTCCTGGTGTTAATGTATTCGAAAAAAGTAATCCACAAAATGGGGTTATTACAGGTGTTGATGGTTCTTATAGTCTATCGGTAAGTAATAGTGATGCGATTATAAGTTTTTCGTTTATTGGATTCGAAACACAGGACATTAATGTAGCCGGACGAAAAACAATTGATATTGTTTTACTACAAGATATGGAAAATATCGATGAAGTTGTAGTTGTTGGTTATGGAACTCAAAAGAAAATTAACACAACCGGAGCAGTTTCTCAAATCGAAGGAGATGTTTTGGAGAGTCGCCCTATTACTAATGTAGCCGATGGTTTATCGAACCGCGTTGCGGGTTTGAATGTAACAAAAACGAACGGAGCGCCAGGTTCTTCGGCAAGTTGGAATATACGGGGGTTTACAGGACTTTCGAAAGACCAATGGGGAAATGTAGTTGCGACAACAAAACAACCCTTGATTTTGGTTGATGGAATTGAGCAAAATCCTGATGTTTTAAATCCAGAAGATATTGAAAGTATCTCGGTATTGAAAGATGCCTCAGCAAGTGCAATTTATGGTTCCCGTGCACCATACGGAGTAGTAATAATTACAACAAAGAGTGGAAGTAAAGGCAAAATGTCGATCAACTATAACAATAATTTCAGTTGGAAGAGTATGACTGATGTACCTCAGCCTGTTGACGGCTTAACTTTTGCTAAGGCATTTAACGAAGCGTATAATAATGCACGACAGCCTGCTGTATTTAGTGATGAAACATTGGGTAAGATTGAAGCTTATATGAATGGAACAGGCCCCAATAATACGATTGGTAATGATGGTTTATGGAGACAATGGACAGAGTCTCACGGAAACACCGATTGGATGAAGGAGTGGTTTAATGATAATTCATTTAGTCAATCACATAACGTGGCACTTAGTGGAGGTGTGGAAAGTGGTAAGTTGGATTATTATGCAAGTTTTGGTTATTCAGAAGATAATGGAATATTGAAACACGTTCCGAAAGATGAGTATAATCGTTATAACTTCAGCATTAAAGTTCGAAGTCAAATTAACAAATGGGTACAAACTACTGCTAATGTTAGATATAGTCAGCGAAACTATTCCCGATCAAATATCGATGATAACACAGTTTTAAATCAGGTAGCTCGATTATGGCCAACCACACCAGCGGTTAATCCTGATGGCGTTGAACATAGAAACAACTTATATTGGCCTTTGAAAAGTGGCGGTTATTATGATGACGTTCAAGATGATTTAACATCTAGATTAGAGGTGAAGATAACACCTTTTGAAGGTTTTAATATCGTTGGAAGTGCTTCTTATAGTAAGTTCTACAAAAAATTCAAGAGGAATCGTTTCAATTATAAGGTTCCACAGCCTGGGGATAATTATATTATCGGGGGTAATATGCCTAACTCTGTAGAAGAAGAAATGCGCAACGATGATTATTTGCAGATGGAAGCGTATATGTCCTATGAGCGCTTGTTTGGAAAGCATTTTATGAAGGTTTTAGCTGGCCATCAGAGTGAAGAGAAAAATTATCATACTTTATATGGTAGTAAAGCAGGGTTAATTACACAAAATGTGCCTTCGATTAGTACCGCAACAGGAACAGTTAATTTAGATGATGCTCTTGGACATTGGTCTACAGAAGGGTATTTCTTTAGAGTAAATTATAATTATGAGGAGAAGTATCTATTAGAAGTGAATGGTAGATATGATGCATCAAGCAGATTTCCATCTCACACACGATGGGCTTTCTTTCCTTCGTTTAGTTTAGGTTGGAATGTGGCAAAAGAAAACTTTTGGCCAATTGCTGAAGTGAATACTTTTAAACTAAGAGGTTCATATGGTAAATTGGGCAACGCTAATGTTGCTAACTACCTCTACTTGCCACAAATGAACTATTATGCAAAAGGAGGTGTAATGCTGGGCAATGAAAATGCTTCAAGAATTAGTATGCCGGGTATTCTTAGTCCTGATATTACTTGGGAAAAACCTGAAGTTATTAATGTCGGTTTTGATGCAGCGGCCTTTAATAATCGATTAAATGTTAGCTATGAATGGTTCCAACGAACAATAAAGGATCAAATATCACCACCTGTAGAGGCATCTGCTGTCTTAGGTACCAATCCTCCGGATACAAATAACGGTGTTAGTGAGACCCGTGGATGGGAGTTAACCATTAACTGGCGTGATCGATTGGGAAGTATCATGGGTAAGGAAGTTAAGTATGGAGTAGGATTTAACATATCCGACTATATAGGATATGTTGTTAAATATCCTAATACCACGGGATCTTACTCAGGAATATGGACGGCTGGTGAACGATTCGGTGATATTTTAGGTTATGAAACTGTTGGTATTGCAAGTGATATAAACCAATATAATAATGCAGCGTCGCATCACCGTCTTTGGTCTCAATCATGGCATGCTGGAGATATTATATATAAAGATCAAGATGGAGATGGAAAAATTGATTCGGGTAACAGTAGGTGGTATAACAAAGGAGATCTTGTTAATCTAGGTAATACAACTCCTCGATATCAATATGGATTTAATCTTGAAGCCCAATGGAATGGTTTCGATATCAATATGTTTTTTGAAGGGGTTGGAAAGCAGGATTTGACTATGAGTGGTATGTATTTCTGGGGAATTACTGGGTCTCAGTGGCACAGTTCGTTATTTGATCATAATAATGACTATTGGAGTCCGACAAATACTGATGCTTATTTCCCAAGAATATACTTTGGAGGTGAGTCAGGTAAAAACCAACAAACTCAAAGTAAATATGTAATCAATGGTGCTTATATGCGATTTAAAACTTTACAATTGGGCTATAATCTGCCTGCAAGTTGGTTAAACAAGATCGGATTAAATAACTGTCGAATTTTTACTTCGATAGAAAATGTGGGAATGATCTATAAAGCAAGTAAACTTGATTTAGATCCTGTTATTTTGAGAAGTAATAGTGGTCAAATATATCCACCACAACGTACTATTTCGTTAGGTTTAAATGTAGGTTTTTAATTCTAAATAATTAAGAAAATGAAAAGTATATTTATATATATTCTACTCATAGCCGGGCTATTAGTGGCATGTAGTGATGATTTTTTGGAAAGAGAGCCAAAAGATGCAATATCCGACAGTAGTTTTTGGACTACTGAAAATGATTTAAAACTATACGCAAATGGATTTTACGGTTCTGTTCCCAGCTATCGTGGTTGGGGCAGTAAGTATAGTGTTGAGAATGGTTCTGACAATGCATTAGGAATAAAAGAAATGACTTTTCCAGATGGCAAAATATTCCGTACGAATTCTGATGCAGGAAACAACAGTAATACATGGAATGATATTTTTCGATGGTTGAGAAGCATCAATTATATGATAGGGAATCTAGAAAAATATGATATGTCTGCTCTTTCAGAAGATGGCAAACACTATGTAGGAGAAGCTTATTTTTTCAGAGCATATCATAACTATCGGTTGTTAAGTACTTTTGGAGATGCTCCTTTTATTGATGCAGTGCCAAATTTGGATGACGTTGATCTTCTTTATAAAGAACGAATGCCACGTTATGATTTCGCTATGAAAATTATGGAAGATCTGGATATGGCTATTGCCAACCTTAAGACTATTGATAATGTTGATAAAGGACGCATTAGCAAGGAAGCTGCACTTGGCTATAAATCAAGATATGCACTTTTTGAAGGTTCCTGGGAATATTACCATCAGAATACAGATTATGGTGTTAATGGAAAGGATGGAAGAGATTTTCTTCAGTTAGCAGTGGGAGCCAGTAATCAGGTTATCACAAAGCTGGGAGGTAATGTTTTTAAAGGCTCTTCTGGAAAAGAATACTGGGAATTATTCAATCAAAAAGATTACAGTACAATTGCTGGTGTTTTACACTATCAGGTATACAATAAAGAAGAGGGAATAGCTCATGTTTGGGCAAATTACGCTGGTGGAGGTGGCCAAATAGGATTAACTAAAGCTGCCGTTGATGATTATTTAATGGCTAATGGTGAACCAAAGGAGATTAATACAGGAGATTATCAAGGGGATGATGATTTTGCAGCTTTGATTGCCAATCGTGATCCTAGGTTGGCACAAACTATTTATACAAAAGAGAAATGGGGAACGTTTGATAATCTGTCAGCAATACCAGAACAAAATAATATTGAAATGGCAGCTGTTACTTCTAAAGCTTGGTATTATGCACCTCCTACAGGATTAATGTTTGCAAAAGGTATTAGACCCGATAGGACTGAATACACTGATAGAGGTTGGGGTGAAGCAGGATGGATACATTTGCGTTATGCAGAGGTGCTGCTGGCTAATATCGAAGCTAAAGCTATTCTTGAGGGATTAGGGCAAGGTTCAGTTAGTCAGCAAGATATAGATAATACCATCAACGTATTACGAGACCGTGTCAATATGGGACATTTAACATTGGCTAATATTAGTGCGTGGTCAGGGGATGCAAACTACTTTAACAGATATGGTAATGTGCCTGCACTAATCAATGAAATAAGAAGGGAGAGAAGAATCGAGTTTATCGGAGAAGGCTATAGATATGATGACTTACGACGTTGGAGAATGTTAGGTCATTTGATAAGAGGGAATGTACCACGAGGAGCTAAAGCTCAACAGTTTTTAGATTACTGGGGACCACAAGGTAAGTTAGAACCGGGTGATATTACAGTTGATAGTCAGGGTTATTTATTGCCTGGTGGTTTTAGAAGTGATTTTGGTGAAGGAGGTGCCGGGTATCAAATTGACGAAGGAAGAGATTATTTATGGCCAGTTCCAAAAGGTCAAATTGATCTTTACAAGAGTGAAGCAGATGTAGTATTAACACAAAATCCAGGATGGATTTAAACTTAAAACTATGAAAGAGTATATTATATTTATAATCGCAATGGTAGCTTTCGTGGCTTGCGAACCACGAATTGATTTAGATAAGGGACAATGGGATATGGAAGCTGAAATAACCGATGTTTTCGTATATACTTTGGAGCAATCTGAAATTACTTTACCGGATGGATCAAAAGTTATGGGAACTACAAAAGTGACTGTTTCCTCAGCCTATGATGTGGATAGTGAAAATGCAACAATTACAATCACATTAAAAGATGGTACAGAAAGAAGTCAATTGTCAGCTTATTTCTACCATACCGGAAAGGCAATCGAGCCATTGGATAATTCACCAAAACTAGGTGAGTTAGCAGATTGGTCATCAGATACATACAAGTATCGGGTTGTAACTGAAGGTAAGCTTTATAAAGACTGGGTTGTAACGATTCAGTAATTATAGAATATTTAATGGAGGGTGCCGTTGATAAAGTCAGCGGCACTTTTTGTATGTCGGGCATGGTAATATGCTACCAAGATGAAACGTTCTTGGGTTCGCCAAGTTGACAGGAAGAACTAGCAATTGGCAAGGGTGTTGGGGGTGACTCCAAATCTGAAGGAAGCCATTAGCAAAGTCAAGGTT